>VBCA01000014.1 GCA_005881575.1 Betaproteobacteria bacterium
TAGATCGCGGGTTTCACGATCACCCCGCCCATGGGGATGACGCCGTTGGTGACGATCTTGGCGAAGGTGATCATGTCGGGCACGACGCCGAAGCGCTGCGCGCCGAAGGGTTCGCCCAGGCGCCCGAAACCGGTGATCACCTCGTCGAAGATGAGCAGGATGCCGTGCTTGTCGCAGATCGCGCGCAGCCGCTCAAGGTAGCCTGCCGGCGGCACGATCACCCCGGCCGAGCCCTGCATCGGCTCGACGATGACCGCGGCGATCGTCGATGCGTCGTGCAGCGCGACCAGGCGCTCGAGCTCATCGGCCAGGTGCGCGCCCCACTTCGGCTGGCCGCGCGAGAACGCCATCTCGGCGGCGTTGTAGGTGTGCGGCAGGTGGTCGACCCCCTGCAGCAGGAGCGGCGCGAACATCTTGCGGTTGGACGCGATGCCGCCGACCGAAATCCCGCCGATGCCCACGCCGTGATAGCCGCGCTCCCTTCCGATCAGGCGCGTGCGCGCAGCTTCGCCCTTCATGCGGTGGTACGCGACCGCGATCTTGAGCGCGGTGTCCACCGCCTCGGAGCCCGAGTTGGCGAAGAACACCTGGCCCATTCCCGCGGGCGCGAGCTCGACGATCCGCTCGGCGAGGGAGAAGATCTTCGGATGCCCCATCTGGAACGCGGGGCTGTAGTCGAGCTCCTTCACCTGCCGCGCCACGGCCTCGGCGATCTTCGGGTGCCCGTGGCCTAGCGGGCAGCACCACATGCCCGAGACGCAGTCGAAGAGGCGAGCGCCCTCGGCGGTCGTGTAGTACGCGCCCTCGGCGCGCGCGAGGATTCTCGAGCGGGGGTTTTTCTTGAGGTAGCGGTTGTGGGTGAAGGGCATCCAGTAGGCCCCGGTCCGCAGGCTCATGGCCTGCCCCATGACTGCAGTTTCGTGTTTCATGAGGCACCTCACACTTAATCCTGCAGAGAGCTTACACTGGCGCCCAGAAATTGGAATGAGCGATCCGGAAGGGGACGGCCTGGGCGGCCGTCCGGGCTCGGAAGCGCACTAGAAAAGGACCGAATCCTATGTATTCCAATATCGTCGTCGTCTTCAACTTCATCATCAGCCAGTGGAGCCTCACGCCGCAGGCGTTCAAGGACGCGGTGCTCGCGGCGGCGCTCGCCAAATGCGTGCTCGCGGTGATCTGGTGGACGACGCGCATGCTCGTTGCGAAATTTCCAAGCAATCCGGCGCTCTCGGCATGCCAGAAGCTGCTCAACACCCGGCCGGCGAAGCTCGTCGTGCTGGTTCTCGACATTACGCTGATCGACGTGTTCCTCTTTTTTGCGGGCGTGGCGCTGCTCGACTTGCGCCAAAGCTTCTCGGTCTTTTCGCTGTGGAGCGCGATGCTGTTCTCGTTCCTGCTCGTCTACATGGTGATGGTGGCGCACCAGGACATCAAGAAATACTAGCGGGCCCTGGCATGCCCCTCTCCCACATCGAGCACTACCTCGTCCTCTCCGACGAGATCGACGCGACGCGCGACTGGTACCGCGATGTGCTCGGCATGCAGGAGGGCTGGCACCCGGACTTCGGGTTTCCCGTGTACTGGATGTACCTCGGCGGCGTGGACGTCGTCCACATAAGCCGGAGCGCGAAGCACGCGAGCGACGAGCAGAAGGCTTACCTCGGGCGCCTCGCGCAGGATGCGGGCGCGGGCACGGGCGCGATCGACCACATCGCGTTCCGCGCGAAGGGCCTGAGCGAGACCCTGGCGCACCTGCGCCGCCACGCGATCGAGTTCAGCGAACGTCGCGCGAACGGGCAGGCGCTCTACCAGCTGTTCATGCTCGACCCGAACGGCATCAAGGTCGAGTTGAATTTCGACGCCGCCGAAGCGCAAGGCATGGAGCCGGAAATCACCGCGGAGAAGCTGGCGGCGCGGAAAAACCGGTAGCGTTCATTCCGGTCCGAGCGTGCGCCTGATCACTTTTTCCGTGCGCGGCACGGGCTCTCCACGGATAGGGGCGCGGGTCGCGCGCCAGGTGCTCGATCTGGCCGCGGCCGCGGGGGTCGCCGGCGAACCGGCCCCGCCTGCCCGCATGAGGGACTTGCTCGCCGCCGGCGATTCGGCGATGAAGGGCGTGCGCAAGCTCGCGACGGAGGCGCGCGCGGACCCCGCGGGCTTCGCCGCGGCCCTGTTCGATGAGCGCGAGATTCGCTACCTGCCGCCCGTCCCCGACGCCGACAAGTTCCTGTGCGCCGGGAAGAACTACCGCACGCACCTCGATGAATTGAAGAGGAACGACCTGCTGACCGAGACGCCGCAGGAGCCGACCGGGTTCATCAAGCTCAACTCCTCCCTGTGCGGCCACAACGCGCGAGTCGCGCGGCCCGAGGGCATCGTCAGCCTCGACTACGAGCCGGAGCTGGTGTTCGTCATCGGCAGGCGCGCCTTGGGCGCGAGGAAACGGGACGCTTTCGACTACGTCGCCGGGGTCACGATCCTGAACGATCTCACCTGCCGCGACCTTCAGAAGCGCGAGGTCGCCTCGGGCTCGCGCTTCTGGACCGCCAAGAACATCACGGGCTTCGGACCCCTGGGGCCCGAGATCGTGACGATGGACGAGATCCGCGATCCCTACGACCTGTGGATGACCTGCTCGGTGAACGGCGAGGAGCGCATGCGTGTGAACACGCGCGACCAGATCTGGAAGCTGCCCGACCTCCTCGAGCATTTCTCGCGCTACATCGCGATCGAGCCGGGCGACATGTTCGCAACCGGCGCCCCCGGCGGAGTCGCCGTGGGCAAGCCGAACGCGGCGGAATTGTTCCTGAAACCCGGCGACGTGGTCGAATGCTCGATCGAGGGCATCGCGACGCTGCGCACCCACATCGTTTCGCCGGGCCTGGTCGAGCGCCGCGGACGTGCCACATAATTCACGTCGGAGGAAGTCATGAAAGCAATCGTGATATCGATACGCGGGCTCGGACTGGCTGTGCTCGTCGCAGCGGCCCCTGCGGCGGCACAAGTGATCCTCAACGCGAGCTCGTGGGTGCCGCCCGGGCATCCGCTCACGGCGACCATGCTCGCGCCGTTCTGCGCCGACATCGAGAAGGCGACCGCGGCCCGCGTGAAGTGCAACATCCTGCCCAAGGCGCCCGTAGGGGCGGTGCAGACCTTCGACGGCGTGAAGGACGGCCTGATGGATCTGTCGTTCATCACGCACGGTTACACGCCGGGCCGCTTCGCTCTCACCGACGCACCCGAGTTCCCGTTTATGGGCGATACCGCTGAAGTGACGGCGGTCGCCTATCAACGGATCTACGAGCGCATGCTCGCCGGGGCGAACGAGCACAGGGACGTCGTGCTGCTTTCGGTCTTCACGCACGGCCCGGGACAAATGTACAACACCAAGCGCGCGATCGGCGCGCTCAAGGACCTCGACGGGCTGAAGATCCGCGTCGGCGGCGGCCTGGTGAACGAGATCACCAGGAACCTGGGCGCCGTGCCGATGTTGAAGCCCGCCCCCGAGAGCTACGAGCTCCTCTCCACCGGTGTCGCCGACGGCCTGTTCTTCCCCAAGGAGTCGCCGCTCTCGTTCAAGCTCGTTCCGCTCATCAAGCACGTCACCTACGTTCCGGGCGGACTTTACAACGTGAGCTTCGCGTGGATCGCGAATCAGGCAAAGTGGAATCAGATCCCGGAAGCCGACCGCAGGGCGATCCAGCCGCTCCTCGGCGAGGCGCTCGCGCGCCGCTCCGGCCGGGCCTGGGACGCGGCCGACGCGAAAGGTGAGGCGGCGGTGCGCGAAGCCAAGATTCCGATCGTCGTCGCGAGCGCCCAGTTCCGCGCCGAGATCAAGGCGAAGACCGACCCGCTCGAGCGCGAATGGATCGAGAAGAAGGCGAGGCCCAAGGGCGTCGACGGGGAGGCGGTGCTGAAGGCGCTGCGCGCCGAGATCGCGAAGCTGCAGAAGAAGTAGCCGCCGTGCGACCGCGGCGCCGCGAGCTCGCGTGAAATCCCGCCAGCCGCTCGACTGGTTCGACCGCGCGCTAGTGCCGTTGCTCGGCTACGTCGCCGCGACGCTGATGTTCTGCCTGATGCTGCTCACCTGCGTCGACGTGGTCGGGCGCTATTTCCTAAACAAGCCGATCACCGGCGGCTTCGAGCTCACCGAGGTGCTGCTCGCCGCGCTGATCTTCGCGGGGCTGCCGCTCGTGACCCTGCGCGGCGATCACATCACCGTCGACCTGTTCGATCCGGTGACGCCGGACTGGCTGTTCAGCATCCAGCACGCGCTCGCTTCGCTGATCGGCGCTGCCTGCACCGGCTGCCTTGCCTGGCGCCTGTGGCTGCGCGCCGCGGACCTCCAGCGCGCGGGCGAGACCACCTCGCAGCTGCAATTCAGGCTCGCCTGGCTCACTTACGCCATGGCGATCCTTATGGCGCTCACTGCCGTGGCTCTCATCGTGACGCTCCTCCGCCGGCCGCATCGCCACATTCCCGGCGACACCGGGCAGCCCCCCGCATGACCGAGGGGCTGCTCGGGCTCGCCGCCTTTTTGCTGCTCGCTTTTCTGCGCGTCCCGATGGCCTTCGCCATGGGGATCGTGGGTTTCTTCGGCTTCGCCCTGAAGGTGAATTTCGGCGCGGCCGCATCGATGATCGCGCAGACCACCTACGAGACCGGCCTCGCGTATACCTTGTCGGTGATCCCGCTGTTCATCCTCATGGGCAATTTCGTGGTGCGCGCGCGCATGTCCGAGGAGCTCTACCACGCCGCCTACACCTTCCTCGGCCACAAGCGCGGCGGCCTCGCCATGTCCACCATCGTCGCCTGCGCGGGCTTCGGGGCGATCTGCGGTTCTTCGATCGCCACGGCCGCGACTTTCGCGAAGGTGGCCTACCCTTCGATGCGCAAGTTCGGCTACAAGGACACGCTCGCCTCCGGTTCCATCGCCGCGGGCGGGACGCTCGGCATCCTGATCCCGCCTTCGGTGATCATGGTGATCTACGGCATCATGACCGAGACCAATATCGGCAAGCTCTTCGCTGCCGGAATTTTTCCGGGCATCGTGGCGACGCTGCTCCTGTGCCTCGCCGTCGCGTGGATGACCTGGCGCGATCCGCGGGCCGGCCCGCCAGGCGAGCGCAGCTCCTGGGCGCTGCGCTTCGAGGCGATCAGGCGCGTATGGCCGGTGGTCCTGCTGTTCCTCGTCGTGATCGGCGGGATCTATGCCGGTGTCTTCACCGCGACCGAGGGCGCGGGAATCGGCGCCGGGGGTGCGCTCCTCTTCGCGCTGGCGCGCCGGGCGCTCGGCTGGAGGGTGTTCGTCGAGGTTCTGATCGAGAGCGTGCGCACCACCTCGATGCTGTTCATGATCCTGATCGGAGCGCTGATCTTCGCGAACTTCATCAACTACACCACGATGCCTTCGGACCTGAAGGGCTTCGTCACCCAGTTCGCGCTGCACCCGATCCTCGTGATCGTCGCGATTTGCGCGGTCTACGTGGTGCTCGGCACTGCGATGGAGGAGCTGTCGATGATCCTCCTCACGGTGCCGCTGTTCTTTCCCGTCGTCACGGCGCTCGGCTTCGACCCCGTCTGGTTCGGCATCATCATCGTGATCGTCGTCCAGATCGGCCTCATCAGCCCGCCGGTGGGGATGAACATCTTCGTCGTGAAGAGCCTGCTGCGCCACCTGACGATAGGCACGGTGTTCCGCGGCGTGCTCCCTTTCAACGTGGCGCTCGTCGCGCTGCTCGCCATCGTCGTCGCCTTCCCGTCGATCGCCACCTGGCTGCCGGGATTCATGAAGTGAGCGCGCAGTAAAATCACTGAATTCATTTTTCAAGCTTCGCGCCTGGAGTGGAGCTTCCGGCGGGTGGTATTACGGAATCGTTATATTCTCGCAGAGCGTTCCGGGTGGACTTGAGCATGCCTAAATTGGGTAGTAAGATGCCCGAAATGGGTAGAGCGAAGACAACTGCAAGCCGTACGCGGGGCGAAAGCCTCGCCGATGCGCTCTTCTCGAACACGCAGCAACGCGTGCTCGCGCTTCTGTTCGGCCAGCCGGAGCGCAGCTTCTACGCAACCGAGCTGATCGGTCGGACCGGCGCCGGTTCGGGCGCGGTCCAGCGCGAGCTGGCGCGGCTGGAGGCGACGGGCCTGGTCATGGTCAGCCGGCTCGGAACGCAGAAGCACTACCAGGCAAATCCCGAGTCCCCGTTGTACGAAGAGCTGGTCGGAATTGTCCGCAAGACTGTCGGCCTCGCGACGCCTTTGCGCGAGGCGCTTGCACCGCTCGCACCGCGCATCACCGCGGCCTTTGTATACGGTTCTGTAGCGAAGCGGCGCGATACTTCGCGCAGCGATATCGACCTGATGGTTGTCAGCGACAAGCTCACCTACGCCGACGTGTTCGGTGTATTGGAGGACGCCGGCGCGAAGCTCGGCCGAGCCGTCAATCCGATCGTGTACAGCCGGAAGGAATTGGCCAGGCGTGCAAAGACGGGCAATGCTTTCGTGAAGCGCGTGCTCGACCAGCCGAAGGTCTGGGTCATCGGTGCCGAACGTGACCTCGGCGCTTGAGCGGCTTGTCGGTCCGGGGAAACCTCTTTCGATCGAGCGGCCGGATGCGAAAGAGTTCGAAGGACTCAAGCGGGCCGGCCTCGCGCGGCTCAAGGACGCCGGCAATCGCACCAATTCGCTCGAAGGGCGCTTTGATCTCGTCTACAACCCTGCACACGCGCTGTGTCTTGCGGCCCTTCGCAATTGCGGCTTCCGGTCGGCGAACCGTTACATTGTTTTCCAGGTGCTGCCGCACACGCTGGGACTGGGACCGGAGGTCTGGCGTGTGCTCGCCAAGGGCCACGAGATCCGCAACCTGGGCGAGTACGAGGGGGATCTCAACATCGACGAACGTATCGTCGCAGATCTCATCACAGCATGTGCCGCGGTCGCTGAAAAGGTCAACGCGCTGAGGCCGCTTAGATAGACTTGCCTGGCGGCCCTCGATGCGGGCACCATTGAATGCAGGGGACCCGATGGGCGCAATGGATCAACCCGAGCCGATCGAGAAGGCGGGAGTCGACGAGCTGCGCGCCCTACAGCGCGAGCGGCTGCGCTCGACGCTCAAGCACGCGTACGAGAATGTGCCGCACTACCGCAAGGCATTCGACGCTGCGGGCGTCCACCCCGGCGATCTGAAAGAGCTCGCAGACCTCGCGAAGTTTCCGTTCACCACCAAGGCCGACCTGCGCGCCAACTATCCCTTCGGAATGTTCGCGGTGCCCATGGACAGAATCGTGCGCGTTCATGCCTCCAGCGGCACCACCGGCAAGCCCACCGTCGTCGGCTACACGAAGGAGGACATCGACACCTGGTCGGCGGTGATGGCGCGCTCGATCCGCGCCGCCGGCGGCCGATCCAGCGACATCGTTCACGTCGCCTACGGCTACGGCCTATTCACCGGAGGCTTGGGCGCGCACTACGGCGCGGAGGCGCTGGGCGCGACCGTCGTCCCGGTGAGCGGCGGCATGACCGAGCGGCAGGTGCAGCTGATGTGCGATTTCAAGCCCGGCATCCTCATGTGCACGCCGTCCTACGCGCTGGTGATCGCCGACGAGTTCGCGCGCCAGGGACTCGACCCGGCGCAGTGCTCGGCGCGCGTCGGGATCTTCGGCGCGGAGCCGTGGAGCGAGAGCATGCGCGATGAGATCGAGAGGCGCCTCGGCCTCGCCGCGCTGAACCACTACGGGCTGTCGGAGGTGATCGGGCCGGGAGTCGCAAGCGAGCACGTCGACACCCGAGACGGGCTGACGATCTGGGAGGACCACTTCTATCCCGAGATCATCGATCCGCAAAGCGGCAAGGGGCTGCCCGATGGACGGGACGGCGAACTCGTCCTCACCTCGCTCACCAAGATCGGCATGCCGGTGATCCGGTTCCGCACGCGCGATCTCACGCGCCTTTTGGCCGGCACTGCGCGCAGCATGCGCCGCATGGAGCGCGTCACCGGGCGCAGCGACGACATGCTGATCATCCGCGGCGTCAACGTATTCCCTTCGCAGATCGAGGAGATTCTGCTCAAGCAGCGGCTCGCGCCCCATTACGTGCTCGAAATCCGCCGCGACGGACACCTGGACGAACTCGACGTCGTGGTGGAGCGCCGGCCCGAGACGCCGAGCCCCATCGCGCAGGACGTCGAGCGGCTGATCAAGGGCACCATCGGCATAAGCACGACAGTGCGCGTGGTCGAACCCGGGACCGTTCAGCGCTCGCAGGGCAAAGCGGTCCGCGTCATCGACAAGCGGCCCAAGGTCTGAAGGAGCACGCTTTGACGGCACCTGTTCAAGAGGCCGCGCCCCAGGACACCGGCGATTTTGCCGGCGACTGCACGCGCTACGCGCGGTTCTGGGAGGCGAGCGCGGTGCTGCTCGCGCGCCTGCCCGCCAAGCCCGCGCGCAACGCAGAGCAGGCGCTGGCGGCCGAGCAGATCAAGCAGGCCGCGCGCGACGCGCGCGGCCGCTTCCTCTCCGCCCACGTCGAAGCCGTCTACGACCGGCTCACGCGGAATCGCTCTCGCTTCGTCCGGGTGGAGCAGCTCGTCTACGACGCCGCATCGCTCGTACCGGGGCTCGTTCCGACGCGAGCGCAGGTCGCAGCCGAGTCCGAGCTCCTGCAGCGCGACAAGGAAGGGCACGAAATCGACCAGGGGATCTTCGTCTCCGCGGTTCTTGCGAATCCACGCGCAGGACGCCACCTGTGTCACGCGATGCTGCTGCCTCACCCCAAGACCGCCGAACACCTCTCGGGCATGGGAAGGAGCGGGCGCGTGGATCTGGGCGCGGCCGAAGTGTTTGGCGGAGGGAAGGCCTCGTACGTGATCCAGAAAAACCCGCGCCACCTCAATGCCGAGGACGCAAGCACGCTCGATGCGGCCGAGATCGCGGTCGACCTGGCGATTCTCGATCCGCTCAGCCAGCTCTGCGTGCTGCGCGGCGATATCGTGGAGAGCGGAAAGTACCGGGGACGCCGCGTGCTCGGCAGCGGCATCAACCTCACGCACCTCTACCGCGGCAAGGTGCCGTTCATCTGGTACCTGCAGCGCGACCTGGGAATCGTGAACAAGATCTATCGCGGTTTGGCGCGGCCGGACGCCGCGCCGGACGACGTTACCGGGAACACGCGGGAGAAGCCCTGGGTCGCGGTGGTGGAGGGGTTCGCCATCGGCGGGCACTGCCAGTACCTGCTCGTCATGGATTATGTGCTCGCGGCGCAGGACGCGTTCATGAGCCTGCCCGCGCGCAAGGAGGGCATCATTCCGGGCGCGGCCAACCTTCGCCTGCCGCGCTTCGTTGGAGACCGCATCGCGCGCCAGGCGATCATGGCCGAGCGCCGTTTCGAATGCGATAGCGCGGAAGGACGGCTGATCTGCGACGAAGTGGTCCCGCAGTCCGACATGGACGGCGCGATGGATCGGGTCGTGGAAAAACTCACCGGTTCCGGCGTGGTCAGCGCCAGCGCGAACCGGCGCGCGCTGCGCATCGCCCAGGAGCCCTTCGACCTGTTCCGGAACTATTTCGCCCTGTACGCGCTCGAGCAAGCCTACTGCCACTTCAGCCCGGCGCTGATCGAAAACCTCGAACGGAACTGGAATGCGAAGGGCCGCAAGCTGGATTAAAGCGTCAGTTATCCCCGGACTCGCTGTCCGACCAGCGCCTGCGAGGTCCCGAATAGGGATAGTCTGCCGGGTCGTCCGCGCCCGCCTCGTCCTCCAGCTCGTCGAACTTATCCAGTTGCCGGAGCAGCGATTGCAGGCGCAGCTCGGCGGCGGAATCCCTGTCTGCCTGACTGGAGAGGCGCTTGGCGACGCTAGCCGCGCGTTCGTAGTCGCGCTTCGTTCTGACCGGCCGCGCGTACCCGTTGGCCCTTCTTCGCTTAGTCATGACACCCCTTTCCTGCCGGCCCCGACGGGCCCCTTCTCGTAAGTGTAGCCTTTACTTGGGGACCGGGGTCGATTGATGCTGCCGCCGTCGCGCCCGCTCGCGCAACGCGCCGCGCGCGAACCAGGCGAGGCCCGCGAGGATGAGCACCCCCATGAGCCAACGGATGGCGACCGCCAGTTGCGAGGCGTCGAGCGCCGGCCACGGGAACTTGCTCAAGCGTTCCGCGCGCTCGGTCATCCAGTGCCAGGCCGTATGGCCCACGAGCACCGACAGAACGATGGTTCCCAGGCGCTCCGCGACCAGGTAGCGGAACAGGATTCCCAGCGCGGGGACGAGGAGCACGAGCACGAGCAGCTGACCGAGCTCGACGCCGAGATTGAACGACAGGAGCGAGGTCAACAGATGGGACCCGGCGAATTGCAGATTTTCGCGGAGCGCGAACGAGAAAGCGAACCCGTGGACCAGGCCGAACCCGAAGGTGATCATCCAGCGGCGCCCCACGTTGCTGCCGAGGACGTTCTCGATCGCCATGTACAGAATGGAAATCGCGATCAGCGTTTCGATGAGCGGCGGAAACCACAGGGCGTCGGGCCCGAGGTTGTAGGCGGACGCGATGAGGGTGATCGAGTGCGCCACCGTGAACGAGGTGACCAGCAGGACGAGCTGCCCGAACTTGCGGAACGGGATCACCAGGCAAAGCAGGAACAGCAGATGGTCGGTCCCCTCCAGGATGTGGAAGAATCCGGATTCGACGAAGCGCCAGGCGGCCTGGTGCCAGCGCGGAGCGAGCCTGACCAGGCCCGGATCCCCGTGCAGGCCGAAGGCGCGCACGCCGCCGGCTGCGGGCAGGAAGCGCAGCGCGACGGTGGTTCGCAGGCCCAGCCGCTCGAGACGGGGCCGGAGCGAGAAGTCGGAGCGGTCCGAGCCGATCGGATATTCGAACAGGACGTCGAGCAGTCCCTGTTCCCAGTAGAGCTCCATGTTGCTCGGCAGCCGCGGGCCGGCGAGGTGCGCGAGCGCCTGCTCGTAGGACGCGAAGGACTTGTCGGACTCGAGCGACACGCGGACATCGACGATCCCCGGCGAGGCGAGGCGAACTTCGTTTTCGTACAGCTCGACGCTGTCGGCGATCCACAGCGTTGCCGCGTTCCGCAGCGCCGCGTCGGCGAGCGCAAGGTCGAGCTGGCCCGCGCCGCGCCTCGGATAGTCCACGTCGCGCATGGCTTTCAGCGGCACGCGCACGAGAAGGTGCAGCCGCTCGCCCTCCGGCTTGACGAACGCATGCACCGTCACGTCGTTCGGGATGTCGTGAGCGACCGCGGGCGACGGCATCGCCCAGATGAGCGCGGCCGCCCACGAGACGATCATCCGGGTGTTGACAACGGTTTTCCCAGCGTCGAGCATAGCGGCAGCTCGAGCTTACAAGGAAAAGGGGAGCCAATGACAAGGAATGAGATCAAGCGCAATCTTCACATCGCTGCGGCCTTCGTTTCAGTCCTCGCCGCACTCGCAGCCTGCCAGGCCTTGCTCGAAAACAGGGCCGCCACCTCGGGACCCACGGTCCAGGCGCCGATTTTCGAAGTCGATCCGCTGTGGCCGAAGCCCCTGCCGAATCATTGGCTGCTCGGCATGACCATAGGCGTGTGGGCGGACGACCAGGACCACATCTGGATCATTCATCGCGGCGCGGCGACCCTTTCCAATATGGAGAAGGGCGCGGAGCTGAACCCGCCCACCGGCGAGTGCTGCCGTTCGGCGCCGCCGGTGCTCGAGTTCGACCAGGAGGGCAATCTGCTGCGGCACTGGGGCGGACCCGGCCCGGGTTACGAGTGGCCGGAGTCGAACCACGGGATTTTCGTCGACTACAAGGGCAACGTCTGGATCGGCGGCAACGGGGCAAAAGACGCCCACATCCTGAAATTCACCAAGGACGGAAAATTCCTGCTGCAGGTCGGCCGTTTCGGCGGGAACAAAGGCAGCAACGATCCTGATAATTTCGGCAGGGTGGCGAAGATCTGGGTCGATCCGAAAGCGAACGAAGCCTACATCGCCGACGGCTACGGCAACAAGCGCGTGGCCGTGCTCGACGCCGATACCGGCAAGATGAAGCGCTATTGGGGCGCATACGGCAATAGGCCGGACGACACCGATCTCGGCCGCTACGATCCGGACGCGCCGCCGGCCAAGCAGTTCCGCAACCCGGTGCACTGCGCCGATCTCGCCAACGATGGCCTGCTGTACGTCTGCGACCGCATGAACGACCGGCTGCAGGTGTTCCGTCCGGACGGCAAGTTCGTCAAGGAAGCCTTCTTCGCGAAGCGCAGCCTCGGCGAGGGTTCGGTGTGGGACGTCGCGTTCTCGAAGGACTCGCAGCAGACCTATATCTTTCTCACCGACGGCCGCAATGCAAAGGTCCGCGTCGTGCTGCGCGAGACGCTGGAAGAGCTCACCAACTTCGGCGACGGCGGGCGCCAGCCCGGCCAGTTCTACGGCGTGCACAGCATCGCGACCGATTCGAAGGGCAACCTCTACACGACCGAGACTTACGAAGGCAAGCGCGTCCAGAAATTCGTCTACAAAGGAATAAGCGCGGTTCCCCGTGGGAGCCAAGGCGTGCTGTGGCCGCGCTCTGGGTAACACACTGATGCGGCGCGCCTGGGACGCGTTCGCGGGTCTCGCGTTACTTTTTTCCGCGGCCGGGGCGCTTTCCCAGGGCTTTCCCTCGAAGCCGGTGCGCATCGTCGTGCCCTTTCCTCCGGGCGGGGGCGCCGATACGCTGGCGCGCATCATGGAGCCCAAGCTCGCCGGAATCTGGGCGCAGGCCATCGTGGTCGAGAACCGGCCCGGGGCGAGCGGCCATATCGGCGCGGATTTCGTCGCCAGATCCGCGCCCGACGGCCATACGCTCCTCATGAGCTCGACCGCATCGCTGACCGAGAAGAACGTCGACCAGTTCTCTCCGGTTTCGCTGGTTTCGGCGTCGCCCTATGTCGTCACCGCCAACCCCAAGGTGGCGGCCGCCGACATCCGCGGGCTGATCGCGCTCGCGAAGGCGAGACCGGGGAAGCTCAGCTTCGGCTCCTCGGGCACGGCCGCGGCCTCGCACCTTTCGGCCGAGCTGTTCAAGTCCATGGCGGGCGTTGACCTGCTGCATGTGCCTTACAAGGGCACCGGCCAGGCGCTCACCGACCTCCTCGGCGGGCACGTGGACCTGATGTTCGCGCCCGCGCAGACGGTGATGCCTCACGTGCAGTCGGGCAAGCTGAAGGCGCTCGGCGTCACCGGGGCGAGGCGCTCACAGACCTTGCCCGATCTTGCGACCGTGGCCGAATCGGGGCTGCCGGGCTACGAAGCCGTGGGCTGGTTCGGCCTGCTCGCGCCGGCGGCGACGCCGAAGGGGACGGTGGCGAAGCTCTCCGCCGATGCGAATCGCGTGCTCGCGATGAGCGAGGTGCGCGAGAAAATGCTGGGCCTCGGCGCCGAGCCCGCGGGCAACACCCCCGAGCAGTTCGCGCGCTTCATACGCAGCGACCAGGCGAAGTGGTCCAGGCTGATGAAAGAGGCGGGGATTACGCCGGACTAAAGTCGGTCAAGCCGCCCGTCGGGGGCTTGCGGCGCTGGCTCTGGCGCCGCTCCGGGGCCGCTCGCATGGACTGTTCCGATGGATGACGGCGATCACCCCGCTCGCGCCGGTCTCTCACCCATTCGATGGCTTGCGACTCGTTATGGAAGTTGCGAAGAGTGATTCCCTGCTGGCGCGCGAGCAACACGACGTAATCGTGAGACATGCCCAGCTCAACGGTATCGCCGAGGAGCGCGATTTTGTGCGCCGGATCCGCTGCGAGCTTCTTGAAGGTCTCGAGAACCCCGAATCTTTCGACGGTGAAGAGGGTCTTCGACGAGCGCACGTGCACGAGGACGCGCGAGCAGCGGTGCTTCTCGCTTTCGAAGACGACTGCACGAAAAAACCTTCTCGTTTCCTCGGCGGTTTCCCGTTCGAACAATTCCGCCCTCAGAAAACCGCGTTCCATCGCGATCTTGTATTGCATAGTCTCTGGGGCGCCCCTCGCGGCCCCCTCTTCTCCATCCATCCCCCCTTGGGCCGTTGGGGTTCGGCCCGGCACCGCAAACGGCAGCGCATGACAGTAGTATTATTCGCTGACGCTGTCCACGCCCGCCCGAAAGCGGACCCTTGGTCGGGAATCCCCGACCAAGTATAAGAACTGCACTTGGATTTTAATTTAACGACCCACGTTGCAAAACGCGCGGGAACCCTGGTCTGATCGGCCCATTTTCGCGCCCGCAGCGCGCGCGGGAAGGACTAAAGTGCACGTCGTCGAGCGTTTCGCCGGGTTCGCCGAGGGCTACCGCAGGCAGCCGTTGGCGCCGCAGGTGTTGCACCCGGCGAAGCGCGCCGTGATCGACTGGCATGCGGCGCTCTTTCCGGGGTCGGTGGTACCGCCCGCGACCCTCCTCGAGCGCTCGCTCGCGGAAGAGATCGGCCGGGGCGCTTCGCGTCTCGCCGATGGCAGGCTCGCCGGGGTGCGTACTGCGGCGCTCATCAACGGCGCTGCGGCGCACGCCGTCGAGGTCGACGATATCTATCGCGACGGCATCTACCATCCCGGCGCGCCGACCATCGCCGCGGCGCTCGCGGTGGCGCAGTCGCGAGGCGCCACGGGCGAGGCCTTCCTGCGCGCGGTGATCGTCGGCTACGAGGTCTCGACGCGGATCGCCGCCGCCATGGGCCGCGTGCACTACAGGTACTGGCACAACACCGGCACCATAGGCTGCTTCGGCGCGGCGAGCGCCGCCGCCGAGCTGCTCGGGCTCGAGCGCCGCCCCTTCGCGCACGCACTCGCCACGGTCGCCACCTTTTCCGCGGGCCTGCAGCAGGCATTCCGCTCGGACTCCATGTCCAAGCCGATGCACGCCGGGCGCGCCGCAGAAGCGGGCGTCACCGCGGCGCTCGCCGCGGCCGCCGGCGTCACCGGCGCGCTCGACATCATGGAGGGCGAAGGCGGGTATGGCCGGGCGATGGGTGAGGGGCCGGATTGGGAGCGCGCGCTCGCCACGCTGGGCGAGGATTTCCACATCTGCCGGATGACGTTCAAGAACCACGCTTGCTGCGGCCACGCCTTCGCGGCCATCGACGGTGCGCTCGCGCTGAAGGAGAGAATGGGCGTGGCCGCGGAGGAGATCGCGCGCGTGCGCATCGGAGGCTACCGTGCGACGCTTGAGGTCGCGGGGATCGCAGACCCGACGACCGCGGCGGAGGCGCGCTTCAGCACGCCCTATCTCGTCGCGACGGCGCTCACGCACGGCAGCGTGCGGCTCGCCGCTTTCGAGCCGGCGCGGCTCCAGGACCCGGCGACGCGCTCGCTGATGCGGCGCGTCGAGGTGGTTCTCGACCCCGCGCTCGATGCCGCGTTTCCGGCGCAGCGCGCGGCGCGCGTCGCGATCGAGTCGCGCGACGGCCGGCGCGGCGAGCATCTCCAGCCGACGCGCAAGGGCGACCCGGACATGCCGCTCTCCGACGCCGAGCTCGAGCACAAGTACCTCGAGCTCGCATCGCCCGTTCTCGGGGAAGAGCCGGCTCGCACGCTCCTCGCCAGACTGTGGAAGCTGGAACGCGAATCGCGCCTGTGACGCTTGCGCAGGCCCTGTTCGCCCCGCGCGCGGTAGCGCTCGTAGGCGCGTCCGGCGACGCCGCGAAGAACAGCGCGCGCCCCTTGCGCTTCCTGAAGAAGCACGGCTACGCGGGACGCATCGTCCCGATCAACGCGTCGCGCAGCGAAGTGCTCGGCGAGCCCGCCTTTGGCAGCCTCGCCGAGGCACCGGGCGCGATCGACCACGCTTTCATCATGACGCCGGGTGATTGGGTCGAGCGCGCGATCGAGGAGTGCGGGGCGCGCGGCGTGCCCGTCGCGACGATTTTCAGCGACGGCTTCGCGGACGCCGGTCCTGAGGGTGCGGCGCGGCAGGCGCGGCTCATCGCACGCGCGCGAGAACTCGGCGTGCGCGTGCTCGGCCCCAACAGCATGGGGCTCATCGACGTTCCCGGACGCGTGGCGCTCACCGTGAACGCGGTGCTCGAGATGGACGCCTTGCCGGCGGGAACGACGAGCTTCGTGTCGCACAGCGGAACCATGCTCGGCACCGTGCTCTCGCGCGGCGCGGCGCGCGGCCTGGGCTTCGCCAAGCTCGTCTCGGTGGGCAACGAGTCCGACATCGGGACGGGGGAGCTGGTCGAGCTGCTCGCCGAAGATCCCGGCACGAAGGTGATCCTCTTGTTTCTCGAAACCGTGCGCGATGATGCGAGACTCGCCGCTGCGGCGCGCAAGGCCCACGCGGCGGGAAAGCCCGTGGTCGCGTACAAGCTCGGCCGCTCGCGGCTCGGCGCGGCGCTCGCGCGCTCGCACACCGGAGCTCTAGCAGGCGAGGACGCGGCCCTCGACGCCTATTTCCGCGACTGCGGAATCGTGCGCGTGGATCAGCTCGAGACGCTCATCGAGATCGCACCGCTCCTTTCGGGACGCATGCCGCCGAACCTGCCGCGCGCCGCGCGCGTCGCGGTCGTGACCACCACCGGGGGCGGCGCCGCGAGCGTCGTCGACCGCCTGGGCACGTTCGGCATCGAGACGGTCGCGCCGGACTCCGAATCGCCGATCATCGATCTCACGATGACGGCGACCGCGGAGCGGTACACCGCCGCGCTCGACGATCTGCTCGCGTCCCCTCAATGCGACGGCGTCCTGGCGGTGGTCGGGTCTTCGGCGCAGTTCCACCCGCAACTCGCGGTCGACCCCATCGTGCGCTCGAAGAGGAACGCGAAGCCGCTCGCGGTTTTCCTGACTCCCCACGCGGAACGCTCGCTCGCCCTGCTCGCCGAGCGCGGAGTCGCCGCCTTTCGCACGCCGGAAGCCTGCGCCGACGCGCTCGCGGCGTACTTCGCCTGGCGCTCGCCCCGCACCCGCGCCGCTGCGGCATCCGCCGAATGGCCCCCCGACTTGCCCCGACGCGGGCGCCTCGATGAAAGGCAAGCGCTCAAGCTGCTTGCCTCCCTCGGAATCTCGGTGGTTGCGCATGCGATCGCGCAGCCTCCAGGCTATGCGCATGCGATTCCCTATCCGGTGGCGGCAAAGGCGCTTTCCGCGGATATTCTCCACAAGACCGAAGCTGGAGCGGTTTGCCTGGGCATCGCGGACCGAGCGGAGCTCGATCGTGGGATCCGCGCGATGCTCGAGCGCGTCCCCGCGTCTCGCGCTGTGCTGGTGCAGAAAATGGAATCGGGTCTTGCCGAGGCGATCGTCGGCTACCGCGACGATCCGGTCGTCGGCCCGATAGCGCTCGTCGGGGCGGGCGGCACGCTCGCGGAAATTTACAAGGACTACGCGTTACGGCTTGCGCCGGTGAGCGAGGACGAGGCGGAGGAGATGATCGCGGAAGTAAAGGGCCTCGCGACGCTGCGCGGTTACCGCGCGCTGCCGCGCGGCGATGTGCGCGCGCTCGCGAAGGCCGTCGCCGCGCTCTCGCGCCTTGCGCTCATCGCCGGCAGTCCGGTCGCCGAGGCGGAAATCAATCCGCTGATCGTGAAACGCGAGGGCGTTGTTGCGGTCGACGGGCTGGTGGCCATGAAGGAACAGGACTGAGGAGCTCTCAAGGAGCGGTTGCGAGGAGATTGCATATATGCAATCATCTTGGGCGTGGCGCGGATCGTGGTGGTGGACACCGATGTCTTCGTCGGCGCGCTCCTCGGCGGCGGTGCCGCTAGTGAGGTGATCGCCGAATGCCTGCGAGGGCGGTTCGCGCCTCTGATGGGGGTGGCGCTATTCTCCGAATATGAATCGCTATTGCATCGGCCGCGTCGGTTTGCGCAGAGCCGCCTGAACACAGTCGAACGTGAGGAGCTACTCGACGTCTTCCTCAGCGTCTGCCGATGGACCCGAGTCTACTATGCGTGGCGGCCCAATCTGCGCGATGAAAGCGACAATCACGTCGTCGAGCTGGCTGTTGCGGGAGGTGCCACCGCGATTGTGACCCGAAACGTGCGGGACTACCGTATCGGACCGCAGCTGAAGTTTCCACACATCGAGATTCTGACGCCGGCCCGCTTGCTGAAAGGTGAATCATGAGCGCATTGATTATCCGCATTCCTCAGGAGAAGCGCGAGCGGCTGAAGCAGGTAGCCAAAGCGCGCAACATAAGCGTGAACAAGCTGATCGACGAGATGGCCACCCTAGCGATCGTCGAACATGACGCGGAAATGCGCTTTCGCCTGCGCGCCGAACGTGGACGAGGGAAAGTCAATCGAGGCCTCAGGCTTCTTCGCAAGGCTGCCCGCGGTAGCTAAGGCGCCCGGAAATCGCGATGGATTTCCGATTTACGCTGGAGCAGGAACAGTTCCGAGAATCGGCGCGGCGCTTCGCCGAAAAACATCTCGCCGCGGGTGCGCGCGAGCGCGCCCATTCCTCCGACTACCCATGGGATGTCTCGAAGCTCATGGCGACGCAGGGCTTGCTCGGCATCACGATCGCCGAAGCCGACGGCGGCCAGGGCGGCGCGCTGATCGACGCGGTGATCGCGATCGAGGCCGTCGCCTCGGTCTGTCCGAGAAGCGCCGATGTGGTGCAGGCGGGGAACTTCGGACCGATCCGCGTGCTCGCCGAATATGGCACGCCGGGACAGAAACAGAAATATCTGAAACGCCTGCTCTCGGGCGGGTCCGTGATCTCGGTCGGTATGACCGAGCCGGAAGCGGGCTCCGCGGTGACCGATCTCCAGACGACGGCGACGCCCGAAGGCGACGGCTATCGAGTGAACGGCTCCAAGGTGTTCACTACGCACGCGCCTCACGCGGAGGTGATCCTCACCTACGTGCGCTACGGCCCGGGCGTCAGTGGCATCGGCTCGGTCCTGGTCGATACGAAGGCGAAGGGAGTGCGCTTCGGCCAGCGCTCGAAATTCATGTCCGGTGAAGAATGGGCGCAGATCTACTTCGAGAACGTCTTCGTTCCCGCCGACATGGTGGTTCTGAAAGAAGGCGGATTCAAGAAGCAGATCGCGGGGTTCAACGTCGAGCGGATCGGCAACGCCGCCCGCTCGCTCGCGCTGGGGCGCTACGCGTACGAGCGTGCGCGACAGTGGGCGATGCAGCGCAAGCAGTTCGGGCGCCTCTTGTGCGAGTTCC
Source organism: Betaproteobacteria bacterium (assembly GCA_005881575.1). GTDB lineage: Bacteria > Pseudomonadota > Gammaproteobacteria > Burkholderiales > SG8-39 > VBDM01. Next base: position 19,117 of record VBCA01000014.1, read on the forward strand.
AGGGGCTGCAGTGGAAGTTCGCCGAGATGAAAATGAAGCTCGACGCCGGCCAGCTCCTGCTCTACCGCGCCGCGGGGAACGCCGACCGCGGTTTCCCCTCGGCGGAGGAGGCCGCGATCGCCAAGGCATTCTGCAACCAGGCCGGGTTCGACGTCGCGAACGAGTCGCTGCAGGTGATGGGCGGCCTCGGTTACACGCAGGAGGAGCTGGTCGAGTACTGCCTGCGGCGCTGCCGCGGCTGGATGATCGCCGGCGGCTCGATCGAGATCCTCAAGAACCGCATCGCGGAAGCCGTGTTCGAGCGCAGCTTCACGCAGCGCCCGGACTAGATCTCAGTCCGCGCGCGCCCCCGAGATCCTCACCACCTCGGCCCAGCGCGCCACCTCTTCGCGCAGCTGCCGGGCGAAGTCCTCCGGCGTGCTACCGACGGCCTCGGCGCCCTGCTCGAGGAGCCGCTTGCGCGTGTCGGACGAGTGGGCCGCTTTCGTCACCGCGGCGGCGAGCGCGCGCACGATCTCGCGCGGCGTGGCGGCCGGCGCGAGCAGACCGAACCACAACGGCACCTCGACGCCCTCGACGCCCGCCTCTTTCATCGTCGGCACTTCGGGCATCAGCTCGCTGCGCTTGGCGCCTGCCACGGCGAGCGCGCGCAGGCGCCCGGACTTCAGGTGCGCGCCGACCGCGACCGGGTTGATGAAGGAGAGCTGGACTTCGCCGGCGAGGAGCGCGGCGATCGAGGGCGCGCTGCCCTTGTAGGGGACGTGCACGATGCTCGTACCGCTGTGCAGCTTGAAGAGCTCCGCGGCGAGATGCTGCGTCGACCCGGCGCCGGCGGAGGAATAGTTGAGCGCTCCGGGCCGCTCGCGCGCGAGCGCGACGAGCTCCTTCACCGATCTCGCCGGAAGCGTTGCCGGCACCACGAGGATATTGGTGCTTTCCGAGAAGACCGATACGCCCGCGAAGTCGCGCAGCGCGTCGTACGGCGGGTTCCGGTAGAGCGACATGTTGATCACGACCGCCGGGCTGTTGAAGAGGAGCGTGTACCCGTCGGGTGCCGATTTGGCCACGTATTCGTTCGCGATATTGGTTCCCGCCCCGGGACGGTTCTCGACGATCACCTGCTGGGGAAGGAGCTCTGAAAGTTTCGACGCGAGCACCCGCGCGTTGATGTCCACGCCGCCGCCGGGAGTGAAGCCGACGATGAGCCGCGGCGGCCGACTCGGATAGGCTTGGGCGAGAACGGCTGCGCCGTGCCCCGCGCACGCGAGTGCGAACAGCAATGCGACACCACGTTTACGCATCATAGCTAGGCCCCCAGCCGGGCGCGGCCGATCTCGAACGCGCCCGTGATGAACGCGAGGAGCGCCTTCCCGCGATCCTTCATCGCCAGGATTTCCTCGCCGGTCGCCACCGCGCCGAAGAAGCCTTCGGTGTGCCAATGACCGGGCGGCGGCAGCGCGGGCAAGTTTCCTCCGTCAAGACGCGGCCAGGGGCTCACGTACACGTACGGCTGAGCGTAGAACTCGTCTCCCGGAGAGACCCCGACGCCTACCGAGCGGGCCGACTCGCCTGCGCCCGCGTCGAGCCGCACCAGCGTCGCCAAATCGAAATGGTGCGGCCAGCACAACAGCGGACCGGGACCGGGCCGCAGGCCGGCGAGCCTCCCCGCGAATTCTTCCAGAACTTCGGCCGCGCCGCCGAACCAGCGCGAAAGTTCTCCCAGTTCCCGGCCCAGCATGCCGAGCTCGTGGGTTCGGCCGCCGGTCGGGTGAGCGGACAAGTCGTACGGGAGTTTCACGCCGCCTGCCGGCTTGAGGCCGAGAGCGTGCAGCTTGGAGTCGAGCCAGGCGCCCGCGGCCGCGTCGGTCTTGCCGTCGAATTGGAACGCATCGAGCACGCTGTCGCCGCTCGTGACGATCAGCTCGAGCCGCGTCATGCGAATTCCAACGCGGACCCCGCCGCCTTTCGCCTGCAACATTCGGGAGACCAGTGCCGCGTGCGACGCGTCCCAGGTGAAGGCTGTGTGGCTGTCGTCGGGGACCGCGCTCAGGTTCGCGTGCGCGGCCTTGGCGGGCCATTGCGCCGCGTGATGCGCGAAATTGCGGGCCGCGACGAGCGCCGCCGGCGGCATTCTGCCCATTTTCGACCAGTCGAATCGCACGGGATGTCTTCGAGCTCCGTCGCTCCAGCCGAGAGCAACCTTACCAGATTGCGCTGCGGGCCACGGCCCGAAATGGCATCGTTCGTCGATTCGTTCCTGTTGGAGCGCACGGGTCTCCGGGAGTATTATCGTGTCGGAAAAGGCGCAGCGAGAGGGGGACCCATGCAGGTGAGCGAAATCCTCAAGGTCAAAGGCAACGCGCTCTTCACCATCGCGCCCGAGGGCAAGCTGACCGAGGCCGTTTCGATCATGTCGCAACACAACATGGGCTCGCTCGTGGTGATCGACAAGGGGCGCATGGTCGGGATGCTCACCTTCAAGGAAGTTCTGGCGGCTCTGGACAAGGGCAGTGGCGCCCTCGATGACGCGAGAGTCCGCGACACCATGGAGCGCGATCCGGTCACCGCGAGCCCCGCCATGGAAGTGAACGACCTGCGCCGCATCATGATCGAGTCCGGTGCGCGCTACCTTCCGGTGATGGACCGCGACAATCTGCTCGGGGTGATTTCCTTCCGCGACGTCGCCAAGGCGGTGCTCGAGGAGCAAGACTTCGAGAACCGCATGCTCAAGGGCTACATCAAGAACTGGCCCGAGTAGCCTTGAAGCCCGCGAGAGTCCGCATCGCGCTCACCGTCCTCTCGATACTCGTCGCATTCGTCGCGTTCGCCGTCTGGTTCATGACGGCGATGCCCGGTGCGCGCCACCGAGGTCCGCTGCAGCCGCTCGCGGGCGGGGACCGGCAACTGCCGGCGGATCTGAAGGCGCACGTCGTCGCCGTGGCGAGCGAAGAGCACAACGCCGGGCATCCCGAAGCGCTCGAGCGCTCCGCGAGTTACATCGAGGCGACGCTCTCGGGCCTCGGCTACGCCGTCTCCCGCCAGGAATTCGAAACGGCGGGCGTGAAGGTTCGAAACCTCGAGGTGAGGCGCGCCGGCGCGGGGAAGACACGGGTCATCGTGATCGGGGCGCATTACGATTCGGCGCAGGGCGCGGTCGGGGCCGATGACAACGGCTCGGGCGTGGCGGCGCTGCTCGAGCTTGCGCGCCTGCTCCAGTCGGTCGAGCCCGCCGAGGGGCTGGAGATGCGACTGGTGTTCTACGTCAACGAGGAATTGCCCTGGTTCGGGACGGAAAAAATGGGCAGCCTCGTGCACGCGAGCGGCCTTGCCCGCGAGAAGAGGGAAGTCGTCGCAATGCTCTCCCTGGAGACCATCGGCTGGTACAGCGACGCGCAGGGCAGCCAGCGCTACCCGTTTCCCTTCAACCTGCTCTACCCGTCGACCGGCGACTTCGTCGGCTTCGTCGCCAACCCGCGCTCGCGAAATCTCCTGCACCGGGTGATCGGCTCGTTCAGGCGCCACGCAGCGTTTCCCTCGGAGGGCGCAGTGGGGCTCGAATCGATCGCGGGGGTCGGCTGGTCCGACCAGTGGGCGTACTGGAAATTCGGCTGGCCCGCGGTGATGGTGACCGACACCGCGCCTTTCCGCTACCCGCATTACCACACGCTGCGCGACACGCCGGACAAGCTCGACTACGACGGGCTCGCGCGGGTGGTGCTGGGCCTCGAGGGCGTGGTGCGCGATCTCCTGATCGCCGCGCCGGACTAGCCGCGCTTCCCGTCCCACACGTAGCGTACGAAGCGCTGCCAGCGGCTCGGCTTCTGCGCGAGAGCGTTCCTCATCTTTTGCGCTTCGCGGTCCCGCGCGACGGATTTCCGCACCTGCTCGTGAACCTGGCGCAGCGTCAATCCGCCGGGGCCCTTCAGCTTGTCGGGGTCGTCTTCTGCCATGTCGATCGAAGGTTCGCGATGACCCCTATGCTAAACTCCGAGAGAATTTTCGGCGAGAATTTTCATGTCGGGCAACACTTTCGGCCTGCTGTATTGCGTGACTTCGTTCGGCGAGAGCCACGGACCCGCTTTCGGCGGCGTCGTGGACGGCTGCCCGCCGGGGCTCGGGCTCGCCGAAAGCGACATCCAGCGCGACCTCGACCGGCGCAAGCCCGGCAGCTCCCGCCACGTCACGCAACGCCAGGAATCGGATCGCATCGAGATTCTGTCCGGCGTGTTCGAAGGCAGGACGACCGGCACGGCGATCGGCTTTGTCATCAGGAACGAAGACCAGAGGAGCAAGGATTACAGCGCGCTCGCCGACACCTTCCGGCCCGGGCACGCCGATTACACCTACTGGCAGAAATACGGCCTGCGCGACTATCGCGGCGGCGGCCGCGCCTCCGCCCGCGAGACGACGGTCCGCGTCGCCGCCGGCGCGATCGCCAAGAAGTGGCTGGGCGAGCGTTACGGGGTCGAGGTTCGCGGGCATCTCGCGCAGCTCGGCCCGAACAGGATCGCATTCAAGTCCTGGGATGCGGTCAACGAGAACCCTTTTTTTTGCCCTGATCCGGCCATCGTGCCCAAGCTCGAGCAGTTCATGGACCAGCTGCGCGCTTCGGGTGATTCCTGCGGCGCGCGCGTCAACGTCGTCGCGAGCGGCGTTCCGGTCGGCTGGGGCGAGCCGGTGTACGGCAGGCTCGACTCCGACATCGCTTCGGCGATGATGGGCATCAATGCGGTGAAAGGCGTGGAGATCGGCGCCGGCTTCGCGGCGATCGAGCAGAAGGGCTCCGAGCACGGCGACGAGCTGACGCCTGGGGGATTTCTCTCGAACAACGCGGGCGGAACGTTGGGAGGTATCTCGACCGGCCAGGAGATCCTGGTGAGCATCGCGCTCAAGCCGACCTCGAGCATCCGCCTGCCACGCCGCTCGATCGACCGCAAGGGCGAACCGACCACGGTACAAACCACGGGCCGCCACGACCCTTGCGTGGGCATTCGCGCGACGCCGATCGCGGAGGCGATGCTCGCCTGCGTGCTGATGGATCACGCGCTGCGCCATCGCGCGCAGTGCGGCGATGTCGTGCCGCCGATCAGGCCCATTCCCGGGAAGGCGGGCTAGGAATCGCCCCTGCTATTTGAGCTCGAACGCGTGGGCGTAAAGCAGTCGCAGGCCCACGTCCTTGGTCATGTCGGCGTCTTTCGGATAGCGGCTCCACAGCGCGCCCGCTTCGGCGCGCTTGCCCTGCGCGAGATAGCCTGCCATCCCCGCCGCCATCAGGTACTGGCGGTGGTCGGCCGGAAGGTCGCTCGGTTTCGCGAGCAGCACCTCGGCGAGCCGCGCCATGTCGGGAGCAACGCGGCTCCCCACCGCTTTCATCAGGTCGATCCACTGGCGCTCGTCCGGCGCCACTCGCGAGCTGCAAGGCCCGCGTTCGATTCGTTCCCAGACCGTTCTCGCGTCATCGGGCGAAAGCATCGGGTTCAGGGTGCGCGCCAGCTGGTAGAGCGAATGGAACCAGATGTCGGAGCGCTCCGGATCGCGGCAGTCGATCAGCCTGGCGCGCGTGAGCTCCAGGTCCTTCTGGAACTGGCGCGGAATGGCGACGGGCTCCGGCGCGGTCTTGAGCAGGAGGAAATCCCTCGCGTAGCGCGCGCGGCGGGTGAGCTCGAGGGCCTCGAGGTACTCGTCGCCGTCCACCCTCGATTCGGCCCGCTCGCCCTCTTTCCGTCCTTCGAGCAGAGCAACGACCGGTACGCTGTACTCGAGCAGGCCGGTGAGCTCTTCGGCCGACCCGCGCAGGAAACGGAACTTTGCCGCGCGCAGGTCGAGGTAGGGGTAGTAGTCCGAATTGGGCGGAACGCCATAGCTCAGGAACATCGGGGCGAGCGAGCTTTTTCCTCCGACCCGGCGGACCTCGATGTCCCACATCGAGTTCACGTGCACGCGACGCAATTCCCTCGCGACGCCGGGCATCGCGGTGATATCGGCGAGCGGGCGCGCGAGCGTCCGGGTCTCGCCCGCAACGATCAGCAGGTCGCTGCCCGTGGCGGCGTAAATGGCATAGTCCGGAAAGTTCTCGCCGAGCGCGCGCAGCACCGAGGCGACCAGACTCGCGTCGATCTCGTACATCTGGAACCACTGGACCAGGATTCCATCCGGATTGAGGTGGCGGCGTGCCAGCCGATAGAACTCGCCCGTGAACAGGGTCGAGACGCCGCTGACCCAGGGATTGGACGGCTCCGAGACGATGATGTCGTACTTGCGGTTGTGCGTCGAGAAGAACGTCTTCGCGTCGTCGAAGATGATGTGGCTGCGCGGGTCGGCGAACGCGTTGGCATTGCGCGGAGAAAAGCGCCGCGACGCCTCGGCCATCGCGGGCTCGATCTCGATCGTCTCGACCGAGCGCAGCGCGTTCGAGCCGAGGAGTGTGTGCGTCGTGAGACCCGTTCCGATCCCGATGACCGCGGCGCTCGCCGCATTAGGCCGGTAAGCCAGGGGAATCGCGGCAGTGAGGGTCATCGTGATTTCGTCCGAGACGCGCGGGCCGTCCGGATTCATGTTGATCGCGCCGTCCGACTTGCCGTTGGTGCGCAGGCTCCGGTCGGTGCCGAAATCCATGAGGCTGACCGTCGTCGTCTTGCCGTCGCGGTGGAAGAGCAGGGTGGCGTCGCTCGCCGAGTAGAGTTCGCCGCGGCGGAACACGCCCGAGGCCATCTTGTAGGCATCGAGGTGCACGCTGGCGAGCACCGCGGCGAAGGAGGCAAGCGAGAGCCCCGCGGCGCCGATTCGCAGGCGCGGCCCTCCGGCAGCGCGCCACAGGAGAACGAGGCCCAGGCCCGCGTCTAGCGCGGCTCCTGCCGCGATCAGGCCCTTCAAGCCGAGCAAGGGCATGCCGATGTGCGCGGCGGAAAATACGCCGAGAATGGAGCCCAGCGTATTGGCGGAATACACCGCGCCGACCGACTTTTCCCCGTGGCCGGCGCGCAGAAGGGCATAGGTGATGAGCGGCAGCGTGATCCCCGCGCAGAAGGTCGCCGGGAACATGATGGCGAGCGCGATGCCGTGGCTCGAGAACAGGAAAAGCGTGTATCCGGCTTCCGTCTTCGCGAGCGCGTTCATCACGGCCTGCATCAACCCGAACATCTCGCCGTAGAGCGGCAGCGTGGCGAGCGCGAGCAAGCCCATCGTCACCAGCACGATGCCGAGGAACCGGAGCGGGTCGGCGATCGAGTCGATGCGCCGGCGCACCCAGTAGCCCCCGCAGGCCAGCCCCAGGATGAACGCTGAGAGCATCAACTCGAACGAGTGCGTCGAGGATCCGAGGACGAGCGAGAGCATGCGGATCCAGCCGATCTCGAAGACGAACGAAGCCGCGCCGGTGAGGAGCGCAACCGCGAGAAAGAATCTGAAAGGCGCCGCATCTTCGGAATCCCGCCCGCCTCGGGGGCGAGCCTTCATCGGCTCCTCGGTGCCGCCGGCGAACAGCCACACGGCGGCGGCGAGACCGAGATTGAGGGCTCCGGCGCTCTGCACCGTTCCCGGCAGTCCGAGCCTCTCGATCATGACGAATCCGCTTGCCAGCACGCCGATCGAAGCCCCCAAGCTGTTGGTGAAATACAGCATCGCGAGCGATTCGCCGGGCGCCGCCGGATAGCGACGGATCAGCCCGGCGCTCATCAGCGGGAAAGTCGTGCCGAGGAGGATCGATTGCGGCAGAATCAGCAGTCCCGCGAGGGCCCATTTGAACAGAGCCGCTGATGTTTCGCCGCCGAGCGCGGGCAGGACGCTCTCGTATGCCGTCTCGGTTGCCGTGACGAAAATCGGATGGAACCCAAGCCCCGCAAGCCCGATCAAGCCTTCCGCGAGTGCATATCCGCGCAGCAGATTTCCCCAGCCCCCCGACCACCGACTGCAGAACCACGACCCGATCGCCATCCCGCCCATGAACAGCGCCAGCACCAGCGTCTGCGCGTAGGCCGCGTGCCCGAGAAAGAGTTTCAGGTAGTGGCTCCAGATCGACTCGTAGACGAGTCCGGCAAATCCGGATACGGTGAACAGCAAGAAAAATACGCTTCTGGGGATGCGGCTCATGTGTGGACCGTCGGACGCAGGGCGGCGGGCGCTGGCATTATACGAGTCGTGTGTCGCGGGGCTTGATCACGCCCGCTAGGCGTGGAAAATACTTTCTTTCGGAGAGCAGATGAAATTCTCAGTGTGGTTCTGCCTTTTCGCAGCGATGGCTCTCGCCGCCTGCGAGACGGTACAAACGACCCAAAGCGGCGTCGTCGGCGTCGAGCGCCGGCAATCCATGTCGTCGCTGGTCTCGTCGTCCCAGATGGATCGGAGTGCCGCGGAGGCCTACGGCAAAATCATCTCCGAGGCCGGCAAGAAAAACCAGCTCAACCGGGATTCAGCTCAGGTCGCGCGGGTGCGCGGCATCGCCAACCGTTTGATCCCGAGCACTTCTGCCTTCCGCGCCGATGCGCCGCGTTGGAGCTGGGAGGTCAATGTGATCACCTCGCCGGAGGTCAACGCATGGTGCATGCCTGGTGGAAAAATCGCTGTTTACTCCGGGCTGATCGCCAAACTCGACCCCACCGACGACGAGCTGGCCGCCGTAATGGGGCACGAGATCGCCCACGCCTTGCGCGAGCACGGGCGCGAGCGCGCGAGCGAGCAGATGGCCCAGCAGCTCGGCATTAGCGTGCTCAGCACGGCGCTCGGGCTCGGCGATGTGGGCGCCCAGCTGACGCAGACCGTGCTCGACGTGACGCTCTCGCTGCCGCATTCGCGCACCCATGAGACCGAGGCGGATCGCATCGGCGTGGAGCTCGCCGCGCGCTCGGGTTACAACCCGCGCGCCGCCGTTTCGCTCTGGGAGAAGATGGGGAAGCTCGGGGGCGGCAAGCCGCCGGAGTGGATGTCGACACACCCATCGGACCAAACCAGAATCAGTGATCTCCAAAACTACTCGGAGCGGGTCGCTCCCCTCTATGAGGCCGCGCGCAGGCGCTGAAGGGACGAAGGGGCGATCCGGTATAATTTTGTCTTTGGGCAGCGAGCCGAATGATCGCGCGCACGCTTTACGACAAGCTCTGGGAGCTGCACACGGTGCACGTCGAGGAAGACGGCACGACGCTGCTCTATATCGATCGCCACCTGGTGCATGAAGTGACCAGCCCGCAGGCGTTCGAGGGTATGAAGCTCGCGCGGCGCAAGCCCTGGCGGATATCAGCCAACCTCGCGGTGGCGGATCACAACGTTCCGACCACCGATCGCTCCCGAGGGATCGCCGACCCCGTGTCGCGCCTTCAGGTCGACACGCTCGACACGAATTGCGCGGAGTACGGCATCGTCGAATTCAAGATGAACGACGCCCGCCAGGGCATCGTGCACGTCATCGGCCCGGAACAGGGCGCGACCTTGCCCGGCATGACCGTGGTGTGCGGCGATTCGCATACGAGCACCCACGGAGCGTTCGCCTGCCTCGCGTTCGGCATCGGGACCTCGGAAGTCGAGCACGTGCTTTCGACCCAATGCCTGCTCGCCAAGAAAATGAAGAACATGCTCGTGCGCGTGGAGGGCCCCCTCGCGCGCGGAGTGACTGCGAAGGACGCGGCCCTCGCGGTGATCGGCAGAATCGGAATCGCAGGGGGAACCGGCTGCACGATCGAGTACGCGGGCGGCACGGTGCGCTCGCTGACGATGGAAGGCCGCATGACCCTCTGCAACATGTCGATCGAAGCGGGGGCGCGGGCCGGATTGGTGGCGGTCGATGAGGTGACCCTCGCCTATCTGAAAGGCAGGCCCTTTGCGCCGCGCGGCGAATTGTGGGATCGCGCGGTCGCGCATTGGCGCACGCTGAAGAGCGATCCGGACGCGAAATTCGACCACGAGGTGACGATCGACGCACGCTCGATCAAGCCGCAGGTGACCTGGGGCACCTCCCCCGAAATGGTCGTCACCGTGGACGGGCGCGTGCCAGATCCCGACGGGGAGAAGGACGCAAGCCGCCGGGAGGGCATGGAGAGGGCGCTCACCTACATGGGCTTGAGGCCCAATACTCCCATGACCGACATCCGCATCGACAAGGTGTTTATCGGCTCGTGCACGAACTCGCGCATCGAGGACCTGCGGGCCGCCGCCGCGATCGTCCGCGGGCGCCGACTTGCCGCGAACGTCAAGCTCGCCATGGTCGTGCCGGGATCGGGCCTGGTGAAAGCGCAGGCCGAGCACGAGGGCCTTGACCGGATCTTCAAGGACGCCGGGTTCGAGTGGAGAGAGCCCGGCTGTTCGATGTGCCTGGGCATGAACGCGGACCGGCTCGATCCGGGCGAGCGCTGTGCCTCAACTTCGAACCGCAATTTCGAGGGGCGCCAGGGCGCGGGCGGCAGGACCCACCTGGTGAGTCCGGAGATGGCCGCAGCGGCGGCGATCGCCGGCCACTTCGTCGACGTTCGTCAGTGGAGATGACTCGATGGAGCGATTTACCGTCCTGACCGGCGTCGTCGCACCGCTCGACCGGGCCAATGTCGATACCGACCAGATCATCCCGAAGCAATTCCTCAAGTCGATCAAGCGCACGGGATTCGGGCCCAATCTCTTCGATGCCTGGCGTTACCTCGACGAGGGCCGGCCGGACAGGCCCGATGCGGGCCGCCCGCTCAACCCCGATTTCGTCCTCAACCAGCCGCGCTACAAGGGCGCGAGCATACTGCTCGCGCGCGAGAACTTCGGCTGCGGAAGCTCGCGGGAGCACGCGCCCTGGGCGCTGGCCGAGTATGGTTTTCGCGCGTTCATCGCGCCGTCCTACGCCGACATATTCTTCAGCAACTGCTGCAAGAACGGCTTGCTGCCGGTCACGCTCACTGACGCGGAAGTGGATCGCCTATTTCATGAGGCGGCCGCCTTTCCGGGGTTTCGGCTCACTATCGACCTCGAGAAACAGACGGTTGCGACCCCGGACGGCGGCGAGGTGGGGCGTTTCGACATGGACCCTTTCCGCAAATACGCCTTGCTCAACGGTCTTGACGACATAGGACTCACTCTGCGCCACGCGGACAAGATCCGCGCCTTCGAAGAGCGGCGCCGCTCCGAACAGCCCTGGTTGTTCGGTTAGTCGTCTCCTCTCCATGAAAATTGCGGTCCTACCCGGCGACGGCGTCGGCGCGGAAGTCATTGCCGAAGCGGTCAAGGTGCTCGCCGCGCTGAAGGGGAGGGGCCTTGCGTTCGAGATCGAGCAGGCGCCCATCGGCGGCGCGGCCTACGACGCCTCGGGTGATCCTCTGCCCGAAGCGACGCTGGAGCTCGCGACAAAGGCCGATGCCATCCTGTTCGGCGCGGTCGGGGGTCCTCGTTACGACGCGTTGCCGCGCGAAAAACGCCCCGAGAACGCGATCCTCAGGCTCCGCAAGGAGCTCAATCTGTTCGCCAACCTGCGGCCCGCGTCGGTTTTCGCCGAGCTCGCGGATGCCTCCACGCTCAGACCCGAGGTGGTGGCCGGGCTCGATATCCTGATCGTGCGCGAGCTGACCGGCGACATCTACTTCGGCCGGCCGCGCGGCATCCGCAAGCTCAAGAGCGGGGTGCGCGAAGGCTTCGATACCATGCGCTACACCGATGAGGAGATACGCCGCATCGCCCACGCGGGCTTCCGCGCCGCGCTGAAGCGCAACAGAAAGCTGTGCTCGGTCGACAAGGCGAACGTGCTCGAGACCTCGCAGCTGTGGCGGGAAGTGGTGAGCACGGTCGGCAAGGAATATGCCGCGGTGGAGTTGACCCACATGTACGTGGACAACGCCGCGATGCAGCTCCTCAAAAATCCCAGGCAGTTCGACGTGATCGTCACGGGCAATATGTTCGGCGACATCCTCTCGGACGAGGCCTCCATGCTCACCGGCTCGATCGGCATGCTGCCTTCGGCCTCGCTCGACGAAAAGGGCAAAGGCTTGTACGAGCCGATTCATGGATCGGCGCCGGACATCGCGGGGAAGGACCTCGCCAATCCGCTGGCGGCAATCCTGTCTGCGGCGATGATGCTCCGGCACAGCTTCGATCAAGAACGGGTCGCGGCCCGTGTTGAAATCGCGGTGAAGAAAGTACTCGCCCAGGGGTATCGCACCGCGGATATTTTTCGGCGAGGAACCCGCAGAGTTGGCACCCGGGAGATGGGAGATGCCGTGGTGGCCGCGCTCGGGTGATGCGGTGCAACCTTTTTGAGGCTCAGTGCGTTAGCATACGCAGATCGGACATGCGGGAAATGCGATGAAGCGAGTCGGAATCGTCGGTTGGCGCGGAATGGTCGGATCGGTGCTGATGCAGCGCATGCACGCCGAGCGCGACTTCGCCCTGATGGAGCCGGTGTTTTTCTCGACTTCGCGCGTGGGCGGGCTCGGGCCATTCATCGGAAAGGAAACGGCACCGCTCAAGGACGCGAACAGCGTGAGGGAGCTCGCGCTGATGGATGTCGTCATCTCGTGTCAAGGCGGTGACTACACCAACGAGGTATTTCCCAAGCTGCGTGCCTCGGGGTGGAAGGGTTGCTGGATAGACGCCGCATCCGCTCTTCGCATGCGCGACGACGCGGTCATCGTCCTGGATCCGGTCAACATGAGCGTGATCAGGGATGCGCTTTCCAGAGGCGTGCGCAATTACATCGGGGGAAACTGCACCGTAAGCTTGATGCTGATGGGCATGCACGGCCTGCTGAAAGCGGACCTCGTCGAATGGGTGACCTCGATGACCTACCAGGCGGCCTCCGGCGCAGGTGCGGAGCACGTGCGCGAGCTGGTTGAGCAGATCGGATTCGTGCACCAAGCCGCCAGACCGTCGCTGGAGGATCCCGCCTCCGCGATCCTCGAGTTGGATAGAGTCGTGGCCTCGGCGCTGCGGGACGGATCCTTGCCACGCCGGGAGTTCGGGTATCCACTCGCGGGCAGCTTGCTGCCGTGGATCGACAAGGATCTCGGCAACGGCCAGAGCCGCGAAGAGTGGAAAGGCCAGGCGGAAGGCAACAAGATCCTTGGCCGCGAGGGAAACCCGATCCCGATCGACGGCATTTGCGTGCGCATCGGCGCATTGCGTTGCCACAGCCAGGCGCTCACCGTCAAACTGAGGCGGGATGTGCCTGTGGACGAAATCGAACAGATGCTCGGCGAGGCGAATCCTTGGGTGAGAGTTGTTCCGAACGAGCGCGAGGCAAGTCTGCGCGAGCTGACTCCGGCGGCGGTGAGCGGCGCGCTGCAGGTGCCGATCGGACGTTTGCGCAAGCTTGCGCTCGAAAATGGGGGCTTCTACCTTGCCGCCTTTACGGTCGGAGACCAACTGCTGTGGGGCGCCGCCGAGCCCCTCCGGAGAATGCTGCGCCTCCTGCTCGAGGACTAGACTTCTTCAAGAGCGGGCCCTCGAAGGTCCGATCTCCTCCCGCTCCCGGGGCTTTTCGGGGGAAAAACAAGCAAACCTCGTGAAAAAATAGTCACTTGAAGCAATTTATGAGACGAAAGTTGAGCTTGCAAGGCTAAGGCCATGATGGTATTTTAATTTGTTTCCACTTAGGTTCAGGGTGGCAAGTGGGGAAGTTCGCCTCAAAAATTTGTTTGCCGGCAATCGTGAGCCTGATTTTGCCTTCGCTCGCTTGGGCAGCGGGCTTGGGAAAGTTGTCGGTTCTCTCCACGCTTGGACAGCCGCTCAAGGCGGAAATCGAGATCGTTTCCTTGCAGAAAGGTGAAGGCGACACGCTGGGTGCGCGGCTCGCGCCGGGGGAGGTGTTCCGCCAGGCCAACATAGACCTGAATCCGGCGTTGATGTCGGTGAAATTTGCGGTTCAGCGGCGTCCGAGCGGCCAATATGTGATGACTCTCAGCTCCGGAGCGCCGATCAACGAGCCGTTCATCGACGTTCTGGTGGAGTTGAATTGGGCGAACGGACGTCTGGTCCGCGAATACACTTTCTTGCTCGATCCCCCCGAATACGCCGGACCGCCCAAGCTCAAGTCGCTTCGAGCCGCGCAGCCGCTGGAGACCGAGCTGTCTGAACCGCTTGCGTCGGCGCGAGCGGCTGAGCCGCTTACGCCGACTGAGCCCATTGTACTGGTGCCACTCGGGGAGCCCCCGGAGGACTCCGCGTCCGCAGAACCGATTGCGCCCGCTCAAGCAACGCCAACGGGGACCAGACCGCCAGCGCAGGAAACAGCTGGGGAATCGGCGTCGCCGGCGCAAGTGGAAGTGCTGCCGGCAGAGGTGAATCCATCCGAACCCGTGTCCTCCCAGGTGGACGCGGCGCCCGCTGCTCCCGCCCCCGCGGGCCTGGTCCAGGAGTCCGGGGTTGCGGACATCTACGAGGTCGTACGCGGCGACACGCTCTCGAAGATTGCCGTGCGAAACCGAATTGAGGGGGTGACCTTCCAGCAGATGCTGGTGGCGCTGTTCCGCGCGAATAAAGAAGCGTTTGTCGCCGACAACATGAACCGTTTGCGCGCGGGCAAGATCGTCAGCATCCCGGACAAAGACACGGCGGCGGCCGTGGCGCCGGCTGAAGCGCGCCGCATCGTTTCCGTCCAGTACGCCGACTTCAACGAATATCGCCGCAGGCTCGGAATCGCGGTCGCATCGACCGCCGGGTCTCAAGGAAGTCGTCAGGCATCCGGGCAGATCAGTGCACCCAAGGAAGAAAAACCGGCGCTATCCAAGGAACCGCCCAAGGATGAGCTTCGTCTCTCTCGCGCCGACGACGCCAAGCGGGGCGCCAAGGCGGCGGGCGCCGCAGCGGCCGATGACTTGGCGGCGAAAGACAACGCGCTGAAAGAAGCCCAAGAGCGCATCGCTCTCCTGGAAAGGAATCTGCAGGATATGCAGAAGCTGGCGCAGATAAAGAGCCAGGCTGGAGCCCAGTTACAGCAGCAGGCGGAAGCGGCGAAGGCTGCGGCCGCCCAAAAGGGCGAGCCCGCAAAGGCGGCGCCGGCGGCGAAAGTGGAACCGACCAAGCCTGCGGAGCCCGCGAAGGTTGCACCCAAGGCGCCCGAGGCGGCCAAGGCCCCCGAACCCGCGAAAGCGCCGCCGCCCGCAGCCAAGGCGCCCGAAACGCCTAAGGCACCGGAGCCGGCAAAGGCCCCGGAAGCGGCAAAGGCTACCGAAACCGCCAAAGCGCCCGAGCCAGCAAAGGCTCCCGAGCCTGCCGCCAAGGCGCCGGAACCCGCGAAGACCGCCGTCGCCAAGGCCGCCCCCAAGGGCAAGGCTGCACCCGCGCCTCCGGCGGTTGAAGTGAGTTTCGTCGACGAGTTGCTCGATGACCCCTACAAGCTGGGCGGCACCGGCGTCGCGGTGGTCTTGCTGGCGGGCTACGCGGCCTACCGCTGGCGCAGGAAACGCAATTCTCAGTTCGAGAACAGCGTCATGAGCGTCGTGCCCTCGGACGCGGACTCCGTGCTGGGGAGCGCCGGGGGTCGCAACGTCGACACCAGCTCGAGCTCGCTTCAGAGCGATTTCAGCCAAGGTGGCGTCGCCAAGGCCGACACCGAGGAGATCGACCCGATCGCTGAAGCCGATGTCTATATGGCCTACGGCCGCGATGCCCAGGCCGAGGAGATCCTGAGAGACGCGCTCGCCAAGGATTCCAGTCGCCAGGCGATTCGCGTCAAGCTCCTCGAGATTTACGCAAATCGAAAAGACGCGAGGTCATTCGAGGCGGCTGCGAACGAGCTGCGCGCTGCAACCGCCGGACGCGGGGCGGAATGGGAAAAGGTGGCGGCTCTGGGATTGTCGATCGATCCGCACAATGCCCTTTACGGGGGAAACCCGGGAAACGCACCACCGCAGCGGTTCAATGAGACCGCGCAGATGCCGGCCTTCAGCGCAAACACCCAGATGCCGGCCTTTAGCGCGAACACAGCGACGCAGATGCCGCCCTTCAGCACGAGCACTCAACCGCCGCTGGAGCCCGCGGCCCCGCTCAACATCGATTTCGATATCGGCGCGGCGACATCTGGAGGTTCTGCTCCGCTTCCGGACCTCGACTTGGGCGTTGGATCGACGCCTTCGGCGGAGTCCGCGGCCGGCCTCGATTTCGATCTCGGTCTCGGCGGAGACAAGTCGGCAGCCGTCGGGACCGCGGCTGGCGCGAGCGCTATCCCGTCTTCGGAGCCTCTCAGCATCGACTTCGATCTGCCGGTGGGCGAAAAGCTGGGGGAACCCGCCACGTCCTATGCCGCACCGGCAGGTCCTGCAGGTCCCGCTTCTAACCTGGGAGCGATCGATTTCGATCTTGGAACACCGTCAGGCGGAGGCGAGGAGAAGACCGAGGTGCCCAATGCAGCCTCGGTGGATCTGGGCGCCATCAGTCTGGATCTGGGCGCGCCCGGCAGCGGCAACGGTTCGGGCAGCGCTCCGGATGCGCGATGGCAGGAAGTCGCGACCAAGCTCGATCTCGCCAAGGCGTACGAAGAGATGGGCGACAAGGACGGGGCCCGCGAGTTGCTGAAGGAAGTGGTGAAGGAAGGCGACTCGGCGCAGCAACAACAGGCCCAAACGATGCTCCAGGCGCTCGGCTGATCTCCACCGAGGTCTCTTTGAACGATCGGCGCCTCGTGCGCCGATCGTTGTTTTCGGGATCGTAGAATGAAATTTGCCATTGGAGTGAGCTACTGTGGCGCGGGCATGGAAGGTTGGCAATCGCAGCCTTCGGGGAACACTGTGCAAGATCATCTCGCGCGCGCACTTTCGAAAATAGGCGGGGAGCCGATCGCAGTGACCGGTGCCGGGCGCACCGACGCGGGTGTGCATGCAAGCGCCCAGGTGGCGCATTTCGAAACCTCGATGGAGCGCTCCGATTCGGCGTGGGTTCGCGGAGCGAACTCGCTGCTTCCGGACGGGATCGCCGTGCAGTGGGCGACCCCTGTTGCCGCGGATTTTCACGCGCGCTATTCGGCGCTCTCGCGAACCTACCGCTACGTCCTCTACAACCACCCGATACGGCCGGCCCTGCTCGCGGGGCGCACCGGGTGGTTTCATCTGCCGCTCGACCTGGAGAGGATGCGCAAAGCCGTCGATTGCCTGGTCGGAGAGCACGATTTTTCCACCTTTCGGTCCGCAGAGTGCCAGGCGAAGACCCCGGTGCGGATCATGCAAAGCGCGAGAATACGCGCGAGCGGCGCGTATTTCCTCTTCGATTTCACCGCAAATGCGTTTCTGCATCATATGGTGCGCAATATCGTCGGATGTCTTGTGTACATCGGCAAGGGCAATCAACCGCCACAATGGATCTCGGAGCTGATTGCCGCGCAAGACCGGCGGATCGCGGCACCGACGTTCTCCGCCGACGGCCTTTATCTCCTCGGGGTCAGATACGACGCGCGCTGGAGCCTGCCGGCGTTTCCCCCTATGATGCCGTTCGACTTGGAATCCGGGCGATGAGAACGCGGGTCAAGATTTGCGGCATCACGCGCGTCGAAGATGCGCAAGCCGCTGCTGCGCACGGCGCCGACGCGATCGGGCTGATCTTCTATCGCCCCAGCCCCCGCTGCGTGAGCCTCGGCCAGGCGCGCGACATAGTGATCAGCACTCCGCCCTTTGTTGCGACGGTGGCGGTTTTCGTGAAGCCCTCGCGCGATGAGGTCGAGCGCGTGATCGGCGAGTGCGGCGTGACGCTCCTGCAGTTTCACGGCGACGAACCCCCCGAGTTCTGCTCGGGCTTCTCCCGGCCGTACATCAAGGCCGCGCGCATTCGGCCCGGGCTGGATTTGCTAAAATACCTCTCGCCTTACGGAGCTGCCGCGGCGTGGATGCTCGACGCTTACCACGAGGATCTCTGGGGTGGAACGGGCGGCTCGTTCGATTGGGGCCTCGTGCCGGAGCGCATGGCGAGGCCGACCATCCTCTCGGGCGGCCTGACTGCCGGCAATGTGGCCGGCGCCATACGCCGCACCCAGCCCTACGCCGTCGATGTGTCGAGCAGCGTCGAAGAGTCCAAGGGAATCAAGGACGCGGCGAAAATCGCCGGTTTTATCGGAGCGGTAAAACATGAAGATGCATGAGCTTCCGGACGAGCGGGGGCATTTCGGCCGGTATGGGGGCGTGTTCGTCGCCGAGACGCTGGTGCACGCGCTCGATGAACTCAAACGCGCCTATGAGGCGTGCCGGAAGGATCCGGAATTCATCGCCGAATTCGAGTACGAGCTCAAGCATTACGTCGGTCGCCCGAGCCCGGTTTATCACGCCCAGCGTTGGTCGCAGATGCTCGGCGGAGCGCAAATCTACATCAAGCGCGAGGATCTCAACCATACCGGCGCTCACAAGATCAACAACACCGTCGGGCAGGCGCTCGTCGCAAGACGCATGGGTAAACGACGCGTAATCGCCGAGACCGGTGCCGGGATGCACGGCGTCGCAGCGGCGACCGTGGCGGCGCGTTACGCCATGGAATGCGTGGTGTACATGGGCTCGGAGGACATCAAGCGCCAGGTGCAGAACGTCTATCGCATGAAGCTTCTCGGGGCGGCGGTCGTGCCGGTCGAATCGGGATCGAAAACGCTGAAGGACGCGCTGAACGAAGCGATGCGCGACTGGGTCACGCATGTCGACAACACCTTCTACATCATCGGCACGGTCGCCGGCCCGCACCCGTATCCGATGATGGTGCGCGACTTTCAGTCGGTCATCGGGCGAGAGTGTCTGATGCAGATGCCCGAGCTGTGCGGCCGGCAACCGGACGCGGTGATCGCTTGTGTTGGCGGGGGCTCGAACGCAATGGGCATCTTCTATCCCTATATCCCGTACGGTGCGGTCAGGCTCATCGGGGTGGAGGCGGGTGGACTCGGCATAGCCAGCGGCAAGCATGCGGCGTCGCTGTGCGCGGGCAGGCCGGGGGTGCTGCACGGAAATCGCACTTACCTGCTTCAGGACGAACGCGGTCAGATTATCGAGACGCACTCGATCTCGGCGGGGCTCGATTACCCGGGTGTGGGCCCCGAGCACGCCTGGCTCAAGGATACCGGACGAGCCGAATACGTCACCATCGACGACGGCGAAGCCGTCGCCGCGTTCCACGACTTGTGCCGCTGCGAGGGCATCATTCCGGCGCTCGAATCCGCGCATGCGCTCGCCCACGCGGCGAAGCTCGCGCCCGCGCTGCCGAGGGACGCGATCCTGCTGGTCAATCTCTCGGGACGGGGCGACAAGGACATGCACACCGTGGCGGCAAAATCCGGAATCCAGTTTTGAGCGACCCGCGCGCAACGCTCCTCAACGGAGATCTCTTCGATTGCGTCGCTCGCGTCCCCGATGCGAGCGTGGATCTCATCGTCGCCGATCCCCCGTACGGCCTCGGCAAGGACTACGGGAACGACTCGGACTGCCTGAGCGGGGAAGCCTATCTCGCCTTCAGCCGGCGCTGGATCGATGCGGTGATCCCGAAGCTCAAGCCCAGCGGCAGCCTCTATGTCTTTCTGACCTGGCAACACAGTCCGGAGGTTTTCAGTTATCTCAAGACGCGCTTGACGATGGTGAACGAGATCGTCTGGGACCGAAAAGTGCCGAGCATGGGGGGAAGCACACGGAAATTCTCCTCCGTCCACGACACGATCGGCCTGTTCGCGCGGTCGAAGGACTACTTCTTCGATATCGACGGCGTGCGCATTCCCTACGACGCGGAAACAAAGCGGGCGCGAACGCGCTCGATTTTCGTAGGCAAGAAATGGCTCGAGGTGGGCTACAACCCGAAGGACGTGTGGAGCGTGGCGCGGATTCACCGGCAGGATCCCGAACGCGAGGATCATCCTACTCAGAAGCCGCTCGAGATCGTCGAGCGTATGGTCCTCGCGAGCTGCCCCTCCGAGGGTCTCGTGCTCGATCCGTTCATGGGGAGCGGCACCGCGGCGGTTGCCGCGCTCAAGCACGGACGGAGCTTCGTCGGCTTCGAGATCAATCCGGAATATTGCGCGCTGGCGAAGCGCCGCGTGGCCCGTTTGTGCAAATCGGACATCGGACCGGTAACGGGCTCGATTCGTAGCGCTGCGGCGCTATGAAGGCCGCGGTGTCGAGAATCCAATCTGCTTTCGAGCGCCTCGCACGCGAGCGCCGAAAGGCCCTGATTCCCTACGTCACGGCCGGAGACCCACGGGCCGAGGTGACGGTGCCGCTCATGCGCGCGCTGGTTGCGGCGGGAGCCGACGTCATCGAGCTTGGCGTGCCCTTCTCCGATCCCATGGCCGACGGGCCAGTGATCCAGCGCTCAAGCGAAAGGGCCCTGAAGAACCATATCGGGATTGACGACGTACTTGCGTTCGTCTCCGAATTCCGCGACAGTGACGTGTCGACCCCGATCGTTCTGATGGGGTATGCCAACCCAATCGAGGCGATGGGATCGGAGCGCTTCGCCGATGCCGCGCGCCGGGCGGGAGTGGACGGAGTCCTGGTGATCGATTACCCGCCCGAGGAGAGCGTCGAGTTCGCGAAGTTGCTCCGCGCCCGCGGTATCGATATGATTTTCTTGCTTGCACCGACTTCCACCGGGGCGCGCATCGAGCAGGTAGCGAGGCTCGCCAGCGGTTACATCTACTACGTGTCCTTGCGCGGCGTGACCGGGGCCAAGCACCTCGATTTGGACGACGTTGCCGCGAAGTTGCCGGAGATCCGCGGCAAGACCAGGCTTCCGGTCGGGGTCGGGTTCGGCATCCGCGACGGACAGACCGCGCGTGCCGTGGCCCAGATCGCCGACGCCGTCGTGATCGGCAGCCGAATCATCCGGGAAATGGAGCAAGCCTCTCCCGAGACCTGCGTGAAGAAGGCCGCGACCTTGCTCAAGGAAATTCGCCAGGCGATCGACGCATGAGCTGGCTCCAAAAGCTGCTTCCACCCAAGATCAACCGCACTGGTACCGGCGCGAAGAAAAACGTCCCGGAAGGACTGTGGAGCAAGTGCCCCTCCTGCGCGGCGGTCCTGTATGCAACCGATCTCGAAAAGAACGCCAATGTCTGTCCCAAATGCGGCTTTCACAACCGTATTTCGGCACGGGTACGGCTCGACCTCCTTCTCGACCCGGAAGGGCGCTTCGAGATCGGCGTCGAGGTCGCATCGGTCGACGGCCTGAAATTCAAGGACGACAAGCGTTATCCCGATCGACTCGAGGAAGCGGAAAAAACCACCGGCGAAACCGAGGCCTTGGTGGTGATGCAGGGGGCGATAAAGAACGTGCCTCTCATCGTCGCCGCATTCGAGTTCGAGTTCATGGGCGGATCGATGGGGTCGGCCGTGGGGGAACGCTTCGTGCGCGGCGTGCACGCCTGCCTCGACCAGCAACTGCCGCTCGTGTGCGTCACGGCGACCGGCGGCGCGCGCATGCAGGAAGGGTTGTTCTCTCTGATGCAGATGGCCAAGACCACCGCGGCCTTGACGCAGCTCACGGCGCGCAAGCTCCCGTTCATCACGGTTCTCACAGACCCGACGATGGGCGGGGTGTCGGCGAGCTTCGCCATGATCGGCGACATCGTGATTGCCGAGCCGCGTGCGCTGATCGGTTTCGCGGGGCCGCGCGTCATCGAGCAGACCGTGCGCGAGAAACTCCCCGAAGGTTTCCAGCGCGCCGAGTTTTTGCTGGAGAAGGGTGCAATCGACATGATCGTCGACCGGCGCCAGATGCGCGACAAGCTCGCGAATCTTCTTGCCCTCCTGCAGCGGCAGGCCCTCCCGGCAAACTGATCGCTGGTCGCCGTTTCATGCCCGGCCGGAGCCTCCCCGAGTGGCTCGACTACATCGAGCACATCCATCCGAAATCCGTCCAGCTCGGGCTGGAACGCGTGGCAAAAGTGCGCGACGCTCTCGGAAGGTCGAGTTCGGCGGCGCTTCTCACCGTCGCCGGCACCAACGGCAAGGGCTCAACCTGCGCGATGCTGGAAGCGATTCTGCTCGCCGCCGGATACAGGGTGGGTCTGTACACTTCTCCGCACCTCCTTCGTTACAACGAGCGCGTTCGCATCGACGGCGTGCCCTTGAGCGACGCGCGCTTGTGTGCGGCGTTCGAAACGGTCGAGCGTGCTCGCCGCGAGATCACGCTCACGTACTTCGAGTTCGGTACTCTCGCTGCGTGGGAGATTTTCGCGGCGGAAGCGCTCGACGCCGTGATACTGGAGGTCGGCCTGGGCGGGCGCTTGGACGCGGTCAACGCCTTCGATACCGACTGCGCGCTGTTGACATCCGTCGATCTGGATCACATGGATTACCTGGGCGACACGCGCGAGCGCATCGGGCACGAAAAAGCGGGGATTTTCCGTGGAGGCAAACCCGCGATCGTCGCAGATCCGGATCCGCCCCGCAGCGTTCTCGACTACGCGGGCGCCGTGGGTGTCGACCTCTGGCTGATCGGCCGGGATTTTGGCTATCGGAAACAAGGGCAGCAATGGATGTTTTGGGGGCGGGGCGTGCGCCGCGGCGGGCTAGCGCCGCCCGCGCTCAGGGGCGAACGTCAGCTTGCGAATGCGAGCGCGGCCCTCGCCGCGCTCGATGCGCTGCACGCGCGGCTTCCGGTCGGCATGCAGGACATCCGCAACGGTCTTGCGCAAGTGCAGCTTCCGGCGCGGTTCCAGGTACTTCCGGGTCGACCGACGGTCGTATTGGACGTCGCGCACAATCCGCAGGCCGCGGGCGTGCTCGCGGAGAACCTCGCCGGGATGGGCTTCTATCCGGAGACTTACGGTGTCTTCGGCATGCTGCGGGACAAGGACATCGAAGGAGTCTGCCGGGCGCTGAAAGCCAGGATTTCAGCTTGGTTTGCAGCCGATCTTTCGGTGCCGCGCGGCGCTGGCGCGCAAATGCTGGCCGATGCTCTTGCAAGCGCGGGTGCAGCGGGCGGGGTGCTTTGCTTCAGCAACCCTCGAGAAGCCTATGCCGCCGCGCGGAAGCGGGCAAACGAAAATGATAGAATCGTGGTCTTTGGATCGTTCCACACCGTGGCCGACGTCATGCAGGGGATCGAGGCCGCCCGGATCGAAATTCGGGGGGCGCGGCAGGGGTCTTGAGGAAGGTCCGAATTCGCAGCTTATTTGGGGTCTTTTCCATTGGCAGACGACGCCAACCTGCTTAAGCGCCGCGCGCGCCGGCGGCTGGTCGGCGCAATCGCGCTGGTGGTGCTCATCGTAGTGGTCCTGCCTGTCATTCTGGACCAGCAGCCCAGGCCCGTGCCCCAGGCGCTAACGCTGCAAATTCCCGGCCCCGACGGAGGGCCGTTCAAGACCCGGGTTCTCCCGCCGCTACAGTCCCCGGCAGCGCCGCTGAAGGGAGAGTCGACGCGGGCTGAGAAGGATCCGTCGAACAAAGCGATGCAAGCCGCGCCTGAACCGCCCTCGCGGCCCCGTGCCGCGAAGAAGGAGGCCGCGAGGAGCGCGGACAAGGAGCGCGCGAAGACCCAGCTCGCCGAGGCCCGCCGCGCCCAGGCGCTATTGGACGACGAGGGGTTCATCGTCCCGCTCGGCGCCTTTACCAACCCCGACAACGTGAAGCAGGTACAGGACCGGGCGGCTTCCGCAGGCATCAAGAGCTACACCGAGAGCGTCAAAGGCCAGCAGGGCGAGCAAACGCGCGTGCGCGCGGGACCTTTCGCGAGCCGCGACGCCGCGGAGAAAGCCCGGGACCGACTCAAATCCCTCGGCCTCGAAGTCGGGCAGGTGGCACAGCGATGACATGGTTCGACTTTGGCGTACTGATCGTCCTGGTCGTGTCGATCGGGATCAGCCTGCTCCACGGCCTGGCGCGCGAGATGGTCTCGCTCGGAGTGTGGGTCGGCGGGTTCATATTGGCGACGCTGTTCGGGGGACACGTCGCCGGCTTCCTGCCGCAGAGCCTGGGTCCGTTGATGAGCGCGCTGATAGGCTTCCTGATCGTGTTCGGCGTGGTGCTGATAGCCGGATGGATAGTCGGGCTCGCGCTTTCGTCCGCCGTGCGCGCATCCGGTCTGGCTCCCGCGGATCGCGCGCTGGGGTCGGTCTTCGGCCTGGTAAGAGGGTTGATCATCGTGCTCGTCGTGGTGTTGCTTGCGGGCCTGACGCCGCTTCCGCGCGAATCTTTCTGGCGCGAGGCGGCGCTCTCGGGGCCGTTCGAGACCGCGGTACTCGCGCTGCGGCCCTATATGCCCGCGCGCCTGGCGCAACGCCTGAAGTACCGATGAGTCGAGAGGAATAGCGCAGATGTGCGGCATTCTCGGAGTCGTGGCGAAAACGGCGGTCAATCAGCTGCTGTACGACGGGCTGCTGCTGCTGCAGCATCGCGGCCAGGACGCGGCCGGGATCGTCACGTCGGAGCACAAGGCGTTCCACATGCACAAGGGTCCCGGGATGGTGCGCGACGTGTTTCGCACCCGGAACATGCGCTCGCTCTCGGGCGGCACCGGCATCGGACACTGCCGTTATCCCACCGCGGGGTCGGCGTTCAACGCCGGGGAGGCACAACCTTTCTATGTCAACTCCCCGTTCGGGATCGTCCTCGGCCACAACGGCAACCTGACCAATTCCGAGGTACTGAAGCAGGAGATGTTCCGCCAGGATCTGCGCCACATCAATACCAACTCCGACTCGGAAGTGCTGCTCAACGTGCTCGCGCACGAGCTGGAGCTCGCCGCAAAGGGCCAGAAGCTCGACCCCGAGACCATCTTTACCGCGGTGGCGAACGTGCACAGGCGTTGCCGCGGTGCCTACGCCGTGGTGGCTCTGATCGCGGGCCACGGGCTGCTCGCGTTCCGCGACCCGTTCGGAATCCGTCCGCTCGTGTTCGGCCGCAATCACACCGACGAGGGACCCGAGTATCTGGTCGCCTCCGAAAGCGTCGCGCTCACCGCATTCGGCTTCGAGCTGGTGCGGGACGTCCTGCCCGGCGAAGCCATCTTCATCGATGAAGGCGGAACGTTCAACAGCCGCCAATGCGCGGCCAAACCCGTGCTCGCGCCCTGCATCTTCGAATACGTCTACCTTGCCCGCCCCGACTCGGTCATGGATGCGGTTTCCGTGTACGAGAGCCGGCTGCACATGGGGCGGAAGCTTTCGGAAAAAATCAGGCGCACGATGCCCCATCTCGAAATCGACGTCGTGATCCCGGTTCCGGACACGAGCAGACCCGCCGCGCTGGAGCTCGCCCACGGCCTCAACGTCACCTACCGCGAGGGCTTCATCCGCAACCGCTATATCGGCCGCACTTTCATCATGCCCGGCCAGGCGATTCGTAAGAAATCGGTACGCCAGAAGCTGAGCGTCGTCGGCCTCGAATTCAAAGACAAGAACGTCCTGATCGTTGACGATTCGATCGTGCGGGGAACGACGGGCCGCGAAATCGTACAGATGGCGCGCGAAGCGGGCGCGAGCAAGGTGTTCTTCGCCTCTGCGGCGCCGCCGGTGCGATTTCCGAACGTGTATGGCATCGACATGCCGACGCGTGCCGAGCTCATCGCCACCGGGCGGAATGAGGAGCAGGTCGCGCGCGAGATCGGGGCGGATGCGGTCATCTATCAGGATCTGGACGCGCTCAAGGACGCGGTGCGCGCGGTCAATCCGAAGCTGACGCAGTTCGAGACCTCGTGTTTCGACGGGGTGTACATCACCGGAGACGTCACCAGCGAGTACCTCGCTTCGATTGAACGCCAGCGCGACGCCGGCCGTCAGGAAAGCGTGGAGGACGCCGAGGACAACCAGCTCGACTTGAACGCCGCGTAACGATTTGACATCCCCGCGCCGGGATAGTAAGGTGCGCACTGCGCCGATTTGATCGACAGCTTGCGGGCGCGTAATAAATACGGCTAAAGCGTGGTGAAGACCCGTCTTAGCGAAAGCTGGACGGGTTTTTTTATTTGGGGTTGCACATGCAGGATTACGACATCGAAACGCTGGCGGTGCGCTCCGGTATCCATCGCAGCCAGTTCAACGAGCACTCCGAGGCGCTCTACCTCACCTCGAGCTTCGTGTTCGAGAACGCCGCGCAAGCCGCGGATCGGTTCTGCAACAACGCGCCCGGGAACATCTACTCGCGCTTCACCAATCCCACCGTGACCGCGTTCCAGGAGCGGCTCGCGGCCCTCGAAGGCGCGCAGGCCTGCGTGGCGACCGCCTCCGGGATGTCGGCCATTCTGGCGACCGCGATGGCCACGCTAAAAGGCGGAGATCACATCGTGTGCTCCTCCGGAGTCTTCGGCGCGACCGTGCAATTGTTCAGCACCGTCCTTTCCAAGTTCGGAATCGAGACGGCGTACGCGGACGGCACTCAGCCTTCGACATGGCGCGCCGCGATGAAACCGAACACGCGCTTGCTGTTCCTCGAGACGCCGTCCAACCCGCTGACCGAAGTTTTCGATATTTCGGCCCTTGCGCAAATCGCCCGGGACGGAGGAGCGCTGCTCGCAGTCGACAACTGCTTCTGCACGCCGGCCCTGCAACGGCCCTTCGAGCTGGGCGCTGACCTGGTGATCCATTCGGCCACCAAGTACCTTGACGGCCAGGGCAGGGTGCTGGGTGGGGCGGTGCTGGGCGCGAGCGGTCCGGTGATGGACGCTGTTTTCTCCTTTCTGCGGACGGCGGGGCCGAGTCTCTCGCCTTTCAATGCCTGGGTGCTGCTGAAAGGTATAGAGACGCTCAGGATCCGGATGGAGGCGCAATCGCGGGGCGCGCTCGAGCTCGGCCAGTGGCTCGAGTCCCATCCGCGCGTGGAGCGCGTGTACTACCCGGGGCTCGCGTCCCACCCGCAGCACGCGCTCGCGATGCGCCAGCAGCGCTCCGGAGGCGCCATCGTCTCGTTCGTCGTGAAAGGCGGGCGCGAGGCGGCATGGCGCGTTGTCGATTCGACGCGCATGATCTCGATCACCGCGAACCTGGGCGACACGAAGACCACGATCACGCATCCCGCCACCACTACGCACGGGCGGATAAGCGCCGAAGCGCGCGCGCGCGCCGGGATCACCGAAGGCCTGCTGCGCGTCGCTGTCGGGCTCGAGTCGGTTCGGGATCTGCAGAACGATCTCGCCCGGGGGTTGGGGTAGGGCGCGTTACGATATGAAGACGCCAAGCGGGCGTTGATTCTGGAAAGTATCCGAACAGAACAGGAGGAGTCATGACACCGTTCAATCGATCCGGCGCGGTGCTCGCCGGTCTGGTGCTCGCATTTTGCGCTTGGAGCCTCGGCGCGCAGCCCCTGCCGGTCGCGAAGCCGGAGCAGGTGGGAATGTCGGCACCGAGACTGGCGAAGATCGGGGAAGCGCTGAAGAAGGAAGTCGCCGACGGCAGTTTCCGCGGCGCGGTGGTGATGGTGGCGAGGAAGGGCAAACTCGTCTACCAGGATGCGGTCGGGATGCAGACCGCGTCGGCCAAGATGACCCCGGAGGCGATCTTCCGCATCTATTCGATGACCAAGCCGCTGGTATCGGTGGCGGCGATGATGCTGGTCGAGGACGGCGTGATCCAGCTCACCGATCCGGTGAGCAAGTACCTGCCGGGTTTCGACAAGCTGCAAGTGAGCGTCCCGGGCAAGGATGTTTCGGGCTCTACGACCTATACCCTCGTGCCGCAGGAGCGGCAGATGACGGTGCAGGATCTGCTGCGCCACACCTCGGGCCTTGCGTACGGCGAGATCACGCAGAATGCGCCGGTCAAGGACGGCCTGGAGCGTATCGGCGTGTTCCGCAAGGACATGGACTACGAAGCGCGCAACGTCGCGCCCGCCGAGGAGATCGAGAGGATGGCGACGGTGCCGCTCGCGTTCCAGCCGGGCACGACCTGGAACTACAGTCTGTCAGTGGACATGCTGGGCCGCGTGGTGGAGCGCGCCTCGGGCAAGCGCCTGGCGGATTTCCTCGAAGGGCGTCTGTTCAAGCCGCTCAGGATGAAGGACTCGGGCTTCTGGGTGCCGGCGGCCAAGATGCCGCGCCTTGCGGAGTCCCTGGAGAAGGACCGTTTTGCCGGCCGTGCCTTTCCCCTGATCGACGTGTCCGCGCCACCGAAGAACGACTCCGGCGGAGCGGGCGGCGTTTCCACCGCGGCGGACTATCTGCGCTTCTGCCAGATGATGATGAACGGCGGTACGCTGGACGGCGCGCACATCCTGAGCCGCACGACGGTAAAGCTGATGACCTCGGATCATCTGGGCAACTTCATGCAGCAGCCGATGCAGCCGGGAGAGCTGCTGCTCGGCACCAAGGGCTATAGCTTCGGCCTCGGCTTTGCGGTGCGCGTGGGCGACGGCGTCGCGGGCGTGCCGGGATCGGCCGGCGAGTACATGTGGGCCGGCTACGCCGGCACCTATTTCTGGGTGGACCCGAAGGAGCAGGTGACTGCGGTGCTGATGACGCAGGCGGCGAGTCCGCAGCGGGCGTATTTCCGCAAGCTCGTGAAACAGCTCGTCTACCAGGCGATCACGGACTAGGCGTTCGCGGCTACGATCGGATATTCTCGCCCCAGGGTTTTTGAGTCCGGCAGCCTCTCTCGTCGCACACGAGAACCCCCCCCGACTCGTACCAGTCCGGAAGCACCCAGCGCTCGCAGACCTTGCCGTCGACGCGGTGCTCGTGCCGAGCGGGCCGGTGCGTGTGGCCGTGGATCAGGCGCGGACAACCGTGCTCGCGCAACATCGCTTCCACCGCGCCGGGGTTGACATCCATGATCTCGGGCGGCTTGCGGCGCTTTTCCGTCTCGCTCCGCGCGCGCAGCGCCCCGATCTGCTCCTTGCGCTCGGCGAGCGGCAGGGAAAGAAATTCCTTCCTCCAGGCGGGGGTGCGCACCTCGGCGCGAAACCTCTGATAGTCGACGTCGTCCGTGCAAAGCGTGTCTCCGTGCATGAGCAGCGTGCGCGTGCCGAACAGATCGAGGTTGTGCGGATCGCCGATCAGGCCGGCGTTGCACGCCGCGGCGAAGTCCGCGCCGAGAAGGAAATCCCGGTTTCCGTGCATGACGTGCAGGGAGGGGCCTGCGCGGGAACACTCCGCAAGCGCCGCGACGACGGACGCGTTGAACGGCTCGCCGAGATCGTCGTCTCCGGCCCAGTACTCGAACAGGTCGCCGAGGATGTAAAGCGATTCCGCCCTGCGTGCCGGACTTCGGAGGAATTCGAAGAAGACGCGATTGATCTCCGGCCGCGATGCACTCAGGTGCAGATCGGAGATGAAGAAAACTGCCAAAGGACCTCTAGACGACTTCCGCCCGCTCGATGATCACGTCCTCGACGGGCACGTCGGCGTGAGCGCCGCGCTTTCCGGTCTTGACTTGCTTGATTTCGTCGACAACGTCCCGGCCTTCGACGACCTTGCCGAACACGCAGTAGCCCCAACCCTGGGCGTTCGGGGCCGTGTGGTCGAGGAAGCCGTTGTCCTTGACGTTGATGAAGAACTGGCTCGAAGCCGAATGCGGTTCGGAGGTCCGCGCCATGGCGATCGTATAGCGCTCGTTCTTGAGGCCGTTGCTGGCCTCGTTTTTGATGGTTCCTCGGGTCGACTTCTGGCTCATTCCCGGTTCGAAGCCGCCGCCCTGGACCATGAAGCCGTCGATGACGCGGTGAAACACGGTGTTGGAGTAGAACCCCGATTCGACGTAGGCGAGGAAATTCTTGACTGTTTCCGGCGCGCGCTCGGCGTCCAGGTCGAGCGCAATGATGCCGAAGTTCGTGTGCAGCCTTACCATGGCGTTTCCCTTACTTGACCGCGCTCAGCTTCACCGACTCGATCACCACGGGCTTCTGCGGGACGTTTCCGTGTTGCCCGGCGGTCGCGGTCGGCACCTTGGCGATCCGCATTACGGTATCCATCCCCTCGACCACGCGCCCGAACACCGCGTATCCGTAGCCCTGGGGGGACGAGTCGCGATAGTCGAGGAAGCCGTTGTCCTTGACGTTGATGAAGAATTGCGCGCTCGCGGAATGAGGGTTGGGCGTGCGCGCCATCGCAACGGTCCCCAGTTCGTTCTTCAGGCCCGCCTTGAGCGCGAGTCCGGCCTCGTTTTCAATGGGAGGGCGGGTCGTCTTCTCGCGCATTCCGGGCTCGAAGCCGCCGCCCTGAATCATGAAACCGTCGATGACGCGGTGAAATATCGTGCCATTGTAGAAGCCGCTGTTGACGTATTGGATGAAGTTTGCGACCGTCTTGGGAGCCTTGTCGGCATAGAGCTCGAGCGCAAAACTGCCCATGCTGGTCTTGAATTCCGCGCGCGGATTCTGTGCCCACGCGCAGGGGATCGCGAGCAGCAGCAGGACGAACGTCGAAATGCGGTGCATGTTGATGCTCCTAGGAGGTGGATTCCGTTCGGCCGGCGGCGCAGGGGACAAGCTCGGTTCAGACCGTTCCCTCGTAGACGATGCGCCAGCGCCCGCCTTCCTGCAGCCAGTACTGGCGCTTCTTCACGGTATTCGACAGATTGTTCGACCTGTATTCCTGGTCGAAGGTCACGAGCACCAGGCCGTCCTTGCCCGGGTCGCGGAACATGTCGACGTTGCTCACCTTGACCCTGATCCAGGTCTTGCCGCCGTTCACGAGGCGCTTGTGCCGGCTCCAGCTGTCCAGGTCCTGGTTCGGCGCGGAGAAGCTCTTCGAATAATGCGTGAGGTAGCGTTCCGTGTCGAGGCTTTCCCAGTCGGTCCGCCATTGTTCCAACTGCTTCCCGAACGACGTCCGCTCGTTCGCCCAATCCTCGGGGCTCAGCCATTCGATGTCCTCGCTGATGATGACCGGTGTGACGCCGATCTGAAGGTTGCGCGCGAGCGCGTCGAGATCGGAATTGGCGAGGACGACACAGCCGTTACTCGAGCGCGGGGGTCTGCTGTAGGTGTTCGAAGGCGTCCCGTGCAGCCAGATGCCGTGGCCGTTGCGTCCCTGAATGCGGTCCCACTCGTTCGGGTAGTTGATCGGAAAGGCGCCGCTGCCGTAGAAGTCCGAGAGCTTTTGCCGGGGCAGGCTCTCGGTGACGTGGTATACGCCGATAGGCGTCCTCTCGTCTCCTTCTCGGACTTTCAGCGCCCCGTTTTTTCCCGAACTCACGTAATAGTCGGCGACGAAGCGCGGCGTGCCGCCGTCGTTCTGGTACAGATAGAGTCGCGAGCGGCGCGTGTCGACCACGACCGCGTACTTTTGATCTTCGCGCAGCTGCAGCAGGTAGCGCGGTACACGGTCCGCCGGCGGGCGCTCCCGATAGGCTCGCAGGCGGGCGAAGGCTTCGGCACGAAGTCCGTCCATGTGCGCCTCGGGTACGTTGGGGGCTGCGCCGATCGTGTTGATGGGCCGGGCGCGCGCGAGCAGCAAATCGCCCTTGATCAGGTGAGCAAGGCGAAAGTTGGGTCTTACGCGGATCAGTCCGTCTATGCTCTGAAGCGCCGCATCGAGATGTCCCCGAACGATTTCCTCGTAGACCGCCGCGAGCAGGGCGTCTGCCGTCACATCGATGCGCGCACCCTTTGCCGGTGACAGGGTGGAGGGAGCCCCGAACGTGACGGCCGCGACGAGAACGCAGGTAAGGGTCTGCCTCGACATCAGCCTCCCGCCCGCTCTTGTTGGATGAGCCAGCGCCCCTCGTTCCGTACCATGACCAGCGTCTTGCTGCTCCTGATATTTAGATTGTCCGAGCGGTACGCCTGCCGGAAGCTGACGACCGCATTGTTCTGGTCTTTGAGCCTGACCTTGGGCGATTCAACGACGACTTCGATCTTTTGGGGGCTGGAAATGCGCTGTCTGCGCGCCGCTTCCCATTCCAAGCGCGCTTCGCCCTTCGGCGTTTTGAAATCCTGGGCGTAAAAGGCGAGATAGCTTTCCACGTTCTGCTTGGACCACGCGCTCGCCCAGGCGAGCACCGTCTGCAGCACGTCCTCGCCGCCGCCTTGAGCGCGCGCCGGTTTCTCAGCCGGCTTTGTTGCCACGGATTTCGCCTTTGCTGCGGCCAGCTTGGTCTCGGCGGATTTTGCCGGCGCGGTCCTCGCTGCCGACGGCGTCGGCGCCGGCTCCGTCGGCGTTCCCGAAGCGGCGCTCGCGCTGCGCGCAGGGCGGCTCGATATCAGATCGTGAATCAGCGAGAGCTTGTTCTTTGCCGCGGAGTTGGACGAATCGAACTGCAGGGCCTTGTCGTACGCCTGGCTGGCAAGCTTGGTGTACACATCACCGAGATTCTCGTACGCGGTCGCGTAGCTCGGGTGCGTGCGGATCGACATCTCGAGTTGTTGCCGCGCCTTTTCGTACTGGCCTTGAGCGGCATACAGAACCGCGAGATTGTTATAGGGCTCGGGCAACTCTGGGTAGTCGCGCGAGAGTGCGGTGAAGACCTCGATCGCTTCCGCCGCTTTGTTCTGTTCTACCAGGATCAATCCCTTGATGAAGCGGCCCTTGGCGTCCTTCGGCTTTTGTGAGAGATATTGATTGACCCGCTCGAGGGCTTGAGCGTGCTGGCCCTGCTTCAAGAGGCGGTCGATATCCTGAAGCTCGTCCGCGCGAACAGGCAACGCGGAAATTACCAAGGCGAAAAGCGGAACCGCAAGCTGCCTGAAAGAGCGAGCCATGAAATTCATTGTGCTATACTTTTTTCGAGCCGAGGGGCACACCTCATTCTATCAAGAAGCTCGTAAAATCTACAATAATCAGCCCCTTGCGGGAATTTCCTCGATTTTGTCCCTTTTCTCTCCGGCAGCCGCGCCGCCGTCCGACTTGATGCCGCCGGAATTCTCGATCTGCTCAGAGATCATGACATGCGGGTCATTGGCGCTCGCACGAGACGGGCGCGGCTCGAATTCGCTGCCATGCTGAAAATCTACAACAGCCTCAGCCGCGCGGAGGAAGCCTTCGTTCCCCTCGATCCGGCACGGGTGAGAATGTACGTGTGCGGGATCACGGTCTACGACTACTGCCATCTCGGGCATGCACGGATGATGATCGCGTTCGACATAGTACAGCGCTGGTTGCGCGCACGCGGCTATCCGCTGACTTATGTGCGCAATATTACCGATATCGACGACAAGATCATCCGCCGCTCGGCGGAGACCGGTGAGCCCGTTCCTGCTCTGACCGAGCGCTTCATTCGCTACGCCGACGAAGACGCGGCGGCGCTGGGAGTGCAGAAACCCGACATCGAGCCGCGCGCAACCGGTCACATCACCGAGATGCTGGAGATGATCCGGAGGTTGGAGGCGCGAGGCATCGCGTATCGCGGGGAAACGGGCGACGTGAATTTCTCGGTCCGGAAGTTTCCGGGTTACGGCAAGCTCTCGGGGAAATCGCCCGAAGATCTGCGTGCCGGGGAGCGGGTCGAGGTCGACACCACCAAGCGCGACCCGCTCGATTTCGTCCTGTGGAAGCGCGCCAAGGAGGGTGAGCCCTTCTGGCAGTCGCCCTGGGGCAACGGGCGTCCCGGCTGGCATATCGAGTGCTCGGCGATGAGCACGAAACTGCTGGGAGCGCATTTCGACATTCACGGCGGCGGACAGGACCTGCAGTTTCCGCATCACGAGAACGAAATCGCACAGTCCGAAGGCGTCCTGGATCGAAGCGACACGGAACCCTTCGTCAAATACTGGATGCACAACGGCTTCGTTCAGCTGCAGGACGAGAAGATGTCGAAATCGACCGGCAACTTCGCCACCATCCGCGAGCTCCTCAAGCGACACGATCCGGAAGTCTTGCGTTTCTTCGTCGTGCGCGCCCACTACCGGAGTCCTCTCAACTACTCCGACCAACATCTGGGAGACGCGCGGCAAGCTTTGGCGAGGCTCTACACCGCCCTGAAAGGCGCGCCCCCGGGCGCGGCGGCCCCCGACTGGGAGGAAATCCACGGCCAGCGCTTCCGCGAGGCAATGGACAACGACTTCAATACGTCCGAAGCCGTGGCAGTGCTCTTCGATCTCGCCAACGAAGTCAACCGCACGCGCTCAACGGCGCTCGCGCGCCAGTTGCGCGCGCTCGGCGGGCACCTCGGCCTGCTGGCGCGGGACAGCGGGGCTTTCCTGCGTGCCGAGGTGGCGCCCGGTGGCGGGATCTCAGACGTGCAAATTGCGGCGCTGATCGCCGCGCGCGACGAGGCGCGCCGTGCGAGGAATTTTCGGCGTGCCGACGAGATCCGCGACGAACTGCTTCGGAAGGGAATCGGGCTCGAGGACGGTCCTCAAGGCACTAGCTGGCGGCGAAACTAATCCTCAGCGAAGCTAGTACGCAAACCTTCCAGATTTGCCGATGGCGGTCAACTCCACGAACCTGGAGCCATTGTGATTCGACGGGCTGAAATCGACCAGGTATCCTCCGACGTTGAAGTTCTGTATCGAATCGAGTGTCTTGAGCAGGCCTTCGCGCGTAGGGTTGGCGCCGGCGCGTCGAATCGCTTCGACGAGCACTTTCGCTCCGATGTACGACTCCAGCGAAGTGAAGGAATATTCCTTCTTGCCGAGCGATTTCTCGATCGCCGCTTGGTATTCCCTCACGATGGGGATCGAGTTCCTGGTGTAGGGCGGCACCACCTGCGAAACGACGACGCCCATGCCTTGTTCGCCGAGCTCGCCGGCCAGCGCGCTCGCGCCGACGAATGAAATGCTGGCGAACTGGGCACCCGATCCTGCCTTTCTTGCTGACTTGATGAAGTCGCCCGTGGTCTTGTAGAGCGTGGTCGCAATGACGACGTCCGGGGCCGCCTTGATTACATCGGAAACGGCGGCACCCAAGTCCGTCTGATTGCGCTTCAAAGTCCCGATCGACGACGGTTTCAGTCCGCGCTTTGTCAGAGCGAGTTCCACGGCGGTGAGATTTTCCTTGCCTATGGCGTCGTCGTAGTGGATGACGGAAAACTTCTTCATTCCAGTTATCGTATAAAAATCGACGATCTTCTCGAGCTCGTCGGCGTAGCTTGCGCGAATGTTGTACACGTTGCGGCGAAACGCGCGCATCGGCTCCGCGCCGGTGAACGGACCGACGAATGCGATCTTGCTCTTTTCGACGAACGGGAGAGCGGGGAGGCTCAGGGTGGCGCTGGCATAGCCGATCAGCGCGAGCACGCCTCTCTGTTCTATCAGGATCCTTGCGTTCTCGCCGGAGCGTTTGGCGTCGTTGGCGTCGTCCAGCGCGATGAGCTCGAGGGTGCGCCCGTTGACTCCGCCCGCCTCGTTGGTCCGCTTGAAGTAGGCCTGCAGTCCTTCGCGGATGTCGTCGCCGAGCTCTTTGTTGCTGCCGGAAAACGGAGACGATTGGCCGATCAGGATGTTTGTCTTGGTTACGCCCTGGGCGTGAGCTACGCTGCCAGCGAACAAGCAGGCCAGAGCCCCAACTGCCGCGGTCAATGCGCGGGTTGTCGTCATTGCTCCTCATCCTCGTTCGCGGAAAATCGGCCGCTGAACTCTCGGCACTTCCGTCTATTTTAGAAACTTGCCGCCGCGGCCGATCATCGTCAGATCGACGAATTTCGAGCCGCTGTGGCTGGTCGGCGAGAAATTGACTACAAATTCGCCCAGATCCACATTGTTCATGCTTTCGAGCGCTGCGACGAGCTTTTCGCGCGTCAGGTCCTTGCCGGCGCGTTTGAGCCCTTCGACCATCACCTTGGCGACGATGAACCCCTCGAGGCTCGAGAAATTGAAGTCCTTGTTCCCCGACTTCGCCATTATTTCCTGGTATTCCTTGACGATCGGTACACTCGGGCTCCAGGGGAAGGGAACGACCTGCGAGATTGCGACTCCATAGCCGTCGTCCTTGAGCGAGTCGGCGAGCGCCTGGCTTCCTACAAACGAAACGTTGTGAAATTGGGTCGAGCTCCCCAGACGCTTCATTTGCCGGACGAACTCCGTGATCGAGGTATACGCCGAAATCATCACGACGCCGTCGGGTTGGGCGGAGTTGATGGACTTGACCGCATCCTCCACCTTGATCGTGTTGCGTTCGACCTTGCCGAGAGCGGCGATCTTGAGATTGCGCTTCCCCATCGCGATCTCGACCCCTTTCAGGCCGGCTTGCCCGTAGCTGTCGTCCTGGTAGAACACCGCGATCTTCTTGTTGCCGGTCGACACGAGTTGCTCGACGATCTTTTCGGTCTCGTCGTAGTAGCTCGCGCGCACGTTGAACACGTAGCGGTTCACCGGAGTGCGCAGCAATTCAGCGCCCGTGAAGGGCCCGACCAGAGGCACTTTGGCTTCGGTGAGGATGGGCAAGGCTGCGCCCGTGGTCGGCGTGCCCACGTACGATATCAGGGCGAACACCTTGTCTTCC
Organism: Betaproteobacteria bacterium; assembly: GCA_005881575.1. GTDB lineage: Bacteria > Pseudomonadota > Gammaproteobacteria > Burkholderiales > SG8-39 > VBDM01. Next base: position 55,273 of record VBCA01000014.1, read on the forward strand.
TCGATCAGTTTCTTCGTGGTTTCGACGCACACGGTCGCCTCGTACCGGTCGTCTCGCGTCTTGAGAGCGATCTTTCTGCCGAAGACCCCGCCCCGCGCATTCACGTAGTCGAGATATGCCTTGGTTCCAATGTTCATCTGGATGCCCAGTTGCGCGGCCGGGCCCGAGAACGCGGCCGACTGGCCGAGCAGGATGGTCTTGGAACTTACGCCTGGCGTCGCGCCGAACGCCGGTCCGCAAAACGCCGCTAGAAACGCGATGAATGTCACACGGCTCATCCAGCCTCCTTGTGAGGATCCCCGGTACCGGCGATTCTACACTGCAAAAGCGTGGGTCGGCTCCCTTTGCCGTCGCTATTGAGCGAAGAATTCCTTGACCTTGTCCATCCAGGACTTGGCGCGGGGGTTGTGTCTGTCGCTGTCTCTCTGGCTGATCGTCTCGAACTCGCGCAGCAGCTCCCTTTGTCGGTCGGTCAGGTTTACGGGCGTTTCGACGACGACGTGGCAAAGTAGGTCGCCGTGCTCCCGACTGCGCACGCCGCGAATGCCCTTGCCGCGCAACCGAAATATCTTCCCGGATTGAGTTTCGGAGGGGATTCTGATCTTCGCCGCACCGTCCAACGTGGGAATTTCGATTTCTCCGCCGAGCGCCGCCGTCGCAAAACTGACCGGCATCTCGCAGTGCAGGTCGTCGTGGTCACGCTGAAAAACAGGATGGGGCTTGACCTGGATCTGCACGTAAAGATCGCCCGCCGGTCCGCCATTGACCCCCGGCTCGCCCTCGCCCGAAAGGCGAATGCGATCGCCGTCGTCTACGCCGGCTGGAATCTTGACCGAGAGCGTTTTTTGTTTTTTCACTCGCGCGGCACCGTGGCAGGTCGGGCAGGGCTCGGTGATGACCTTTCCGGTTCCCTGGCACTTCGGGCACGTCTGCTGGATGGAGAAAAACCCCTGCTGCATGCGTACTTGACCACGCCCTTCACAGGTCGGGCAGGTTCGCGGCTTGGTCCCGGGTTTCGCCCCCGAACCCTTGCAAGTCTCGCAATCCTCGTAGGTCGGGATGCGGATGCGGGTCTCAGTGCCGCGTGCCGCTTGCTCCAGCGCGACGTCGAGGTTGTAGCGCAGGTCGGCTCCGCGGTACACCGAGGAACGGCCGCCGCGAGCCTGGTTGAAGATATCGCCGAAGATATCGCCGAACGCGTCGGCGAACCCCGAAAAACCGGCCGCTCCGCCGCCGGCCATGCCCGCGCGCGGATCGACACCCGCGTGGCCGTAGCGGTCATAGGCGGCACGCTTGTTGGCGTCGGTCAGTGTCTCGTAGGCCTCTTTGGCCTCCTTGAACAGCTCTTCGGCCTTGGGGTTGTCGGGATTGCGATCCGGATGGTGCTTCATCGCGAGGCGCCGATATGCCTTTTTGATGGCCTCCTCGTCGGCGTCGCGATTGACGCCCAGCACCTCGTAGTAATCACGCTTCGCCATCGCTCGGCTCTTCCCTTGCTAGATACGCAAAGGCCGAGTTGAGCTGCGCGCTTGCGCGTCAGCTCGAACTCGGCCAGTTAAGGCCGCGTGAGTCACGCGCGGCGCTTAACCTTTCTTGTCCTTCACCTCGGTGAACTCGGCGTCGACGACGTCGGCCTCATCCGCCGGCTTCGATGCTTTTGCGTCGCCGCCCCCCTGTGCGCCTTGTGCCTGCTGCGCCTCGGCGTACATCTTCTCGCCGAGCTTCTGCGCCGCCTGCGCAAGCGCCTGTGCCTTGGCGTCGATTCTCTCCTTGTCCTCGGACTTCATCGCCTCTTCGGCGTCCTTGACCGCGGCCTCGATCTTCGCCTTTTCCTCCGCGGTGAGCTTGTCGCCGTATTCCTTCAACGACTTCTGAACCGAGTGCAGCAGCGAATCCAACTGGTTGCGTGACGTCACGATCTCCAGCTGTTTCTTGTCTTCGGCGGCGTGCGCCTCTGCGTCCTTCACCATGCGCTGGATCTCGGATTCATTGAGCCCCGAGTTTGCCTTGATGGTGATCTTGTTTTCCTTGCCCGTGGCCTTGTCCTTCGCCGACACGTGCAAGATGCCGTTGGCGTCGATGTCGAAGGTGACCTCGATCTGCGGCATTCCGCGCGCCGCGGGCGGAATGCCTTCCAGATTGAACTGGCCGAGGCTCTTGTTGCCCGAGGCCACGTCGCGCTCGCCCTGCAGCACATGGATCGTCACCGCCGACTGGTTGTCATCGGCAGTGGAGAAGACCTGCTGCGCCTTGGTCGGGATGGTGGTGTTTTTCTGGATGAGTTTGGTGAAGACACCCCCCAACGTCTCGATTCCGAGCGACAAGGGCGTGACATCCAGGAGGAGGACGTCCTTCACATCGCCCTTCAACACGCCGCCCTGGATTCCGGCGCCGACCGCGACGGCTTCGTCCGGATTGACGTCCTTGCGCGGTTCCTTGCCGAAAAAGTCCTTCACCGTTTCCTGGACCTTGGGCATGCGCGTCATTCCACCGACGAGGATCACGTCCTCGATGTCGGAGACCTTGAGACCCGCATCCTTCAACGCGATGCGGCAGGGCTCCACCGTCTTTTCGATCAGGTCCTCGACCAGGCTCTCGAACTTGGCGCGCGTGACCTTGATGGCGAGATGCCTGGGCCCGCTCTTGTCGGCGGTGATGTAGGGCAGGTTGATCTCGGTCTGCGCGCTCGAGGACAGCTCGATCTTCGCCTTTTCCGCGGCTTCCTTCAGGCGCTGCAGCGCGAGCACGTCTTTCCGCAGGTCGATACCCTGGTCCTTCTTGAATTCGTCGCAGAGGTAGTCGATCAGGCGCTGGTCGAAATCCTCCCCGCCGAGGAACGTGTCGCCGTTCGTGGAAAGCACCTCGAACTGGTGTTCGCCTTCGACTTCCGCGATTTCGATGATCGAGATGTCGAACGTGCCGCCGCCGAGGTCATAGACTGCGATCTTGCGGTCGCCTTCCTTCTTGTCCAGCCCGAACGCGAGCGCGGCTGCGGTGGGTTCGTTGATGATGCGCTTGACTTCCAGTCCCGCGATGCGGCCGGCGTCCTTGGTCGCCTGGCGCTGGGAGTCGTTGAAGTAGGCGGGAACGGTTATCACCGCCTCCGTGACATCCTCGCCGAGATAGTCCTCGGCGGTTTTCTTCATCTTGCGCAGCACCTGCGCAGACACTTCGGGAGGGGCGATCTTCTTGCCGCGGACCTCGACCCAAGCGTCGCCGTTGTCGGCTTTGACGATTTTGTACGGCATCAGGGCGATGTCCTTCTGCACCTCCTTCTCCTCGAACTTGCGGCCGATGAGGCGCTTGATCGCATAGAGAGTGTTCTTGGGATTGGTTACCGCCTGCCGCTTGGCTGGTGCGCCGACGAGGATTTCCCCGTCCTCCATGTAGGCGACGATGGAGGGCGTGGTACGGGCGCCTTCGGAGTTCTCGATCACCTTGGGCTTGCCGCCCTCCATGATCGCGACGCAGGAGTTGGTCGTCCCGAGGTCGATTCCAATGATCTTTCCCATGGCCTTTCCTTTTGAATTTTCTCGCAAATAACCTTAACTTCGATATGGGGATCAATCCCCCAACTTCAAGCTTGATCGTTTTTGGGCTTGGCCACGGTGACCAACGCCGGCCGGATCACCCGATCGTGCAGGCTGTAGCCCTTTTGCAGCACGTTGATGACCGTGTTCGGTTCCTTTTCCGAAGGGAGCATGCTGATCGCCTGGTGCCGGTGGGGGTCGAACTTCTCCCCGATGGGATTGATCTCCTTGAGGGTGGCCTTCGCGAACACGGCGTTCAGCTGCTTCAGCGTAAGCTCGACTCCGCTTTTCAGCGTTTCAAGCGCGGCCGATTCGGCCGCGAGCGTCGCTTCCAGGCTGTCCTTCACGGGAAGCAGGTCCGCCGCGACGGCTTCGATCGCGTACTTGTAAGCGTTCGCGAGTTCGATCGCCGACCGCTTGCGGATATTCTCCGCCTCCGCCTTGGCTCGGAGCCAAGCGTCGTAGTGCTCCTGGGCCTTCGCCTCCGCTTGTCGCAGCAGCTCCGAGGTATCGGGTACCAGCGCGACATCCGCCGGTTTGGCGATCGCCGCGTCCTGATCGCCCGACGTGTCGCCCGAAACCTGCGGGCTCGGCTGGTCCGGTTCAGGCATAGATTCTCCGCAAGATGTGCCTCGACGTCTCAAGGGACACAGACGTGTCCGTTTTCGCTAACGACTCTAACTGGGGCCCTCAGGGGAGATTTCAAGAGCTGTCGGCCCGGCTTGGGCTGTCTTCGGCGAGGTTCTGTTCGAGCCCAGGACTTTGGGATTCGATTACCCAGCCGGCGAGATGCTGCCGCACAATTTCGGCCAAGGCACGAATCCAGTCGGCACGCTCGTTTAGACACGGCAACAGGTGAAATTCCCCGCCTCCCGCGCCGAGGAAGATCTCTCGGCCCTCGATGCCGATTTCTTCGAGCGTCTCGAGGCAATCCGCAACGAAACCGGGACAGATCACGTCCAAGCGGCGCACGCCCCGCCGGCCATAGTCGGCGAGGGTGGATACGGTATAGGGCCCTATCCATTCCGCCCGCCCAAAACGGGACTGGAAGGCGATTTCCCAGTGGCTCTCGGCAAGCTCGAGTTTCTGGGCCAGCAGGCGCGCGGTCGCTTGGCACTCGGAATGGTAAGGATCCCCTCGAGCAAGCGTGTAACGTGGCAAGCCGTGGAAGCTCATGACCAGCATGTCCGGCCGTCCCGACTGGCCCCAGTGCTCGCGCACGAGATTTGCCAGTGCGGCGATGTATGAGGGGTGCTCGCTAAAGTGCTTCACCAGGCGGACTTCCGGTACGTTACGGGCTCGCCGCAGAAACCCTCCGACCTCATCCAGCGTGCTTGCGGTCGTGCTGGCCGCGTATTGGGGATACATCGGCAGCACGAGGACGCGCTCGCAGCCCTCCGACTTTAGGCGAGCCAGCGCGCCCTGGATCGAGGGCTCGCCGTAGCGCATGGCGAAATCGACCGAGAGCGGCATGCGGATCTGCGAATCGAAATAGCCGCGCAGCAATCGCGCCTGCCTCTCCGTATGCACCTTCAGGGGGGAGCCTTCCGAGGACCAGATGCTGGCGTATTTCCGTGCCGATTTCCTCGGTCTCGTGTTGAGTACGAAGCCGTGCAGGATCGGCAGCCAAAGCGCCCGAGGAATTTCGATCACTCGCGGGTCGGACAGAAACTGCTTCAGATATCGGCGTACCGCCTGCGGTGTCGGGGCATCGGGCGTGCCGAGATTGACGAGCAGCACCGCCGTCTTGGCGATGGCGCTGTGCTCCTGTTTCGGCTCGGGGAGATAGCGCATGCCGAGAGCGGGCGAGTCCGAGTCTGGAACAAGGGCAGCTGATCCTGCTTCGCTCCCGGACTCTCGACTCCCGATCTAGTGGCTCGACAGCGCGCTCGACAGCAGCTTGGCGGTGATGTCGACGATCGGGATCACACGCTCGTAGGCCATGCGCGTCGGCCCGATCACCCCGACCGTACCGATGATCTGCCCATCGGACTCGTAGGGCGCAGTGACTACGCTGCATTCGTCGAGCGGCGCGATGCCGGACTCGCCGCCGATGTAGATCTGCACTCCCTGAGCATGGGTGCTCAACTCGAGGATTTGCACGAGCAGCGTCTTCTTCTCGAAGAGCTCGAACAACTCCCGCAGCCGGGACATGTTCGAAGCGAGCTCGTGCGAGTCGAGGAGATTCCTCTCGCCGGATATGACATAGTTCTCCGTCGACTCGGACAAGGCCTCGCTGCTGGCATCGAGGGCCGCGGTCATGAGCAACGTCATATCCTCCCGGAGCTGCTTCAGCTCGTCGCGCAGGCGGCGGCGGATGTCGTCGAACGTAAGGCCGGCGTAGTTCTGGTTAAGGAAGTTTGCCGCCGTGGTCAGCTCGGACGGCGTGTACGCCTTTTCCGTGAATAATATCCGGTTCTGCACGTCACCGTCTGGTGTTACGATGATCAGCAGCACGCGCTTGTCCGAAAGCGCCAGAAACTCGATGTGACGGAAAGCAGGAGTCTTGCGCTTGCTGGCGACCACGACGCCCGCGAAGTGGGTGAGCTCGGACAGGAGCTGCGAGGCCGCGCTGATGAGGCGCTGCGGGTGGTCCGGATGAAGATTGTCTTCGAGCTGGTTGATCTCGACGCGGTCGAGCTGCTTTACCGTGAGCAGGGTGTCGACGAAGAAGCGGTACCCGCGGGGGGTGGGAATCCGTCCCGCCGAGGTATGGGGGCTCGCGACGAAGCCGAGTTCCTCGAGGTCGGCCACCACGTTGCGGATCGTGGCCGGGCTCAAATCCAGACCGGAGTAGCGCGACAGCGCGCGCGAGCCGACCGGCTCGCCCTCGGCGATATAGCGCTCCACCAGGGTCTTGAGCAGGATTTGCGCGCGACGGTCCAGCATAGCCCGCGATTCTACATCATGATTTAATGACGGTATGTCCGCTTTCAACACCATTGCGTTGATCGGCCGCTACCACTCCCCCGATGTCGCCACGGCGCTCGTGACGATGGGCGAGTACCTGCGCAAGCAGGGGCGCGCAGTGCTGGTGGAGAAGGAAACCGCCGCAACGAACCGTGTCAACGGTTTTCCCATAGCGGACTACGATGAAATCGGCGCCCGCGCCGACCTCGTGGTGGTGCAGGGAGGCGACGGCAGCATGCTCAATGCGGCACGGAACCTTGCGGGTCACCACGTGCCGCTCGTGGGCGTCAACCAGGGCCGCCTCGGATTCATGACCGACATCGCTTCGCCCCAGATGCTCGACGCCATGGCCGACATTCTCGCCGGCCGCCACGCGATCGAGGAGCGAACCATGCTCGCGGCCGAAGTGCGCCGCGATGGCGCGGTCACGCTCGCGACCCTCGCTCTCAACGACGCAGTCGTGAACAAGGGATCTGTCGGTCGGCTGATCGAATTCGTGGTAAACATCGACGGCGAGTTCGTCTATGACCTGCGGGCCGACGGCCTGATCGTCGCGACGCCCACCGGGTCGACCGCTTACGCGCTTTCGTCCGACGGACCGATACTGCAGCCGAGCGTACCCGGGTTCGCCCTGGTGCCGATCTGTCCTCACACGCTGTCCAACAGGCCGATCATGGTCAGCGACCGCACCGTGATCGAGATCTCCCTGAAGCGCTCGATCGATGCGCGGCTTCATTTCGACGGGCAACTGCAATGCGACCTTCAGGAGGGCGACCGCGTCCTTATCCGGCGCGCGGAGCATACCGTCAAGTTCGTCCACCCTCCGGGTTACAGCTACTTCGCGATGTTGCGGCAGAAGCTGCACTGGAGCGAAGTGCTCTAGCTGCCGAATGCTCCAGCACCTGTCGATCCGGGACTTCGCGATCGTCGATCGCCTGGAACTCGAGTTTCGGCCGGGTTTCACGGCCCTCACGGGTGAAACCGGTGCCGGAAAATCAATCCTGATCGACGCCCTGTCGTTGACGCTCGGCGATCGCGCGGGAAGCGAACAGGTGCGCTCCGGGGCCGAACGCGCCGACGTGACCGCGGAATTCGCCATCGATTCGCTGCCCGGAATCGGGGAATGGCTGCGCGCGCATGCGCTCGAGGGCGACCCGAACCGGCTGCTGTTACGCCGCGTGGTGGACGCAAACGGGCGCTCGCGCGCATTTATCAACGGCCACGCTGCGACAATCAACCAGATGCGCGAGGCGGGAGACCGGCTCGTCGACATCCACGGTCAGCATGCGCACCAGTCCCTTCTCAGGCCCGAGGCACAGCGCCTGGTACTCGACGCGCACGCCGGGCTTACGTCGCTCGCCGAGGAAACGGGTGCAGCTCATCGCGAATGGCAAAGGCTTCGCCGTGCGAGGCTCGACCACGAGAACAATGCGGCGGCGCGCGATGCCGAACGCGAGCAGCTCAATTGGCAGCTCGAGGAGCTCTCGCGGCTCGAGCTTGCACCCGGCGAATGGGAGACGATCCAGTCGGAACACGGACGTCTCGCCCATGCGGCGACCCTCATGCAGGGGGTGCGGGATGCTATCGACTCGCTTTCCGAGTCGGAGAACGCGGCGCTCGGCGTGCTGTCTGGAGTGCTTTCACGGCTGCGCCCGCTCACCGAATTCGACGGATCGTTGCGCGATGCCATTACCGTGCTCGAATCAGGCGAAGCACAGTTGCGCGAAGCCGCCTATGCGCTGAGGCATTACGCCGATCGCATCGAGCTCGATCCGGGGCGCCTCCACGAAATCGAGCAGCGCCTCGAGGCGGTGCACAATGCGGCGCGCAAGTTTCGCGCACGGCCGGAGGCGCTGCCTGAGCTTCTGGCTTCGCTTCGGGTACGGCTGAAGGATCTGGAAATGACCGCGGATCTCGAAGCCCTCGCCGTGCAGGAGCAGGCTGCACGCTCGCGCTACGACGAGCTTGCCGCACGGCTTTCGGCCGAGCGCAGCAAGGCCGCGACGAAACTCGGCCGCGAGGTGAACGCCGCGATGAAGGAGCTCGCGATGTCCGGCGGGCGGTTCGAGGTGGAGCTGCGCTCGCTTTTGCCCGACGGCAGCGTCGCGGGAAACGAACAGGTCGAGTTTCTGGTGGCGACCAACCCGGGCGCCGAGCCGCGCGCCCTCGCCAAAGTGGCTTCCGGAGGGGAACTGTCCCGCATTAGCCTCGCGGTTCAGGTGATCACGAGCCGGGCGGCAGCCGTACCTACCTTGATTTTCGACGAGGTCGACGCGGGGATCGGCGGGGCCGTGGCCGAAGTCGTTGGCAGGAAGCTAAGAACCTTGGGCGGGGAGCGTCAGGTACTGTGCGTTACCCATCTTGCGCAGGTCGCCGCGCAGGCCCGCGAGCAGTGGTCGGTGTCGAAAGGCTCCGAAAGCGGCAGCGCGCGGAGCCGGGTCGCGGTGCTCGACCAGAAATCACGCATCGAGGAAATCGCGCGCATGCTGGGCGGGGTCGCGATCACCGCGACGACGCGCAAGCACGCGGCGGAGATGCTCGGCTTGCGGTAATATTTGCGGGTCATTTGATGTCAATTAGCAAGGAGGACAGGGGATGAAGGCGGCAAATCGTCAAGCGGGTGTAAACCAAATCGTTCTGCTCGTCGTGATCGCGGTCGCTCTCGCGGCGGCGTATGTTGCGATCGACCTCTACACCGGGGGCGAGAAAGACATGTTGACCGTCGAGACCCGCGGCGTGGGGATGATCTCCGCGCTTTCGGCGTACAAGCGCGAGAGCGGTGCCTATCCAGAGGCTTTAGACAAGCTCGTACCCAAGCACATCCTGGCGGTGAGCACGTGTCCGAGCGGAGCGCCCATGGGTTACCTTGTTTCGAGCGGTGAGTATGTGATTTCCTGTCCGAACGTGGTCTTCAAATCCATGCCCTACAGCTACGATTCGCGATCGAAACGTTGGCATGGTTGATTGTCGGGTGTCACAGGTTTGTCCGGGCGGGACCGTTGGGCTAGAATCCGGCACGTCTCAGGCGCGTAGCTCAGTTGGCTAGAGTGCATCCTTGACATGGATGAGGTCGTTGGTTCGATTCCAATCGCGCCTACCAACTGTTAAAACGGCAGCCTCGATGGCTGCCGTTTTAACTCTGCGCGTCGGAACGGACGCGATGCGCCGTTCAACGCGCAGACGGATATAGAAAACACGCTGATGCCCAAGATTCGTCTGCCAGATGGCGCCGTCAAGTCATTCGACGGCCCGGTCACTGTTGCCGAAGTCGCCCAGGCGATCGGACCGGGACTGGCGCGCGCCGCGCTCGCGGGAAGGGTGAACGGAAAATTGGTCGATACCTCTTTCCGTCTCGAGAACGATTGCGAGCTCGCCATAGTGACCGAACGCGACAAGGAGGGCGTCGAGATCCTGCGGCACTCCACTGCGCACCTGCTCGCCTACGCCGTGAAGGACTTGTTTCCCGAAGCGCAAGTGACCATCGGGCCGGTGATAGAAAACGGCTTCTACTACGATTTTTCGTTCAAGAGGCCGTTCACTCCGGAAGATCTCGAGGCCATCGAAAAGCGTATGGCGGAACTGGCGAAAAAGAACTTCCCGGTGAGGCGCGAGGTCTGGCCGCGAGACAAGGCGGTTCAATATTTCAAGTCCATCGGCGAGCGCTACAAGGCGGAGATCGTCGCGTCGATTCCCTCGAACGAAGAGGTCTCGCTGTATCGGGAAGGGGATTTCATCGATTTGTGCCGTGGCCCGCACGTTCCTTCCACGGGCAAGCTCAGGGTATTCAAGCTGACGAAGGTCGCCGGCGCCTACTGGCGCGGAGATTCCAAGAACGAGATGCTGCAGCGGATCTACGGGACCGCCTGGGCCAAGAAGGAGGAGCAGGACGCGTACTTGCGCATGATCGAGGAGGCGGACAAGCGCGACCACCGGCGGCTGGGCACGCAGCTCGATCTCTTCCATCTTCAGGAGGAAGCCCCGGGCATGGTGTTCTGGCATCCGAAGGGCTGGTCGCTGTGGCAGGAGGTCGAACAGTACATGCGTCGCGACTACGCGATCAAGCCGATGAACTGCCCCGGCCACGTGCTGATCTACAACAAGGGCCTGCGCAGCTACCGCGAGCTGCCGCTGCGCTACGGCGAGTTCGGCGTGTGCACGCGCAACGAGCCCTCGGGCGCGCTGCACGGTATCATGCGCATCCGCGCGTTCACGCAGGACGACGGCCATATCTTCTGCACCGAGGAGCAGATTCAGCCGGAAGTCACGGCGCACACGACGCTGCTGCAAAAGGTTTACGCCGACTTGGGCTTCACCGACGTCGTGTACAAGCTTGCCACGCGCCCGCCGAAACGGGTCGGTGCCGACGAGCTCTGGGACAAAGCCGAGCGCGCGCTGCAGGCATCGCTGGAATCGAGCGGCCTCGCCTTTGAGATGCTCGCGGGGGAGGGCGCGTTCTACGGCCCCAAAATCGAATATCACCTGAAAGACAGCATCGGCCGCTCGTGGCAATGCGGCACCATGCAGGTCGATTTCTCCATGCCCGGACTGCTAGGCGCGCAGTACGTCGCCGAAGACAACGCGCGCAGGGTGCCGGTGATGCTGCACCGGGCCATCGTCGGATCCATGGAGCGATTCATCGGGATCCTCATCGAGCACTACGCGGGGGCCATGCCGCTGTGGCTTGCGCCGGTGCAGGTGGTGGTGCTCAATATTTCGGAGGGGCAGACCGATTACGCCAAGCGGGTCGAGGCCGCCCTGAAGCAGGCCGGCTACCGCTGCGAAGCCGACTTGAGGAACGAGAAAATAACCTATAAAATTCGGGAACATAGCTTGCAGAAGCTGCCTTACCAGCTGATCGTCGGCGAAAAAGAGAAGGCAGCCGAAAAGGTGGCCGTGCGTACCCGCAGCGGGGAAGACCTCGGGCAGATGTTCCTGCCGGACTTCGTCGCCCGCCTCCGCAGCGAGGCTAAAGCGGGGAGTACGGCTTAATTTTTAATTTTTTGGAGGATGCAACATCGCCACGGAGAGAACGCAGCGCATCAACATCGAGATCAACGCGCCCGAAGTGCGCTTGATCGGAGCCGCCGGCGAGCAGGTCGGCATCGTGCCGATCGCCCAGGCCCTAAAAATGGCCGAGGAAGCCGAAGTCGATCTGGTGGAAATCGCCCCGCTCGCCAAGCCGCCCGTCTGCAAGTTGATGGACTACGGCAAGTTCAAGTACCGCGAAGCGAAGAAGGCTCACGAAGCCAAGCTCAAGCAGAAGCAGATCCACGTCAAAGAGGTGAAGTTCCGTCCCGGAACCGACGAAGGCGACTACAAGATCAAGCTGCGCAACTTGATCAAGTTCCTGGATGAAGGCGACAAGACCAAGGTCACTTTGCGCTACCGCGGCCGGGAGATGGCGCATCAGGAATTCGGGGTGCGGCTGATCGAGCGTGTGAAGCAGGATCTCGAGCCGCATGCGGTCGTGGAGCAGTATCCGAAGATGGAAGGGCGGCAATTGATCATGGTGCTGGCTCCGAAGAAGGGCAAGAAAGAAATCAAGAAGCCGGTGAAAAAGGAAGCCAAGAAGGAGCCCAAGAAAGAACCGAAACCTGAGGTTTCGCCCTAGCGCGACCGCAGGTTTCAGAAGAAGTGGTGTCGAGGTCCGAAAGTGCTCCGTTGGGGCCACCCGCCGCCATGCCAAAACAGGAGCAGTGCAATGCCCAAAATGAAGACCAAGCGCAGCGCGGCCAAGCGCTTCAAGATCCGCTCCGGTGGGAGCATCAAGCGCTCGCAAGCGTTCAAGCGTCACATCCTCACCAAGAAAACCACCAAGAACAAACGCCATTTGCGCGGAACCACGGAGGTGCACGCGACGGACAAGCAGCATGTCCGCGCGATGCTCCCTTACGCGTAAAGGAGAGCCGCCATGCCACGAGTCAAACGCGGCGTAACTGCGCGCGCCAAGCACAGGAAAGTCATCGCACAAGCCAAGGGATTCCGCGGCCGCCGCGGCAATGTTTTCAACATCGCCAAAGAAGCGGTGATGAAGGCGGGGCAGTATGCCTACCGTGACCGCAAGCAGCGCAAGCGCCAGTTTCGCGCCCTCTGGATCGCGCGCATCAACGCGGCCGTGCGCGAGCACGGCATGACATACTCGGCTTTCATGCACGGTCTGAAGAAGGCTTCGATCGAGGTCGATCGCAAGGTGCTCGCGGACCTGTCGGTAGCCGACAAGCCCGCTTTCGCGCAGCTCGCGAGCCAGGCAAAGGCCAAACTCGGCGCGTAATACTGAAAACACCCTTCTCCCGAGGAAGGGTGGCGCACAGCGCCGAGGTAGTCGACTCAGATGATCGATCTGGACAAAGTTGTTTCGAGTGCGATCGCCGAGTTCAGCGGCACGAACGACGTGAACCATCTCGAGCACATCAAGGCACGCTACCTCGGAAGGTCCGGCGTACTGAGCGAAGCGCGGAAGCAGCTTGCCAAGCTCGCGCCGGACGCGCGCCGTGACACCGGTGCGCGTTTCAACGAAGCGAAAGACAAGATCGAGGCGGCGCTCGCCGCGCGCCGCGAGGGGCTGGCCGCCGCTGAGCTCGATTCGCGGCTCGCGGGGGGGGCGCTGGACGTAACTCTGCCGGGGCGTGGCCTCGCGCGCGGCGGCCTGCATCCCGCGACGCGCACGCTCGAACGCATCGAGCAGCTTTTTCGCTCGATCGGATTCGACGTGGCGGACGGTCCAGAGATCGAGACCGACTTCTACAACTTCACGGCGCTCAATCAGCCGCAGGACCACCCCGCGCGCTCGATGCACGACACGTTTTACCTGAAGGGCGCCGGGCAAAACCTGCTTCTGCGCACGCACACCTCGCCGATCCAGGTGCGCTACATGCAGCATCACGAGCCTCCGTTCAAGATCATCGCGCCTGGCCGGGTGTACCGCGTCGATTCGGACGCGACGCACACGCCGATGTTCCACCAGGTGGAAGGCCTCTGGATCGACGAGGCGGTGAGCCTCGCGGATCTCAAGGGCGTTCTTACCGATTTCCTGCGCAAGTTCTTCGAAGACGAGAAGCTGCGAACGCGCTTCCGCCCGTCCTTTTTTCCTTTCACCGAACCGTCGGCCGAAGTCGACATGAGCTGCGTATTTTGCGGCGGCGCGGGCTGCCGGGTATGCGGGCAAACCGGTTGGCTAGAGGTAGCCGGCAGCGGTCAAGTGCACCCCAACGTGCTCAAGGCCTGTGGCGTGGACCACGAGAAGTACATGGGCTTCGCTTTCGGCATGGGTCCCGATCGGCTGACGATGCTGCGTTACGGGATAGACGACCTGCGACTTTTCTACGATGGCGATCTGCGTTTTCTCGCCCAGTTCACGTGAAATTTCCAGAAAGCTGGCTGCGCTCGTTCGTCGATCCGAAAATGCCGACGCAGGAACTCGCGCACGTGCTCACCATGGGCGGGCTCGACGTCGAATCGGTCGAACCGGTCGCGCCCGCTTTCGACAAGGTCGTAATCGGGCAAGTCCTTCAGGCCGCCAAGCATCCCAATGCGGACCGGCTCACTCTTTGCCGGGTCGATACCGGCGGCGACGCGCCCCTTTCGATCGTATGCGGGGCGCCCAATGTCGTCGTCGGAATGAAAGCGCCTGTGGCGCTGTTGGGGGCGCGGCTCCCGGGCATGGAAATCAAGCAAGCGAAGGTCCGGGGCGTCGAGTCGAGCGGCATGCTGTGCTCGGCGAAGGACCTGGGTCTCTCGCAGGATCATTCCGGCCTGCTTGTCTTGCCCGCCGATGCGCGGCCGGGGGCGGACGTGCGCCGGGTGCTCGATCTGGATGATCAGCTCATCACGCTCAAGCTCACTCCTAACCGCGGGGACTGCCTGAGCCTGCGGGGCATCGCACGCGAAGTCGCTATCCTGACCGCTACACCGCTTATCGTGCCCGCCGTGACTCCAGCGAAGGCCGCACTGCACGAAAAACGCGAGATCCTGCTCCAGGATACGGCTGCATGCCCGCGCTACTGCGGCCGCATCATACGCGCCGTCAACGTAAGAGCACGGACTCCCGACTGGATGGTGCGCCGCTTGGAGCGTTGCGGGATGCGCTCGATTTCGGCTATCGTCGACATCACCAATTTCGTGATGCTCGAGCTCGGGCAGCCTCTGCACGCTTTCGATAACCGTGCGATCAAAGGAGAAGTGATCGTGCGGCGCGCACGCCAGGGCGAGCGCCTCAGGCTGCTCAACGGGCAGGACATTGAATTAACCCCCGACGTGCTGCTGATCGCCGACACAGAGAAGCCGCTTGCGCTCGGCGGGGTCATGGGCGGTGAGGCGAGTGCGGTTTCCGATTCGACCGCCGAGGTGTTTCTCGAGGCGGCGTGGTTCGATCCCTCCGCCGTCGCGGGCCGTGCTCGGCGCTTCGCGCTGTCTAGCGACGCCGCTTTCCGCTTCGAGCGCGGCGTGGATTTTGCTGCCACCCCTGAGGCAATCGAGCGCGCCACGCAGCTGATTTTTGACATCTGCGGCGGCGCGGCGGGACCGATCAGCGAAGTCGCTGCAGCGTTGCCGCAGCGCAATCCGGTGCGTCTGCGCTCGAGCCGGGTGAGCAAGATCGTCGGCGTGCAGTTCTCCGACGAGCAGATCGCGGGCTTGCTCAAGCGCCTGCAGCTGCCGCATACGCGCTCGGCCGGAGAATTTGCAATAACCCCGCCTTCGTACCGTTTCGATCTCGACATCGAAGAGGACATGGTCGAAGAGATCGCACGGCTGCATGGCTACGACAATATTCCATGCCGGCCGCCGCGGGCGGCGCTCGCCATGCTCGCCGCTCCGGAGGGCCGCAGGCCCCTCTCCGAGCTCAAGCGAATCCTGGTAGACCGCGAGTACTTCGAGGTCGTGAATTTCAGTTTCGTTGAGGCTCAGTGGGAGAGCGATTTCTGCGGCAATACCGAGCCGATCGCCCTGGAAAATCCGATTGCGGCCCAGCTCGATGTGATGCGCTCGAGTCTCATGGGAAGTCTGGTGGCGAACCTGCGCTTCAACCTGGCGCGCAAGGTCGACCGCGTGCGCGTTTTTGAGGCTGCCCGCTGCTTTTCGCGCTCCTCCAGCGATGAGGATCCGCGGGATCCGGCGAGAGCGCTCGCTGGCTATCATCAGCCGCTTCGTCTCGGCGGCCTCGCCTACGGGCCGGCTGTAGCCGAGCAATGGGGGATGAAGCCCACTCGCGAGGTGGATTTCTACGACGTCAGGGGCGATGTCGAAGCACTGCTCGCCCCACGCGGGGCGCGCTTCGCGCCCCTGGCTCATCCGGGGCTGCACCCGGGCCGCGCGGCCAGCATCATCTTGAGTGGGGCTGCCATCGGTTGGCTCGGCGAGCTGCATCCGCGATGGCAGCGGAAATACGATGTGCCTCGGGCTCCGGTTCTCTTTGAACTGGATGTCGACGGGCTGGCTGCGGTGGACGTGCCGCAATACCGGGAAATCTCCAAGTTTCCCGCCGTCATTCGGGACCGTTCCATGGAATTTGATGAGGGGACACCGGTTTCGGGCATCCTGGAGGAACTCACCCGAAATCGCCCTCCCCTGGTTCAGGATATCCGACTGTTTGACTTCTACCGGGGGAAAGGTGTAGAAAGAGGTAAAAAAAGCCTTGCGTTTCGGGTAGTTATGCAAGATACTGCAAGGACGTTGACCGATGCGGAAGCGGACGCCGCAATGGCGCAACTAACTGAGCTTCTCGCCGCAAAATTCGGTGCTAAATTACGTAGTTAAGTAATGAAGTGGAGAGGGATTCTGCCTTTCCAAGGGAGCGTAAATGACACTTACAAAAGCCGAGCTGGCGGACATGCTTTTTGAAAAGGTGGGGCTGAACAAGCGCGAGGCGAAGGACATGGTGGAGACGTTCTTCGAGGAGATCCGCCTGGCGCTCGAGAATGGGGAGAGCGTGAAGCTGTCCGGGTTCGGTAACTTTCAGCTGCGCAACAAACCACAGCGCCCCGGCCGCAACCCCAAGACCGGCGAGGAAATCCCCATCACCGCGCGCCGCGTGGTCACGTTCCACGCTAGCCAGAAGTTGAAGGCGCTGGTCGAGCAGACCCATGGAAAGCAAGGCGACCAAGGATAGCCTGCCGCCGATTCCGGCGAAGCGCTACTTCACCATCGGGGAAGTGAGCGAGTTATGCGGGGTCAAGCCGCACGTTTTGCGCTACTGGGAACAGGAATTCACCCAGCTTCGTCCGGTCAAGCGCCGCGGCAACCGTCGTTACTACCAGCACCATGAGGTGTTGCTGATCCGCCGAATCCGCGAGCTCCTATACGAACAGGGATTCACCATCAGCGGCGCACGCAATCGCCTGGACGAAAGCCTGAGCGCGGCGTCTGCGCGCTCCGCGAGCCCGTCGCCCTCTGCACCGCGCGCGCACGAGACGCGGAGCGTCGCTCTCGCAGCGCTCAAGCAGGAGCTGAGGAACGTCATCGAACTGTTGCGCTGAAACGAGGCGAATTGTCTTCCCGCTCTGATATACTTTTCACGCGTCGGGGCGTAGCGCAGCCTGGTAGCGTACCTGCATGGGGTGCAGGTGGTCGCGAGTTCGAATCTCGCCGCCCCGACCAATAGATCAAGTCGCTAACGTCCGACGCTCGCGTCGGTCCTCTGCGTCAGCGTGCGATTCTTCTTGTCAATCCCGGCTGGACCCAGTGGGAGAAAGTGAAGGAAGCCACGGCCTCCAAATTGATGAGCAACCGCTGGACGATCGCCCTCAGCGGAGCGATTTTCATGATGACGCTCGGCACGATCTATTCGTGGAGTCTGTTCGCACAGCCTCTGCTTGCGTGCTTTGGGTGGTCGAGCACGACGGTCACCTGGACTTTTGCGCTCGCCATTTTTTCGCTTGGCACAGGCGCCGTGGTCGGCGGGCGCTGGCAGGACAAGGTCGGGCCGCGCAAGGTCGCGCTGACCGGGGTGCTGCTCTGGAGCCTGGGTAATCTTCTCGCGGGCCTGGGCACCGCGCATTTGGGCGCCGGCTGGCTGTA
>VBCA01000048.1 GCA_005881575.1 Betaproteobacteria bacterium
ATCGACGTGGGCCATTTCATCGAGGAGCCGGGCGCGACCAGCGCGCGCGGGCGCCCCGAGCTCGATTTCAACCGCGATCTCGCCGTGGAGATCGAATCCGCCGCGCGACGAGATGGATTGAGGACGATGCTCATCGGCTACGACGGCTTCATGTCGCAGCTCGCGCGCCGCACCGCTGGCGCGGCGGGGGCGGGTTTTCTCCTCTCGGTGCACCACGACTCGGTGCAGCCGCAATTCCTCGAGACCTGGGAATACGACCGCGTGGAGCGTCCGTTCAGCGACCGCTATTCCGGGTTTTCCCTGTTCGTTTCGCGCAAGAACGCAGCGGTGAAAAGAAGCCTCAGCTGCGCCTCGGCGATCGGCGAGGCGCTGCGCCATGCCGGATTTTCGCCTTCGCTCTATCACGCCGATCCGATCCCGGGGGAGAACAAGCCGTTCGCGGACCGCAGGAACGGCGTGCACTACTACGACAACCTCATCGTTCTCAAGACCGCGAGAACACCCGCCGTCCTTCTCGAGGCGGGCGTCATCGTCAACCGCGACGAAGAGCTGAAGGTTCAATCGGAGGAAACGCGCAAGCGAATCGCGGCGGCGGTGGCACAGGGAATCGAGCGCTGTTTGACCCGTTTTTGACCCTCGCCGAGCGTCGTCCGCTGAAGCTTCGCGCGCTTCAGGCTTTCGTCTTTTTCCGGAATTCGCACAGGTCCCGGATGATGCAGGCCGGGCACTCGGGTTTTCGCGCCTTGCACACGTAGCGCCCGTGGAGGATCAGCCAGTGGTGCGCGTCCTTGCGGAATTCCTCGGGGACGAATTTCAGGAGCCGCTCTTCCACTTCGCGCACGTCCTTGCCGGGTGCGAGGCCGGTGCGGTTGGCGACGCGAAAGATGTGCGTATCCACCGCGATGGTCGGCTGCCCGAAAGCGGTGTTGAGGATCACGTTGGCGGTTTTCCTGCCGACTCCGGGGAGCGCCTCGAGCGCCTCGCGCGATTCGGGCACCTTCCCGCCGTGGCGCTCGACGAGCAGCCGACAGGTCTCGAGGATGTGCTTCGCCTTGGAGCGATACAGGCCGATCGTGCGGATGTGCCCGATCAATCCCTCCATGCCGAGGGCGAGCACGGCCTGCGGGGTATCGGCCGCGCGGTAGAGCTTTTCGGTCGCGAGATTCACGCTCTTGTCGGTGGCCTGCGCCGACAGCACCACCGACACCAGCAGCTCGAAGGGCGTTCGATGCGCGAGCTCGGTCGTCGGATGGGGATTGGCCGAGCGCAGCCGCTCGAAAATCTTCCGGCGCTTGAGAGGATTCATGCGATTGAATCACACAGAGACATGCCGTGCGCTCGTCGCATTTTACAATTCAAGTTGACATGACACGCCCACGTCGGATACTACTGGGTTCCAAAAAATAGGGCCACCGGGTGAGTTCGCCTTCTACGATGCCTGAACGCGGCCTGGCGACAGGGCTCGCATTGGGAGCTCCCGGTGGCTAGCCCCGAACATCGAGTTCTCAGCATCTCCTGTTTGTTAACCCGCTCCCTGATCTTCGCGGCGGCAGTTGCGCCTGCGTTCGCCGGCGGCGCCGAAAGTCTCGCGACCGAGCCCTCCGTCCAGACGGCGCCCGGCATCCGAGGCGAGGTTGTCTTCAAGAATTTCTCCCACTTCGAGGAAACCTCGACGGACCATCGCAAGGTTCGCGATGAAGGGATCCTGAAGATGGAGTGGACTCGCGAGTTCACTCAATCGACCGGCATCAAACTGGTCGGGGACGCGCGCGCGGACGACGGCGACCTCACGCAAGGCGTTACGTTCCGGATACCCGACACCGCGCCCCGGCGGAGCCATCTCAATCTGGTGGAAGCCGTCATTCGCCTCCGGAACGATGCGACGGAGCTCACGCTCGGCAAGCAGATCTACGCCTGGGGGACCGGCGACGCCTACAACCCTACGGACAACATCAACCCGTACGACTACCTCGACCCGATCGACCACGAGAAGCTGGGTGTCTACTCCGCCGCCCTCAACGCGACACGCGGGCCCACCAGCTTCACGCTGGTCGTCATCCCGGTCTTCACCCCGAGCCGTGTGCCCCTCCCGTCGAGCCGGTGGGCGCCGTCGCCGCCGGCCGGGGTCGTCGACGACCGGCAATTGCCGTCGACGAGCTTCGGGAACATCCAGTTCGCGGGCAGAGTCCGTACGACATTCCGCGGCTGGGATATCGCGCTGAGCTACTTCGACGGGTTCAATGACACGCCAGCCATCCGCCAGTCGGGCGTCCAGTCCTTCACACCGGTGTTCACGCGGTTCAGGGCACCCGGGGTCGCCTTCTCGACGACGTACCGGGACTTCGAATTTCACGGCGAGTTCGCGGCGAAGTTCGTCGAGTCCAACGGCGCGGAGGACCGACTGGAGGGAATCGTCGGCCTCAACTACACTTGGGACCAGCTCGGTCTCGCGTGGCTCGAGCAGATCCATGGCGTGCTCGAGTATGCGCGGGCGGGGACTCTCGCCACGGTCGATCCGACGATTCTCAGGGGCCGCGCCGCAACGCCGACGGCGCTGCGGAGCGAGGCCTTCCGCAACGCGCTGGTCGGTCGCCTGCAGTTCAAGCTCAACGAGAACACGCAGATCAAGCTGAGCGGGACGGCCGACTTCACCGGAACACTGAACCACTATGTCCAGGTGAAGCTGGACCACAAGTTCACCGATTCCCTGCAGCTCGAGACCGGCCTCGACTCCTTCGACGGCCGGAGCGACACCTACTGGGGACGGTGGGCAGACAACGACCGCTTCTTCGCCTTCCTGAAGTACCTGTTCTGACCCTTCACCTGCTCAAGCAGCCTCGCCTCAAACGGAGGCTCGCGACCGCGCGCGGGGAATCGAGTACAGGAGGATCGGCGTCAGCGCGAGCTCGGCCACCATCGCCACGAGCATGACGAGGGCGGAGAAGATGCCGAAGCTGCGCACGGGCAGGAAGTTCGAGGCCGTCATCACGAGGAATCCCGCCGCCAGGGTCAGCGAAACGTAGATGATCGGCCGGCCCTGCGATCGGAGGGTGAGCAGGACGGCCGTTCTCGCGTCGCCGCCCTGGGCAAAGTGCCGCCGGAAGGCGTCGACGAAGTGCACGGTGTCGTCCACGGCGATGCCGATGGCGATCGTGGCGACCATCGCGGTGCCCGTGTTGAGGGGAACGCCCAACGCCCCCATGAGGCCGAAGCCGACGAGGATCGGGATAAGGTTGGGGATCAGCGTCAGAACTGCCGCGATGACAGACCTGAAGAGCCAGGCGTGAATCAGCCCGATGACGATGAAGGTAAAAATGAAGCTGGTCACCTCGTTGATCGCCATCACATCGGCGGCGTTGTGGATGAGCACGCTCTCGCCGGTCACGCGGATCGCGAGCGCTGGATCGAGCGTGGCGCGATAGGCGTCGAGCTGCGCGAGGAGCGTCGCGAACTCCCACGAGCTCCGGATGTGATGGTTGACCACGATATTCGCCGCGGCCGCGTCGAAGTCCAGGTAGCGCGACAGGTCGTTCCCCTCGAGGATGAGCAGGTACTGCGCGACCAGGTCACGCGTGGGCGGGATCACCTCGAACCCGGGATCTCCCCCGTTCATCTCGCGGTGCATGGTCTTGAGGAAGTCGGCCAGGGATACGGTCTTGTCGATTTTGGCGGTGGCCGTGAGGAAATCCTGCAGTTGCGCGACCGTCCGGAGCACGGCGGGCTCCTTTGCGCCGCCCGCACGCCCGGTGTCGACAACCACGTAGAAGGAGTCGCCGCCGCCGAGGGACTGCTGGAAGTCCGCCACGCGCTTCCGGATGAACGCGTCCTCGGGGAAGTAGCTCAGAAAATCGGTGTTGACCCGGAGATTGGCCCAGCCCACGAGCGACGCCAGCGAGATCGCCAGGAAGATGAGGACGATGGCCCCGCGGTGACGGATGAGGGACTCCCCGAGGCGCGCCATGAACTCGGGGAGGCCTCCGACCGAGCGCTCATCCTGGGGCGTCACGACACCGGATCGACCCGGCACCGGCCAGACCGCGAGCAGGGCGGGCGCCAGGCCCATGGTGACGACGAAGTTCGCCGTCAGCGCCATCGCGGCGGCGTAGCCGAACTGGATCAGCATGGTGATGTCGGTGGTGATCAGACTGCCGAAGCCCACGACGGTGGTCGTGGTCGTGATGGTGATGGGCTGCGCCAGGTGCGACACGGCCGTGCGCAGCGCGCTGCGCCGATCATGCCCCTCTCGGAGGAGCAACTGGTACTCCGCGATGAGGTGGATGTCTTCCGGAAAGCCGATCGTGATCAGGAGCGCCGGGATCATGGCGGTAGCGACGTTGACGGGCAAGCCGACAAGCGCCATCAGGCCGAGGGCCCAGACGACGCTGACCAGACTCGTGACGATCGGGACCACCACGCCCTGGACGGACCGGGACAAGAGCAGGAGGAGGACGGCGACGACCGCCAGCGCGATCGGGATCAGGCCGACAAGATCGCGCTGCATGAACTCGCCGAACGTGACCTTGGTGATCGGGCCGCCGATCTGATGAATGGTCAGCCCCGGCGCCGCCTCTTGGCGGATGAGCGCCTCAACGCGATCAGTGAGGCGCTTGTTGAACTCCCTGTCGAGCAGGCCGAGATCCGTGAAAACGTAGATCGCCGTGGCCCTGCCGGTCGCCGCGACGAGGTTGCCGGCAATGACCCGATGCCTGAGGGCGTCGTCTCGAATTCGCCCGAGGTCGGCTGGAGCCGTGGGAATCTCCGGCGCTACCAGGAGATCGGTGTCGAGGAAGTCCCCCCGGCCACTAAGGTTGCGGACGGTCGTGAGACTGTCGACCCTCCTGACCCCCTCGATCCGCTCGAAAGCATCCGACAGGCGACGAACCGCGCCCAGCACCGCAGGAGTGAACACGTCCTCGGCCTTGACGAGGACGATTGTGACCGTGTCGCTCCCGAACTTGCGCTTCGCGTCCTCGTAATACTCTCGAGCCGGATCGTTGGCGACCATGAGCCCTTCGGCCGAGGCGTCGATTTCCAGCTTCGGGAGCTGAGCCGCGAGGGCGAGGGTGAGCAGGGCGACGAGCGTCGCGGCGAGGGCCGAGTGGTCGACGATCCAGAGAAATGCTCGGCGCATGGGCGTCGTCCGCGCTACCAGCTGCCCCGCGTCAGCTCGAACTCGGTGAAGAAGTTTTCCTTGAGGCCGCTATTCAGCGTCCGCCGTTCGACGCTCATGATGGTGCGGCTGCCCGCCTGGACGTCGTGCATCTCCATCTCATCCGCCCGCTGGGCAGCGCCGAGCACGTTGACATATCGGCGCGGGGTCAGGACCTTGAGGAGCCGACCGGCCTTGTCGTAGTACTCGATCTTCACGGTCACGTAACTGTCCTTCCGGACCCACAGCGTGCGGAGGCTGTAGCCGCTGTCGCGAGCATGCTCCGGCGTCGCCGGGCGGGCCTCGATGACGAAGCTGTCGTGACCGTCCATGATCTCCGAGCGCACCAGCGCGTAGGTATACAGTCCCAGCGCCTCGGGCCGCATGTCCTCGTGCGCGAAGTCCGTCCCCATGAAGCGGTTCTTCTTGCCGCTCGCCGGGATCCGCTTCACCTTCCGGGTGGCGGGCAGGTAGAGCCACTGGTCATCTTCGCCGTCGCCGCTCTCCCAGACCAGCAAGCCTGTGTTCGCGATGTCCGGGGGGGCGAGGAAACGCAGCAGGACCTTGTGGCGGTCGTTCGCCGTCATCAGCGTGTAGCTCGAAAGCGTGCGGAGTTTCTCGCTGCCGAGCTTGCTCACCAGGCGCATCTGGATGAGGACGTGCTCGTCCCTCAGACGATGGAGCTTGCGCTGCTGCTCCATGATCTCTCGCCCGCTGTCGGGGTCAGCGGCGTAAGCGGTGGTCGGGAAGAGGCTCGCGGCGACCGCCAGGACGGCGCCGAGCGCGAACAGCCGGTCACTCGTCATCGTGGGCTTCATCCACTGAAGACTAGGCACTGGGTGTTGGAGAGTTGATGTTCGTCCCGCCGATCGAGCCGGTAGCTGCTCCGGTCGAACAAGTGTACCCACTGGTCACGGGACCGGACGACCTGTCCTGAAAGCTGGTGCACGTACCTCAGCTCGGGCAGCGCGGTATTGTTCCTGGCGAGCGCCTCCTCGGTCTCTCGCAGGATCATTTCGGTCAGCAGAATTCGAGCCAGTGGAAAAGCGCGGTGTATGGAGCCGAGGATACGCTCGACGCCTTCGTCGTCGAACTCATGCAGGACGAACATCATTGACACGATTTCCGGGGTGCTCTTCAGTTTTGCCGCAGTGCTCTCGAGCGCCATCGCATCGCCGACCAGCAGGCGTACCGGTCCGGATTCATGGCCTCGCCTTCGTCCCTCGGCGATGGCGCGCTCCGACACGTCCACGCCGATCAGCTCCGTCAGGTCCGTGTGCCTCGCAAGATAGGCCGGAAAGGCACCGGTGCCGCATCCAAGGTCGAGCACCGAGGCGCCGTTCGTACCCAGCAGCGTTCGTGTGGCGAATCCGTAATAGAAACGCGACGTGATGTCTTCGGAGGCCATCGCGTCGTACTGGTCGTCCCTGGAAATTTCAGCGCCGTAGCGGTCATCGCCGCGGATCAGCCGGTGAAGCTGCCGGATCGGCCGGTTATAGGCCATCGCGGCGTAGACTGCGGATCGGAGCCGGGGAAACTCGCGCAGCTTGCGCACGCGAAAATGGCCGCGGCCGAGCTGCTCGAGGATCTCGACCTCCGTCAGGTACTCCAGCGCCGCTTTGAGCTGCACGGCGTCGAATTCGGCCGGGGCGGCCGGCGTGACGCCGTGTTGCGTTCCGAGCTGCGCCAGGAGACCGCATTTTTCCAGCGCGATCAACACGTCGAGCACGGCGTGGTTGCGGACCGAGGAGGCGAGCGTCTTACTATGTCGCCACAGTCCGACAGTATTGCCGTAACCGGCGACGCGGAGCATCGTCCATACATCTCGCAAGCGGCTCAGCATGGTCTTTCTTCAGTACACGAACGGCAGGAACCGTCGTCGCCCGTGCATGAAGACGCGGTATTGATCGCCAAACGCCTCGAGCAGGAGCCTCTGTACGCAGCTAGCTCGGCTTGTGCGCTCGTCCGAGGGACAGAAGCAAGCCGATCACGAGCAGCAACGCGCCTGCGGCAGGGCCGATCCAGGCCGGGGTTGCTGGAGTATGGAGCGCAAGCTGGGCCATGCCGTACAGTACGGGTGCGGCAATCAGCAAGCCGCCCGCCGGGATCGCCCACCTCGCCCAAAGCGCTCCTTGCCGGAACGGTACAAAAAGCAGAAACAACTCGAGCACGGCAATGGCCAGGCAAGCGGCGCCAACGGCCCTCATGAGCCACAGGATGAGCGCTTGAAATGCCGGGTTCACCTGGTTCCACGGCATCCCCACCACAACCGCGTGGTAGGGCATGAATTCGGCGCGAAACAGGTACGTCATGCTGAATGCGATGACGATCGCGATGGCAGCCAAATGACATGCAAAGGCCGCTTTCATTCTTGTGTTCATATGGCAGCTCCATGCAACAGCGCAGCATGCGCGCGACGAAAACGCCCCAGAAAAGCGCGTGCAGCGCGTAAAGATCCGACACGCGTGTCAGAAATAGTAGATCGCGCACCCGACCTCGATCCCGGCGCCGGCAGTGATGATCAGGCCGGCGTCTCCGGGCTGCGCGAGCCCTCGGCGCAGGATCGCGTCGAACGCGTACGGCACCGACGACGTGAAGAGATCGGTATCTCCCCGAGTCACGTCGACGAAGCGATCCTGGTCGATTTTCAGACCCGCGCTCAACTCGGCGATGAACCCCGACGACATCTGCGGCGGCATGACGAGCGCGATGTCGGACCGATCGAGCCCCTCGAGGGCCAGGAGCTCGGGGACGACTCGGAGCACGCACTCCAGATAGTGATCCTCGAGCCCTGGTCCCTTCACGACGGAAAGCGAGGGCCCGCCCGGCACGGCATTCAGCCAGGCGCCGATACCGTCGACGTAGTCCGTGAAGCTTTTGAAGAGGAAGTGGCCGAATCCAGTCCGCCCAGGACTCCGGTCGAGGATCAGCGCCGAAGCCGTCTCGGTCACGCCCCGCCGGTCCCCGGGGTTCTCGACCTCGGACGCGAGCACCATGGCCGTTCGGTGTTTCTGCCCGCGCAGGAGCTGGGCCGCCAGGAAGCAGGCGTTGAGGAAACCGGCGCTGGAGTTGAAGACGTCGAAAGCCAGCGTTCGCGACTGGTCGATCGAGTCGAGGGTGTCGTTGATCCCGAGCTCCCCGGCGATCAACGCGGCGATGGCGGGCTCGAAGACGAAATCGGTGCGGTAGACGCCGGCATAGAGGAGCAGGTCGATCGCGTTGCGGTGGTAGGCCGATTCGGCGAGACACCGCTCGGCGGCGAGGCGCGAAAGATCGAGCGTGGATGTCGGCCCCGGCGTCGGGAGCGGCAGCACCCCGACACTCTCGACGCGGACCCGCGAGGCGCTCGGGGACGGCGCTCGTGGCCGGGGACGGGGACTCGCGATCGGTGGCATGGCGACCGTCGGGCCGCCATTCCGGAGGCGATCGGGGAGATCGTCGAAGGTGTACAGGGCGTTGCCGACTGTCAGGCCGGAGCCGTTGACCATGAACAGCACTCGGTCGTTCGATCGGATGGCGCCCTTCACAGCGTGATCGCGGACGGCGACGAAGTGCGTGGTGGTGGCGGTGTTGCCTCGCTCGCAGAGATTGTTCACTATGTTGACCGCTGGTGCGGAGCCGGGGAGCGCGTCGCGGAGGACACGGGCGGCGTCGCGCAACACGCTGCGGGTCGTCTGGTGCGGGATGGCGTGGGCCAGGCTCGGAGCCGAGCCGGCGGCCGGCAGCACGTGGCGAAGGTGAAGGAGCGCGGGCATGATGGAGGTTTCGGCCATCTCGCGGTACCGCGTGTGCATAATCGGACCGTCGTTGGTGGCCTCGGCGACGCAGTACGAGCTGTAGCGACCCAGCGTGAAGAGGTCGATCGCGTGAAAACCGACGCCATCATGCGGCGATGATTCCAGGACGAGAGCTATGCCGGCATCGCCGAGGGTCAGGCACGCCAGGCGAGGATCCCGGATGCCGTCGATGGCGGCCTGGGCCGCCAGGGTCAGGCTGGTCAGGTATTCGCCGCTGACCACCAGGGCGCGCTCGATGACGCCCAGCGTGATCAGTGCGTCGGCGAGATAGAGCGCGGTGAACACGCCGGCGCAGGCATTGGAGATGTCGAGCGCCAGCGCGTGACCGAAGCCGAAGTGTCGCTTGAGGCGGAGCGACGTGCTGGGCTCGATCGTGAAGCGAAAGTGCGGACCGTCGCAGCGGGAGATGTTCGCGCAGAGGAGGAGGTCGATGTCCTGCGGGCCGTGCCGGGAGCGCGCGAGGCAGTCGGCAACGGCCCGCTTGGCCAGGTCGATGGAGAACTCCGTGTCACCCGCCATGCGTCTGGACTGGATGCCTGTCAGGGTCTCGAATGGCAGCAGCCTAAGAGCGGTGCGACAGCCGTGCAGCACCTCCCGGGTCGTGACCACTTTCGGCGGAAGGTAGACACCGAGGCTCTCGATCAGCGTCGTCGCCTTGGGCGGAGCCCTGGCGGGCAGCGCGGCCGGCGACGGCGCGTCGAGTAAACTCGGTGGATGCAAAAACATCTATTGCTTCCTGCGACCCTTGGGATAGAACCCCATGGTGCGCAGGAGCCGGCAGCGTCAACAATGTAGGATCCGCGGGAATTCCTGGACTTTCGTCGGGCAAAAGTGGACGTCTACGAGGTCTGGCGGCGGTACTCCCCTGGCGGGCAGCCGCAGACACGCCGGAAGACGCGGGAAAGATGGGCCGCGTCACAGAATCCGAGCTGCTCCGCGATGATGTCGAGCTTGTCGTCGGTCTCCGCCAGGAGGCGCTTGATGATTTCGACACGAACCCGCGTCGCGTACTCCTTGACGCTCATCCCTATCTCGCGCCTGAACAGAAAAGCGAGCTGAGCGCTCGATAACCCGACGGCCCGGGCGACCCCTTTGACCGTGAGGTGGTTCCCGCTGTTGGCGGCCATGTGCCGGATTACCTCGCCAACGTGACGATCCAGACCCCGCCGCGCCGGCTGCTGGGCGCCATCGCGTGGCTTGCCGAGGAGGGTGTTGATCCGACGCAGCAGCGCATCGAGGTGGTCCGATCGCGGGAAGATTCCATCGACGCGGAGATCCAGAAGCTCCCTGAGCTCGTCATTCTCCTCGCCCTCGGCGAGGAGAATGACCTGGCAATCGGGGCGATGCGCGCGCAGGGCGCGAAGGAACGTGACGCTCTTGAGGTCGGGAAGGCACGAGTCGAGAACGACGAGGTCGGGTCGGGACCCCCTCAACCGGTGGAGACCTTCGGAAGCGGTGGAGGCCGTGGTGACGACGCAGTGGTCTCGGAGCGTAACGGCAAGGGCGGCCTGCATCCTTAGGATGCCACCGACCACGAGAATCCGGGCTCCATCGGCTTTCATCGGCGCGCGTCTGCCATCGTCTGCCTCTCATCAATCCGCTGATGCCGGTCGCTCGTCGTTCGGTGATGACCCGTCGACGATTTCTCGCCGCACACCGGCACCGGGATGCGATCACAGTGAATATGCAAGATTGGTGCCAGCCAAACTTGCCCAGCTTGGCCTCGAGAGATCAAAACACGGGAGGTTCTTCCCCGCAAGCGCTGAGAAAGCGAAGGGGGCGAATCGCGATTGACGAACTTGATAAAAGTATCAGCGTTCCCGTTCGACGGCGGCGCGCTTCGCCCGCGCCCGCGCGATGGCCGCCTGGATGATCGCGCGCTTCTTCTCCGCGTTCGGATCCATCTTCGCTTTGAGCGCGCGCGCGGCGAGCCGCCCGGCGCGCTCGGCCCGCTCGCGCTCCAGTCGCGTGCATCTGAGCTCGAAGCGCTCGCGGGCTGCGTGCGCCCGCGCCGTGTCCCAGATCGCATCGTCGCCCGTCGCGGGCACCATGTCGATGCAGTCCACGGGGCAGGGCGCGACGCACAGGTCGCATCCGGAGCACAGTTCGGCCACGACCGTATGCATGAGCTTGGATGCGCCGACGATCGCGTCCACCGGGCAGGCCTGGATGCACAGAGTGCAGCCGATGCAGCGCGCCTCGTCGATGACCGCCACGCGGCGCGGCTGCTCGACCCCGTTGCGCGGATTGAGGGGCTTCGCTTCGCGGCCGAGCAGCGCCGCGAGTTTGCGAACTCCGGCGTCGCCGCCCGGAGGACATTGATTGATGTCGGCTTTGCCTGCCGCGATCGCTTCGGCGTACGGACGGCAGCTCGGATAGCCGCACTTGGTACACTGCGTTTGCGGCAGCAAGGCGTCGATTCGTTTGGCGAGCGCGCTCATCGAGCCCGACCCGGGGAGGCAAGACTGCGCACGATTTCGCCCACGAGTGCGGGTCCCCGATAGACGAGCGCAGTGTAGAGCTGGACGAGGCTCGCGCCGGCATCGAGCTTTTCGCGGGCATCGGCTGCGCTCGCTATCCCGCCGACCCCGATGACCGCCACGCTCGCGGGAAGCCGCCGCCGCAGTCTCCTCACCACGGCGGTGGCGAGCGCCCTCAAGGGCGCACCGGAAAGGCCGCCTTGCTCGCGGCTCGCTCGGAGGTGCACGACGCCCTCGCGCGACACCGTGGTGTTGGTCGCGATCACGGCGTCGATGCCGCGCGCGGCGACACGGTCCGCAATCGTTTCGATTCCGGCATCGTCCAGATCGGGTGCGACCTTCACCGCCAGAGGGATGCGGTTTCCGTACCGCTTCGCGAGCAGGTCGCGCTCCGCGGTCAGGGAGACGAGGAGCGCGTCGAGACCGTCGGCCTGCTGCAGCGAGCGCAGATCCTTGGTGTTGGGAGAGGAAATGTTCGCGGTGACGAAGCTCGCGTGTGCATACACCTTGCGCAGGCACGCGATGTAATCCTCGTGCGCGCGCTCGTTCGGCGTATCTGAATTCTTCCCGATGTTCACTCCGACGATGCCGCGGTAGCCCGAGCGGCGGATATTTTCCACGAGGACGTCGGCGCCGCGGTTGTTGAAACCGAGGCGATTGATGAGCGCCTCGGCTTCGGGGAGGCGAAACAGGCGCGGCCTAGGATTTCCGGGCTGGGCACGCGGTGTCACCGCGCCGAGCTCGATGAAGCCGAAGCCGAGCGCCGCAAGAGCGTCGATGTGCTCGCCGTCCTTGTCCAGGCCCGCGGCGAGCCCCACCGGGTTGGGAAAATCCAGCCCCATGACTCGCACCGGCATTCTCGGCGCAGGGAAGGCGACAAGAGAAGCGGCGCCGAGCCTCGTCAGGACATCGAGGGATTTGAGACTGAGGCGGTGTGCCGTTTCGGGATCGAGCGCGAAGAGCAGCGGTCGGACGGCGCGATAGAGCATGCGCCATTTTACCGCGACGCGACTGGGCGCCCGCTCTAGGAATGAATCTCTTCGGGCGCGAGTTGTCGCCAGGTGCCGTCGACGAAGCCTTCGATCGGCTGAAAATGCGCCTTGTAGGACATCTTGCGGCTGTCCTTGATCCAATAGCCGAGATAGAGATAGGGCAGGCGGGCGCGGCGGCACTGTTCGATCTGCCATAGGATGTTGTAGGTGCCGAAGCTCGCGCCGACGGCGTCGGGATCGTAAAAAGTGTAGACCGAGGAAAGCCCGTCGCCCAGCTGGTCGACGATCGATACCATCATGAGCTTGCCTTTGTCGCGGAATTCCACCAACCGCGTGCTCACCCGGCTCTGCAGCAGGAAATGCGAGTACTGGTCGCGGCTGTCCTGGTCCATGCCGCCGCCGGAATGCCGGCTCGCTTGATAGCGAAGATAGAGCGAGTAGTGCTCGACGCGAAAGCGCAGTCCCGTCACCGCGTGCTGCAGCTCCGCGTGCTTGGCCAGGGCCCGCCGCTGGCTGCGCGAGGCGCGAAACTCCTCGACGGGGACGCGCACCGGCACGCAGGCGCGGCAGTGATCGCAATACGGCCTGTAGGTAAAGATGCCGCTGCGACGAAAGCCGAGCCGCACGAGGTCCGCGTAGAGTTCGGTGCCGATCAGATGGCTGGGAGTCGCCACTTGCGAGCGCGCCATCCGGCCCGGTAGATAGCTGCAAGGGTAGGGTGCAGTCACGTAGAACTGCAGTACGGCATGCGGCAGATCGTTCAGCTTCGACATTGCACCTGCGCGACGGATGCGCCGGACCAGCTCCCCGGCGAATGCGGATAGTGTATCAACTCTTGGAGCAACCTGGAAAACCGGCGCCGGGGGATCTCGCGCGCGCCCAGCGTCTCCAGGTGCCGCGTGCGCATCTGGCAGTCGATGAGCCCGAAGCCGGCCGACTTGAGGTATGCAACCAGCGCGGCGAGCGCGATCTTCGAGGCATCGCGGGAGCGGGAGAACATCGACTCGCCGAAGAACACCCGGCCGATCGCCACACCGTAGAGTCCTCCTGCGAGATCCCCGTCGATCCAGGTCTCGACCGAATGCGCGTATCCGAGCCGATGCAGGTTGCGGTAGGCGGCTATCATCGCACCGCTGATCCAGGTGCCGGGCTCGCCCTTGCGGGGCGCGGCGCAGCCGGCAAGGACTTCGTCGAAGGCTGAATCGAAGCGCGCTTCATAGGAACGATTGCGGAGGGTTTTCCCCAGGGAGCGCGAAATCTTGAGCTCCGCGGGAAACAGGATCATGCGCGGGTCCGGACTCCACCACAGGATCGGATCGCCTTCGGAGAACCACGGAAAGATGCCGTGGCGATAGGCTTCGAGCAGTCGCTCGCTGGACAGATCGGCGCCCGCGGCAAGCAAGCCGTTCGGATCCCTGAGCGCCGCCTGGACCGGCGGGAAAGGCGTGTCGCGCTCCAGCCAGGGAATCATCCCGCTTTCAGCACTTCACCTGCTGCCTGCAGTACTGCGCGAGCTCGCTCACGATGCAGCGGTTCTCGACGACCGTGCGAGCATGCCCGCCGTGATCGAGGGCGAGGCGGAATTCGTATTTGCCGAAAAACTCGTTGAAGAGCTCTCCACCCAGGGTTCCGACGGCGTACAGGGCGTCGTCTCTCGGGTCGTGCTCGAGAACGATCGCGGCGAGCGGCTGAGGTGCAGGGCCCGCCAATACCCTCGCGCCCTCGGCGGGATCGTACTGGCTGTGCTCGGAGCAGCAATGGATGACGTGAGCGAACTTGCTTCCGGGAGAGGTCTCGTTGCGGTAGCTGATGAAGCTGATTTCGCGGGTGGGGTAGGCGAGCCGGTGCGCGCAGATCGCCGAATAGGCGACGATGCTGTGGTCCGCGCCTACGCCGCCCGGCCACTCATAGGCCTGTTCGTCCGCGGTTTTCAGCTGCGCCGACACCTTGGTCGGCCTGCCGAGGTTCAGCAGAAAGCAGGGTGTTCCGGCAAACGGGTAGTGAAAGATGAAATTCCGGTTCGCGGGGAGCTCGTTCCCCTTGAGCGGCCGGCCCGACGGGTCGATGAGCCGCGCGCGGGCATAGAAGCGCGGGCTCGCATCGGCGGGAGTCGCGGGCAGCGAGGCGGCCAGCGCCGAGGCGGCGCAGGCGAACATGAAATCGCGTCTGTACATGGGCAAATCCGTCGCAACGCTAAGGGGTGCGGGTGGGCGTGTCAACCGGCTGGGCGCCTCCTTATAGTCACTTTGGCGGCAGGATCTCTCCGGCGTGAAATCCGAACGCGCCCGCCTTGCGGTCGGCGTAAAAGTGATGCAGCGTGGTGGAAATCGTGCGGAAAGCGATTTCCTTCCAGGGAATCTCGCCTTGGCGGAATAGCCCGACTTCCAGGGTCTCCTCGCCTGCCGCGAAGTCCTGGTCGAGGAGCCGGGCGCGGTAGAAGATGTGGACCTGGTCCACGTGCGGCACCGACAGGAGCGCGAACACATCGCCCAGCTCGACTCGCGCCTTCGCCTCTTCCAGGGTTTCCCGCAGCGCGGCCTGCGCGGTGGTCTCGCCGAGCTCCATGAATCCCGCGGGTAGGGTCCACAGTCCGTGGCGCGGCTCGATCGCGCGCTTGCACAGGAGCACTTGGTCTTCCCATTCGGGGATCGTGCCGACCACCACCAGCGGATTGCGATAGTGAATGGTCCCGCAGTTGTCGCATACGTGGCGAGGGAGCGAATCGCCGGGCGGCACGCGCAGCGCGAGCTTGGCGCCGCACTTGGAGCAGTAATTGAGCGGAGGGAAAGGCACGCGGCCTATGATAGCGGACGCCGGATCAGCGCCGGAAGCTCGGCGAGGCTGCCGATGACATGATCGGGCGTCGCGCCCAGCTCGTCGACGGGCGCTCCGGTGCGGTTGATCCAGAACGTGCGGAAACCGAAAGATTTCGCTCCGCAAGCATCCCAGCAGTTGCTCGAAACGAAACCGATCGAGGTCTTCGGCGCGCGCAGCCTCTCCACCGCGAGCCGGTATACGGCCGGGGCCGGTTTGTAGATTTTTCTTGCATCGACGCTGATGATGGTCCTGATGAGGCCGCCGAGTCCGGCGGCCGCCACTAGCGGGCGCAACATCGCCGGCGAGCCGTTCGAGAGAATCGCAAGTTTGAGTTTCGAAGCCTTGAACGTGGCGAGGACCTCGCGGACCTCGGGGAAAGGCGAGAGCCTTAGATAAGCGCTCATGAGGCTGCGGCGGCGCTCTTCGTCGAGCGGGAGTCTCAGCGCCAGGCAGGCGTAGAGCAGTCCTGCTTCGGTGACCCGGGCGAAATCCTCGTAGCGCCGCATCAGACTGCGCTGCCAGGTATATTCGAGCTGCTTGGCACGCCAGAGCTGACTCAAAGCCGCGCCCTTCCCCGGCCACAACTGCTCGCACAGCGCGATCACCGAATGCACGTCGAAGAGCGTGCCATAGGCGTCGAACACGATCGCGCGTAGCGGCGACAGAGATTCCTCCAGGGAACGTGGGTGACGACCCGAGTATACTCGCGCGCGTGCAGCCGCCCCACGCCGTCACGACGACAGCGGGCCTTCCTCGGTCGGTCTCGCGAATCAGCCTGGTGCTTTTGGGGCTGATGGTTTCGCTTCCGTTCCTCAATTTCCACCACAGTTTTCCGCTGCCCACTTTCTACACCGAGTGGATGGCGTTTGCCCTCGGGGCCGCGGCGCTGCTGCCGCTCGCGCTCGTCCGGGGAAGACAGACCGGGCTCCCGCTTGTTTCGCTCGGATTGATCGGGCTGATGGTCATCCTGCTGATTCAAGCCGCGGTCGGCGTGGTCGCCTACGCCGAGCGCAGCCTCCTCGGCGCCCTGTACGTGCTGTGGGCGGCTCTGCTCGTCTGGCTGGGAGCGCATCTGCGCGAGCACTGCGGGATCGAGCGCGTCGGACTCGTCTTGCAGGGTTTCGTCGCATTCGGCGGATTCCTGGTGGCAATCACGGGTTTCATCCTGTATTACCAGATTGATTGGGCCGGCTTCCGGCTGATCTCGGGAGCCGGAATGGATGGGATGTACGGAAGCATCGCGCAACGAAACAACTTTGCCAATTACCTGGGCTGCGCGCTGGCGTCGGTAGTTTTCCTTTTCGGCCGCCGCCGGTTGAGTCTGCCGCTCGCGACGCTGCTGGCCGCCCCGCTCGTGCTGGGCCTGGTGCTTTCGATCTCGCGCAGCGCCTGGATTTACGTGTTGCTCATATCGATTTCAGCCTGCTGGACGTTCTGGCTGGGCGATCGCGAGCGGCTCAGACCTCTCGCGGGTTTCTCGCTGCTCGTGGTGATCGTGTTCGTAAGTCTGAATTGGGTCGTCGCTTACTCCCCCTGGTTTTCCCCGGGCGGTGCGCAAACGCAGACCCTCGCCGAGCGCTGGGTGCAGACTGTCTCGTCCGGTCAAACTCAACTGGGCGTGCAAATCCGGGTCTACCTGCTCAAGGAAGCGTGGGCCATGTTCGTAGCACGCCCCCTTATCGGGGTCGGATTCGGCGAATTCGCATGGAATCTGCTCGAGCACGGCGCTAGCTTCGACGGACACAATCCGGCGATGGCAATCCACGCCCACAATGTATTGATGGCGCTGCTTGCTGAGACCGGGCTGCTGGGCGCACTTTGCGTGGTCGTTCCGCTCGTGCTGTGGTTAAGGGCGTTTCCCTGGTCCCAACCGGGCCTGGATGTCGGCTGGATGTTAACGCTCATCGCGATTCAGGCGGCGCACAGCATGGTGGAATTTCCGCTCTGGCACGCCAACTTTCTCGGGCTCACGGCCCTCCTGCTGGGCGCGGTTCCCCAGCCGCTTGTCGCCCTGCGCTTCAGCCGCTTTCGGCAAGGCGCACTCGGGCTGGTGCTCGCAGCGGGCATTGCGGTGCTGGCCACGGTGTTTTCCGACTACCGAAAATTCGAGCGCTGGTACCGGCAGGCAGACGGCTCGCAGCAGAGAAACGAACCGCTCTCCGAAGCACAGCTGAAGGACTTCGCGGAGCAGCGCGCGACCTCGCTATTCGCCGGGTACTACGACTTCCTCGGCTCCGAGCTGCTTGTCCTGGACCGCGAGGATCTGGATGCGAAGCTCGCGCTGAACACCTATGCGCTGCGCTTCGTGCCGATTCCCGATGCCGTGTTCCGGCAGGCGGTTTTCCTGACCCTCAAGGGCGAGCACGAAAAAGCGGGGAGGATGCTTTCCCGGCTTGCGACGATATATCCGAACGCCCTGCGCGGCCACCTGCAGCGCCTCGAGCAAATGGCGCGCGACGATCCTGCCGCTTTTGCCGCGTTGGCCGCCGAGGCAAGGCGCAGATACGGACGGGTGGACCGCTAACCGTGCGCGTTTCGTTGTCTCTGCGCTTCAGCCTCGTCTTGTGCGGGCTGCTGGTTTCCGCTCCTTTTCTGAATCCCTACCACGGCTATCCGTTGCTCACTTTCTATACGGAGTGGCTCGCCTTCGCGATCGGGCTCGCTGCGCTCGCGGCGATTGCTATGGCTCCTTCGGGCGCCGCGGTGCCGATACCGGGACTGTGCGTCGGGCTCTTGCTCCTGACGGCTTTGCTCGTCCTGCAGGCAGCCCTCGGACAGGTGGCGTATCCGTTACGCAGCGCGACCGGAGCGCTCTATGCGATCTGGGCGAGCCTGCTCGCGATGCTGGGTGTCTGGCTGCGCAGCGAGCTCGGGGAAGCGGCGGTTTCACGCGCGCTGCAGGGGTGGGTCGCAGCAGCGGGCTTCCTCGCAGCTGCGAGCGGATTCGTTCAGTATTACCACGTTCCACTGCCAGGCGTCGGCGTCTACATTGCCGCGCAACCGACCAATTGGATGTTCGGCACAGTGGGCCAACCCAACAATTTCGCGGACTATCTCGGCTGCGCGGTGATTTCCATCGCTTTTCTCCATGCGCGAAATGCGCTGAGTCTCCTTCCCGCGCTCCTGATCACGCTCCCCCTCGCGGCAGGCATGGCGCTGTCCGGCTCGCGCGGCTCCTGGGGATACGTCGTCATCGTGTTTGCCTTCGTTCCGCTCCTTCGCCTCGGCGGTCATCCGCGAGAGGCAAGACGAATCCTCCGCTTGGCGTGCTTTGCGCTGGCGGTGTTCGTGCTGGTTCAGATTCTGAATCTGTATACGGGGATCTTCGTCGGGCCCGAAGGCAGACCGAGTTCCTCGGGGGAGCGTTTGATCCGCTACATGGAGATAGGGGGCACGGGAGAGCGACCGATACGGGTCCAGCTTTTTCTGTATGCGTGGCTGATGTTCCTTTCGAGCCCGCTTCTCGGCGTCGGGTTCGGTGAGTATGCCTGGCGCGCGTTTGAATTGTCGGCTGGATTAGAGGGCGGTTCTCCTCCGGGTCTGGACCGTCACAGCCATAACCTGTTCCTGCAGCTGCTCGCCGAGACCGGGGTCGCGGGCCTGTTGTGTGTCGCAATTCCTCTGGTCTATTGGTTTTGGCGGATGCCATGGCGCAGTCTGACCCCGGAGCGGTGCTGGTTGATCGGCGTCCTCGCCGTCATCGGATTGCACAGCATGGTGGAATTTCCGCTTTGGCATGCCAATTTTCTGGGGATGTTTGCGTTGCTCTTTGGCGCGGCGTCCCCTGGCGGCGTAAGCATCGCGCCGACCCGCTTGCGCCGGGGGCTGGTCCTTGTGGTCGTTCTGGCCGGGGGCTTGACCGCGCGCGGAGTGTGGTCTGACTACCGGGCGTTCGAGCGCTGGTATGGCGCGGTCGAAACGAAGAGTGCCCGCGGCGAGATTCCGGGCAGCAGCGATCTTGACGATCTCATGAAGTTGCGCGAGGGCTCGCTCTTCGGCCCGTATTTCGAGCGGATCGCGAGCGAGGCGATCGCGATCGACGAAGAGGACCTGGGAGACAAGCTCGCGCTCAATACGCAAGTGATGCGCGCCTATCCGATGCCCTCGGTGGTTCTGCGGCAAGTCGCGCTGCTCGCGCTCTCTGGGCGCGACGCCGATGCCGTTCGCACTCTGCGGGCGGCGACGACGGTGTATCCACAGTGGACCCGGGAATGGCTGCCGACGCTGGGGAAGTTGGCGGCCGACCGGCCCGCCCGATTTTCAGGACTGCTGCACCTGGCGCGCGCCCGACTCGGCGACGGCCAGCGCTGAGAAACGTTTGCGCAGTTGCCGGGAACGGGGTAACGTTGCCCGCGACGACAACCTGAAGTCGCCCTCTAGCGGCGACGGAAGCGAAGGATCGTGGCCGAGGCAATCAGACACAAGCGTCCCGAGCGGATACGGCTCGGCGATCTGCTCCTGCAGCAGAAGCTCATCTCGCAAGAGCAGCTCAAGGCGGCGCTGGAGGATCAGGGCCGCTCGGGCCGAAAGCTGGGAAAGGTACTGATCGAAAGCGGGTACCTTTCGGAAGACCAGATCGGCGAGGCACTCGCCCGCCAGCTCAGTGTTCCGTTCATAAACCTGAAGTACTACAACTTCAATTCCGCGGTGACCCGCAAGCTGCCGGAGGCCCAGGCACGGCGCTTCCGCGCGCTTTTGCTCGAAGAGCAGGACGACATGGTGCTGGTCGCGATGGTCGATCCTACCGACTTGTTCGCCTTCGACGAGATCTCGCGGCTCACCCGCAAGGAGGTCAACATCGCAGTGGTGTCCGAAACGATGCTGCTGCAGACCATCGATCGCATCTACCGGCGCACCGACCAGATCAGCTCGCTCGCCAAGGAGCTGGGCGAGGATCTGGGCGACATCGTGGATTTCGGAACCCTCACCCTCGGAGCCGAGGATGCCCCGGTCGTCAAGTTGCTACAGACGATGTTCGAGGACGCGGTCCAGGCGCGGGCATCCGATATCCACATCGAACCGCACGAGAAGGGACTGCACATCCGCTTCCGGATCGACGGCCTTCTGCAACCGCAGACCGAGACCGACGCCAAGATATCCTCGGCGGTGGCTCAGCGCCTCAAGCTGATGTCGGGGCTCGACATCTCAGAGCGGCGCCTGCCGCAGGACGGCCGCTTCAACGTCAAGGTGAGGGAGCAGCACATCGACGTACGCATTTCCAGCATGCCGACGCAGTACGGCGAGACGATCGTCATGCGCCTGCTCCACCGCGCAGGGGGCCTGCATCAGCTCGACGATCTCGGCATGTCGCCGGAGATGCTCGAGCGCTTCAGCAAGGCGATCCATCGCTATACCGGGATGGTGCTCGTGACAGGCCCCACCGGCAGCGGCAAGACGACCACCTTGTACGCCGCGCTGAACGAGCTGAACAAGCCCGACTGCAAGATCATCACGGTGGAAGACCCGGTCGAATACCGTCTCGACGGTCTGAACCAGGTCCAGGTCAACGAGAAGATCGAGCTGACATTCGGCCGCGTGCTGCGCTCGTCCCTGCGCCAGGACCCGGACGTTATCCTGATCGGGGAGATGCGCGACCTCGAAACGGCGGAGATCGGGCTGCGCGCCGCCATCACCGGCCACATGGTGCTGTCGACGCTGCACACCCGCGACGCGGCGAGCTCGCCGCTGCGGCTGATCGATATGGGTGTGCCGCGTTACATGGTCGCCTATTCGCTGCAGGCCGTCGTGGCGCAGCGCCTCCTACGCGTCAACTGCGAATCCTGCAGCAAGCCGCGCCAGCCCGACCCGCAGGAAGTCCAGTGGTTGCGCACCGTAGGCTGCGACCCGGCCGCGGGCCGGATCATGGCCGGGAGCGGCTGCCAGCATTGCAACGGCAGCGGCTATTCGGGGCGAATCGGGATCTACGAAATGCTCGAAATGGACAGCGAGCTCGCGGCGCTCGCCAACTCGGACGACCCCGGTCACTTCATCGCGGCTGCCGAGCAGAGGATGGCGGGCAACCAATTGGAGGATAGCGCGGCTCGACTCGCGATGACCGGAAAGACCACGGTTTCGGAAGCCATGCGCGTCACGGCGCAGCTCGAAGACTAGCGCCGCTCGCGTGCCGTTCTTCGCCTACACCGGTCGCAACGCAAGAGGAGAGCTGGTGCGCGGCGTGCTCGAGAATTCAGATTCGGGCGCAGTCGCCGATCAGCTCCACACCAGTGGCGTATCCCCCATAGACATCAGTCCGACCTCCGGCCCGAAGGCCCTTTCGGGGGAGGGATGGCTGCGCCGGCTGGGCACGGAGAAGGTGACGCTCGAGGACATGCTGCTCTTCAGCCGTCAGATGTACACGCTTCTCGAGTCCGGGGTTCCCATCCTCAAATCCCTGGCGGCGCTCCAGGAATCCGCGACCCGGGTCGGGTTTGCGAACATGCTGCAGGACCTGCGCGCGAGCCTGGACAGCGGCAGGGATCTCTCGACCGCGATGCGCAGGCACCCCAAGGTGTTCGGGCCGTTCTACATCAGCATGGTGCGCGTGGGCGAGCTGACCGGCGCCCTCGAGGAAGTCTTCCTCAGGCTCTTCGACCACCTCGCGTTCGAAAGGGAGATCAAGAACCAGGTTGCCCAGGCTCTGCGCTACCCGATCACCGTTATCGTCGTAATGGGCGTCGCACTCGTCGTCGTCAATATTTTCGTCATTCCAGCCTTTGCCCGGATTTTTGCGAGCTTCAGGGCCGAGTTGCCGCTGATGACGCGGGTGCTGCTCGGGTTTTCGGAATTCATGGTGAGTTACTGGCCGGCGCTGCTGGGTGTCGCCGCGGGCGCCTATGTAGCGTTCCGCGTCTGGGTCGGCACACCTGCGGGGCGCTACAGCTGGGACCGCATGAAGCTTCGCATCCCGATCGCCGGCAAGATCGTGCTCAAGGCGACGCTCGCCCGGTTCGCTCGCTCGCTGTCGATCGCTCTGAAGAGCGGTGTGCCCATCGTGCAGGCCCTGTCGGTGGTGGAGCAGGTCGCGGACAACGCGTACGTGGGGCAGCGAATCGGGCAGATCCGCGACGGGGTCGAGCGCGGGGAAAGCCTG
Organism: Betaproteobacteria bacterium; assembly: GCA_005881575.1. GTDB lineage: Bacteria > Pseudomonadota > Gammaproteobacteria > Burkholderiales > SG8-39 > VBDM01. Next base: position 22,326 of record VBCA01000048.1, read on the forward strand.
CTGCGGACCGCGGTGACCACCGGAGTTTTCACTCCCGTGGTGCTGCAGATGATCTCGGTGGGCGAGGAAGCGGGAGAGCTCGACGACCTGCTGCGCGAAGTGGCCGAAATGTATCAGCGAGAGGTCGAGTACGACCTGAAGAACCTGTCCTCGCAGATCGAGCCCATCCTGATCGTGCTGCTCGGCGTGCTGGTGCTGATACTCGCGCTCGGCGTATTCCTCCCCATGTGGAATCTGGGGCAAGCGGCGTTCGGGACCGGCAACCGTTAGAGCGTGTGGGCGCCCGTGTTCGCGACGCGGCCCAGGCATGCCGGTCTCACCCTGATCGAGCTGATCGTCGTCGTGTGCATCGTCGCGCTGTGCTCGACGCTGCTGTTCGAGCGGCTGCGTTTCTACCAGGAAGCCGCCGAAAAGGCGACCATGGAATACACCGTCGCCGTGGTGAAAAGCGCGCTGCAGCTGCGGGTCGCAGCCATGCTCCTGCGGGGCGAAGGAAAAGATATCGCGTCACTTGCGCGTGCCAACCCGGTCGAGTGGCTGATGGAGCCGCCGCCGGGCTACCGAGGCGAGTTCCGAGCGCCGCAACCCGATGTCCCGCGAGGGAGCTGGTATTTTGATGCGACCCGGAAGGAGCTGGTGTACGTTCCCGATCTCGACGGGCACCTCGAGCGCCTCGCGGACGGAGGCAAGCGGCTTCGATTTCGGGTGCGGGTTGACGAGCCGAAGGAATCGGATCCCGAGCGCAAGCGGATGACCGGAATGCGGGTCGAACCGGTGGTGCCCTACACTTGGTTTTACAGGCAACAGGGATGAGAATCACGCTAGAATTTACTTGCAGGTGGAAAGCCCGTGCAAAGGTTGTATAATGGATTGAGCGTTAAGTTGGGTCTGTAAGTTACTCAATTTGTGAGGGAAACGAAAATGAAGAAACAAACGCGTGGCTTTACGCTGATCGAGCTGATCGTGGTGATCCTGATCCTCGGTATTCTGGCCGCGATCGCGGCGCCCAGGTTCATCGACGTCACATCCGCGGCGCGCGCGGCCTCCTTGAACGGATTGCGGGCTGCGGTGAGTTCCGCTGCGACCTTGACGAATGCGCTGCAGCTCGCGGCAAATCTGGCCTCCAACGCTTCGGTTACCGTCGGCAGCGTCCAAATCGCGATGGCGAACCGGTATCCCGTGGCTGACCTGTCAGCCACAGGGATTCTCGGCACGCTCCAGACGGATCCGAACATATTCACTTCCTCGGTTGCCTCCAACGTAGTGACCTTTCAAGTCACCGCGGCCAGCAACCCGGCGCAATGCCAGTTCACGTATACCAACACCGCTGCGAATCCCGGGCAGGTCAGTACCTCGACGGTCACAGCCTGCTGATCCGCCGCGCGGCTGACAGATTCCAAAAGAGGGAGCAGGGGCGGGCAGCCGCGAGGCGCCCGCCCTTTTTCTTGGGTCGCCCCCTTCGATGGGTTCTGGAAGAGGAAGAACGCTGGTAGGTAGGCATGGAAAAATCATTGACAACAATATCTTATTGCGATAACTTGAAGTTAAGCCTGATTCAGGGAGAGGGTATTGCTGGGCTGGTTGAACAAATCGACGCAGAGTTCAGGACTTCTGGCCGTCGCAATCGAGCCGGAAGCGATCAAATTTGCCCATGTGCGAGCCGCGAAACGCGAACGGCCCCTGGCGACGCGCTGGTGGAGTGTTCCATGTCCGCCGTCCGAGCAGGCGGATTCGCTGCAGCGCGAAACGAAGGAGCACGGACTCGCCCGTTTCATGTGTACCACGCTGCTCGAGCCCGCGGACTACCAGATACTGTTGGTGGAACCGCCGAAGGTTCCGGCGGACGAGCTCAAGGCGGCGATTCGCTGGCGCATCAAGGATCTGCTCGAATATCACATCGACGACGCAACGGTCGACGTATTCGAAGTGCGCGCCGAGGGAGACCTCAAGGGATCGGCTAGGGCCATGTACGCGGTCGCCACTCCCAACGAGGTGGTGCAGAAACGCATCGCCCTGTTTCAGGGGGCCCGCGTTCCCCTCAAAGTCATCGACATCCCTGAAATGGCGCAGCGAAATGTCGCCGCGCTGTTCGAGTCTCCGGACAAGGCGACCGCGATGCTCGCGTTTTCGCCTTGGGGGGGAATGCTGACGATCTCCTTCCACGGCGAGCTGCTGCTCACGCGGCGCCTCGAGGTCACGTCCGTGCAGCTGGGACAAAGGGAGCACGGAGACCATTATCGCGAGCGTGTTGCGACCGAGATCACGCGTTCGCTCGACATTTTTGACCGCCAGCGCCTGAGCGTCGGGGTGGGAGAGTTGTTGCTCGCCCCCCTGCCGCAGGACCCCGAGCTCGAGCAATTTCTGCGCAGCAGGCTCTACGTACCGGTCGTGCCTGCCGCATTGCCTCAAGTCATGGATTTCGCCGACGGCGGCGAGCCGACTCCCGAGGAGCAGTGGGAGTATTTCTACCTGTTCGGAGCGGCGTTGCGGGTCGAGGAGAAGGCGCTGTGAGCCAGCAGATCAATCTTTACAATCCGCTGTTCCTCGAGAAGAAGAAGTATTTCTCCGCGGTGACCATGACCCAGGCGATTGGACTGATCGTGCTCGGCATGGCGCTCTTCTACGCCTTCGCCTTCTGGCAGGACAGGAAGCTCGCGCGCCAGATCGCAGAATCCGGGCGCGCCTACGAACAGCAGAAGCAGCAGTTCGGAAAAATCACCGCGGAGCTCAGCCCGGAAAAACGCGAAGCGCAGCTCGATCAGGACTTGAAGAGCATCGAAGCCGCGATCGCCCTGCGACGCTCGCTCATGGGCGAGCTCGGAAAGGGCGGTCCGGCCGGCCCAGGCGGATACTCGGAATACCTCCGCGCCTTCGCGCGACAGACCGTGCAGGGGCTCTGGCTCACGAGCATACAGATCGCAGAAGGGGGCGGACAGCTGACCATGAGCGGCCGGGCGCTGCAGGCGGATCTCGTTCCCGTGCTCATCGGCCGACTCAAGCAGGAATCCGTGCTCCGGGGGCGCCCGCTCGAGGGGCTCGCCATCACGCGCAGCACCGCGGGAAAGGCCCCGGGTCGCGCGATCGTTGAGTTCACTGTGACTTCGCAGGGATTTCCCGAGCCGGGAAATGCCCCCGCCCCGACGCAGCAAGCGAGGCCCTAGCCGTGCGCTTCCCGGTGCCATTGCAGCACTATGCCGATCGCCTCGACGCGATGAGCCTGCGCGAGCGCGTGCTCATATTTCTCGCGGTCGCCGTCGTGATCGTCGCGATCGCCGACAGTGCGCTCTTCGACCCCATCTTGCGGAGACAGAAAGTCAGCTCGCAGAGGATTCACCAGCAAGAGGACGAGGTTCGCACCATGCAAGCGCAGGTGCAGGTGTATGCCCAGGGACGAACCGGTGACAACGCGAACGCGAAGGTGCAGCGGCTGGAGAAGCTCAAGATCGAGCTCGCCGCGCTCGATCGGGAACTGGGCGCAAGACGAAGCGAGCTGGTTCCGCCCGAGCGCATGGCGAAGATGCTCTATGAGATCGTGAAGCGCAATCCCGACATCGAGCTCGTCAGCCTGCGCTCGCTGCCCGCGACCGGGTTGACTCCGTCGCTCATGGCGATACTGGGCCCGGGAGGCCTCGCGTTGTATCGGCACGGAATCGAAATCACGGTGTCGGGAAGCTATCTGAAGATGCTCACGTATGTCGGCCAGCTCGAGCGCCTTCCCGCGAAGATCATGTGGGGCAATATGGACCTGCAGGCAGCTGCCTACCCCGTGGTCACGCTGAAGATCACGCTTTACACGCTGAGCCCGGAAAAAACATGGCTGCTTATCTGACCCTCGGTGTCGCGCTCGTCGTCGCGCTCGGCGCGCCGCGGGTTCTCGCACAAGGGCTGAGCGATCCCATGCGGCCGCCGCGGGAAATTATCGGCGGATCCGCCGGCGCCTACGAGCCCGCAGGGGGCTCGTCGCCCGCGCAGGTCGTGATCATCTCAAAAGACCGGCGCCAGGTGACGATCAATGGCCGGACCGTCAATCTTGGCGGGCGCTACGGCGACGCGACTCTGGTGCGAATCAGCGACGAGGAGATCGTACTGAGAAAGGGCGACGCGACCGAAGTCATCAAGCTCTATTCTTCCGTGAATAGAAGAAGGAGACACTGGCCTGCCGCTCAGGAACAAACGGAAACCGCCGAGCAGCGGGAGAAGGGAACTCATGAAGCGAATTAGCGTCACGGCATTAACCGCCTTGCTCGTTTCTTGCGCGGGCCCATACAAGGTCGACGACAGTATCGTCGCGGAGATGGACAGGGCGGCCAAGCAGGCGGCATCGAACCAGTCGGTTGCGGTGCGCGAAGCGCTGCTTCCGCCACTCAGGGCGGAAATGCCGAAGGCCGCCGGCGCGCCGGTCGAGCCTCGTTTCGACCTCGTGGTCAACGCGGCGCCCGCGCAGCAGGTGTTCATGTCGATCGTTTCCGGCACTCGCTATAGCATGGTCGTGAACCCGGACGTCGGCGGAAGGCTCTCTCTGAATCTGAAGGACGTCACCGTGCGCGAGGCGCTCGAGGCGATCCGGGAGGTGTACGGATACGAATTCAGGGTCGACGGCACGCGCATTTACGTCGAGGCGGCCGGAATGCGCACGCGGGTTTTCCAGGTAAATTATCTGGTCGGCTTGCGCTCCGGGCGCAGCGACCTCCGCGTCAGCTCGGGGGCGGTATCGCAGAGCGCTTCCGCCCAGGGAGCGGGTGCCGCCGGCGCCGGCCAGGCGCCGGGAGCGGGATTACCCGGACAGACAATCAATCCCATCGGCCTTTCCGCCGTAAACCAGGCGACCAACGACGCCAGCCGAGTCTCGACCATTTCGCAAAGCGATTTCTGGAACGATCTGGTGGTGACCCTGAAGGCGCTGGTGGGAACTGCCCCGGGACGAAAGGTCATCGTCAATCCCCAGGCCGGGATCGTCATCGTTCACGCGATGCCCGGGGAAATACGCGACGTCGAGAAGTATCTCAAGGCGATGCGCCTCGCCGTCGAGCGACAAGTAATGATCGAAGCGAAGATCATCGAGGTGACGCTGAACCGGGACTATCAGGCGGGCGTCAACTGGGCGGCGTTTTCGGGGCGAGGACTCTCGGTAGGACAAGTATCGCGAGGCACTGTGCTGCAGCAATCTCTTCCCGGCGGGGGAGCGACTCCCATCGCAATCGGCGCGGGCTCGATCACGGGCTCGGCGGGCGCATACACCATAACGGGCCCCGCGGTGGGGTCTTTTCCGGGTAACGATCTGATCAACTTCACCAACCCCGCGGCGTCTCTGTTCGGGCTCGCCTTTCAGACCCGGAACTTCGCGTCTCTGATCACATTTCTCGAGACGCAAGGCGCGGTGCAGGTTCTTTCGAGCCCGCGGGTGGCGGCGCTCAACAACCAGA
>VBCA01000049.1 GCA_005881575.1 Betaproteobacteria bacterium
CGCCGAGGAGATCCCGGCGTGCGAGTACTACGGGGATGGCTTGCGCCTGGATGGGGGTGGGCTGGGTGTAACCCTGCTCGGCGACTGCGCGGAGCAGCTCGGGATTGAGCCCGAGATTCTGGAATGACGTTTCGATGAAACTCTCCTAATGTTTATCAGGAGGAGGATGTGAAAGAGCTGCGCTCTTTCTGTTGAAAACCGCTCCTGAAATCGGCCTGGGAAAGGGCTTTTAGCCCTTCACACCGGTTCAGGCAGAGAAACTGCGTTTGAGAATTCGGGGAACTTGAGAAGAACCGCGAAGAGGCTGCAGCGCTAACCGGATAGGGCGCCACGAAAGCCTTGGCGCGCACTATACAGGGGTTTGGGGTGGGGTGCTTGGGTTTCGGAAAAGGGGTGATCGCAGCATCTCAGGCAGAAGCGTGCTGCCTGGCGCGAACTTCGTCGTACATCGCGTCGGGAGCGATCTCGGCGCCGTTCGGCCACGTGACCACGCCGTCCTCGAGGCGCGCCTGCGCGAAGTAGGGTTCGTCGGCGAGCGGTGCGAGGACTCCGTCGAACTTGTCCTTAGACAGGTCCACGATGCCGGACAACCCGTCGGCAAAAGTCACTTGCAGCCTGTGACCGGGAAGGGCTTTCAGTTTCGTCACTTTCCAGGGAATCATCTGCGTTACTCCAGTGGTCGAATTCTGAATCAGCGTGGCTAGTCTTCGGTCACGTGCGGATGCGCGCGCACGCGATGCCGCGCTTCCTCAACCACCACGATCGCTCCTCGCTCAAGCTGCGCCAGGGACTGCGCCAGTACTTGTTCCAGCCGTTCGATCACGCGTGGTGTCCGGGTGTCGTGCAAGCGAAACATGATCACGCTCGCCGCGGGCGACGCGGAAAGCGCCACGAGCTCACCGAAATCGAGATCGAAGGTCAAAAGAACGCGTTTTTCCGCCGCAGCCTTCGCAAAAACCTCGGAATCCGGCAGGCGCTCCAGGCTTTGCTCGCGTAGATGAACGGCATCGTGCCCGCGCTCGCGCAGCCAGTTGACAACCCGGCCGGCCACGCCGGCATCAGCGAGAAATCGCATCTCGCTGCCCTACGCCGGATTGACCTGCTCCTGAGTAAGCCATGCAGCGTATTCGAGCGCCTGACGGATGTCAGCGGCCTCGAGGTCCGGGTAGTCCTTGAGTACTTCCTCCGTGCTCGCACCATGGGCGATCTGCCCCACGATGACCGATACCGGGACGCGCATGCCGCGGATGCACGCACGTCCGCCCATAATTTTCGGATCGAAGGTGATTCGATCGAATCTCATCGTATGCTCCCTATCCGGGCCACCGCAAAGTCGTTATCTTGGCACCGCGAGCCGCAGTGCGTCCAGCGGACGCTGTCTTCTATGGCGAGTGCCACGACCGATTCCCGCTCCAAACTGAACCCACTCAAGGCTTGCTGAAATCGAGCCCACCCGCGCCTGCTGCAGCCGCTTTCGCCGTCGCCGCCGGCTTGCCGCTCATCAGCCGCTCGAGGTCCGCCTTCACCGCCGCGTTGTCGAGCGCGACGCGCCCCTGCAGGCGCATCAGGATGCGCGAGGGCAGATCGATCATGCGCGGGTCGCCGGCGCGCATGTTGGCGGCGAGCGTGATGAGCGGGAGCGCGTGCGTGTTGCGGAAGCCCGGGCTCGCGCGCTCCATCGCGTCGATGACGGCGTTCTGCGCGCGGGCGATGCCGATCAGCATGTCGGCGAGGTGCTCGGTGGTGAGGTTCATGGTCTCCCCTGCTTGAGCTGTTTGGACGAGGCAGGATAGCACCGCCCCGTCATCCGGCACGCGCGCCCTTTCGCGGTGCGCATTCAGCGTGCTGCAAGGTCCCGGCCGTGATTTCCTGCTAGAAAGAAGCGCGAAAGCTTTTGGCACGCTAGTTGCGTTGGGTTAACGTGCAAGGAGCCCGTCGTCTTCGGCGGGCACCGGATGGGAGAAATCGCAATGCCCGGCACGAAGGTTTTGTTCCTGCGCGCGCTCGCCGCTTCGTCGGCGGCATTCTTCCTCGCGTCCGCGACTGCCGCAACGCCCGAGGAGCCGATGCTCCTCGTGGCAAAGCGCAGCTTCGAGGATCCGGTCTACGGCTCGACCATCGTGCTCGCCAGGCCCGTGCAAGGCGGCGGCCACGTCGGATTCATCGTCAACAAGCCGACGAAATTGAACCTCGCCGAGCTCTTCCCCGAGCACGAGCCCTCGAAGAAAGTCGCCGATCCGCTCTTCCTCGGCGGCACCGTGGACATGAACCTCGTCTTCGCGCTGGTGGAGACGCACGGGAGCCGGAAGGACGGCGCGATCCCCATCGCTCCGGATCTCTTCCTCGCCTACGAGACCAAGGCGGTCGACCGCATCATCGAGTCGGAGTCCGACCACGCGCGATTCTTCCTCGGGATGGTGGTGTGGCGTCCGGGGCAGCTCGACGACGAGCTCGACCGCGGCCTGTGGTTCGTGGACGAGCCCGAGGCGAAGCTCGTGCTGCGCAGGAAAACCGACGGCCTCTGGGAAGAGCTGGTGCGGCGCCTGGAGGCGCGCGAGCATACCATCTAGCGCTACTGCGGTTCTATCCCCGCGCGCTTCAGCACCGCGCCCCAGCGCGCGATCTCGGAGACGATGAACGCAGCGAATTCCTCGGGCGAGCCCGCCGCGGGAATCGCGCCCTCCGTGTCCAGGCGCGCGCGCAGCTCGGGCGTCTGCATGATGCGGCGGATCTCGGCGTTCAGCTTCGCCACGATGCCGCCCGGTGTGCCGGCGGGCGCGACGATCCCGTACCAGCCCGATGCGTCGAACCCCTTCACGCCCGACTCGTCCAGCGTGGGAATCTGCGGCAGCGACGGCAGGCGCTTCGCGCCCGTGACCGCGAGCGCGCGCAGGCGCCCCGAATTCACGTGCGCCATCACCGCCGGAGCGCCGTTGATGCCCATCGAGAGCTGCCCCGAGATGAGGTCGGTGAGCATCGGCCCGACGCCCTTGTAGGGCACGTGCAGCACGTCGGTGCCGGTCGCGAGCTTGAAGTATTCGGTGGTGAGGTGCGAGGTGCTGCCCGCGCCCGCCGAGCCGTAGGTGAGCTTGCCGGGATTCGCACGCGCGTAGGCGATGAGCTCCGCAGCGCTCGCCGCGGGCACCCGAGGGTTCACCACCAGCACGCTCGGCACGATCGCCATCAAGGACACCGGCGCGAAGCTCTTCACCGGGTCGTAGGGAAGGTTCTTGTAGATCGCCGGGTTCACCGCGAGCGTGCCCAGGTGCCCCATCATCAGCGTGTGGCCGTCGGGCGCCGCCTTCGCCGCCGCCTCCGAACCGATCGAGCCGCCCGCGCCGGGGCGGTTGTCGATCAGCACCGACTGCGCGAGGCCCTCCGAGAGTTTCTGCGCCAGGGCGCGGGCGAGGATATCGGTCGAGCCGCCGGGCGGAAAGGGAACGATCAGGCGGATCGGGCGCGAGGGGTAGGTTTGCGCGTATGCGAAGCTGGAGACAAGGGCCGCGAGGAAAAACGCGGCGAGACCACCCCGCCGCCTTCGGCGGCACCCCTCCTTTTCAAGGAGGGGATAAAAATCTTTTCTTCCCCTCCTCATCTTGAGGAGGGGTGCCCGCGAAGCGGGCGGGGTGGTGCAGCCTTACCGCTTCGGCGCGCCAAGCTGAGCCGCCATCCAGTCGGCGGTCTGGTCGCGGTAGCGGTACCAGAGGTTGTTGACGACGTGGTTGCCGCCTTCGATCACCGAGAGCACGCAAGGGCCCGAGACCGAGGCGGCGAGCTTCTCGCCTTCAGCGTGCGGAGTGAGGCGGTCTTTCGTTCCCGCGACGATGTAGATCGGGCAGCTGATGTTCTTCGCGCACTCGGCGAGAGAAAAGCGCACGGCGACCTTCCCGGCTTCCTCGAGGTTCGCGCTCTTCGAGCGCACGCGGAAGGCCTCGACGTTCATCTGCGGGCGGCCGGTGAAATCGGCGGAGCGCTGGAAGGGGCCGGAGAGGGCGACGCAGGCGCGGATGCGGCGCTCGAATGCCGCGGCGCGCGGCGCGTAGTAGCCGCCGAGCGACACGCCCCAGATGCCCGCGCGGGCGTTGTCGATATCGGAGCGCGTCGCGAGGAAATCGAACACCGCGGCTACGGGCTTCTCGTATTCCGGGCAGATGGAGAAGTCGTACTCGGCCTCGCCTTGTCCGGGCCCGTCGAAGGCGAGGGTCGCTACGCCCCGCGCGAGGAAGCGGCTCTCGTAGTCGTCCATCTCCTCCTTCGCCGAGTCGAGGCCCATGCACATCACCACGACGGGCGGCGGCTTCACTGCGCCTCCATTGGACTGCTTCGCCGGCTGCGCCGTGGGCTTCCTCAGGTTGCCGTAGAGCTGCCGGCCTTCGTAGGGGATCGCCACGCGCTCCCCCGGCGGATCGAGGTGCGGCAGCGCCTTGTTGCGGCATTCGACCGCCCGGCGGTGCGCCTCCTTCATCTGCGCCATGTCGTTGACGAACAGGAACTTGCCGAAGTGGTAGCACACCGCCGCGCGCGTGAAGTGCGCCGCGGCCGAGGTGTTGTAGCCGCCGGCGAGGGCCTTGTTGCCCATCTCCTCGTGGACCGCGGCGCGCGCCGACCACGCCGCGCACCAGTCCTCCCAGCGCGAAACGGAGGCCGTCACCTCCTGGAAATCGGCGAGCGGCACGCCGTTCGCGACGAAGCGCGGCGCCCAGTGGGAGATCGCGGCCTCGACGCGGGGATCTCTTTCGGTCTTGTTGTGGATGACTGCGGACATGTGCTGCTCCTTATCTAACCACCCCGGCGCTTCGCGCCATCCCTCCTTTTCAAGGAGGGGAAATCTACGACACCACCCGGCGCTTCGCGCCACCCCTCCTCATTCGAGGAGGGGAAATTCGTTTTTCAGGCCCCCAGCGTGACGAAATATCCCGGATCGTAGCGCTCGCCCGCTCGGGCACCGGGCCGGAACGTGGACGAGAGCGTTTCGATCTCTTTCGCGTCGAGCCGAATATCCACCGCCGCGACGTTCTGCGCTAGCCACTTCTCTTGCTTCGTGCCCGGGATCGGGAAGACGTCCTCGCCGCGCGATAAGAGCCACGCGAGGGCGACTTGCGCCGGCTTCACCCCGCGCTTCGCCGCGATCGCCTCGATGGTCTTCACCAGCTCCAGGTTCTTCTCGAAATTGCCCGGACGGAAGCGCGGCTGCTTGCGCCGGATATCGTGCGCGGCGATGTCGTCGATCTTCTTGATGTTTCCGGTGAGGAGGCCGCGGCCGAGCGGCGAGTAGGCGACAAAGCCGATGCCGAGCTCGCGGCATGCGGGCAGGATCTCGTCCTCGACGTCGCGCGCCCACAGAGAATATTCGGTCTGCAGCGCGGTGATCGGGTGGATCTTGCAAGCGCGCGCGAGCGACTTCGGCCCCGCCTCCGAGAGGCCCAGGTAGCGCACCTTGCCGACCTCCACCAGCCGCGACATCGCGCCCACCGTCTCCTCGATCGGCACCTCCGGGTCGATGCGGTGCAGGTAGTAGAGGTCGATGGTGTCGATACCGAGCTGCTTCAGGCTCGCCTCGCAGGCGGATCGCACGTACTCGGGCCTGCCGTTGTAGGCCTTGCTGCCGTCGGGGTTGTCGATGTTGCCGAACTTGCTGCAGACGATGACGCTGTTGCGCCGCCCTTTGAGCGCGCGGCCGAGCATGCGCTCGTGCCGTCCTTTCATGTAGCGGTCGGCGGTGTCGAAGAGCGTGACGCCGAGATCCATCGCGCGGTGCACGGTCGCGATCTGCACCTCGTCGTCGCGCTCGCCGAAGTTCGTGGTGGCGCTGCCCGCGCCCAGGCCTACGACCGAGACCGTCGGGCCGTGCTGGCCGAGCTTGCGGTATTTCATGGATGGGCGCGGAGAACGGCGCTGCGCGGGCTCACTGCTCGCTCTTCGTCACTCTCCCGTCGCTGAACTGCACCGAGTAGCTCCCGAAGCGATGCCGCCAGTACTTCCAGGTATCGAGCTTGGTCGATACGGTGCCCACCTCGGGAGGATAGCCGGCAGCGAGGATAACGGCTTTCTTGGACATGCCGACCTGGATCTGCCCCGCCTTGACGGCCTTGATCTCGGCGGGGGTCAAGCCTCCGCTCAACGCCGCGAAATTCTTGGTCGTGAGGAAGCGGTCCGCCCACTGCTCTCCGGTCACGCCCGGGTGATGCTTTGCCACGAACTCGACCGAGAACTTCATCCCCAGTTTCGGATCCGTGAACTCGACCTTCCTCGAGGATTTGCTGACTTCCGTCACCTCGCTTCCCGCGGGAAAGAGATTGCCCTTCTGGTAGTTGGTCGAATAGACCTTGGTGGGCTGCTCGAACCAGATGTTGTACGCGGTGTAGAGCTTGTCCGCGGCGAATGCGGCGTTCGCCCCAAGGAACGCGAGGATCGCTGCAAGGGATGCTGCGTGTACTTTCATTTCCAGTCTCCTTCTTCTCGGTTGATTTTCAAAACCGCGCGGCCTCAATCGGCCTTGATGCCCGCCGCCTGGATGATGGGCGTCCAGCGCGCGAGCTCGCTCTTCACCCAGTCGCCGAGCTCTTCGGGCGAGCTGGGCGCGGCCGCCACGCCCTGCTTGAGCAGGGTTTCCTGCGTCTCGGGCGCGCGCAGGATGTCGCCGATCTCGCGGTTCAATTTGGCGACGATCGCGCGCGGAGTTTTCGCCGGCGCGAAAAGACCGAACCAGAGCTTCACCTCCATGCCCGGGATGCCGGCCTCGGCCGCGCTCGGGATCTCGGGCGCGCCCGCAAAGCGCGTGGCGGAAGACACCGCCAGCGCCTTGACCTTCCCCGCCTTCAGCTGGCCGTGCGCGGTGAGCGGCGAGAGGAACGAGACCGGCACTTCGCCCGAGAGCACGGCGGTGAGCGCGTTGCCGGCGCTCTTGTAGGGAATGTGCTGCAGCGGGATCCCGGTGACCTTCTTCAGCAGCTCGCCTGCGAGATGGCTGGTCGAGCCGTTGCCGGCCGAGCCGTACGCGAGGTCGCCCTTCTGCTTCGCATAGGCGATGAACTCCGTCGCGCTCGCGACGGGGACGGAAGGGTGGGTGACGAGCACCACCACGCCCTGCGCGACCATCGTCACCGGCTCGAAGTCCCTGATCGGATCGTAGGGCAGGCTCTTCGCGTAGAGCGTGACCGCGCTCACCATGGGGCCGATGTGTCCCATCACGAGGTTGTAGCCGTCCGGCGGCGATTTGGCGACCACGTCCGTGGGGATGGTGCCGCCCGCGCCCGCCCGGCTGTCGACGATCACCGGCTGCCCCCAGCGCTCGGTGAGCTTCAGCGCGATGTAGCGCGAGAGGTAATCGGCGGTGCTGCCCGTGCCCTGCCCGAAAATGCGTATCGTCCGCGACGGGTAGCCCGCCGCCGGATCCTGCGCGTGCGCGCAAACCGCGGCGGCCACGAACACTGCGAACGCTGCGAAGCTTCTCATCGGTTCTCCATGTCACTGCGAACCACCCCGGCGCTTCGCGCCACCCCTCCTCGTTCGAGGAGGGGAAATTCGCGCCGGTCTCCCTGTCCCCTCCTCATTCGCGCCGGTTTCCCTGTCCCCTCCTCATTCGCGCCGGTTTCCCTGTCCCCTCCTCTCTTGAGGAGGGGTGCCGCCGAAGGCGGCGGGGTGGTGCTTTAGTCGAGCTTGGCATCTGCCGCCTTGACGATCTTCGCCCAGTGCGCGAGGTCGGTCTTGATCTGCGCCGCGAATTCTTCCGGCGTGTTTCCCACCGGCTCGATTCCGTCCCGGTCCAGGCGCTCGAGGAAATCCGGCCGCTTGATGACGGCGACGGAGTCGTCGTGGATCTTCTTCACGATCTCGCGCGGCGTGCCCGCAGGCGCGAGAAAGCCATACCAGGCGGTGATGTCGAATCCGGGCAGGGTCTCGGCGACTGCCGGCACGTTCGGCAGCGCCTTGGCCCTCTTCGGGCCGGTGACGGCGAGCGCCTTGAGCTTGCCGCTCTTCGTGAGCTGGATCGACGCGGTGATGCCGCCGAAGATGAGCGGCACCTGGTTGGCGAGCACGTCGGCGAGGCCCTGGCCGAATCCCTTGTAGGGCACGTGGATCATGTCCATGCTCCCCGCCATGGTGCGGATGTATTCCATCGCGAGATGCTGCTGTCCGCCCGCTCCCGAAGACGCGTAGCTCACCTTGCCCGGCTGCGTCTGCACCAGCGCGATCAGCTCCTTCACGCTGTTCGGCGCGAAGGCCGGGTTCGCCATCAGCACGAAAGGACCCGCGGCGACGTTGACGATGGGCGCGAAATCGCGCACCGGGTCGTACGGCAGCTTCGAATACAGGTGCGGCGCGATGGTGATGCTGGCGTCCGCGGCGAAGAGCAGGGTGTAGCCGTCGGGGGCCGCTTTTGCGACGTAATCGGTCCCTATCGTGCCGCCGGCGCCGGTGCGGTTCTCGACCACCACCGACTGGGTCCAGATCTTCTGCAGCTCCGCCGACATGACGCGCCCGTAGATGTCGGGCGTGCCGCCGGGCGGGAAGGTGACGATCACGCGGACGGGCTTGGACGGAAAGCTCTGAGCCCGCGCGCCGTACGAAAGAACCGCTAGGACGGCGAGCGCGACTATCGTTCTCAGCGACATCTCAAAAAGACCTCCTCCGAACCACAGCGCGAAGGATATCACCGGGTGCACCACCCCGGCGCACCACCCCGCCCGCTTCGCGGGCACCCCTCCTTAAGAAAGGAGGGGATAGAAAAGAAAAAGGCGGCCCGTTTGTTATTTGGGGCCGCCTCCGAGCTACAAACTCCGCACGTTTTTCTTGTTTTACGGCTTCTCCCTTATTTTCTTTGGCGGAGCTTGCGGATGGCTGCGAGCTGCGCGGCGAGGGACGCGAGCTCGGCTTCTACGGTGGCGACTTCCTGCTTGTCCGTGGCGCGGCGCCGCGCTTCCTCGGCGGCCTTCAGGGCCTCGGTCGCCTTGGCCTCGTCCAAGTCGCGGCCGCGGATCGCGGTGTCGGCGAGCACGGTCACCACCTCCGGCTGCACTTCGAGGATTCCGCCCGCGACGAAGACCAGCTCCTCATCGCCGCCGCCGACCGGCTTGATCCTCACCGATCCGGGCTTGATGCGCGTGATGAGCGGCGTGTGCTTGGGGTAGATGCCGAGCTCGCCCGCTTCGCCGGGGAGCACGATGAACTCGGCCTCGCCCGAGTAGATGCTCGCTTCGGCGCTGACGACGTCGACGTGGATCGTGTTTGGCATATCTCCGTACATTCTGACCACCCCGCCCGCTTCGCGGGCACCCCTCCTTGAGAAAGGAGGGGATGAGGCAGCCGCTACTGCAGCGTCTTCGCCTTCTCGAACGCTTCCTCGATCGCGCCGACCATGTAGAAGGCCTGCTCGGGGAGCGCATCGCACTCGCCCGCGACGATCATCTTGAAGCCCTTGATCGTGTCCTTCAGCTGCACGTACTTGCCTTCCTGGCCGGTGAAGTTCCTCGCCACGCTGAACGGCTGCGAGAGGAAGCGCTGGATCTTGCGCGCGCGCGAGACGGCGAGCTTGTCCTCCGGAGACAGCTCGTCCATGCCCAGGATCGCGATGATGTCGCGCAATTCTTTATAGCGCTGCAGCGTCGCCTGCACCGAGCGCGTGGTGTTGTAGTGGTCCTCGCCGATGGTGTTCGGGTCGACCTGGCGCGAGGTCGAATCGAGCGGGTCGACCGCCGGGTAGATGCCGAGGGAGGCGATGTCGCGCGAGAGCACCACGGTCGCATCCAGGTGCCCGAAGGTGGTGGCGGGGCTGGGATCGGTGAGGTCGTCGGCCGGCACGTAGATCGCCTGCACGGAAGTGATCGAGCCGGTTTTGGTCGAGGTGATGCGCTCCTGCAGGCGCCCCATCTCCTCGGCGAGCGTGGGCTGGTAGCCGACGGCGGACGGCATGCGCCCGAGCAGCGCCGACACCTCCGTTCCCGCGAGGGTGAAGCGGTAGATGTTGTCGACGAAGAACAGGATGTCCCGCCCCTCGTCGCGGAAATACTCGGCCATGGTGAGGCCCGTGAGCCCCACGCGGAGCCTGTTCCCCGGCGGCTCGTTCATCTGGCCGAACACCATCGCGACCTTCGATTCGGTGATGTTCGCGAGGTCGATCACCTCCGCCTCGATCATCTCGTGGTAGAAGTCGTTGCCCTCGCGCGTCCTCTCGCCCACGCCGGCGAACACCGAGAGGCCCGAGTGCTTGGTCGCGATGTTGTTGATGAGCTCGAGCATGTTCACGGTCTTGCCGACGCCGGCTCCGCCGAAGAGGCCGATCTTGCCGCCTTTCGCGAACGGGCAGATGAGGTCGATCACCTTGATGCCGGTCTCCAGCAGCTCGACCGAAGGCGAGAGCTCGTCGAACTTGGGCGCCGTCCGGTGGATCGAGCGGCGCTCGTCGCTCTGGATGGGACCGGCCTCGTCGATCGGGCGGCCGAGCACGTCCATGATGCGGCCGAGCGTGCCCTTGCCGACGGGCACGGAAATCGGCGCCCCGGTGCCTTTTACCTTCATGCCGCGGCGCAGGCCGTCGGAGGACCCGAGCGCAATGCAGCGCACCACGCCGTCCCCGAGCTGCTGCTCGACCTCGAAGGTGAGGCCTTTTTCGGCGAAGCTCTTCTCGCCCGAGTCCTCGAGCACGAGCGCGTCGTAGACGCCGGGCATCGCCTCGCGCGGGAATTCGATGTCGATCACCGCGCCGATGCACTGGACGATGGTTCCGGATGTCTGGGCTTCTGCCATGAGGTTTCCTAGCGGCGCGTTCCAAAACGGTTTTCCCCTCCCATCCCCTCCTCATCTTGAGGAGGGGTGCCGCCGAAGGCGGCGGGGTGGTCGAGGGGTGCGCCGAAGGCGCGGGGTGGTGGTCGGCGCGCAGAACCACCCCGCCTGCTGCGCAGACACCCCTCCTCAAGAGAGGAGGGGAAAGAAACGGCGCACGTCGCTCGGTTCATACCGCCGCCGCGCCGCCGACGATCTCGGAGATCTCTTTGGTGATCCCCGCCTGGCGGTTCTTGTTGTAGACGAGCGTCAGCTCGTCGATCAGGGTCTCGGCGTTGTCGGAGGCGGACTTCATCGCGACCATGCGCGCGCTCTGCTCGGAGGACATGTTCTCGGCGACCGCCTGGAAGATGATCGCCTCGATGTAGCGCGTGAGCACCTGCTCGAGCACGGCCTTCGCCTCGGGCTCGTAGATATAGTCCCAGTGGCTCGCGGGGGAGCCGAGCCGCTCGCCCGAGAGGGGCAGCAGCTGCTCCATGACGGGCTCCTGCTTCATGGTGTTGATGAAGCGCGTGTAGAAGAGCAGGAGGCGGTCGAAGCGGTCCTGCGTGTAGCCGTCGAGCATCACCTTCACCGCGCCGATCAGCTTGTCCATCTGCGGCCGGTCGCCGAGCTGGACGACGTGCGATACGACCTTCGCGCCCAGGCGCTGCATGAAGCCCAGGCCCTTGCCGCCGATCGCGCAGACTTCCATTTTCTCGCCCTGAGCCTCCCACTCCTTGTATTTCCCGAGCGCGAGGCGGAGGAGATTGGTGTTCAGGGCGCCGCACAGGCCCTTGTCGGTGGTGATGACGATCATCCCCACGCCCTTCACCGTGTCGCGCTCGACGAGGAAGGGGTGCCGGTACTCGGGGTTGGCGTGGCTGATGTGCGCGGCGACGTTGCGGATCTTCTCGCCGTAGGGGCGCGCGTGGCGCATGCGCTCCTGCGCCTTCCTCATCTTGGAGGCGGCGACCATCTCCATCGCCTTGGTGATCTTCCGGGTGTTCTGCACACTCCGGATTTTCATCCTGATTTCTTTTGTTCCTGGCATCTGTTCATCCCGCTTGTCATTCTGAGGCGCCCGCAGGCGGCGAAGAATCTGCTGTTCAT
Organism: Betaproteobacteria bacterium; assembly: GCA_005881575.1. GTDB lineage: Bacteria > Pseudomonadota > Gammaproteobacteria > Burkholderiales > SG8-39 > VBDM01. The sequence continues at coordinate 11,875 of VBCA01000049.1, forward strand.
TTGGCGAAAAGCAGATCCTTCGCTTCCCTCAGGATGACAACATTAGTTAGAAGCTGCCGGTTTTCTTCCAGTCTTCGATCGCTGCCTTGAGCGCTTTCTCGTCGTCTGCGCTCAGGTCCTTCTTGTCCTCCATGGTTTTCACCAGCGCGGCGTACTTGCCCTTGAGGTGGTCGCGCAGCGACTTGTCCGCGGCGAGCGCCTTCTTCACGTCGATCGAGTCGAAGTAGCCGTTGTTGACGGCGAACAGCGTGAGCGCCATCTCCCACACCGCGAGCGGCTGGTACTGCGGCTGCTTCATGAGCTCGGTCACCATACGGCCTCGTTCGAGTTGCTTCCGCGTTGCTTCATCAAGGTCGGAGGCGAACTGCGCGAAGGCGGCGAGCTCGCGGTACTGCGCGAGGGCGAGGCGCACGCCGCCGCCGGTGTCGCGGCGCTTCATGATCTTGGTCTGCGCCGCCCCGCCCACCCGAGACACCGAGATCCCGGCGTTGATCGCGGGCCGGATGCCGGCGTTGAAGAGATCGGTCTCGAGGAAGATCTGGCCGTCGGTGATCGAGATCACGTTGGTCGGCACGAACGCGGTCACGTCCCCGGCTTGCGTCTCGATGATGGGGAGCGCGGTGAGCGAGCCGGTCTTGCCCTTCACCTCGCCCTTGGTGAAGCGCTCCACCCAGGCCTCGGAGCAGCGCGCGCCGCGCTCGAGCAGGCGCGAGTGCAGGTAGAACACGTCGCCGGGGTAGGCCTCGCGTCCCGGCGGGCGGCGCAGGAGCAGCGAGATCTGCCGGTACGCCCAGGCCTGCTTGGTGAGATCGTCGTAGATGATGAGCGCGTCCTGGCCGCGGTCGCGGAAATACTCGCCCATGGTGCAGCCGGAGTAGGGCGCGATGTACTGCATCGCCGCCGACTCAGACGCCGAGGCCGCCACCACGATGGTGTAGGTCATGGCGCCGTGCTCTTCGAGCTTGCGCACCACGGTCGCGATGGTCGAGGCCTTCTGGCCGATCGCGACGTAGACGCAGTAGAGGTCCTTGCCCTTCTGGTTGATGATGGTGTCGACCGCCACGGCGGTCTTGCCCGTCTGGCGGTCGCCGATGATGAGCTCTCGCTGGCCGCGGCCGATCGGCACCATGGAGTCGATCGCCTTGAGGCCCGTTTGTACCGGCTGCGAGACGGATTTTCTCCAGACCACGCCGGGCGCGACCTTTTCGATCACGTCGCTCATCTTGGCGAGGAGCGGGCCCTTGCCGTCGATCGGCTGTCCGAGCGAGTTCACCACGCGCCCGAGGAGCTCGGGGCCCACCGGCACCTCGAGAATGCGGCTGGTGCACTTGACCGTGTCGCCCTCGGTGATGTGCTCGTATTCGCCGAGGATCACCGCGCCGACCGAGTCGCGCTCGAGGTTGAGCGCAAGCCCGAAGGTGTTGTTCGGGAATTCCAGCATCTCGCCCTGCATCACGTCCGACAGGCCGTGGACGCGGCAGATGCCGTCGGTGACGGTGACGACCGTCCCTTGCGTGCGCACGTCCGCCGACAGCGAAAGATTCTGTATCTTGTTGCGGATCAGCTCGCTGATTTCGGATGGGTTCAGCTGTTGCATCGTTGCTCCTGGTCGCTTTTTGTCCCCTCCTCATTTGAGGAGGGGTGGCGCGAAGCGCCGGGGTGGTTCAGCGGCGTACCACCACCCCCCGCCTGCGGCGGACCCCTCCTCCTGAAAGGAGGAGGGGACAGAAAATGGATCGTATGCAGCTGCATCGTCAGGCCTTCAGCGCCGCGGCCATATCTTCGAGCTTGCCGCGCACCGAGCCATCGATCACTTCGTCGCCGGCGGTGATGCGCACGCCGCCGATCAGCTCCTTGTCCACGGCGACGCGCGGCTGGACCCGGCGCTTCAGCCGCCGCGAGATGTCCGCGACGAGGCCGTTGATCTGCGCGTTGTCCAGGGGAAAGGCGGTGCGGATCTCCGCCTCGACCACGCCTTCGAGCTCGTTCTTCAGCTCGACGAACTGCTGGTGGATCTCCGGAAGCAGCGCGAGGCGGTCGTTCGCGATCAGCACGCGCACGAAGTTGCGCGCGTCGGCCGGAAAATCCTCCCTGCACAGCTCCATGAACAGGTCGTAGAGCTGCTTCCCGCCGAGATTGGGGTTCGAGATGCACGAGCGCATGTCCGGATGCGCCGCAATCCGCGCCATGATCGTGAGCCTCTCCAGCCACGGCGCGAAAGCGCCCTGCTTCTGCGCGAGACCGAACGCGGCTTCGGCATAGGGCCGGGCGATGGTGGCGGCTTCGGCCACTAGATTTCCTTCTTCAGCCGGCCGAGCAGCTCGGCGTGCGTCTCGGGGTTGACCTCGCGGCGCAGGATCTTCTCCGCGCCGGAAACGGCGAGCGCCGCGACCTGCTCCCGGAGCGACTCCCTCGCGCGCGCGACCTGCTGGTCGATGTCGGCCTTGGCGGCGGCGAGGATGCGCTCGGCCTCGGCCCGCGCGGCGGCCTTCGCTTCCTCGAGCATCTGCACGTCGCGCTTTTCCGCCGAGCCGATGATCTCGCCGACGCGCTCGCGCGCTTTCGCGAGCTCCTCGTGCGCGCGCTTGCCCGCCGCCTCCAGGTCCCGCCGGCCCTGCTCGCCCGCGGCGAGGCCGTCGGCGATCGTCTTCTGGCGCTCCTCGATCTTGCGCGTGAAATACGGCCAGATGAATTTCGCCGAGAACCAGATGAAGAGCGCGAAGGCGAGCGCCTGCGCGATCAGGGTGAGGTTGATGTTCATGCGAAGATCTTGCCCGTCCTAGCCGCCCAGCGCGCCGAGCAGCGGATTGGCGAAGGCGAAGAACATGCCTATTCCCAGGCCGATGATGAACGAGGCGTCGATCAGGCCGAGGAGCAGGAACACCTTGGCCTGCAGCGCCGGGATCATCTCCGGCTGGCGCGCCGCGCCCTCGAGGAAGCGGCTGCACATGATGCCGACGCCCACGCAGGCGCCCAGCGCGCCTAGCCCGACCATCAGGCCGATGCCGACGCCGGTATAGGCCTGCACCAGGGCGACGAGTTGTAATTTTTCCATTTATTTTCCCTTTCCAGAGCGTCAGTTGATCAGTGGGCGGCTAAACGAACAAGGGGGCACACCCCCTTGTATATCCCCCATATCGGTTGGCGCATGCTAATGACTCTCGTGCGCCATCGAAATGTAGACGACAGTGAGCATCATGAAAATATACGCCTGCAGCGCGACGATCAGGACGTGGAAGATCGCCCAGATCAGGCCGAGCGGCACGGCGAACAGGGTGCCGGCGAGACCGGCGCCGGCCATCATCCAGAGCAGGAGAAAGATGATTTCTCCCGCGTACATGTTGCCGAACAGCCGCAGCGAGTGCGACAGCGGCTTGGAGATGTATTCGACCAGGTTGAACAGGAGGTTCGGCAGCCACAGCAGCACGTTCGCGCCGAAGGGCGTGCAGAAGAGCTCGTGGATCCAGCCGCCCAGGCCCTTCACCGCGATCGAGAAATAAATCATCAGCAGCCACACCGAAAGCGCCAGCGCGAAAGTCGTGTTGACGTCCGCGGTCGGTACGATGCGAAATCCGTGCGGCGCGAAAAAATGCGTGATCCACGCCATGATGTCCGCCGGCAGGAAATCCATGGCGTTCATCAGCAGCGCCCACAGGCCCACCGTGAGCGCGACCGGCGCGATGAACCTGCGGTCGCCGTGGAAAATGTCCTTCGCCTGGTTGTCGACGAATTCGCAGAGGATCTCGACGAAGGCCTGGCGCTTGTTGGGAACGCCGGAAGTGGCTCCGCGCACCACCCACCAGAGAAAACCGAGGCTGAAGACGCCGAGCAGGGCGGAGGTCACCAGCGAATCCACGTTCAGCGTCCAGAACGAGCCCTCGCCCACCGGGTGCTGGAGAAACGCGAGGTGATGGCCGATGTAGGAGCTCGGCGTCAGTTCATGCTCGGCGGCCATTGCGGGAAGCTCTTCGTAAACCTATTTTTCGCGAACCCATACTGCCATGGTGAAAATCAGTACCGTGGCGATAAAAGACCCTATCAGCCCGATCGCGACGACGTCCCTGTACGCCGTCAGCGCGAACCACAACAGGAGAACCATGAGCACCAGCTTGACGGCCTCGGCCCTCAAGGCGGTATACAGCGCCTCCCCTGCAGACTTCGATTTACCGCGTGCAGCCAATACTGCAAAAGCCAGGCCGGCGATGATTCCTATCGATCCGCCCAGTCCGGCGGAGATTGCGCCGTGTATTCCGGCGAGCCAGGCCGACAGCAGGATTGCGGCAGCGGTGCATAAAACCTGCAGCCCGATTATCGGGCGGAACACTCGCCACACGCCCTGCTCCAGCTGCAAAACCGCAGAATTCTATAGGGAAATCGACGGGGCCGTCAAACCGGAGCGCGTATAACGCTCGGAATTCCGATGCGAATCCTCGCCCTTGGTCCAACCAGCGCATTGGATCGAACCACAGAGTGCAACATCGCTCGATTATCCTTCTCCCCGCCATCAATGTGTGACGCGGCCCGCATGAAGTGCTTTCTTCGCCACCGCATCGCCCTGTCGCTTCCCGCCCGTGTGCTGGGCCTGGTTCTCGCCGTCGCGGCCGCGGCGCCTGCCGGGGCGCAAAGCACGACATCTCCGACGTTGTACAGGCTGGAGGCGGGTTCCTCGTTCAGCCGCGGGTGCTACGGGCCGTGCGAGTGCGCGATCTTCACGACGCAGGATATCCGGGGGACTTACACGCTGGCCCTCGATCATGTGGACCCGCTCTTCACGTGGTATCGGGTGGAGAAGGTGAACTGGGTGGTCACGCTGGGCGGGACGGACACCCGCGTCACGGGATCGGGGACGTACCGGGTCGGGGGCGAGGTGGCGCTGCAGCAGCAGATGAAGCTCACTCTCACGATCGGGGACGAGGGTGCGCAGACCTTCGACAGCGGCCTGGTAAGCGGAGGGGGTTCCTTCCCGGAGATCGACATCGCGATGTCGAAGAACGGGATGTCCTGCTTTGACACGGTCATCGACATCCGCTCCAAGCCGGTGTCGACGCCGTACGCGCTCAGCGCCTCGACGTACGACGAGGGTTGCTTCGCGCCGTGCCTGTGCCCCATCCGCGAGTGGCCGGTCGCAGGCTCGGCCGACCTCGTGCCGTTGCCCAACGCCGCGACACCGATCCGTGAGGAGTTCGCCGTGGTGGATGTGGCGTGGGCAACGATCTCGACGAGTCCGCCGCCGGACCGGCAGTTCACGGGCTTCGGCACGTATCAGATCGTGCGGAAGGGGTCGACCAGCGAGCACCGCATGGTGCTGGACCTGACCGAGGCCAACAGCGGGGCCGCGTACCGGTTCGACAGCGGAGTGGTGGCAGGGGGCGGGGAGTTCCCGCGGATCGACATCGATATCGCGGTCAACGGCTTCGCCTGCTTCGACCGGGCGTTCTCCCTGCACGCGGCGCCGTCGCAGTGACTCCTGGCGCCCTGGTGCGGCCCTAGATCGGGTAGAGCAGCGATTCGGGCGGGACGTCCGAATCGAGCACGCACAGCTTCTCCCTGAAATGGAGGCGCCTGGCCGCGATCGCGATGCGGTCGTCGTAGCTGCCCGAGACGAAGTGCTCGCTGCGCTTCCCGGGGAAGGTGCGCAGGATCTCGAAGTTCGCCTGCACGCGCAGCTCCTCGTCGGAGGCGGCCTGGAGGCGGAAGTTCGAGATGAGATGGCGCTGCGTGTGAGGCTCGTAGTCCTCGGACTGGCCGATCGCGACGATCCGGTCGCGCATCGTGGTCTTGGTGGAAAGCGACACGAGATGGTCGTCCGGGCCCAGGCGCAGGTTGCGCCGCGTCGTGACGCGGTAGGTGCAGGAATCCAGGAAGAACTCCGGCCACTGCTGCAGCCTGCCGCCGTCGAGGCATTCGGCGTAGCGCGCGTAGAACTCCTGGACGTCCAGGCGCAGCTCGGCGGTCAATACGGCTTTTTCCGTGACGGACATGGGCTCTCCGATTCTGTCGATGCGAGCAACCGCCGCCAGACGATCAGGCACGGGCTCTCTCAAGCGTACGCCGGTGCAATTCGGATATCACTTTCACCCACCCCCTGCACGTAAGCATGCAGCAAATCGCCCGGCTTCACCGGGGAGACGCCGGCGGGCGTTCCGGTCATGATGATGTCCCCGGGATGCAGCGTATACATGGCCGAGGCGAACTCGATCAGCCGTTCGACGTTGTAGACGAGAAATTTCGTATTCGAATTCTGCCGCAGCTCGCCGTTCACCATGATCGAAAGGTCGAGGTCGTTGGGATCGCCGATCTCGTCGGCGGTGACGAGCCAGGGCCCGAGCACGCTGTACGTATCGATCGACTTCCTGAAGCACTGCAGCTCGGGCCCGCGCACGGTCATGTCCAGGCCGATCGAGTAGGCGCATACGTGGCCGAGCGCTTTTTCCTTCGGGATCTTGTTGCCGCGCCTGCCGATCACGAGCGCGAGCTCGACCTCGTGGTCGTTGCGCCGCTCGGGCCAGCGCAGGCGAATCTCCTCGCCGAAGCCGATCAGCGAGGAGCTCGCCTTGAGGAACAGGCCCCAGTCGCCGATGCCCTTCTGGATGTTGGTGCGCCCGTGCGCGATGCCCGGGTCCTTGACCGATTCGGCGATGTGGTCGTTGTAGTTGATCGGCGCGCCGATGATCTTTCCGGGATTGGGAACGGGGGCGCGGAGCCTCACCTTCGCGAGCGGTTTTCTCTTCGCTCTGGGCGCGAATTTCTTCGCCGCCGCGAGCACGCGCTTGAAGTTCAGGATCAGGGGATCGCCTTGCGGAATCGGCCAGCCCGGCCGCGGAATGACCGACAAGGCCTTGCTCACGTCGAGCACCTCGTCGCCTTCCACGATTCCGAGGCGGTTGTTGTCGTAGCGGCAGATTTTCACGTTCTCACAGCGTCGGGTTGTTGATTTCGCCGCCGAGCGCGGCGAGGCCCCACGCCGACGCCTGCGCGTCGAAGCTGAAGCTGATGTGGCCGGCGAGCGAGTGCGCGTCGCGGAAGATGCGCTCCAGCGGATAGGCCTCGTAGATGCCGTTCGCTCCGGCCATCGCGTGCAGCGCGTCCACCGCCTCGGTGCAAAGGCCGACCGCGTGGGCGAGGTTGCGCTTGAAGCGGAGCTTCGTCGCGACGTCGGCGATCTGCCTGCGGTTGGCGATTTCCTGCGCCTCGAGGCAGTCGTTGCGCAGGATGAGGCGCGCGGCGTCGATCTTCGCGCCCGCGGCGCCCACGCGCAGCTGCACCGCCTGGAAGTCGCGCATCTTCGCTCCGGTGTAGTTGGTGCTGCGCTCCTTGACGGAGGCGATCGTCGCTTCGAGCGCGCCTTCAGCGTTTCCCACCGCGCAGGCGCCGATGCCGTGCCCGCCGAGCGCCGAGAGCGGCACGCAATAGGCCGGATTGGGGTTGGTCTTCGCGCCGGGGAATTTGTCGCCGCCGCGCGCGTCCAGCATGCCGAGCGCCTTGTACGCGGGAACGAAGACGTCCTTGGCGGCGACGGTCATGCTGCCCGTCGCGCGCATCCCGAGCACCTGCCAGTCGTCGATGACCTCGTACTGCGACTTGTGCAGCAGGCACATGCGATAGTCGACCGGGCGATCGCCGTCGCGCACCGTGACCGCGAGCATGTTCCATTCGGCGATGTTGGAGCAGCTCGAGAAATTCCACTTTCCCCCGATGATGTAGCCGCCCTCGACTTTCTTCGCTCGCCCCTGCGGAAAGGCGATGCCCGATGCGATCAGCGCCTCGGGATTCGCGCCCCAGACTTCCTCCTGCGCGCGCTCCTCGTACATCGCCAGCATCCAGTGGTGCACCTGGAGATTGCCGAAATTCCAGGCGGTCGAGGCGCAGCCGCGCGCGAGCTCGTAGCAGAAATCGACGTAAGCGACGAAATCGAACTCCATCCCGCCCCAGCGCTTCGGCTGCATCGAGCGCAGGATGCCGCTCGCGTGCAGCTCGGCGATCGTCTCGGGCGGCATCACGCGGTCTTTTTCGGCCCGCGCGGCGCGGCTGCGAAGCGCCGGCACCATGGCGCGCGCGCGGCCGAGCGCCTCCTCGTAGGAAACGCCGGCAAAGCTCTTCGCACCCTGGTGAGGGGCGTTCATCAGGCGGCGACCTTGGCCTTCGTCGTTTTCTTCTTTGACGCTTTCATGGACGAGGCCCGCGGCATCTTCGAGTAGTCTTCGCCGCCCCAGTCGGGCGCCTGGGTGATGCCGAAGAAATTGAGCTCGATGGTGAGGCCGTCGGGGTCCTTGATAAAGAGCTGGTAGAGCTGCGACTCGGGGAAGTTGCGCGGGCGGCAGGGGACCTTGAGCTCCTTCAGGTGCTTCACGAACTTGTCGGGCTCGGTCGCAAGGAAAGCGATATGGTCGATGACGCCGGAATTGTCCTTGGCCGCGTTCTTCGGGCTGCCGAGGTAGTAAAGCTCCGAGTTCGGCACGCCGCCTTGAGCCATGTGCACCTGGATCTTGCCGTCAACGCCCAGCCAGTAGCCGGGAAACGGGAAATCCGGCCGCGGCATGACTTCGAATCCGAGCACCTTGCAGTAGAAATCCTTGGTGCGTTCGAGGTTGTTCGCGCGAATGAGGTAGTGGTTGAGCTCGGTGACGGGCATGGTGTGCTCCTGTAGCTTGTTCTACATGGGGCCGGGCGCCCCTGGCTGTACGGCGACATTATGCCAAAGAACGAAGTACACTTTGCGCTTCACAAAAACACCAAAGGAGACACGAACGTGGGGAAGATGATCGAGCTGGCCGCCTCGGACGGCCACAAACTCTCCGCCTACCGCGCGGAACCCAAGGGCAGGCCGCGCGGGGGCCTGATCGTGGTGCAGGAAATCTTCGGGATCAACAGCCACATCCAGAGCGTCGCGGACGGTTATGCCGCGGACGGCTATCTGGCCATCGCGCCGGCGTTCTTCGACCGCGCCCAGCGCGGCGTGGACCTCGGCTACACGCAGGCGGACATCGAAGTCGGCCGCACGTACATTCCTAAGATGAATTGGGACAACGTGATCAAGGACGCGGCCGCCGGAAGGGACGAGGTGAAGTCCGCGGGGAAAGTCGGCATCGTCGGCTACTGCTGGGGCGGAACGGTGTCGTGGATGGCCGCGGCCCGCCTCGCGGGCCTGGCGTGCGCCGTGTGCTATTACGGCGGCGGCATCCCGAACAACGCCGGCGAGAAACCGAAATGCGCGGTGATGTTCCACTGGGGCGAGACCGACCAGTCGATCCCGATCGAAGCCGCGAAGAAGGCCGCGGCGCAGCACCCGAGCGCGCAGTCCTTCGTCTATCCGGCCGGCCACGGCTTCAACTGCGACCAGCGCGGGTCGTACCACGCCGAGAGCGCGAAACTCGCGCGGTCACGCTCGCTGGAGTTTTTGCGGAAACACATCGGCTGAGCGTGGCATCGATCCAGGTCAAAAGGCTCGCCCCCGCCCTTGGCGCAGAAGTCGGCGGTATCGACCTGTCGCGGCCGTTGCCGGCGGAAATCTTCGCGGAGATCCGCAAGGCCTGGCTCGATCACCTGGTGCTGCGCTTCCGCGGACAGACGCTCTCCGATCCGCAGCTGATGGCGTTCAGCCAGCTCTTCGGCGAGCTCGATCCGCCCGGGCCGAACCCCTACGGCAAGCCCTTCTTGCCCGAGCATCCCGAAATGAACGTGATCTCCAACATCAAGGTGGAGGGCGCGCCGATCGGCGGCCTGGGCGACGGCGAGGCGATCTGGCACGCCGACATGACCTACGTCGACTCGCCGCCGATGGCCGCCATCCTGCATGCGCTGGAGGTTCCCCCTTCGGGCGGCGACACTTACTGGGCGAACATGTATTCTGCGTACCAGAAGCTCCCCGCGAATCTGAAAAAGCGCATCGAGGGCCGCAAGGCGGTGCACGACGCCACCTACAACAGCGCCGGTGCCATGCGCAAGGGCTACCAGGAAGTCACCGATCCGCGCAAGGCGCCGGGCGCGCAGCACGCGCTCATCCGCACGCATCCCGAGACCGGGCGCCCCTGCCTCTTTCTCGGGCGGCGACGCAACAGCTACATCGTCGGCATGGAACTAGACGAGAGCGAAGCGCTGCTCGACCAGTTGTGGGCGCACGCGACTCAGGCCGAGTTCACTTTCCGGCAGCAATGGCGGGTAGGCGACGTGCTGATCTGGGATAACCGCTGCACGCTGCACCGGCGCGACTCTTTCGATCCGAGCGCGCGGCGCCTCATGCATCGCACCCAGATCAAGGCGGATCGCCCGCACGCCTGACTCCCGCATGAGCGCGCAAGTCGCCCCGCGCCGGATTTCTGAGACCCGGTGGAAGCTCGCGATCGAGCGAGTCGAAGTATTCGGCGTCGCCGTGCCGCTCGCAGGCGGCGGGTTCAAGAACGCCTACGTCACCAAGACCGTGCAAAAAAGCGCCGTCGTGCGCGTGACCGCGGCCGGCGGCGCGGTCGGGCTGGGCAACATCGATCCGTCGCCGGGCTATTCGACCGAGACCATCGAAGAATCGCTTGCGGCATTGCGCGGCAAGCTCGCCGCCGGCGTGATCGGCGCGGATGCCGCGAACATCCACGTTCTCAACGCGCGGCTGGACGCGGCGGCGCCCGGTTTTCTGGACGCCAAGGCGGCGATCGAGATGGCTTGCGTGGACCTCACCGCGCGCGCGCTCGGCGTGCCGGTGTACGCCTACCTCGGCGGCGCGGTGAAAGAGCGCCTGATGTTCAACGCCTGGATCGGCATCGTGCCGCCCGGGGAAGCGGCGGCCGAGGGGCGCAAGTGGTTCGAGCGTGGCTTCCGCTCGGCGAAGATCAAGGTAGGCGGGGGCATCGAGGCCGACCGCGACCGCGTCAAGGCGGTGCGCGAGGCGGTCGGCGCGACGATGGCGCTGCGCATCGACGCGAACGCAGGCTACGACGCGGACACGGCGATACGCCTGGCGCGCCTCGTGCAAGCCTGTGACCTGCAGCTCTTCGAGCAGCCGGTCGCCGCCGGCGACCTCACCGGAATGGCGCGCGTGCGCCGCGAAGCGGGCGGCGTTCCCATCATGGCGGACGAATCGATTCTCGATCACGCGAGCCTGATCGCCGTGATCAGGGCGGGCGCCGCCGACATCGTCAAGCTCAAAGTGATGAAGCAGGGCGGATTCCACCGCGCGGCCGCCATGCTCGCCACCGCCGAAGCTGCAGGTGTGCGCTGCGTCGTCGGACACGGATTCGGGCTGGGCGTGAACACCATGGCGGAGATCATGCTCGCCGCCACCAGCGCGAACGTGATCGACGGGCTGGAATGCGTGGGACCGCTCAAGACCGTGGACGATATCACCACCGAAAAACTCGACCTCGGTGCGGGCGTGCTCGCGCTTCCGCCCGGCCCGGGCCTCGGCGTCGCGCTCGACGAGGCGAAGCTCGCGCGCTACCGGTTCGCGTAAAAGCGAACGCTTCGATGACTCGCCGCTTCCGGCATGCCTTCGCCGCCTTTGCCTGCATGCTCGCTGCCGCGCCCGCGTTCGCTCAAGGGTATCCAGCGCGGCCGATAAGGATGCTCGTCCCGTTTTCCGCGGGCGGCACCGTGGACATCGTGGCGCGCGTCGTCGGCGCGAAGCTTGCCGCGGACCTCGGCCAGCCGTTCATCGTCGAGAACAAGGGCGGCGCGGGTGGCACCATCGCAGCAGCGATGCTCGCCAAATCGGCCGGCGACGGCTACACGCTGATGATGATGCACCAGGGACTCGCCTTCAACGCGAGCCTCTACTCCGACCTTCCCTACGATACGTTGCGCGACCTGGCTCCGATCGCTCTCGTAGGTGCGACGCCGAATGCACTGGTGGTCACCCATTTGCTGCCGGTGAAAACAGTACAGGAGTTTCTCGCCTACGCGCGCTCCAACCCGGGCCGCATCGCCTACGGCTCGGGCGGAATCGGCAGCGCGGGGCATCTGTCGGTCGAGCTGTTGCAGTCGCTCACCGGCACCAAGCTCACGCACGTGCCATACAAGGGATCCGGCCCGGCGATCACCGATCTCATCAGCGGCCAGATCCAGGCGATGTTGCTCACCATGCCCGCCGTAATGCCTTACGTGAAAGGTGGCAAGGTGCGCGCCATTGCCACCTCCGGCGCGCGACGTTCGCCGGCGCTGCCGGACCTGCCCACGATCGCCGAAGCGGGCGTGCCCGGCTACGAATACACGCCCTGGTATGGAATGTTCGGCCCGGGAACGCTGCCGAAGCCGCTGATCGCGCGGCTCAACTCGGCCGTCAACACCTCGCTCGCCGAGGCCGGGATACGGGAGAAGCTCGCGCAGCAAGGCCTGGAAGTGCAATCGATGACGAGCGACCAGTTCAGCGGGATCGTGCGCGCCGACGTGGCGCGCTGGGGAAAAATCATCGGCGAGCTCGGCGTGCGCGGAGAGTGAAGCGCTTGAAGGTGCACACGACGCCCTGCGTTTGAATTTCTAAGCGCGAGTCGATCGCGCTCGCACCTGCCGACTCATGCGCGATCCATCGGGTCAGGGAAACCTTGCGCCTTCTTCCATCAGCAGCGTCTTGATGTCGTTCATCACGACTTGCGGATGCAGGAAGGTCGAGGTATAGATCTCGCGGATGCTCCCGGACCGGTCGATCAGGAAAACCTTCAGCACGTGGGAGAGTTCCCGCACCGGCCTGCCGGTGGATTTGTCCACCGAATAGCGGATGTCCTGGCCGAAGCCTTCCACGAGCGGCAGAAGGTCCCGCGCGGAACGCGTGGTCAGGAAATACCAGCGCAAGCCGCGGCTTTCCTTGATGCGGCTCCCGGCGTAATGCTTCATGACCTCGGGTGAGTCGCGCGCGGGGTCGAAGCTGAGGGTCACGAAGCGCACCTCGCCGTGCAGGGCCGGGGTGGCCTGGATTTCTTTCTTCAGGCCGTCGAACACCCGATAGGCAAGCGGGCAGCCTTCGGGATCGGTGCACGTGGTGTAGATGAAACCGAGCAGCGTGATCTTGTCCTGTAGAAAGCGCGAGAGCTTCTGCGAGCGCCCCTCCGTGTCGAGCACCCGGCCGTCGGGTGCGGACATGATGCGATGGAGCCGGTAGGTGCCGGGCCCGGGAGGTTCGAATTCCAGGATTGCATCGCGGCCGTCTTGCTGGTGTCCGCAGGCGATCCGGGACACCAGCATGACTGCGAAAAGCGTCAAGAGTCGCGCGATGGTCGCATTGGGGCGCACGGTCATCGGTTGAGCGCGAGCTGCCGGGACGCCTCCGGCGCCGGGTAGGCCGTGCGCAAGGCCTTCGACCCCAGCTTCATATGATGGGCGCGGCCGAGCTTCTCCCGGGTGAAATCCACCTCGAACACCTGCTTCAACTCCTTGCCGTTCCAGGCGAACCCGCGCAGGAACTGCTCGTTGTCCGCGCCGCCCTTGTCCCAGTTCGCGAGCAGCGACGAGGTGATGTAGACCCGCTTGCCGTCCCAGCTCTGCGAAATCATGTTGACCTGCTTGCCGGTCAGCTTTTCGTAGGTCTGCTTGGGCGCTTCGGGATTGGAAAGGTCGAAGTAGCGCGTCTTCCCGTCCATGAAGGTGTTGACCCACAGGCCCCTGCCGTCGCGGGTGATGCTGATGTCGACGGGCAAGGGGATCTTGGCCGGGTCGCCGATCGTCGCCACGTCCTTCGCCTGCCACTCGCCCCTGGCGTCCTGCTTCACGAGCCAGATCTTGGAGGTAAGCGCAGTCGCCGCGACCGCCCAGTTGTCGCCGGGCTTCAAGGACCAGCGAATCTCGAGCGGCGCGCCGGGCACGCTGAAGACCTTTTGCGGCTTCATGGCCTTCAAGTCCCACAGCACCATGGTATTGCCGAAACGCTTCATGGCCTCCGGGTCCTTCACGACTTCGCCCAAGGAGCGCATGTAGTTGTTGTATCCGGTGAAGCTCGAGGTGAGCAGCACGTTTTTCCTGGGATTCACCGCGAGATCGTAGCCGTAGCCGTCCCCGCCGCCATCGACCGGCATCGCGTAGCTCGTGATGAAGTCGCCTTTGTTGTTGTACAAGGCCATCCCCGTCACGCCGCCCTTGTCTTTGGTGTTGGAGAGCGCCTGGACCAGCATCCGCCCGGGCAGAGCATAGTAGGTGTGCGGACCGACATAGCCGGTCTTCTCCGCGAGGTTCGAGAGGGTGTTGACGAGCCGGGGTTTGCCGGGATCGGCCGCGATGTCGAAAACGTGGATCCTGCTGTTTTCCAGGCCGCCCGCCCAGAGGTAGCGCCGGTCGTCGGTGAAGCCCATGTGATGAGCCTCGCCGCGTGACCCGACCGAAACCTGTTGAATCACCTTGCCGTAGCTCTTCGACCTGGGATTGACATCCACCGTCACCATTTTGTCCGAGCCGTCGCCCAAGCCCTCCACCCCCAGCGCCCAGACGTAAACGTAGTCCTCCTGTCCCTTGATCAATTTCGTGACGTAAGGCGAGTTGCAGGTTTCGTCGCCGTAGGCTTGCGGGACTTCAAGCGAAACGGCGGCTGCGAAGACGAACGCCGCGCAAGACATTGCTCGACTGAACCGGATCATGACGATCTCCCCTTGGAAAATACGTCGATAAGTGTACACCTCGGGAAAGGAGGGGAAATGCCTCGAGCCCCTCAATCCAGCTTCGCGCCGGAGAGCTTCACCAGCTTCGCGTATTTCTCGTACTCCGCGCGCATCAGCGCGTCGAACTGCTCGGGCGTGCTCGTGCCGACGCGGACGCCGAACCCGGCGATCTTGTCGTTGACCTCCGGCGACGCAACCGCGGCGACGACGCCTGCGTTCAGTTTCGCGACGATGTCGCGCGGCACACCCGCCGGCACGAGAACGCCGAGCATCGACGCCATGTCGAAACCGGGAATGCCGAGCTCGGCGATCGTCGGGATGTCCGGCAGCGCGGGCGTGCGCTTGCCGTCCGCGCTCGCGAGGATGCGCACCTTTCCCGCTCTTGCGTACTGCGCCATCGCGGTATAGCTGGAGAACGCGACTTGCACGTCGCCGGCGATCAGGGCCGGCCCGGCCTGTCCCATTCCCTTGTAGGGCACGTGCACCATCTCGATTCCGGCGAGCGACTTGAAGAGCTCCGTGGTGATGTGATGGATCGAGCCGTTGCCCGCCGAAGCGTAGGCGAGCTTCCCGGGATTCTTTTTCGCGTAGGCGATGAACTCCGCGTAAGTCGTCGCCGGGACCGACGGATGGATCGTGAGAAAGGTGGGGAGCGTCGAGATCGTGCTGATGCCCGCGAAATCCTCGAGCGGCCGGTATGGCACTTTCGCGTACAGGTGCGGGTTGATCGCCCAGATCGCGCTGTCGCAGACATAGGCGGTGTAGCCGTCGGGCGCGGACTTGGAAACTATTTCCGCGGCGATGTTTCCGTTCGCGCCGATGCGGTTCTCGATCACCACCGCGCCCCAGGACTCGCTCATCTTCTGCGCGATCAGGCGCGCGAACACGTCGGGCGAGCCCCCCGGCGAGGTGCCGACGACGATCCTCACGGTCCTCGCCGGATAGTTCTGCGCGAGCGCCGGCGCGAGCGTCCAAAAGGCGGCAGCAAGAACGGCGAGGAACCGGAGCATCGCGTTTCTCCCTCAGGCCGAGGCCACGCGCGCACTAGCGCGCTGCAATCCCGGCATGACTTCGCTTGCGAACAGCCCGATCGAGCGCAGCGTCTCCTCAAGGCTGAGATTCCCGAACGCGAATTGCCCGACGAAATAGTTCGCGCCCGCTTCCTCGAGTTGCGCCCGTACGTAGCCGGCGACGCCTTCGGGGTCGCCGGCAAACGCCCGCCCGTCCTCGGCGATCGCTTCGAATTCACGCGGCCGCGAATGCCGGTGGCTGACTCCCAACAGCGAAGAAAGAAACGTGAAGCTCTCGTACCAGCGCTTGTAGGCGCGGCGCGCCGCGGCGCGCGCATCGCCCGCGTTCTTTCCCACGACGATGAACCGCCCGAGCCCGATCCTGGGCAAAGGGGCGTCGCCGCGCGTCTCTCTCCAGACGGCGCGAAACCGCTCGAAGCAGGGCCTGAGCTCGGCGACCGTGTCCAGGCCGACCACGTTCATGCCGCGCCGCGCGACGCGTTCGGCGGCCTCCGGCGAATGCACGCCGTACCACAGCGGCGGATGCGGTTTCTGCAGCGGCGGAATGGCGAGCGGCAGGCGCCGCTTTCCGCTCTCCACGGTGACCGTGACCGCGCCTTCGCTCAAGCCTTCGAGGATGAAACCGACCATTTCCTGGTGCACCTTCTCCGTCTGCGCCGGATCGACGTCGAAGAAGCGGACCTCGGCGGGCAACGCACCGCGGCCGAAAGCGATTTCCAGCCGGCCGCCGCTCATCTGGTCGAGCATGCAGATCTCCTCGAGCAGCCTCAAGCGGTGGTAGAGGGGTGCGACGTACACCATGGGCCCGAAGCGCAGGCGTCGGGTACGCTGCGCCACCGCCGCGAGAAACACGGAGGGCGAAGGCGCCATGCCCAGAGGCGTGAGATGGTGCTCCGCGACGTGATAGGAGTAAAAGCCCGCGCGCTCGTAGGCCTCGACGATCTCCAGGCGCTCGCGGTAGAACCGCTCGTGCGGCCGGTCGCCGAGGTCGAGGTGATCGAAGACGCCGAATTCCATGCCGAATCCTATCTTACCGCTCGCCTTCCATTTTCAGAACGGTGACCCGATCGCCCGCGACTTTCAACTCGAAGGTCACCGGGCCCCGCGGCGCGGGCCCGTTCAACACCTTCCCCTTCTGCGCGAGATCGAAGACGCTGAAATGGCAGGGGCAGGCGAGCACAGGGTTCCCGACCTCGACTTCGAAAGTATCGGAAATCTCCTGCTTGTCGGTCCTGTAGAGAAGCTGGCAGCTCTGGTGCGGGCAGATGCGGCTCGCGGCATAGAGCGTCCCGTCGCGCAGCCGCACGATGATGCCCGGGACCGGATCGGCGGCGGGATAGGTGAATTCCACCGATGACCACGGCTCGGCGAGTCGGCTGAGCGGAATCCATACGGATGTTTTCGCCTGGGCGGCGCAGATCCGGGGCAGCCAGCCGGGAGCCGTGGCGATTCCCAGCAGGATTTTGCGCCGCTCCATCGCGCGCTAGGGCTTGGGCGCGGCTTTCCCGACCTCCAGCATCCCGAGCAGCTCTTTGTGGTCGACCACGCGCGCCCACATGGGATAGATCTCCTTCATCAACTGCTCGGAGAGCTCTCCGTAGAACGGCGCAATCGCGTCCTTCACGGCATAGACGTGGTAGCCCAGATCGAAGGCGGACAGCACGGTCGCGTACACGCACACGTCCGCGGTGAATCCGCCGACCGCCACGTTCTTGATGCCGCGGCCGCGCAGGATGGCATCGAGGCCGTTGCCGCCGAAGCCGCTCGCCTGGACGCGGTTCGGCAACATGATGTCCTTGTCCCCGGGACCGGGCCGCAGGGGCTCGAAGAGCTCGACCGGCCGCGTACCCATCTTCCAGGACTGGCGCAGGATCTGCGAGCGGTGAAAGCGGCCGGGGTTGGTCCAGTCCAGCTCGCGATAGTCCGGCGTGTACGCCTCGGTGACGTGCACGACCAAGACGCCGAGCGCACGCGCGCGCTTCACCACCTCGACCGAGTTGTCGAGCATCTTCGTGTCGTCATAGAATTTCTTCAGGCGCTTGTAGTGCTCGCCGTCCTGCGCGGCGAAGTTGTTCTGGAAATCGACCATGACCAGCGCCGTCTCCTCGGGCTTCAGCTGCTTGGCGAGCGGGGGCAGGGACTGCCCCGAGGCGAGCGCCATCCAGGAGGCGCAGAGCAGTCCGGCGGCGAGGGAAGCGATCCGTTTCACGGTTTTCTCCTTTTGGTGGAAGGCTTGCGTGCCTGGCGTGGGGGCATCGCGCCTGCGGCCTCGATCTCGCGCATCGACTTGTTCGTGAATTCCGAGCTCGGCGCGTTGCCGCCGATCACGAACATCAGGGTCGAGTACTTGTTCTTCGGTCCCCGGGTCACGTTCATGAAGCGGCGTATCGCGCCGGGCGGGAAGGAGATCAGGTCGAGCGGCTTCAGGTCCACGCGCTCGAGCTTGCCGCGCTCGTTCTCCCAGAGAGCGCGCCAGGTCCCCGTCATGGCGATGAAGGTCTCGTTGGTATCGTGGTTGTGCAGCATCGGGCCCTTGCCCGGGCGCGCACGACAGTAGCCTAGGTTGAATCCTTCGGAGATCTTGATCGCGGCCATGCGCGCCGCCTTCACGCCCACCGGAGACTGCTTGCCGCCGCGCTCGGTTCTGGGCGGCTGGAAGCCGATGACGTTGTAGAGAATGCGCTCGCAGCCGGGCATCTTCGAATCGGGCAGTCCGCCGTCGGAGCCTTTCAGCTTCTTGAAGCGCGCCACGCGCTTCATCATCTTTTTTCTCGAGATGCCGCGCCGCGGCAGGGTTTCCCGGTATTCCATGACGGCCTCCGTGCTTCATAATACTACCGAGGAGGAGGGATGAAAGCACCGCGCTTTGCCTACGCGCGACCGGCGAGCATCGCCGAAGCCCTGGCGCTGCTGCAGAAACACGGGGACGACGCGCGGGTCCTCGCGGGCGGCCAGAGCCTTGTGCCGATGATGAATTTCCGCGTCGCCGCGCCCAAGGTCCTCGTCGACATCAACCGCATCGGGTCCCTGACCGGTATCAAGGTCACGAAGAGTTTCGTGCGCATCGGCGCGCTCGTGCGCCATGTCGAGCTCGAGCGCTCAGCCGACGTAGCCAAACACCTGCCGCTCGTCGCGGCCGCGATGCCCCACGTCGCGCACCCGGCGATCCGCAACCGCGGCACCTTCGGCGGGAGCTGCGCGCTCGGCGATCCCGCCGCGGAGCTGCCCGCCTGTACACTCGCCCTCGGCGCGACCTTTGTCGTCGCCGGAAAAAAAGGCGAGCGGCGCATCGCCGCACAAGACTTTTTCAAGGGCCTCTACGCCACTGCGCTGAAACCCGGTGAGCTGCTCGTTGCTGCCGAGTTCCCCCTGCCCAAGCCAGGCTACGCCTCGGCGTTCGGCGAGCTCGCGCGCCGCCATGGGGACTACGCCATGGTCGGGGTCGCGGCGCACGGTTTGCGCAAAGTCGGAAAATTCTCCGACATGCGCGTCGCCTTTTTCGGCGTCGGCGACCGGCCGCAGCGCGCCTCGGGATTCGAGAGGGCTCTCGAAGGTCAGCCCGCGGTCGACGGCGCCCTGGCCAAGCTCGACGCCGATCTCGAACCACGCGCCGACCTGCACGCTTCCGCCGCGATGAAGCTCCATCTCGCCAAGGTGCTCGCCGACCGCGTGCTGGGGGGACTCGCCGCGTGAATGCCCCTCTCGAAACCGTCGAGATCGAAGTCACCGTCAACGGCGAACGGATGAAACGCAGCGTGCCCGCGCGCGTCAACCTCGCCGATTTCCTGAGAAACGAACTCGAGCTCACCGGCACCCATCTCGGCTGCGAGCACGGCGTGTGCGGCGCGTGCACGGTGCGCGTCGACGGCGAGATCGTGCGCTCCTGCCTCATGTTCGCGGCGCAGGCGGACGGCTGCAAGGTGGACA
>VBCA01000050.1 GCA_005881575.1 Betaproteobacteria bacterium
CGCTAGCCGCGCTGCGCGCGCTGCCGGGTGTCGGGGAATGGACCGCGCAATACATCGCGATGCGGGCGCTGTCCTGGCCCGACGCATTTCCGCACACGGATCTGGGCGTGATGAAAGCGCTCGGCGAGACCGGCGCGCGCCGGGTGCTGGCCGCGGGCGAAGCCTGGCGGCCCTGGCGCGCGTACGCCGTGATGCATCTGTGGCAATCACTCACAAAGGAGTAAACCAATGCACTACTACGATTATTACGAAAGTCCTCATGGACGGATGCTGCTCGTTGCAAGTGGCGAAGGACTTTCTGGTGTCTACTTCGACCACCAGAAATATCTTCCGCAGGTCGAGGGGTGGCGGCGCGATGCGCGCCATGCGCCGCTGCGCCAGGCGAAACAGGAGCTCTCCGAATACTTCGGCGGCGAGCGCAAGCGCTTCGAAACCGCGCTCGCGCCCGAAGGCACGCCGTTTCAGCTGGCCGTGTGGAAGGCGATCTCCACGGTCGGCTTCGGCAAGACCATCACCTACGGCGAGCTCGCGCGCCGCGCCGGATGCCCGGGCAGCGCGCGCGCCGCGGGCGCCGCGACCGGGCGCAATCCGATCGGCATCATCGTTCCGTGCCACCGAATCGTCGGATCGAACGGCAGCCTCACGGGTTATGCGGGCGGGCTCGATCGAAAGCGCGCGCTGCTTGCGCTTGAGTCGGGAATCCCGGAGTTGCTGGCGGCGGCCTGACGTTTGACGTGAGGGGCCGCCGTAGTGGCGAAGTTAGCGAACCCTCGGTGCGAGCTTATGCCGCAGTTTGAAGATGATCTTCCCATCCCGGGAAGACCAGCACGGCGGGATGGCATTGGAGAGCTCGCGAGCACCTTCGCGCGCTCCACGCCCAGGCGGACGCGGTCGTTCTCGATCGCTGAAAGAGTGGCCTGAGGAATGCCTGTACGCTGCGCGAGTTGATTCTGGTAAGGCCCTGCAACTCGCGAATGATACGTACCGATTCGCCGGTCGAGACGGTGATGCGTTTCTTCGCGGGACGAAACTGCTTCATTTACGGCCTCCGATAGTCGTGAGCGGCGATCGAGAGCACCTGGCGTCGCGCGCTCAGTCGTGCCAGTCGACGACCTTCAACCCCCGCACCCTGCCGAACTCGCGCAGGTTGCGCGTCACCAGGGTTGCATTGCGCGAGAGCGCCGTAGCCGCGATCAAGGTGTCCATCGGGCCGATGCCTTCGCCGCGGCGCTCCAGGGCGTAACGCAGTTCCGCGGCCCGCTTGCCAACGACGGAATCGAACGGCAGGACTTCAACGGTCGCGAGGAACTGCTCGTATTGGGCCTGGCGGCGCTTGGCGTTCTGCGAACCGAGCACGCCGATCCAGACTTCGTAGGCGACGATGGCGGGCAAGGCCACTTCCCCCGGCGGCACGGCAAGTAAATTCTTCGCGACCTCGCCCTTCCCTTTGAAGTAGTCGAGAACCGTGTTGGTGTCCAGGGCGTACATCGCTATACGCGGCCGCGGGTGATGTCTTTCGCCTCCGATTTGCGGATCCGCTCGGCCGAGGGCAGGTCAGGCCATGCGCCCGCCAGTGCCCGGACCGCCTCGGGCCACTCGCCGCGCGCGCGCCGCCGTATGCGCCCGGCCACCCACTTGCTGAGCGGCAGCCCCTCGGCGCGCGCCGCCGCCCGCGCTTTTGCTTCCGTTTCGCTATCCAGATAAATGGTTACTTGGCCCATACGACCTCCTCCAACGCTTATATGTGGGAGTATATGTGGTCGTGGGCCGGAAACGCAAGCGGGCACACAACGAGGTGAACGCGGTCAGGCGGCGTGCGCCCGCACGACTTCGAGCAGGGCCTCCCCGTAGCGCTCCAGTTTCTTCTCTCCCACCCCGGACACGCCGCGCAGCGCTTCGCGCGTTCCCGGCCGCAGCGCGGCGATGGTCTCGAGCGTGACGTCGTGGAACACCACGAACGCCGGCACGCCGTGCTCGCGGGCGATGCCCAGACGCCAGGCGCGCAGTGCACGGAGCAGCGCCGAGTCGGGTGCGGCTGTGCCGGCCTCCCTTGCGGCGCTCTTCTTGCCGCGCCTGACGCGTGCGGGCCGGGCGGCCTGCTCGCGCAGCATCACGCCGGTCTCCCCTTTCAATACCTGGCGCGAGCTCGGCGTGAGTTTCAGCGCGCCGAACGCTTCGCCGTCCGCCTGCAGATAGCCGAGCGCGACGAGCTGCCGGAACACTGCGCGCCATTGTCTTTCGTCGCGGTCGGCGCCGATGCCGAAAGGGGAAAGCCGGTCGTGGCCGAGTTGCGAGACGCGCCCTTTCGCGCGGCCGAGCAGCACGTCGATCACGTGCCCTGCGCCGAAGCGCTGGCCGGTGCGGTAGACGCAGGACAGCGCCTGTTGCGCGGCCACCGTGCCGTCCCATACCCGCGGCGGATTCAGGCAGTTGTCGCAGTTGCCGCAAGGCCCGCTCGCCTCGCCGAAGTAGGCGAGCAGCCGGACGCGGCGGCAGCCGGCGGTTTCGGCCAGCCCGACCAGTGCATCGAGCTTGCGCACCGAAGCGCGCTTGAAGGCGTCGTCGGCCGTCGATTCGTCGATCATGCGCCGCTGCTGCACGATGTCGGCGAGACCGTAGCTCATCCAGGCTTCGGCAGGCTTCCCGTCGCGTCCGGCGCGGCCGGTTTCCTGGTAGTAGGCCTCGATGGTTTTCGGAAGGTCGAGGTGCGCCACGAAACGCACGTCCGGCTTGTCGATGCCCATGCCGAATGCGATCGTCGCCACCATCACCACCCCGTCCTCGTTGATGAAGCGGTCCTGGTGCGCCGCGCGCGCGGCGCTTTCCATGCCGGCATGGTAGGGGAGCGCGTCGATGTCGTGAGCGGCGAGCCAGGCCGCGGTCTCCTCGGTCTTGGTCCGCGACAGGCAGTAGACGATGCCGGACTCGCCCGCGTGCCGCGCACGGATGAAATCGAGCAGCTGCGAGCGCGCGTTCTCCTTTTCGACGATCTCGTAGCGGATGTTCGGCCGGTCGAAACTGGAGATGAAAACGCGCGCGTGGTCGAGCTTCAGGCGCGAGACGATTTCGCGCCGCGTGGTTTCGTCGGCGGTCGCGGTGAGCGCGATGCGCGGAACCGCCGGATGGCGCTCGGCGAGCAGATTGAGCTCGATGTACTCCGGGCGGAAATCGTGCCCCCATTGCGACACGCAGTGCGCCTCGTCGATGGCGAAAAGCGCGAGCTGCGAGCGCTCGAGCAGGCCCAGGAAGCGCGGCGTCGTCAGGCGCTCCGGCGCGACGTAGAGCAGGTCGAGCCCGCCGGCGAGCAGCTCGCGCTCGACCTGCGCCGCCTCTTCGGCGGCGAGCGTCGAGTTGAGGCAGGCTGCTCTTACGCCCGCTTCGCGCAGCGCCGCCACCTGGTCGTGCATCAGCGCGATCAGGGGCGAGACGACGATTCCGCAGCCCTCGCGCATCAGCGCCGGGATCTGGAAACACAGCGACTTTCCGCCGCCGGTGGGCATGAGCACCAGCGCATCGCCGCCGTTCGCGACGTGCTCGATGATCTCGCCCTGCCTGCCGAGAAACGACGGGAAGCCGAAGACCGATTCGAGAATTGAGAGAGCCTGGGTCACGAGCTCTTAACGGCGGGTCGCGTTCCACGATGACGAGCAGGAACGCGATCCCGCGTCCGTCGCGGGTTCAGTACGTCTTGTGCCTCTTACTTTCGCAGCACGCACTTCTCGTAGAGGTTCCTGAACCTTCCCTGCGGGTCGTAGCGCGCCTTGAGCGCGTCGTACGCGGACCTGTCGTAGAGCCGCCAGAACTCGTCCTCCGGGTAATAGGAGTCGGAGTAGAGCGATTTGATCCCGCCCAGCTCGGCGACCTTGCGCTCGATCTTGCGGTTGTACCAACCCGGCTCGCGACGCACCGGGTCCTGCACCACGTCCCAGAACCCGAAGTTCACGTACAGCGTCCGGGGATCGATCGCATAGAGCGGGAATCTCTCCTGCGTGTCGTAGCCGCCGATGGGGCAGATCCAGACCGGAAGAATCCCGATCTCCTCGAGGAAGAATGCGAGAAACTCGGGTGCGCGTGCGATGGGAATGTCCACGTCCTGGATAACGGACTCCGGGTGTTTGCCCCTCAATCGTGAGAAGGCGCGCGTGAAGCCCCACTTGCTGTTCCAGCGCATCACCTTTGCGTACGTGGTCGAGTTGAGCCGCGTGCGTCCGACGAGCCGTCTCACCAGCGGGTTCTGCACGAACAGGTTCTTCGAGCACCAGAACCAGTCGGTGTCCCACCGCCAGATGTAGTCGCGCACGGTGACGTAGTCCTCGGAGCGCTCGCGGATGGAGCGGTAATAGATGCGTTCGTACGTATAGTCGCTGATGTAGGGCGCGCTTTCGGCGAAGCTCCCGAGCGTCAGGAGCATCTCGTCGCCCGAGAACACGGCCCCGTCGACGAAGTCGGCGCCGGATGCGCAGCGCGCCTCCAGATCTTCGAACAACTTCTCTGCTTGCGTGTGGCGGACGTGCTGAAGGCGCACGTAGGGTTTCACGGGGACGGTGCGTGCGGTGACTTTGAGCGCGTAGCCCAGCGTCCCGTATGAATTCGGAAACCCGTAGAAGAGATCGCGGTGCTTGTTGTCCGGCGCGCAGGTCACGACCGAGCCGTCGGCGAGGAGCACCTCGAGCGCGAGCAGTGTGTCGTGCACCAGCCCGTAGCGGAACGACGAAGCCTCGATGCCGACGCCGGCCGCCGCGCCGCCGACCGTGATCGACTTCAGCTGAGGCACGACGCACGGCATGACCCCGCGCGCGAGGGTCGCGTCGACGAGGTCGGCGTAGGTGGTCATGCCCTCGGCCGACACGCGCGAGCGCGCCGCGTCCACCTCGACGACTTGGTTGAAGCCGGAGAGATCCACGCGCGGCCGCGCCTGCGGCTCGCGGTCGCGGAACAGGTTCGATGTGCTCTTCGCGAGCCCGATCCCGCCCGGGCCGCTGGCGGCGAGCTCAGCGCGCAGCCGCGCGAGCTTGCTCTCGTGGCTGGTCACTGGTGTAGAGGAAGGCGCGGCTCATCGGATAGTTGTCGCCGATGTTGCCTTTGCTCACCACGATCTGGAAGAGGTGCGTCTTGCCGTTGGGAGAGCGGAACATCTCCGCGCACGACCACAGGTAAGTGCGCCAGATGCGCCTGAACTTCTCGTCGAACTTCCCGGGATTGAGCTTGTGCACCCTTTCCCAGTTGCGGTCGAAGCGCAGCGCCCAGTCGTCGAGCGTCAGCGCGTAGTTGCGGCGCAGGTTTTCGATGTCCACGACCTCCAGCCCGCAGCGCTCGCACCAGTCGATCGCCTCGGCGAGGCTGGGGATCCAGCCGCCGGGAAAGATGTACTTGCGTATCCAGAACTCGGTGTCGCGCACCCCGACATGACCGATGAAGTGGATCACCCCGAGCCCGCCCGGCTTGAGATACTCGGCGTGGGCGCGGATCACCTCCGGAAGCTGGTCGCGCCCCGCGTGCTCGAGCGTGCCGATCGAGAGCAGCTTGTCGAACTGGCGCGGCACCTCGCGGAAGTCGCGCTCGAGGACTTCGACCTTCCCCTCGAGGCCGCGGCGCTTGATCTCGGCGCGTGTTTCCTCGACCTGCTCGGTGGTGGTGTTGATGCCGGTGCCGAGCGCGCCGTACTTCTCCCAGGCGTAGAAGAGCAGGTTGCCCCAGCCGCTGCCGATGTCGGCGAAGGTGTCGCCCCGCTTGAGCAGGACCTTGCGGCACACGTGGTCCATCTTGGCGACCTGAGCCTCCTCGAGCGTCTTCGATCCGTCGGCGAACCAGGAGCAGGTGTAGGCCATGCCCACTTCGTCGAGCCACTCGCGGTAGAAATCCTGGCCGGGCCCGTAGTGGAAGCGGGCGTTCGCTTTCGCCTGCGCAATCGATGCGTTGCTGTATCGGAGTTCGTGCCACCAGTTGCGCAGCTTGACGAGGAAAGTCGGCTCGCCGTCGAAGCCGGCGTCCATGCCCGCGCGGAAGGCGTGCGCGAGGCTGCCCTCGATGTCGATATCGCCGTTGAAGTAGGCCTCGAGAAAGCCGACGTGGCCGAACAGCAGCACGCGCCACGCGGCGCGGCCGTTGCGGATGAGGATGGTGACGTCCGGCGTGCGCTCGCGGTTCTGCCAGGAAGAGCCGTCGGCGAAGACGACGCGGAAGCAGACCTCGGTCTTCACGCCGATCTCCTCCATTGTCTTCTTGAAGCGCGTGTTCATGATCTCTCTGAATGCCGGGTGCGAGGCGCGATCTTGACAGTTTTTTGCTTCAAATAGAAGTCACAGGCGGGCGCGGGAAGGAGCTTAACCGCGGCGACGGCGGTTCTGCTAGTCTCTGGAGCCGGTCCGGCCTGCTCGACTCGATCGAATGAAAAACGCTCCGCGCCCCTTCATCGCCGCGCTCGCCCTCGCTTGCGCCTGCGCGCATGCCCAAGCCCCGGCGGAGGCGCTTTTCCGCTCGATCGAGAACGGTGACTTCGACGAGTTCTCCCGCCTGGTCGCCGCCGGGATCGACCTTTCGACGAACAACAAGCTGGGCGAGACGCCTCTTTACGTCGCCGCCGAGAAAGGCGAGCTCGAGATGGCGAAGCTGCTCATCGCCAAAGGCGCCGATGCGAAGGCGCGCACGGCCAACGGCGAGACCGTTTTGCACGCGGCGGCCATGATCGAGAGCACGTCTCTCATGACCGCGTTGATCGAGGCGGGCGCCGACAAGAATCTCGCCAATAACGACGGCGAGACCCCGCTCCACTGGGCGGCCATGACCGGGACGTTTCTCGCGGTGAAGGCGCTCGCCGACGCGGGCGCCGACCTCAACGTGCAGGACGCGCAACTGGGCAATACGGCGCTGCACGCCGCGGTTTCCCACGACGACATCGTGCTGATTCACTACCTGATGTCTAAGAGCGTGCGCACCGACCTGCGCAACAACGCAGGCCTCACCGCGCTCGAGTTAGCCCAGTCCCGCGGCCGCGGCTCGGCGAAGCTCTTCGAGCGCTAGCATGGTCCGCGATCGCCGGATCATTTTCACTGCGAGTTTCCTGCGCGCAGTCGCCAACGGCCTGATCGGCGTTCTGGCGGGGATCTATCTCGCGCAGCTCGGACTCGACCCGGCGGCCTGGGGCGCGGTCCTCGGCGCCGGAATCGCCGGCACCGCTGTGGGCGCGGCGGGGGTGATGTTCTGGGGCGACCGCATCGGCCGCAAGCGCTGGTTGGTCGGGCTCGGAGTGCTCGCGGCAGCGGGCGGCATCGCGTTCGCCTTTTCCTCCCAGATCGTGGTGCTCGGCGTCGCCGCGTTCCTCGGCATGCTGAACTCGCTCGGCAAGGACCGCGCCGCGGCGCTCGCGATCGAGCAGGCGATCCTGCCCTCCACCGGCGACGATGCCGGCCGCACGCGCGCCTTTGCGTGGTACAACGTCATCCAGGACGTGGGGCACGCACTCGGCGCCGCGCTCGCGGTGCTCCCCCCGCTGCTCCGCGATTTCGCCGCGGTGGATGCGCTCGATTCGCTGCGCGCCGCGGTGATCCTCTACGCGGCGCTCTACGCCGTGACGGCGATTCTGTATCTCGGCCTGTCGTCGCAGGCGGAATCGCCGACTGCGGTGCTGCGCGTCGAGGTGAGCCCGCAAAGCCGTTCCATCCTCGCGAAGATGTCATTCCTCTTCGCGCTCGACAGCTTCGCCGGCGGCTTCCAGGGCAGCGCGCTCTTCGCATATTTCTTCCACGCGCAGTTCGGCGCGTCCGAGGCGGCGATCGGCATGCTTTTCGTCGGCGCGCGCATCATGAACGCGTTCTCGCATCTGGGCGCCGCTTGGCTCGCCGCGCGCATCGGCCTGGTGAACACCATGGTGTTCACGCACACGCCCTCGAGCCTTCTCACCTTCACCATCCCGTTCACCGGAAGCTTCGAGATCGCGGCCGTGCTGTTCCTCCTGCGCGAAGGCCTCTCGGAGATGGACGTGCCCACGCGCCAGTCCTATCTCATGGCGGTGGTGCGTCCCGAGGAGCGTACCTTCGCTGGCGGCGTGACCAACCTCGTGCGCATGTGCGCTCGCGCCATCGCGCCGGTTTTCGCCGGCAGCGCGATGCAGGCGCTGACGCTGGGCGCTCCCATCATGGCCGCGGCGGGACTGAAGATCCTCTACGACGCGCTCCTGTACGTCTCGTTCCGCAAGCTCAAGGCGCCGGAGGAGCGCTAGCAGGCGTTGATCAAGGTGAGGACGACGAAGAAGAATCAGAACGCCGGTGCCAAGGCCGGTCGCTCTTCGGAGTGGCGCGTTGACTCGTGGTCTGGGCCAGTTTCCTGAGCCGCCCGATCGCCAGCGTTGCGGCTTCGATGTTCCCCTGAAGGGCCGTGCTTTCCGCATTCATTCCCGGCGATTTCTTCTCACGCGGGAGCAGTTCGTACAATTTGCCGAGCGCCCAGTTGCATGACACGGGAACACCGGACTCTTTTTCCCTTTCCTGACGCTGCATCTCGATGCCCGCAAGGGCGTCGATCAATTCGGGAGTTGCATGCTCTGCATTCACCTGGCGCTCCTTCCGCACATCAAGACGCTCGCAAGTTCGCGTCGATCAACATCTTCGCGGCGCGAGCAACGTTCCTGGCCGGGCCGCGTACCCCTAGTGTCTGGGTAGTGACCTGGGCACCCTCCATCAGGAGAAACAGCTGGTCGGCAAGGAGCCTCGGCTCCCGAGCTCCCATCTGGGTGCAAATTTGGACAAGCCGGGCGCGCAATTTCGCCTTGTGCGCCTCGATCACTTTTCTCGCGGGGTGATCTTTCTCCGTGAGTTCCACCGCCGCATTCGCCATCGGGCAGCCTCGCGCCTTGGGATCGGCAACGTGCTTGGCCAACAGAGCGAAGGCGGCCTTGATCTGCCTGCGGGGGTCCTTGGAATGCCGGTTCGCCATCGCGTCCCAGGTCTGCCAGAAGTTGGCGTCGTGCTCGCGCAGCCATTCAGCCACCAGCTCGTCCTTGGAAGGGAAGTTCCGGTACAGGCTCATCTTGGTCGTGTCGGCTTCCGCTGCAATCGTTTCCACCCCGACCGCACGGATTCCCTTGAGGTAGAAGAGCTCGGAGGCCGTATCGAAGATGCGTTGCCGGGCGCTCGGGCGGTTCGCGTCCCGCTTTCGGAGAGGCGATCGTCCGTTGATCCTGGGGCTTCTGGTCATGTGCAATCTCTCGTTGACAAGAGAGTTACCGGTCAGTATCATACCATCTGCTTCTGGAAGCAACCAGTCGGTATCTCACCGCTAGTATCTCGCCGCTTTTGCTGGCAGTCAGACGGATGGAGGCAGCAAGGCGGGCCAATCGCAGGTCTTTCACCGAGAGGTCAACAGGATGCACACCGGTCTTTTGTTCGAGTCGGCCTGGCGCGATCTGTACCGCAGGTCCGCGGTTCTCTGGGTGGTGCTCCTTGGCTGCATTCCCGGGATCCTGCTGCTCGTTGATCCGCTGAGCGAGCTGTTTTTCCGCGACGGACCGTTTCTCGTCCTCGTTGTTGCGCTTGCCTGGATGCCCGCGATCGCCTGGACTGGAAGCCGAATGGCGAGTTTTATATGCCCCCGTTGCACCGGAGCGTTCTTCAACGACCGGGTTTTTTTCTGGCCGCTCAGGCGCGCCTGCGCTCACTGCCACCTGCCGAAATGGGCGAAAGACATATCGTTGGCGGCAATCGGCGCAACGCGCGTTTCAGCAGAGTTCTCTTAACTACTGGTTACTAATTGAGGATCAAATATCATGATGAAAATCCGCCCCCTGCACGACCGCGTAGTGGTAGAGCGTCTCGATGAGGAGCGCAAATCCGCAGGCGGCATCGTCATACCCGACAACGTCGCGGAGAAACCCGACCAGGGCGAGGTCATCGCCGTCGGCAAAGGCAAGATCCTCGAAGACGGCAAGGTGCGCCCGCTCGATGTCAAGGTCGGCGACCGGATTCTCTTCGGCAAGTTCTCCGGCCAGGCCGTGAAAGTCGAAGGCACCGAGTACCTCGTGATGCGTGAAGACGACATCATGGGCGTCGTCGCAAAGTAAGACCAACCCATTCAGGAGTAAACAAATGTCAGCCAAAGATGTCCGGTTTCATGAGTCCGCGCGCCACAAGATGCTCGCGGGTGTCAATATCCTCGCCGATGCGGTCAGGGTGACCCTCGGCCCCAAGGGCCGCAACGTGATCCTCGATCGCTCCTATGGCGCACCCACGATAACCAAAGACGGCGTGTCGGTGGCCAAGGAAATCGAGCTGAAAGACAAGTTCGAGAACATGGGCGCGCAGATGGTGAAGGAAGTCGCCTCCAAGACCTCGGACGTGGCCGGAGATGGCACGACGACAGCCACCGTTCTCGCGCAGTCCATCGTGAAGGAAGGGATGAAGTTCGTCGCTTCCGGCATGAACCCGATGGACCTCAAACGCGGGATCGACAAGTCGGTCATCGCAGTGGTCGAGGAGCTGAAGAAGATCTCCAAGGCCTGCACCACCAGCAAGGAAATCGCCCAGGTCGGCGCAATTTCCGCCAATGCGGACAGCGAGATCGGCAAGATCATCTCCGATGCCATGGACAAAGTCGGCAAGGAAGGCGTGATCACGGTGGAGGACGGCAAAAGCCTACAGACCGAGCTCGAGATAGTCGAGGGCATGCAGTTCGACCGCGGCTATCTGTCGCCCTACTTCATCAACAACGCCGAGAAGCAGATGTCGATCCTCGACAATCCCTACGTGCTTCTGTACGACAAGAAGGTTGCCAACGTCCGCGACCTACTTCCGCTCTTGGAGCAGGTGGCCAAAGCCGGGCGTCCGCTGCTCGTCATCGCCGAGGAAGTCGAAAACGAAGCCCTCGCGACCCTCGTAGTCAACAATTTGCGGGGCATCCTGAAGACCTGCGCGGTGAAGGCGCCGGGGTTCGGTGACCGCCGCAAGGCCATGCTCGAGGACATCGCCGTTCTCACGGGCGGCCAAGTCATCGCCGAAGAAGTGGGCCTGACCCTCGAGAAGGCGACGCTCAAGGACCTTGGCCAGGCAAAGCGCGTCGAAATAGACAAGGAAGAGACCACCCTCATCGACGGGGCCGGCGATCCCAAGGCGATCGAGGCGCGGGTGAAGAGCATCCGCGCGCAGATCGAAGAAGTCACCAGCGACTACGACAAGGAAAAGCTGCAGGAGCGGGTGGCCAAGCTCGCCGGCGGAGTTGCGATCGTCAAGGTGGGCGCTGCGACCGAAATCGAGATGAAGGAAAGAAAAGCCCGCGTCGAGGACGCGCTGCACGCGACCCGCGCGGCGGTCGAGGAAGGCATCGTCGCCGGCGGCGGAGTCGCTTACATCCGCGCCCGCAGCGCTCTGGACAAGATCAAGGGCGACAACCCCGACCAGGAGGCCGGCATCAAGATCGTGCGCCGCGCCCTGGAAGAGCCGTTGCGTCAGATCGTCGCCAACGCGGGCGAGGAGCCCTCGGTCGTGCTGAACAAGGTCGCCGAAGGCAAGGGCAACTTCGGCTTCAATGCGCAGACCGAAGCCTACGGCGATCTCGTAGAGATGGGCGTCGTCGATCCGACCAAGGTCGCACGCACGGCGCTGCAGAACGCGGCTTCGGTCGCCGGCCTGCTGCTCACCACCGAAGCGATGGTGGCCGAGCTGGTGGAAGAGAAGGCGAGTGCCGGCCCCGGCGGCCAGGGCATGGGCGGCATGGGGGGCATGCCAGGGATGGATATGTAAGTCCGGTCCGGACCAGGCGAGCTCAGTCTCGCCTGGCAAGTGCCGGGATGGTCAGCGGCTGGCGAAAATAGGATGCCTACCAGTCTTTCTTTCGAGGCGGCATGGCGTGATCTGAATCGCAGGTCCACGATTCTTTGGCTCCTGCTCTTTGGTTGCTTCCCCGGGGTGTTTCTCCTTCTTTACCTGTTGAACGAATTGCTCCTCCAGGACGCACCGATACTCGGTATCGCGCTCGCCTGGATGGCCGCAATTGCCTGGGCCGGAATCCGAATGGCGAGCTTTACCTGTCCGAGTTGCAGAAGGTTGTTCTTCGAGAACTGGTACTTCTTCAAGCCGCTCAGGCGCAGCTGCGCATATTGCGGCCTGCAAAGGTAGGCGAAGACATGCCGCCCCGCCGGGACTGAAGATCCTCTACGACGTAGGTCAACCCGGGAACCCGCAGCGATGACCGAACGATATCTCGAGGACTTCGCGGTAGGGCAGACCTTCGGCTCCGGACGCCTGCGCGTCGAGAAAGAACGGATCAAGACCTTCGCCGCCGAATTCGATCCGCAGCCCTTTCATCTGGACGAAGAGGCCGCGCGCGGCTCGCTGTTCCGGGGATTGGCCGCGAGCGGCTGGCACACCGCCGCGATGACCATGCGGCTCCTGGTGGAGAGCGAGTTGAAACCCGCCGGCGGGATCATCGGTGCGGGGTTCGACGAGTTCCGCTGGCCGCGTCCCGTGCGGCCCGGGGATGAGCTCTACCTCGAGAGCGAAATTCTCGAAGTGCGGCCGTCGAAGTCCCGCCCGGAGCAGGGATTGATCAAGGTGAGGACGACGACGAAGAACCAGAACGGCGAGCCGGTGCAGGTTTCCATCGGCCATCTCGTCGTGCCGCGCCGCCCGTAGCCTGGGCCAATTTCCTGAGCTGCCCGATCGCCAGAGTGGCGGCTTCGATGTTCGCCTGGAGGGTCGCGCCCAGTTTCAATCCCCGCGACCTTCGCTCACCCGGGAGCAGTTCGTACAATTTGCCGAGCGCCCAGTTGCATGATGCCGGGACACCGGACTCCTTTTCCTTTTCCTGCCGCTGCGCCTCGATGGCCGCAAGGGCGTCGATCACTTCGGGGGTTGCACGCTCCGTATTCATCCGGCGCTCCTCATAGACGCACACCCAGAAAAAAAAGCCCGGAACGGATTGCCGTTTCCGGGCGAGGTACTTCGAGTGTCTATCAGGGAGGCGATATACACCCATCCGGAAGTATCCCCTTCTGCCGCGAGGCGTTCTGTGCGCTTGCGCACATACCGAAATATTAATATTTATGCAGGCGTCATAGGCCGTTCAGGCCACGGTCGTTGACGGAGCTCAGATCGCGACGTCAGCGCTTTTCGGTCGTTCAAAGAACCGCAGTAAGGATGCGGTCGTCCGGGTCTTCTGCTCGGTGATGTCGTACCCCGCAATGAAGATGGCCTGGTGCTCCGAATCGAACCCCCGGTGCCATAAGAACCATTTGAATGTGCCGTCCCGGCAGCGCAAGCCGAATTCCAACGGCTCGAAGCCGTCCTCGGCCAAGAGCCGCTCCACCAGCGCGGCGGCGGCCTGACCATGCTGCTGCATCAGCTCGCGCAGCGGCCGGTCCAGCAGCTCCTGCGCGGGGTATCCGAGGATTTTCTCCCATGCCGGGTTGAGAAATTTCAGCTTGCCGTCGAAACCGGCGAGGCCCAGCAAAACAGGCGCCGGGTCGGAGGCGAGCCCGCGATTGCCGCGCCTGAGGCCGGTGAGGCGAGATAGGAAGCGGGTGCCGTGCATTGCAACCTCCTTTTCGGAGAGCCGATTATCTCCCTTCCCTCGAGGGGCTCTGTGCGCCAGCGCACAGAAAGAAAGGGTTTTCACCTCGTACCGGCCATTTTCCTCACAAGCCAGGCCCGCTGCCGGCGCTGGCGCGATGGGCAACGACACCGATCAACGACAGCCGTGTAGAGCACGTTTTGTACGATAACGGACATAAAAGCGTAGGATAAGCAGCCTGGAAGGGAGAACCTTGCCTTCGCTACGGTCTTGACGGAGGAGACCATGAGCACGAATCTCGCCGCATCCGCTACCCCCACTCAAAATCATCTGCTTGCCGCGCTGCCCGCGGCGGATTACGAGCGCCTGGTCCCGGACCTGGAGCCCGTGCCGCTGCCGCTTGGCATGGCGGTCTACGAGTCCGGCGCCAAATTGGACTACGTGTATTTCCCCACCGACTGTATCGTGTCGCTCCTCTACGTCATGAAAAGCGGTGCGTCGGCGGAAATCGCGGTCGTGGGCTATGAAGGCCTGGTCGGGGTCGCGCTGTTCATGGGCGGGGAGTCCACGTCCAGCCGGGCGGTGGTGCAAAGCGCAGGCCACGCGTACCGCCTTCCCTCGAAAGTTCTCAAGAGGGAATTCGAGCACGGCGGACCGTTGCAGCATCTGCTGTTGCGCTATACCCAGGCGCTGATCACGCAGATGGCGCAGACCGCCGTCTGCAACCGCCATCATTCGGTGGAGCAGCAGCTGGCCCGCTGGCTGCTCTTGAGCCTGGACCGCCTGCACTCGAGCGAGCTGCACATGACGCAGGAACTGATCGCGAACATGCTGGGAGTGCGCCGCGAGGGCGTGACGGAGGCGGCCGGCAAGCTGCAATCGTCCGGGGTGATTCAGTACAACCGCGGGCACATCGTGGTGCTCGACCGGCCGGGCCTGGAACAGCGGGTGTGCGAGTGTTACGCAGCGGTCAAACACGAAACCGATCGCCTGCTCCCCGCCACGACTGCGGCCTGATCGCCGACGGCGCGATCGCCTGCGGCCGCGAGAGTCACCGGTCTCGGCGCTGCTCTGTGTGCTGACGTACATACGATTCGTGCTCATGCACGCTATTCTTCCGCTCCGCCCGTCCCGGGCACGAAAGAACGACCGCCATGCGCGTCGCGAGCCGAGCACCCGCCGCAAACAGCATGCTTGCCGCCTTGCCGCGCAAGCAGTATCAGCGCCTGCTCACGGGTCTCGAATCGGTCGCGTTGACTTTCGGCGAAGTCCTGCATGAACCGGGGGAGCGTATCCAGCACGTCTACTTTCCCAGCGACTCGCTCGTCTCCTTGTTGACCCTCGTAGAGGGCCATCTGGCCCTGGAAGTCGGCATGGTCGGCAGTGAGGGCATGGTCGGCGTTCCCCTGTACTTGGGAACGGACGTTTCGCCGGTTCGCGCGCTGGTGCAGGGGGCGGGAGCCGCCATGCGGATGAAGTCGGCGCGCTTCTCCGAAGAAATCCGGAAAAGCCCGCAATTGCAGCGAGAACTTAGCCGCTATACGCGTGCATTGATGGCCCAGATCACCCAGACCGCCGCTTGCAACCGCTTCCACGTCGTGCAAGCGCGCCTTGCCCGCTGGCTGCTGATGACCCGCGACCGCGTCCGGTCGGACGAATTCCGCCTGACACACGCGTTCCTTGGCCACATGCTCGGAGTGCGGCGGGTCGGTGTCACAACGGCCGCGCGCGCGCTGCAAAAAAGAAAGCTGATCGCTTACAGCCGCGGCAAGATCAGCATCCTCGACCATCGACGCCTCGAGCGCGCCGCCTGCTCCTGTTACAAGCTCGTCAAGGACATGAACACCCGCGCAAAGACTTAGCGGCAGCGCTTTCCAGTTTCGCGCGCAACCCGCGGCCTTGCGATGCCGAGGGGCGAATTTCACGTTCGCCTCGACGCGGAAATGGCGTCGCGACCGGCCGATCTGCTACCGTGGTTCTCATGAAGGCTCTGCATTCAATCCTGGTCGGCATCGCGCTGAGCGGGTGCGGCGCAGGTGGGACCGCGAACGTCGGCGCGCCGACTGGCAATGGCGCGCCGCCCGGCGCGACGCTCTCGGAGCAGTATCCGGGCGACGTCGGAATCGGCGGCAATCCGGCGGTCGTCTGGTACGAGGACTTTGAGGCGGCGTCGGTCGCCGCCGTGACCAGTCGCTACGACCAATCGCAAGGCACGGCGCGGATGACGCTCGTCGCCGATCACGCGCCCGGGAGCAGCGGCACGGCGCTCGCGCTGCGCGCGGGGGGCGGCGTCGATGCGGTCGATCTCTTCAAGCAGCTCCCGGATCACGACGAGCTCTACGTTCGCTGGTACGCGAAGTACGAGGCCGGGGTCCCGTGGCATCACTCCGGCGTCTGGGTCGGCGGCTACAATCCGAGCGCCCGATTTCCGAACCCGCATGCCGGCGAGCGCCCGAACGGCGACGACCGCTTCTCGATCTCGATCGAACCCGTCTGGGGCACCGGCGGCGCGAATCCGCGGTTCGACTTCTACAACTACTGGATGACCATGCACTCGTGGATGGCCGTACCCACGGACGACGGCACCTCGTACTTCGGCAACGCGCTGGTGCACAAGAACGGGTTTGCGATCGACGAGGGCCGGTGGGTGTGCGTCGAGGTGCACGCAAAGCTCAACCCCGACCCGGCAACGGGTGCCGGTGCCGTCCTCGAGGTTTTCAAGAACGACGCCAAGGTGATGCGCTTCGACGATTCGGGTCCGATCGGCTACTGGATCCGCGACAAATTCTGCTCGACCGGGGCAGACGGCACCGAGTGCACAGACTTCCCGGCGCCCGCCAACGAGAAGCTCGACCTGCGTTTCCGCAGCACGACCGCGCTGGCCTTCAACGCGTTCTGGCCGCAGAACTACATCACCGATCCGGCGCAGGGAACCCTGACGCTCGATCAGATGGTCGTCGCGACCCAACGCATCGGCTGCATCCGTTGAGCGTGCTCCGCCGTCTACTGACCGCGTCGGGATAACTGTCCTTCGTACAGCGCCCGCACGGTCGCTATCGTATCCGCGTCCTTCGCGTTCTTGTCCTCGCGGTAGCGTTTGACGCGCGCAAAGCGCAGCGCGAAGCCGCTCGGATAAGTCGGACTCTGCTGGATTTCGTTGAACGCGATCTCGGCGACGAGCTCCGGCCGCACGTGCACGACGTGGCGATCGCGCGAGGTTTCGATTGAGAGCAGGCGCTCGGTCTGCCAGGCGAGCATCTTGTCGGTCATGCCTTTGAAGGTCTTGCCGAGCATCACGAAGTCGCCCGTGGCGGGATCGAACGCGGCGAGGTGCAGGTTGGAAAGCCAACCCTTGCGCCGGCCGCTGCCCCATTCGGCCGCGATGACGGCGAGGTCGAGCGTGTGCGCCTCCTTGATCTTGAGCCAGCCGGCGCCGCGGCTTCCGGCCTCGTATGGGGCTTCCAGCGCTTTCGCCATGACGCCCTCGTGGCCGCGCGCGAGCGCGTCGTCGTAGAAAGCCCGCGCGGCCTCCTCGTCGCCGGTGACAAGGCGCGGGATGAGGATCTTCGCCGGCAGAATCTTCGCGAGGACGTCGAAGCGCTCGCGCGCGGGTCTTGCGGTGAGGTCCTCGCCCTCGGCGAGCACGCAGTCGAAGAAAAAGACGCTCAAAGGGTACGCCGCCCGCGACGCCTCCACGTCGAGCTTGCGCCCGAAGCGGCGCATGGTTTCCTGGAAAGGGTAGGGCGTGCCCTCGGGCTTCAGCGCGATCGTCTCGCCGTCGAGGATCACTTCGCGCGCGGTGCACTCCTGCAGCGCCGCGACGATCTCGGGCACGGCGGAGGTGACTTCGTTCAGGCTTCGCGTATAGACGCGGATTTGACCGTCCGACTTGTGCGCCTGTACGCGCGCGCCGTCGAGCTTCCACTCGAAGGCCGCGGTGCCGAGGCGTTCCAGCGCGTCTGCGACGTCCTCGGCGGGTTGAGCGAGCATCGGCAGCACCGGGCGGAAAACCTCGAGCGCGAAGCGCGCAAGGCCCGCTTCGCCTTCGGTGAGCGCGGCTTCGGCGACCGCGGCAAGACCGCCCGCCCGCATCGCCGTCGAGCGCACGCGCTCGGGCGGGAGTCCGGCCGCCTCGGCGATGGCGTCGAGCATGATCCCTTGGAGCGCGCCCTGGCGCAGCTCCCCGAGCAGCAGCCGCGCGAGAAAATCCTGCTCGGAAGCGGTCGCGCCCGCGAAAAGCTCCGCGAGCAGGCGCGTCCGCTCGGCGGCGGAGCCTTCCCCCTTGATCTGCGCGAGGCGTGCGAGCGCCGCGTCGACTTGCGCGAGCGTGAGCCGGGGCGCGCTCGCCGGCGTCGCGGCGAGCGCGTCTTTGAGCGCCGCGTAGCCGATGCCGATCCTGCCCTGGCGAGTGTCGCCGCTGAGGTACGCCACGCCCAGCGCGATTTCCGAGGCATCGAGCCGTCGCAGGCATTCCGCTAGCGCGTCGATCTTCGCAAGGCGGCTGCGCGTCGCGGCGACGCGCTCGGAGGCGGCGAGGAGCTCGGCAAGCAGCATGATCGACAACGGGATGAAGAATCTCTACGGCCCGCCGCGCTTGCCCGGCATGCCGAAGATTTCAGGCTTTGACCGCCGCCGCGACGAAGAGCGCCCACGCGGCGAGGAAACCGATGCCGCCGATCGGCGTGATCGCGCCGAGCCAGCGCTCCCCGGAGAGCGCGAGCGCACCGAAGGCGCCGAGCGCGACCGCGGCAAACGCCATGAATCCGCCCGCGGAAAGAAAGAGTTTCGAGCTTGTCGTCATGGCAGTTCTTCGGCAAGCTTACCAAATCGCACGAATCCCAATATGGCCAAGGTCGTCATCGCAGGCGTCGCCCAGCTCAAGCCGCTCATCGGGACCGAGGTCGCCGTGACCGACTGGTTTACCGTGAGCCAGGAGCGCATCGACGCCTTTGCCGCCGCGACCGAGGATCACCAGTGGATCCACGTCGACCGCGAGCGCGCGGCCAGGGAATCGCCCTACGGAATGACCGTCGCACACGGTTTTCTCTCGCTCTCGCTTCTGCCGTTCTTGCTGGGGCAGGCGATCGAGATTCAAGGCACGCGTCTGGGGATCAACTACGGCTTGAACCGCGTGCGCTTCACCGGCCCCGTTCCGGCCGGCTCGCGCGTGCGTGCGCGCTTCGGGCTCGCAGCCGTCGAGGACATCGACCGGGGCGTGCAGATGACGTGGAACGTCACCGTCGAGCGAGAAAGCGAGGCGAAGCCGGTTCTTGTCGCCGAATGGATCACGCGCCGTCACGAGTAGACCGGTGTGAGGGCTTGTAGTCAAGCGCCGCAGTCGGCATATGGGTGGTGACCTTTCCCGACAGGCCGTCGCAGCATAACAATGTGGGAAGCATGGACTCTCGCCGCACTCGCTCTCCTCGCCTGGCTGTGGTTCGACAGCATGCGGGCGCGCGAGCACGCGGTCGCGGCGGGCGCTCGCGCCTGCGAGCGCAACGGCCTGCAGTTCCTCGACCAGACCGTGGAGTGCGTGTCGGTTCGCCCAGCGCGCGACGAGAACGGGCGCGTCGCCCTGCGGCGCGTCTACCGATTCGAATTCTCCGACAACGGCGACAACCGGCGCGGCGGCAGCATCGTCACGATGGGCGGCGAGGTAGAATCGCTCACCATGGAACCGTTCCTGTTGCAGTGAGTCTTCCTGCGTGAATCATGCAGAAGTGGGTCGAAGGCACGGTCGTCAACCAGAAGCGCTGGACGCAGACCCTGTTTTCGCTGCAGGTGGAGGCGGACGTCGCAGCGTTCGAGCCGGGGCAGTTCGCCAAGCTCGCGCTCGCGGTGGAGGGCGAGATGATCGCGCGCCCGTACTCGTTCGTGAACGCCCCCAAGGAACGCCCGCACGAGTTCTACTATGTGACGCTGCCGGACGGGCCGCTCACACAGCGGCTGTGCAAGCTGGAAGCCGGGAAAGCGATATACCTTGCGCCGCGGCCGGCGGGGTTCCTCGTGCTCTCGGAAATCCCCGACGGGGAGAACCTCTGGCTGATATCGACGGGAACCGGAATCGGTCCTTTCCTGTCCATCCTCAAGTCCGAGGCCCCGTGGCAGCGCTTCAGGCAGGTGGTCCTCGTTCACGCGGTGCGCCATGCCGAGGAGCTGAGCTACCGCGACAGTATCGAGCGGCTGCTGGGCGAGCACGGGGAGCAGATGCGCACGGTCTCGTTCGTGAGCCGGGAAAACAAACCGGGCGCGCTCCACGGACGCATCCCCCTCGCGATCGAGGAGGGTCGCCTGGAGGCCGCGGCGGGCGTCGCGCTGTCTGCGAAGACCTCTCAGGTTATGATTTGCGGCAACCCGGAGATGGTGACTGACACGAGCGCAGCGCTCGCGCGGCGCGGCATGAAGAAGCACCGGCGCCGCGAGCCGGGCCATATCACGGTGGAGAACTACTGGTGAAGAAGACCGCGCTTGGCTTGTTGCTTGCCGGCGGCGCGCTCGGGCTCGCGGCCTGCAGCGCGACCCGGGTCGCCTACGACAACGCCGACACCCTGCTGCGCTTCATGGCGGCTAGCTATCTGGACCTCGACGCCGCGCAGTCCGACGACCTTGCGCCCCGCATCGCGCGATTTCACCAGTGGCACCGGGCGAACGAGCTTCCCGTATACGCTGCCTTGTTGCGCAGCGCGAGCCAGCGCGCCGCCGAAGGCATCACCGCGGAGGACGTCGCTTGGGGCGTCGCCAACGTGCGCTTGCGCTACCGCAGGTTCGCGGCAAAAGCGGCTGAAGACGCCGCACCGGTGCTCGCGACGCTCGCGCCCCCGCAGCTCGCGGCCCTCGAGCACAAGTTCGCCGAAAACAACGGAAAATACACGAAGGAATTCCTCTCCTCCAATGACAATGAGCGACGCCGCAGGCAGCTGAAGCGCATGCTCGAGCGCTTTCGCGACTTTGCCGGCGAGCTGACCCCGGACCAGGAGGCCCGCATCGGGCGCTTCGCCCTCGCCCGCGAGCGCCACGTCGCCCTGCGCTTCGCGGACCGGCAGCGCTGGCAGCGCGATTTCGTTGCGGCGCTCCGGCGCGAGCGCAGGCCTGAGGAGCTCGCCCGGCGCCTCGCCGAGATGTTCGAGAAGCCGGAGCTGCGCCGCTCCGAGGAGTTCATCCGGGAGGACGCGCGCTGGGAGGAGGATCTGGGACGACTCATCGTGGATCTCGACCGGTCGCTCTCCCCGAAGCAGCGCGCGCACGTGGTCCGACGCCTTTCGGACTACGCCGAGGATTGCGCGGTTCTCGCCGGAAGAAAGAAGGGAGCGGCGTGAGGTCGCGGCACGCAGCCCGCGCCTTGCTCGCGATCGCGCTGCTCGCGGTGTCCTGCGCGGCAACCGCCGCCGGGGGCGAGCTGAAGCCCTGGAGCGGCGGCGCGACGCCGCCCCTTGCGCTGCGCGATCTCCAGGGCAAGGAGCACAAGCTCGCCGATTACCGGGGTAAGGTCGTGGTGCTCAATTTCTGGGCGACCTGGTGCGATCCCTGCCGCGAGGAGATGCCTTCGATGCAGCGGCTGCAGGACAAGCTCGCGGGGAAATCCTTCGCGATCCTCGCGATCGACTACGGCGAAGGCGCGCCGCGAATCCAGGAATTCCTGAAGAAAGTCCCGGTGCGCTTCACGGTGCTGCTCGATCGGGACACCAGCGCCGCGACGGCGTGGAAAGTGAAGGTGCTGCCCACGACCCTGGTGCTCGATCCCCAGCAGCGAATCCGCTACTCGGTGGTGGGCGATCTGGAGTGGGATTCTCAATCCGTTGAAGATACGATCAAAAAGCTTCTTCCCGCCGGCTGAAGCGCGCGTAGCAGCCATCCGAGCGACTTGTGGCCGGGGACGTTTTCGGAGTAGATTGTCCGCTTTGAAATTCGTCCGTATCCGCCGGACCGCTTACCGATGATCATCCAGCAACGCTTGACTTCACGCAGCTCGCGCTCGCTCGCCGTGATGATCGGCTTCGCGCAGCCCGCGGGCTCGCGCGGAACTTGGCGTTCCGACGGGGATATCGACGGCGGCGCCGGTCCCTTCCGCGCTCGCCCCTTCGCTCTTCTGCTCTTTCTCCCAGCCTCATCCCCTTTTGCAGCAACCGACACTCGGCATTCCACGCGCCACGCGCTGGAACGCCCGGGTCCGCGTTGTGACGTTGTGAGACAGCCGCTTCAATCGACCGGAGAACCGACATGGATAGACGTGCATTTCTGAAGGCCGGCGCGATCCTCCCGACTGCGGCGGCGTTGCCGAGGCTCGCACACGCGCAGCAACTGCCGTTCGAGCCGCGCCAGGCGGAGAAATGGCGCAGTTTCGAGGTGACGACCCGGGTCGAGATCGTCTTCCCCGAGGGCACGACGCGCGTATGGCTGCCGGTGCCTTCGGTGGACTCCGGCTATCAGAAAACCATCGACAACGCCTGGTCGGGCAACGCCCAAACCGCGAAGATCGCCTACGACGGCACCTACGGCGCGGGCATGCTCTACGCGGAATGGCCCACCGAGGAGAAGAATCCCGTGGTCGAGCTCTACAGCCGTTTCGCCACGCGCGACCGCGCCGTGGACTTTTCCGCGCGGCCGGGATCGGTCGAGAGACTCTCGCCCGAACAGCGCGCCTTCTACACCGGAGCGACCGAGCACATGCCCACCGACGGCATCGTGAAGAAAACCGCTGAGGACATCACGAAAGGCGCACGGACCGACTACGACAAGGCCAAGGCGATCTACGAGTGGATCGTGGAGAACACCTACCGCGATCCGAAAACGCGCGGCTGCGGCGTGGGCGACATCAAGACGATGCTCGAGACCGGAAACCTCGGCGGCAAGTGCGCCGACTTGAATGCGCTCTACGTGGGCCTCGCGCGCGCGGTGGGCCTTCCGGCTCGCGACGTCTACGGCGTGCGCGTGGCGAAGTCGCAGTTCGGCTACCGGAGCCTGGGCGCGGGCACGGCGAACATCACGCGCGCGCAGCACTGCCGGGCGGAAGTCCATCTCGCCGGATTCGGCTGGGTGCCGGTGGATCCGGCCGACGTGAGGAAGGTCGTGCTCGAGGAGAAGGCGCAGCCGACGGACTTGAGCGATCCCGTGGTGCAGGCGGTGAGGCCCAAGCTCTTCGGCGCGTGGGAGATGAACTGGCTCGCGTTCAACACCGCGAACGATTTCGCGCTGCCCAACTCGAAAGGCGCCAAGCTCACCTTCTTCATGTATCCGCAGGCGGAGACCGCGCAGGGGCGGCTGGACAGCCTCGACCCGGACAACTTCAAATACACGATGACGGCGAAGGAACTGAGCGCCTGAGCGGTCCAGGGTTTTCCCTCTCCCTCTGGGAGAGGGCCAGGGTGAGGGAGAGGGCACTCTCCTCAGCTGAATGACCATTCTGCATTTCTCGCACGCCAACGGTTTTCCCGCCGCGTGCTACCGCAAGATGTTCTCCTATCTCGGGCGCGACTTCGAGATCCGCTACGTGAACACCATCGGCCACGATCCGCGCCATCCGGTCACCGACAGCTGGCCGCATCTGGTCGCGGAACAGATCGAGCAGATCGGGCGCTACCGCGAGCCCGTGCTCGGAGTGGGGCATTCGCTCGGCGGCCATCTCACCGCGCTCGCCGCCTTGAAGCGCCCGGCGCTCTTTCGCGCGATCATCCTGCTCGATTCGCCCATCCTCGGAGGGTGGCGGGGAACGGTGTTCAAGATGGTGAAGCGCTTCGGCCTCGCCGACCGCGTGACGCCCGCCGGTGCCACGCGCGATCGCCGCGCCGAGTGGGCCTCCGCCGACGAAGCCTACGCGCACTTTCGGAACAAGCGCGCGTTTCAGGGCTTCGATCCCGAGTGCCTGCGTGACTACGTGACGCTCGGGATGGTGCCTTCCCCGAGCGGCGTGCGGCTCGATTTCGATCCGGGAATCGAGTACCGCATCTACCGGACGTTTCCGCACGGCCTCGCGAAGCAGCTGCCGCGCCTTCCGGTGCCCGCCGGGTTCATCTGCGGACGCGAGTCGGCGCACGTGCGGCAGATAGGGCTTGCTGCGACACGCAGGTATTTCCGCGTGGTGCGCGTCGCGGGCGGACACCTGTTTCCGTTCGAGCGGCCCGAAGCCGCGGCGCAGGCGATCCGCGAGATGGCAGCAGAATTGCTGCCATCCTGAGCGCTAGCGAAGGATCTGCTTTTCTTGCAGCTTAAATCGAGCGCTCGCGACGCCGCGCGATCATGGAATCCAGCCTCTCCGCGAGGCCCTGCACGCCTTCGAGGTTGGGATTGACCGCGAGCGCGCGGCGGAAATACTCCAGCGCCTTCTCAGGCTGGTCGAGCTGCAGGTAGATCTGGCCGAAGCCGGAGAGAACTCCGAAGTGCTGCGGATTGCGCTTGATGACTTCGTCGCAATCCTTGAGCGAGCGCCGATATTCGCCGGCGAGGAAATACGCCGTGGCGCGCTTGTTCCAGCCCTCGGCGAAGCCGGGTTTGAGCTCGATGACGCGCGTGAACGTGGCGATCGCCTCGGGGAAGCGCTGCTCGCCCATCTGCGCGACTCCTTTGCCGAACAGATCGTCTACGCGGACGTCTCCCGACCGACTCCAGACCGCCCACAGCGCTCGCTCCGCAACCGTGCGCACCCGTTCGTCCGCGTCGCGCAGCGCGGCGATCAGCGCGGGACCATCTTCCATCCGGCCCACGATCGCGAGGCCGAGCGCGCCGCGCCGGCGCTCGTCCGCGTCGGATTTCTTGAGAGCCGCGAGCGCCTCGGTCCGCGAAGGCCGCTCCGGCTGCGCCGCGGCCGGCATCGCGGGCACCAGGCACGCGACGGCGAGAACCAGAAGCACCAGCCTTTTCATTGCGACCTTCGAGAGCTTCATCGGAATAAGCTCCCTTGCCCGATGGTTTACAGAGCGTCCGCTCTACTATAATCCTCTCTGTGGTCAGACGAAAGGAGGCGCCATGCGCAAGCTGCTGATTTCGGTCTTCGCCCTTCTGGCGGGCCTTGCTCCAGTCCCGGCCCTCCACGCTGCCGGAACGGATTCGGGCCCGGAGCCGAACGCGCGCCCCGTCGACCCCGATTACGAGAGCGGCAAGAAGGCGGTCGAAGCCGGGAACTGGAAAACGGCCCTCGACAGCTTCGAGCGGGTTGCCTCGCACGACCCGAACAACGCCGACG
The DNA here is from genome assembly GCA_005881575.1 of Betaproteobacteria bacterium. Taxonomy (GTDB): domain Bacteria; phylum Pseudomonadota; class Gammaproteobacteria; order Burkholderiales; family SG8-39; genus VBDM01. The sequence continues at coordinate 24,674 of VBCA01000050.1, forward strand.
CGCAGAATTACCTCGGCTACGCCTGGCGCAAGTCGGGCAACCTCGACCTCGCGTTCAAGCACTACAACGAGGCGCTGCGTCTCAACCCCCGGCACAAGGGAGCGCACGAGTACATCGGCGAAGCCTATCTGATGGTGAACAATCTTCCGAAGGCGGAGGAGCACCTCGCGCGGCTCGACAAGCTGTGCTTTTTTCCCTGCGAGGAATACAGGGAGCTGAAGAAGGCGGTCGAGGAATACAAGACCGCGAAGCAGGGCAGGGACAATTCCCGGCCGTGAGTCCTCCGCGACCGCAAAACGAAACGCCCGGCAAGCCGGGCGTTTTCATTTCCGGGTGCGCGTCCCGAGAAAATCCCGAGACGCGGCGGTTGCTTATTTGAGGTGTTTGCTGACGAGCTTGGTCATCTCGAACATCGTGACCTTGCCCCTGCCGCCGAAGACGGCCTTCAAGGCGTCGTCGGCATTGATCATGCGCCGGTTCTTCGAGTCCTGCAGCTTGTTTCGCTTGATATAAGCCCAGAGCTTCTTGGTCACTTCGGTGCGCGGTATCGCCTTGGAGCCCACCACTTCCGCCAGCATGGCGCTCGGGGTCATGGGTTTCATGAATGCTGCATTGGGTTTTCTCTTCTTGGCCATCGTATATCTCTCCTCTTCAATACGAGCTGTTTGGGTGACGCCGCACGGGGGGTACGGGCAACGCGAGAGTGCGTCAATCAGAGGGAAATGTCAACCACCCGGAGAAACTCCGGCCCGGCCGGGGGATCGCTTCGCTATAATCAGAGACCCGTTTTCCCTGACAATTCCCTGTCACCCCGGCGAGCGCCGTGGAACCCGCCAAAAAAAACGTCGCCGTCCTCGCCGCCTGCCAGGCGCTGCTGTTCACGAACAACTCCACGGCGATTGCGCTGAACGGCCTAGCCGGCTATGCGCTCGCGGCGAACAAGGCCTTGGCGACGCTCCCGGTCACCGCGTGGGTCATCGGCGGGGCGCTCTCCACCCTTCCGGCCTCGCTTCTGATGAAGCGAATCGGCCGGCGTTCCGGCTTTACCGTCGGTGCTCTGACGGGGATGGTCGGCGCGGCGATCTGCTCGTTCGCCCTGTATCTCGAGAGCTTCTGGCTTTTCTGCTTCGGCACGATGGTGTTCGGCGTGTACAACGCCGCGGCGCAGTACTACCGGTTCGCGGCAGCGGACGTCGCAAGCGCCGATTTCAAGGCGAAGGCGATCTCCCTCGTGCTCGCAGGCGGCCTGGTAGGAGGGATCGTCGGCCCGGAGACGAGCAAGTTCACGGTCGATTTACTCCAAACGCACTATCTAGGCGCGTACCTGTCCCTGATCGGATTCCTGGTGCTCGTCGTGCTGGCGCTGCAATGGCTCGACATCCCGGTGCCGGCGGCCGCCGCGCACAAGGAATCGACGCGACCGCTCGGACAAATCATGGCGCAGCCGGTCTTCGTGGTCGCAGTGCTCGCGGCTGCGGGCGCCTACGGCGTGATGAACCTGCTCATGACCGCGACGCCGCTCGCGATGGGCTTGTGCGGCCATCCGTATGCGGCAGCGGCCACCGTGATCGGCTGGCACGTCATCGGCATGTTCGGGCCGTCGTTTTTCACCGGCTCGCTCATCAAGCGCTTCGGAGTGCTGCAGGTGATGGCCGCGGGAGCCCTAGTCCTCTACGTCGTGGTGGCGATCGCGCTGTCGGGCGTCAGCGTTGCGCACTTCTGGTTCGCGCTCTTGCTGCTCGGCGTCGGCTGGAATTTCCTCTACATCGGCGGCACGACACTCATCACCGAAGCGTGCACTCCGCCCGAGCGCGCCAAGACCCAGGGCGCAAACGACCTGATCATCTTCGTCGTGATGGCCGCTTCTTCGTTCGGTTCCGGCCTGCTCCTGGAGAAGAGCGGCTGGCAAATGCTCAACTATCTCGCGCTGCCGTTTGTCACCGCGGCGGCCATCGCGGTGCTGTGGCTCCTCGCCCGGCGCCGCGTGGCGGCCGGCGTATGACGGTGGCGGACCAGGCAAGGCTCGATCCCCAGGCCCGCGCGTTGATCGAGCGCATCGCCGCCTCCGGCGCGCCCCCGCTGCATACCCTCTCCCCGGGTGAGGCGCGCCGGGTCTATCGCGAGTCGCGCGCGGCGCTTGCACCGGCTGCGCCCCACGTCGCGGAAATCCGCGAGCTTTCGGTTTCCGGGTCGGCGCCTGCCTTGCGCGCGCGCCTCTACCGTCCGCGCTCGGGGGAAGAATCGCTTCCCGGCGTGGTGTATTTCCACGGCGGCGGCTTCATCTACGGCGACATCGACACGCACGATGCCGTGTGCCGCGGCATCGCGCAGAGCACGCCCTGCGCGGTGGTGTCGGTGGATTACCGTCTTGCGCCCGAGAACAAATTTCCCGCCGCGGCGGAGGACGCGTATCGCGCGACCGTCTGGGCGTCGGCAGGGTGCGCTGCGCTCGGCATCGATCCCGCGCGCCTGGTGGTCGCCGGCGACAGCGCGGGCGGCAACCTCGCGGCGGTGACGGCGCTGACGGCGCGCGATGCCGGCGGTCCCGCCATCGCCATGCAGGTCCTGATTTACCCCACCACCGATTTCTCGAGCGAGGCGGAATCGATCGCGCGCTTCGATTCGGGCTACCTCCTCACGCGCGAGAGCATCCGCTGGGTGAAGCGCAGCTACCTGCGCGATGAGCGCGACGCCGAGGACTGGCGCGCCTCGCCCCTGAGGGCGCGCGATTTCTCCGGACTGCCGGCCGCCTACATCATCACCGCCGGATTCGACCCGTTGCGCGACGAGGGGCGGGCCTACGCCGATCGACTCGCGCAGGCGGGAGTTTCCGTCACGCAGGAATCCCTCGAAGGACAGGTGCACGGGTTTCTCGTGATGGGCGGGGCGCTCGCGGCGGCGGGCCACGCGATCCAGCGCATCGGCCAGATGATGCGGACGCACTTCGGAATCACGCCCCGCATCCGGCCCTGAACGGCGTAGAATTGCACGAGCTTTCCGGCCGAGCATGCAAGCCCCCGTCAAACCCGCCGAACGCAAGATCGTGCGTGCCGCCTGCCCGCACGACTGCCCCGACACCTGCGCCATGAAGATCACCGTCGAGAACGGCGTCGCCGTGAAAGTGGAAGGCGCTAAAGACCATCCCTTCACCGCCGGCACTCTCTGCACCAAGGTGGCGCGGTATCTGGAGCGCACCTACAGCAAGGACCGGGTGCTCTTTCCGCAGAAGAGAATCGGTCCGAAGGGCAAGGGCGAGTTCGCGCGCATTTCCTGGGACGAGGCGCTAGCTACGATCGCCGAAAAGTTCCGCGCGATCGAGGCCGAGGACCCCCAAGGCATCCTGCCCTACGACTATGCGGGCACCATGGGCTACGTGCAGTGGCATTCGATGGGCAGGCGCTTCTTCAACAGGCTCGGCGCCTCGCGCCTGGACCGCACCATCTGCTCCTCCGCGGGCAAGGCGGGGATGTTGATCACGCTCGGAGGCTCGTTCGGCATGGATCCGGAAAGGTTCGACGAGGCGAAGCTCATCCTCGTCTGGGGCTCCAACCCGATCGTCTCGAACCTGCACCTGTGGTCGCGCGTGCAGGAGGCGAAGCGCCGCGGCGCGAAGCTCGTGGCGATCGACCCCTACCGCAGCCTTTCGGCCGAAAAATGCCACGAGCACCTCGCCCTGCTGCCCGGCACCGACGCGGCGCTCGCGCTCGGGATGATGCACGTCATCATCGGCGAGGGCCGCCACGACGCGGATTACGTCGAGAGATACACGCTCGGTTTCGAGGCGCTCGCCCGGCGCGTGAAGGAATATCCGCCGCGCAAGGTCGCGGAGATCACCGGCCTGCCCGCCGAAAAAATAATCGCGCTCGCCCGGGAATACGCCGCGACGCGTCCCGCGGCGATCCGTCTCAACTACGGACTGCAGCGCCACGCGGGAGGGGGCATGGCGGTGAGGAACATCCTGTGCCTCCCAGCGCTCACGGGCGCATGGCGCGATCCCGCCGGCGGGGCGGTGTTGAGCACGAGCGGGTTCTTCGGCATGAACGACGCGAAGCTCGAGCGGCCCGACCTGCTCGGGCTCTCCAGGTGCCCGAACCCGCGCACGATCAACATGGTGGCGATCGCGGATGCGCTGCTCGAAGCGAAGCCGCCGATCCGCGCGCTCTACGTGTACAACTCCAACCCGGTCGCGGTCGCGCCCGATTCGGCGAAGGTGGTGAGGGGTTTTTCCCGTGAGGACCTCTTCACCGTGGTGCACGAGCAATTCGCGACCGACACCTGCGACTACGCCGACATCGTCCTGCCGGCAACCACGCAGCTCGAGCACCACGATGTGCACACGGCCTACGGGCACCTGTACGTCGTCGCGAACAGCCCGGCGATCGCGCCGTTGGGCGAATCCCTCCCAAACAGCGAGGCGTTCAGGCGCCTTGCCGCGCGCATGGGTTTCGCCGAGGAGTGCTTCAGGGACTCCGACGAGGACCTCTGCCGCCAGGCGCTCGAGTCGTCGCACCCGCGCATGCGGGGAATGGAGTGGGACTCGCTCAAGGAGAAGGGCTGGCGGCGATTGAACGTTCCCGAGCGCTTCGCCCCGTTCGCGCAGGGCAACTTCGGAACGCCCTCGGGGAAGTGCGAGTTCTACAGCGAAACGGCCAAGGGCCTGGGCATGGATCCGCTCCCGACCTATATCGCCCCGCGCGAGTCGGCGCAGTCGAACCCGGCGCTCGCGAAAAAGTTCCCGCTCGCGATCATCTCGCCGCCGAACCGGCACTTCCTCAATTCGTCCTTCGCCAACATGCCCTTCGCGATCGCCGAAGCCAAAGAGCCCGGCCTCGAAATCCATCCCAGGGACGCCGCCGCCCGGGGGATAGCGAACGGCGACGCGGTGCGCATCTTCAACGACCGCGGCTCGCTCACCGCCAGGGCGCGCGTCAGCGACAAGGCGCGGGAAGGAGTCGTGGTGGCGCTCTCGGTGTGGTGGAGGAAGCTCACCGCCGATCGCAAGAACGCCAACGAGCTGACCTCGCAGGCGCTCACCGACATCGGCAAAGGCGCGACGTTCTACGACTGCCTGGTCGACGTTGCGCGAATCCGGTAGCGAAGGGCCCGGAGATGGCGTCGGCGCAGCAGATCAAGCCCGGAATCAAGGATGCTTTGATCGTCGTCGACGTGCAGAACGACTTTTGCCCCGGCGGCCGGCTCGCCGTGCAGAAAGGCGACGAGGTGGTGCCGCTCGTGAATGCGTTCGCCGGGCGCTTCGAGAACGTCGTCCTGACGCAGGACTGGCATCCGCCGGGCCATCGATCGTTCGCAACCTCGCACCCGGGCAGCAAGCCCTTCGATTCGGTGCGGCTCGCCTACGGCGAGCAGGTGCTCTGGCCCGATCACTGCGTGCAGGGGACGGACGGCGCGGCCCTGCACAAGGACCTTTCAGTTCCCCACGCGCAGCTCGTCCTGCGCAAAGGCCACCACAGGGACGTGGACAGCTACTCGGCATTTCTCGAGGCCGACCGCAAGACCCGCACCGGGCTCGAGGGCTACCTCGAGGAGCGCCGCATCAAGCGCGTGTTCGTCTGCGGGCTCGCGACCGATTTTTGCGTGGCGTGGACGGCGCTCGACGCGCGCAAGCTCGGTTTTGCCGCGCTGATCGTCGAGGACGCCTGCCGCGCGATCGACATGCAGGGCTCGCTCGCCGCGGCCTGGGAAAAAATGAAGAAAGCCGGCGTGAAGAGCATCCAGTCCGGCGGCATCGCGTAGGAGGCCTCATGGCGATCCAGGGAATGAATCACTTCAACGTGCTCACCGACAAGCTCGCGGCGACGCGCTCGTTCTACGTCGGGGTTCTCGGCTTCACCGAGGGACCGCGGCCCCCGCTCGACTTCGGCGGCGCGTGGCTGTACGCGGGCGGCCAGCCCATCCTGCATGTCTCCGAGGGAAAAGTGCCCGCGGACCCGGCCGGGGTGCTGGACCATCTCGCGTTCAGCGCCACCGACCTGAAGGGCACGGTGGCGAGGCTCAAGGCGAGCGGGATAAAGTTCACGCTGCGCCGCCAGGTGGGTGTCGGAACGTGGCAGATTTTTTGTCACGATCCCTGTGGCGCCAAGGTCGAGCTCGATTTCTCGCCCGAGGAGTCCGCACCCGCGGACACATGAACTCAGGATCCGATTTGGAGAAACAGTAATGGATGAGCAGCGCAGAAGTTTCTTGAAGAAAACAGGTGCGGCGGGCGTCGTCGCGCTCGCCGCAGGCGCGTCGGCGCCGGAATCCTCCCTTGCGCAGGGTGCCGGTCCGGGCGCGGCCCCCGGCTCGCCCGCGGCGCCGAAAAGGATGACTTTCGTCACCCTGCGCACTGGCGACGCCTACGGCCTGGGCGTGAAGACCGACCTGGGCATTCTCGACGTGACCAAGACTGCGAAATTCCTCCGCAGCCCCGCGCCGACCACGATCGAGGATCTCATCCGCCGCGGCGACAGGGGACTCACCGAGCTCGTCAAGGTGGCTCTCGCGCGCAGGACCCCGGGGTTTTTCGTCGCAGAGGACCGCACCGAGTTCGGGCCGTGCGTGACCAACCCGGAGAAGATCCTCTGCGTCGGCGTGAACTACGCGAGGCACGCGCGCGAGATGGGCGCGACGCCGCCCAAGGAGCCGGTGTTCTTCAACAAGTTCAACAATGCGCTCAACGCCCATCAGGGCACGGTGCGCGTGTCGGCGGTGCCCGCCGAGCGCTTCGACTACGAGTCCGAGCTCGTCATCGTCATGGGGAAAAAAACCCGCAACGTCAGCCAGGCCGAGGCGCTTTCCTACGTGTTCGGCTACTGCATCGGGCACGACTTCACCGCGCGCGACCTGCAGTCGCGCTCGAGCCAGTGGATGATCGGCAAGACCTGCGACGGCTTCGGGCTGCTCGGACCCTACCTCGTGACCGCGGACCAGATTCCCGATCCGAACAACCTCAAGATAGAAGGCACGGTGAACGGAGAAGTGCGCCAGTCCTCGAACACGAGCGACATGGTGCATAACTGCGCGACGATCATCAGTTACGCCTCGACGCTGATGACGCTCCTGCCCGGCGACGTCATCTACACCGGCACTCCGGAGGGCGTGATCGCGGGCTATCCCAAGGAGAAACAGCTGTGGCTCAAGCCCGGTGACAGGCTGACCACGACGATCGAGAAGCTGGGCACACTGCGGTTCGCCCTCGCCTGATTTTTTTTCGACGACCGACAAATGGAGGAAACAAGCATGAAGAAACTGACGATAGCGGCGGCTTTCGCCGCGGCGCTGGGGGCCGGAGTCGGCTTGCTCAATGCGCAGCAGCCCGGCTTCACGCGCACCGTCCTGCAGGACCAGGACCTCACGGCCCAGGGCCGGCACGCGGTCGTGGCCCGCGCGGAATTCGTTCCCGGCGGGCAAGCCGGACGCCACACGCATCCCGGCGAGGAGCTCGGCTACGTCGTGTCAGGCACCCTGCAGCTCCTCGTGGACGGCCAGCCGCCGAAGACGCTCAAGGCGGGCGAGGTGTTCTTCGTCCCTGCCGGCGTGGTCCACGACGGCAAGAATGTCGGCAAGGGCAAGGCGGTCGTGCTCGCGACTTACGTCGTCGAGAAAGGCAAGCCGGTCGCGACAGCGATTAAGTGACCCCCGGGCGCTCAGAGGCGGCGCTCGCCCCCGACCCCGTCGCGTTCCGCGCGCTCGAGCACGCGGGCTGGCAGGGCGCCGCCCGCCACTACGACGACGCCTTCGGAAGCCTCACGCGCCAGGCGGTCGATCCCCTGCTCGACTCGGCGGAAGTGCGTTCGGGCGCGCGCACGCTCGACGTGGCGAGCGGCCCGGGCTACGCGGCGGCGGCCGCCGCGGCCCGCGGGGCGCGTGTCGCGGCCCTGGATTTTTCCTCCGCGATGGTGGAGCTCGCGCGCTCGCAGAATCCGGAAATAGAGTTCCGCGAAGGCGACGCCGAGGCGCTGCCGTTTCCGGAAGGCAGCTTCGACGCGCTGGTGATGAACTTCGGCATGCTGCATCTGGCTCAGCCGGAACGCGCCGTGGCCGAGGCCTTCCGCGTTCTGCGCGCGGGCGGCAGATTCGCCTTCACGGTCTGGGCGAAGCCGGAGGAGGCGGTGGGTTTCGGCATCATCCTCGATGCGATCCGCAAGCACGGCAATCCCGACGTGCCGCTGCCGCCGGGGCCGCCGTTCTTCCGCTTCAGCGACGCGAGCGAGTGCGACAAGATCCTGAAGATCGCGGGCTTCAGGAACGTGGACGTGCGAAAGGTCCCGCAGGTCTGGCGCTTCAGCGCGTCGCGGCTGCTGTTCGAGGCGTTCCTCGCGGGCTCGGTCAGGACGCAGGCCTTGCTGCACGCCCAGTCCGCTCCGGCGCTCGCCGCGATCCGCGACGCGGTCGCCAGGGTCGCCGGCGAATACGAGAATCACGGGACCGTGGAGATCCCCATGCCCGCCGTTCTCGCGGCGGCGCTGAAGCCGTGATCCCCGAGCCCGCGCGGAAAATCATGAAGCGTCTGGGCAAATGGCTCGGGCCGCACAAGGCGATCGAAATCGTCGAGGAGGACGGCGTGCGCGTTCTGCAGATCGGGGGCAACGCGATCCAGAGCGCGATGCGCCTGGATTCGCCGGACCGTATCGAGCTCGATTACGTGCGCGCGATGATGGCCTTCCTGCTCTTTCATCCGAGCCCGCGCGACGTGCTCCTCGTGGGGCTGGGCGGGGGCTCGATGGCGCGCTTCATCCACCAGCGCATGCCGCGGACGCGCGTCACGGTGGTCGAGATCGACCCGGGAGTGGTCAACGTGGCGCGGAGATACTTCCACTTTCCCGAAGAGGACGCACGGCTGGGAATCGTGATCGGCGACGGGGCGGAGGTCGTGCCGCAGCGGCCCGCGAGCTGCGACGTGCTCGTCGTGGACGGTTTCGTCAACGGCAGTCCGGCGAGGAGCCTGTGCACGCGATCCTTCTACGACGGCGCCTTCGCCGCGTTGCGCCCGGGCGGTGTGATGGTCGCCAATTTCATGTCCGACGACAAGCGCATCGAAACCCATTGCGGGCGCATAGCGGAGAGCTTCGGCCGCGGCCCGACGCTGCTGCTCGCCGAAGAGGAGGACAACTACGTCGCCTTCGCGCTCCGCGGCGGCCCGCCGCGCATCCGGTGGACGCAGCTGAAGGCGCGCGCGCGCGCCGCGCAGCGGCTCTTCGACCTGCCGCTCGAGGATTGCCTCGCCGATCTGCGCCGGCGCAACTCCCACACGACTCACTACCTGACTCTCTGATGCCGCTTCCGGGAAAATCCCCGCAGTCTTCCGCCGGCCCGGCGCAGGTCCTGTCGCTCGGCGACGCCACCGCGATCATCGTCGGCCTGATCATCGGCGCGGGCATCTTCGGCACGCCGGCTATCGTCGCGGGCGCGGTGGGGTCGCCCGCGCGCATGGTCGCGGCGTGGATCGCCGGAGGCGTGTTCTCGGTGATCGGCGCGCTGTGCTACGCGGAGCTCGCCACCGCCTATCCGTCGGCGGGCGGGGAGTATCACTTCCTCGGCCGCGCCTTCGGACGTCCGCTCGCCTTCCTCTACGGCTGGGCGCGCATGACGGTCATCGTCGCGGGGTCGATCGCGGTGTTCGCGTATCTCTTCGGCGACTACATGTCGCGCGTCTACAGTTTCGGCGCCCATTCCTCCGCGATCTGGGCGGGCATGATCGTCGTCGTCCTCACCGCCGTGAACTATGTCGGCATCAAGGAGGGCAAGCTCACACAGAATTTCTTCACTTTCCTCGAGTGCAGCGGGCTGGTGATCATCATCGTCGCCGGCCTCGTGCTCGCCTCCGAGTCCGCGCCCGCAGCGGCTGCTTCTGCCTCGAGTTCTGCGGCCGGGCAGCCCTGGTACTTCGGCGCCGGCATCGGCTCGGCGATGGTGTTCGTGCTCTTCACCTACGGCGGCTGGAACGATGCGGCTTATATTTCCGCCGAAGTGCGGGATCCGCGCCGCAACATGGTGCGGGCGTTGCTTTACTCGATCGGCCTCGTCACGCTGCTCTACGTGCTCGTCAACGTTGCCTACATGAAGGGGCTTGGCTACGACGCCATGGCGCGCTCCGACGCTGTCGCAGCGGACCTCCTGAAGCGCGTTTGGGGTCCGGCCGGCGAGAAGCTCATCTCGATCATGATCGCGATCGCCGCGCTCACCTCGGTAAACGGCTCGATGATCGTCGGCGCGCGCTCCAACTATGCGCTCGGCCGCGACTGGCCGACGTTCCGTTTTCTCGCCCGCTGGGACGAGGCGAGCGGCTCGCCGCGCTCGGCGATGCTCGTGCAGGGCGTGATCGCGTTCGTGCTGGTCGTCTTCGGCGCGATCCGGAACTCGGGATTCAAGGGGCTGGTGGAGTATTCGCTGCCGGTGTTCTGGGGATTTTTCCTCTTGGTCGGCGTCGGGCTCTTCGTATTGCGCGCAAAGGAGCCCGATACGCCGCGCCCGTTCCGCGTTCCGGGCTACCCGGTCGTGCCGGCGCTCTTCGTCGCGATGTGCGCCTACCTGCTTTACGCGAGCCTTGTCTATCATCGAGAGCACGCGCTCGTGGGTCTGGGCGTTCTCGCCGTGGGCGCGGCGGTCATGCTCTTCGGAAACCGGGGACAGACCACGGTTTCCGGGGCGAAGCCATAACCAAAACCGTGCTCTGTCCTCGGTTTGTTCTTCTCGCCATCGCCCTGCTCGTATCGGGCTGCGCCGCCCTCGACCGCCTGGGCGACACCAAGCTCACCGACGGGGTCGCGCCCGTTTTCGATCCCGAGGTACCGTATTTTCCGAGCACGGACGCGGCGGTTTCCGCGATGCTCGAGCTCGCGCGCACGGGTCCGGAGGACGTGGTCTACGACCTGGGCTGCGGCGACGGCCGCATCGTCATCGCCGCGGCGAGGGACTTCGGCGCGCGCGGCGTCGGCGTCGAGATCGACCCTGTGCCGCTGCGCATGGCGGTGTACCGCGCGCACCGCGCCGGGGTCGGGGACCGCGTGCGCTTCGTGCGCGGCGACCTGTTCGAGGCCGATATCGGCGAAGCCACCGTGGTGACTCTGTTCCTCTTCGAAACGCTCAACCGGCGCCTGCTGCCGAAGCTGCTGCGCGAGCTCGCGCCCGGAACGCGCATCGTCGCGCACCGCTACGGATTCGGGGACACCTGGCCGCCGGAGAGGACGGTGCAGGCGGGAGCGAGCACGCTCTACCTGTGGACGGTTCCGAAGCGCTAGTCTCCGGCTTAGAACATCAGCGCGGTCAGGGCGCGGTTTGAGAGCGCGATTCGTACCAGCGCACGTATCCGTTCGCCCAGTGCAACCCCTCGGAATAGGAGCTTTCGGTTTCCCGCTCGTCACGGTGGACGAGCTCCTTCAGGCGGCGGACGACGGGCAGCCAGGACAGGGCCGCCAGGAGGCGCGAGACGGCCCTTGCGGGCGTGAAACGCGGCTTGTCCGAATCCAGGAGGCGCCTCGCGTAACGGTACGCGGGCTCGTGCTCTCCGCGCTCGGCGCAGACGCCTGCTACGATTCTCAATGCGTGGAATTCATTGGGCTCGACTTCGAGGGCCTGCAGCGCGACCGTCAGCGCGTCTTCGCGTCTTTGATTTCGCCAATACGCGTCCGCCAACGCCATCAGAGCCGTGAGGTCTCGTTGATCGGCCGCGAGCGCCTCGCTGCAGAGGGTCTCAACATTCTCGATGTCGTTGCGCCCGACGGCGCGGCTCAACGCCAACATCTTTCGCAGTTTCATGACGGCGATGTTCTGCTGCGCGCCAGTTCCTTCTTGCGGCAGAGTCTGCAATTGCAGCGCGTCGTGCCGGCGGACAGGTCGAGGTCGCACTCGAATCGAACGGCGCCGCAATGGCAACTGCCTTTGTAGGTTCTCATCATTCGACGTCTCCCGTGAGGCCCGTCATTGCTTGCTTGCCGCCAGCCGCAAGCCGAGAACGATGAAGAGCGCGCCCGACGCCTGCGAGAGGCCGCGAAGCGCACGCGGGCGGCCGGCGAAGAAACTCCGCACGCGCGAGGCGCCCAGTGCCAGAACGAGACACCAAGCGGTTCCGGTGGTAAGAAAGGTAAGTCCCAGGACCAGGAACGCACCGACCTTCGCGGGGCTTTCCGGCTCGATGAATTGGGGCATCAGCGCCAGAAAAAACAAGGCCACTTTGGGGTTGAGCACGTTGGTGAGCATGCCCTGGCGGAACGCCGTCCAGGTATCGACCGAGTCTGCGATGTCGGT
>VBCA01000051.1 GCA_005881575.1 Betaproteobacteria bacterium
TCGCCAGCCCAATGAGCCGGGCAGGCCGCGTGTCGCGCCGGCGGGCTGTGCTAGCATGCGCGCCGAGGAGGGCGGATGAGCGAGGTCGCAAAGCCGGGAGCCGATGAGCCGGCAATCGACGCCGAGGCGCTAAAGAAAGCCGAGCAATTCATCGAGGCGGAGGAGGGCGCGAGCAACAAGTTGCCGGGCGCGCTCGGCATCTTCGTCTCCGTGACGGCCGTGGTGATGTCGTTGTTCCACCTCTACAGCGCATACGCGATCGTGCCGACGCAGGTGCTGCGCCCGGTGCACGTCGGCTTCGTGCTTTTCTTGAGCTACCTGCTGTTCCCCGCCTCGAAGCGCTATCGCCACCGCATCATGTGGTGGGATTGGGTGGCCGCGTTCGCGGCCGTCGCGGTGATCGCGTACATTCTCCAGGGCGGCGACGATATCTGGGACCGCAACACTTCGCCGGACAGCTGGGACATCGTCTTCGGCGTCGCTCTGATACTCCTGATCCTCGAAGGCATGCGCCGCGCCTCCGGCTGGGTCATGCCGATCGTGGTTGCCTCGTTTGTCCTCTACGCACTTTTCGGCGAGCTGCTTCCCGGTTCCTGGGCGCATCGCAGCTACGAAGTCGGTCGGCTCGTGGGACATCTGTACATGACGCTCGAAGGCATCTTCGGCGTCGCCGTGGACGTTTCTTCCTCGCTCATCATTCTGTTCACGATCTATGGGGCGTTCCTGCAGTTCTCCGGTGCGGGCAAGTTCTTTATCGATTTCTCGTTCTCCGCCATGGGCGGAAAGTCCACCAGCGCCGGCCGTACCGTGGTGCTCGCTTCGTTCCTCCTCGGCGGCCCCTCGGGGAGCGGCGTCGCGACCACGGTGACCCTGGGCTCAGTCGCCTACCCGATGCTCGTCAGGGCGGGCTACGGGAAAGACGCGGCGGGCGGGCTGCTCGCGGCGGGGGGGTTGGGCGCGATCATCTCGCCGCCGGTGCTCGGCGCGGCGGCCTTCCTCATCGCCGAGTTCCTCAAGATCTCCTATCTCGATGTGCTCTTGATGGCGACGATCCCGACGTTGCTCTACTACTTCGCGCTCTTCCTCATGGTCGAGATCGACGCGCGCAAGTTCGGTATGAGCACGGTGAAGTACGTGCAGGTCGAATCGCTGTGGACTTTGACAAGAAACTACTGGTTCCACTTCCTGTCACTGGTGTCGATCGTCGTATTCATGCTCATGGGATATTCGCCCGTGCTGTCGGTGTTCTGGGCCACGGTGTTCTCTTTTGCAACGAGTTTCCTGCATCGCGACTGCGCCTTGTTCTCCTACGACCTGTTCCGGGGGCGCGAGCCCCTGGTCAAGGGAATCTTCGGGTCGAAATTCTTCAAGGCGCTCGAGGCGGGCTCGACCGGTGTGCTCAACGTCGCAACCACTTGCGCCGGCGCCGGCATCATCGTCGGCGTGGTGACGCTCACGGGTCTGGGCCTCAAGTTCAGCTCGATCATCATCGACTATGCCGGGGGCTCGCTGCTGCTGACGGCGATCTACACTTCGCTCATCGTCTGGATCGTGGGGCTTGCCGTCCCGGTGACCGCCTCCTACATCATCTGCGCCGTGATCGCTGCGCCTGCCATGATCAAGCTGGGGGTGCCGGACTTCGCCGCGCACATGTTTATTTTCTACTACGCGGTGCTCTCCGAAGTTTCGCCGCCAACCGCGCTCTCGCCGTTTGCCGCGGCGGCGATCACGGGCGGCGATCCCTACAAGACCACGCTGCAGTCCTGGAAGTACACCCTGCCCGCGTTCCTCGTGCCATTCATGTTCGTGCTCGACCCTTCCGGTATCGGGCTGCTGCTCACCGGTTCGATCAAGACTCTCGGAAACGCGGACTGGGGCTCGATCGCCATCGTGACCGTCACCGCCGCGCTGGGTATCGCCTCGCTCGCGGGCGGCGTACAAGGTTGGCTCTTCAAGCGCACGACGTGGATCGAACGGCTGATGTTGATCGTCGCAGGGCTGGCGCTGGTGTACCCGACCACGACGGCTGATATCGTCGGCTTGACTCTGTTCGCGATAGTCGTCGCGATCCAGTTGGCGCGCATTCGCGCCACGCGTCAGCCTGCATGAACCCCGTGAAGCGCACGAGCGCCCCAGGGGCAGCCTATCAGGCGAAACTGCCGACGCCTTTCGCGCTGCTCGGCATCCGCACCGAAGGCGGCGTGCTCGCGGAAATCACTTTTCTGCCGGAATCGGCCGGAGCGCTTTCGCCGCGGGACCGGCTCGCGGCACGGGCGTGCGCGCAAATCGATCGCTACCTCGAGGATTCCGAATTCCGCTTCGATCTGCCGATCGCGTTTCAAGGCACGGCGTTTCAGCGCCGCGTCTGGAAGCGAATCTCCGCAATCGACGCGGGACTCACGCGCAGCTACGGAGAGATCGCGCGCGAACTGGGGTCCTCGCCGCGCGCGGTAGGGCAGGCCTGCGGCGCCAACCCGGTGCCGCTCGTAGTGCCCTGTCACCGCGTGCTCGCTGCCGGCGGCCTCGGCGGATTCGCCCACCACGAACGCGGGTTCCACCTCGCGGTGAAGCGCTGGTTGCTCGCGCACGAGGGCTCCGCCGGCCGACAGCAATGAACGCGGACAACGCCGCGCTGCTGGACGAATTCTGCGATGCCGTCTGGCTTGAGGACGGCCTCGCGAAAAACACGCTCGAATCCTACCGCCGCGATCTGACCTTGTTCGCCGGTTGGCACGAGCGGCAAGGCCGCGCGTCGCTGCTGGCGGCGACCGAGGCCGATCTCTCCGAGTATTTCGCGTGGCGCTACTCTCGGCGCTCCCCCGGGAAGAAGCACGGTATCCGCTCGAGCACCCAGGCGCGGCTGCACTCCAGCCTGAAGCGCTTCTACCGGTTTCTCGCGCGCGGGCGCCGCATCGAAAACGATCCCACGCTCAAGCTCGATCCCCCCAAGAAGCCGCCGCGCTTTCCGAAGACGCTCTCGGAGCCCGATGTCGAAGCGCTGCTCGCGCAGCCTGACCCGGGAACGCCGCTCGGCCTGCGCGACCGTGCAATGCTGGAAGTGCTCTACGCGAGCGGGCTGCGCGTCTCGGAGCTCGTTCGCTTCAAGCTCAGCGAATTGAGCTTCGACATGGGCGTGGTGCGCATTTTCGGCAAGGGCTCGAGGGAGCGCCTCGTGCCTCTCGGGGAGGAAGCGCTCGCTTGGCTCGCGCGCTATTTGAAGGAAGGCCGCCCCGTGCTTTTGAGGAAGCGGGGCAGTGATTATGTGTTCGTCACGGGGCGCGGCGCCCCCATGACGCGGCAGGCGTTCTGGCATCTGATCAAGAAGCGCGCCGCGGCCGCGCTTCCGGGCAGATCGCTCTCGCCCCACACGCTGCGCCACGCCTTCGCCACGCATCTGCTCAACCACGGCGCCGATCTGCGCGTCGTGCAGATGTTGCTCGGCCACGCCGATATCTCGACGACGCAGATCTACACGCACGTTGCGCGCGAGCGGCTGAAGAAGCTGCACAAGGACCATCACCCGCGCGGGTGATCAGGACTACGCTCGCGATTTCGGTCTTTCTATCGTGACGCCCACGCGCTGCGATTCGCGCAGCGCCCCGAGCTTGGCGACGCTGACCTTGACGTGCGGCGAGTTGAAGTCTTCCATCAGGAGACTGGCGATCCGCTCCGCGAGGCTTTCAACGAGGCCGAAGCGCTCTTTCGCCAGCAGGGCGCGTATGTGCTCCACCACCACCCCATAGTCGATGGTATCGCCCACCTTTCCGGTCTTGAAAACCGCGTCCTCCGGGAGGTCGATCTCGAGGTCGATCTCGATGGTCTGCGGAGCGATCTTTTCGTGGCGGTAAAGACCGATCCATGCCGGCAGGCGCAGCTGGCGGATGAAAACGATATCCAAGGCGGGGCGTCGCGAGCAGGTTTGGAGTTAAACTCTTGCCGCGAATTCTAGTGGAACACCATGGCCACCGCAGTATTTATTTTGACCGCCTACCTGATCGGCTCGCTGTCCTTCGCCGTCATCGTGAGTCGCGCCTTTTCGCTTCCCGACCCGCGCACATACGGCTCGGGCAATCCCGGGGCGACCAACGTGCTGCGCACGGGAAAGAAGCTCGCGGCGCTTCTCACGCTCATCGGCGACGGCGGGAAAGGCTGGCTCGCGGTGTTTCTCTCGGCGCGCTACGCCGCCGGCTACGGCGTGGACGCGACGGGCGTCGCGGCCTGCGCGGTCGCGGTATTCCTGGGCCATGTCTTCCCGGTGTTCTTCCGCTTCAGGGGCGGCAAGGGCGTATCCACCGCGGGGGGCGTCCTGTTCGCGATCAACCCTTTGCTCGGTCTCGGGACCCTCGCGACCTGGATCATCGTGGCGCTCTTCTTTCGGTATTCGTCGCTTGCGGCCATCGTCTCGGCCGTGTTTGCGCCGCTCTACGCATTTTTCATGTCGCTGCTCGGATTCGAGCTGGGCTTGATGTTGCCGGCGGTGATTCTGATATCGGCGCTGCTCGTCTGGCGCCACAAGACGAACATTCTCAAGCTCGTCGCCGGGAAGGAACGCCGCATTGGCGAAAAGCGGGAATCGGCGAGCGTCTAGCCGGGTGTTTCAGGCGGCGCGACGCTCGCCAAGTCCCAGCGCGGCCTGACCGTGAATCCGAGCGGAAGCGCCCGGGCGGCCTCGTCGGCTTTCAATCGCAAGTATCCGGCGAGCGCGATCATCGCGCCGTTGTCGGTGCAGAACTCCAGCGCCGGGTAGAACACGCTGAATTTGCCGCGCGAAGCGGCGGCATCGAGCACGGAGCGCAAGCGAACGTTGGCGCCGACGCCCCCCGCCACGACCAGACGATCCAGGCCCGTTGTGCGCATCGCCGCGAGCGATTTTGCAACAAGGACGTCGGCCACGGCCTCCTGGAACGCCGCCGCCACATCGGCGCGCGTCTGCTCGTCGAGCGCGCGCGTGCGCGTGAGCGTTACAACCGCGGTCTTGAGTCCGCTGAAGCTGAAATTGAGATCGCCGTTTTTCTCCAGCTGCTCGAGCATCGGGCGCGGAAACGCAAAGCGATCGGACCTGCCTTCTTGCGCAAGCTCGGCGAGCGCGGGCCCCCCCGGGTAGCCGAGGCCGAGCAGTTTCGCAATCTTGTCGAAAGCTTCGCCTGCGGCGTCATCCAGAGTTTCGCCCAGCATTTCGTAGTCGCCGACACCCGCCACGCGCATGAGTTGGGTGTGGCCTCCCGAAACCAGCAACGCGACAAACGGAAAGGACGGCGCTTTTTTTTCAAGCAGAGGCGAAAGCAGATGCCCTTCGAGATGGTGCACGCCGATCGCCCGGATCCCGAGGCCGAACGCGAAGCTGTTCGCGACGGCGGCGCCCACGAGCAGCGCTCCCGCGAGGCCCGGGCCCTGGGTGTAGGCGACCGCGTCGAGGTCCGCCTCTCGGGCCCCGGCTTTGCGCAGGACTTCGCGGACGAGAGGGAGCAGACGCCGGATGTGGTCGCGAGACGCGAGCTCCGGCACGACGCCCCCGTACGCGTCGTGCAGCGCCACCTGCGAATGCAGCGCGTGAGCGAGCAGGCCGCGGAAGCTATCGTAGACGGCCACCCCGGTCTCGTCGCAGGAAGTCTCGATACCAAGCACGAGCATGATTTTTCAGCGCTCCTCGGACCGTCGTGTCAGCCGGCAGTCAGCATGTTCCTCTAAAATCGCGCCCTCACATGTTTGCACGAATACGGGTCCTCGTGCGTGCTTCGAGCGGGAAACCGGAGTCTATGAGGAAACTGAGGTTTATCGGGTATGAATCGGACGGATTTTCTTATTGCGCTGATCGGGTCAGCGCTGGTGGCTGGATGCGAGAAGGGGGCGACAGCCGTCACGGCGCCCGCGCCCGAGACTTCTCGTGATCCCGGCGTCCACTCGGCGCAGATAGCGGACGCCCAGAAGCAGTATCTCTCCATCGAGGCCGTCGCCGTTTCCCAGGTCGTCGATCTGCTCGCGTTGCCGGGCCGCGTGACGTTCCGTCCGCAGGCACAATCCGCTATCGGAGCCACAACGGCGGGGCGCGTCGTTGCCGTGCTGGTTCAGGCAGGACAAGTAGTCAAGACCGGGACGGAGCTCTTGACCATCGAAAGCGCGGACGCGGGGACCGCGCGCGCTACGCTCGATCAGGCAGCCACGAGGCTGGGCAGCGCCGAGAGCGTCTTCAGGCGCCAGGTCGAGATGGTGGAAAAAGGCGTCGGCCTGGAGTTCGAGCGACAGGAGGCCGAAGCGCGGCTGAAGGAAGCGCGCGCGGAATATGAGCGGGCGCGGAACGCCGCGGACCTGATCGGATCCGGGCAAGGCATACGGGTTACGGTTCGAGCACCCGCGGACGGTGTGGTGATAACGATTCGCACCGCAGTCGGCGCCACGGTCGCGCCTGGCGGCGAAGCGTTACTGGAGCTCGGTGATCCGGCTCGCCTGCAGGTGGTCGCGCAGGTTCCGGAGGGCGATTTGCGCCGAATTGCCGTCGGCCAGGAAGCGGACGTGGAACTGCCGGCGCTCGCCGCCCGTGTTGCAGCACGGGTCGAGAATTTCAACCCTCGCGTGGATCCGGAATCGCGTCGCAGCCAGGTGTATCTGGCGCTTTCCAAGCGCATCGATGGTTTGCGGGCCGGCATGCTGGCCCAGGTTGCCCTGCGGGTGGGCGCCAAGGCGGACGTCTTGGTCCCGGTCTCGGCGGTGCTGATCAAGGACGGAAAACGCCGCGTGGTCTACGTGGAGCGAGAGGACGGCAGCTTCGAGGCCCGCGACGTACAGACGGGCCGCAACCAGGACGGTCAGGTGGTGATTCTGCAGGGGCTCACGGTGGGCGAAAGGGTGGTGGTGCGCGGCGCCTTGCTGCTCGATACCCAGGCAGAGCAGCTGCTCTGACCATGCTCCGCCTCCTCATCGAAACCTGCGTTCACCGCCGCGTTGCGGCGTTGTTTGCCACTTTGGTCGTCGCCGCCTTTGGATTGCGCGCCTACCTCGACACGCCCATCGAGGCCTACCCGGATGTCACCAACACCCAGGTCACGGTCATCACCCAGCTCCCCGGCAATGCGCCGGAGGAGATCGAGCGGCGCGTCACCGTGCCACTGGAGCGCGAGCTGAACGGCACCCCCGGGGTGACCTTGATGCGCAGCGAGAGCCTGTTCGGCCTGTCGCTGATCACCTTGACTTTCTCGGACGACACGGCCAGCTTTCCGGCTCGAACCGTGGTCTTGCAACGGGCCGCTGCCGCCGATCTTCCTCAGGGCGTGACCCCGGAGATTGCGCCGGAAGCCACGCCCCTGGGCGAGGTGTACCAGTTCCGTGTCACGAGCGACCGCCACGATCTCTATCAGTTGCGCTCTGAAATGCAATGGAACATCGTGCGTGTCCTGCGCCAGGTACCCGGTGTGGCCGACATCGTGCCCTTCGGGGGCTACCTCAAGGAGATACACATCGAAGCCGACCCAGCGCGCCTGTTCGCCCTGGGCTTGACCTTGGGCGATCTCGAACAGGCGATCGCGAAATCCAACCTGAACGTCGGCGGCGGCTTCCTGCGGCACGGCGATCAGGAACTCACGGTACGCGGCATCGGCTTCCTCGAGTCAGCCGAGGACATCAAGCGCATCCTGCTCAAGAGCAAGGACGGGACTGCGGTGACGCTGGGCGACGTTTCCAATGTGGTGCAGTCTTTCACGCCGCGGCGCGGCACCGTGGGCGTCGGCCTGGAAAAGGAAGGCATCGAAGGCTTCGTGTGGATGCGGCGCGGCCAGAATCCTTCGCTGGTGCTGGACGGTGTCCACGACAAAGTACGCGAGCTGAACGAGACCATCCTGCCCAAGGGCATGCGCATCGAAATTTACTACGACCGCAGCGACCTCGTGGGGCTGACGCTTTCCACGGTCCACAAGAATCTCCTGAGCGGGTTCGTTCTGGTGGTGGGCGTGGTATGGCTGTTCCTGCGCAGCGTAGTAGGCTCAGCGGCGGTCGCCGTCGTAATACCGCTCTCCCTGCTGGTGGCCTTCCTCGGCCTTTACGCGCTGGGCCTCCCGGCCAACCTGATCTCGATGGGCGCCATCGATTTCGGCATTCTGGTCGACGGCGCCGTGGTGCTCGTCGAAAACGTCATCCATGCGCTGCGCCAGGATCGCCCCACCGATCGGCGCGACGTGCTGCGGCTGGTGGTACGTTCAGCAGTGGACGTGGGGCGCCCCACGCTGTACGCAATGCTGATCATCATCGCCGCTCTGGTGCCGGTATTTACGCTGCAATCGGTCGAGGGACGCATTTTCCGGCCTCTGGCGCTCACTTACTCCTTTGCCCTGATCGGCGCTTTGGTGTTTGCCCTCACCTTGGTGCCGGCTCTGTGCGCGGCCCTGTTCCGGCCGAGGCACGCCAAGCTCGAGGAGCCGCCCTGGGTCGAACGGCTGCGGGCACGCTATCGGCGATCTTTGTCATGGCTGCTCGAGCGCAGGGGGAAGGTTCTCGCCGCGGCATTTGTCCTGCCGGCGCTGGCGGTGCTGACGCTCACGCGTCTCGGCACCGAGTTCCTGCCAGAGCTGGATGAAGGCGACATACAGTTGTTCGTCGAGATGCCGCCGAGCATCGCTTTGGAAAAAGGGCAGGATATTCTTCTCGAAGTGCGGCGGCGGATCCTCGCGTTCCCCGAGGTAAGCAAAACCCTGAGCGAGCAGGGCCGGCCCGAGGACGGCACCGACAACGAAGGTGTCAACATGAGCGAAACCTTCATACGCCTGAAGGCGGTGCGCGAATGGCGCCCGGGTTACGACAAAAGGCGCCTGATAGACGAAATGCGCGACTCTCTGACCGAAATTCCCGGCGTGCGTTACAACTTCTCGCAACCGATGAAGGACAACGTCGAGGAAGCGGTCAGCGGCGTGCGCGGCAAGGTGGTGCTGAAGGTTTTCGGTCCCGATCTGGCGCGAATGCGGACTACCTTGGAACAGGCCAAGGAGGCGCTCAAGGCATTGCCGGGCATCGTCGATCTCGACCTCTACCGAGACGCTTCGACGCCGCAATTGCAGGTGCGCTTCGACCGGCAGGCGCTCGCTCGGGCCGGCATTGCGATGGAGGATGCGCAGCGCACTCTGGAAACCGCCCTTGCCGGGCGCGTCACGACCACGATGTGGGAGGGAGAGCGCCCGGTGCCGGTGCGGCTGATGCTGCCGCTGGACATCCGAGGCGACATCGATAGGATAGGCGCAGTCACACTCACCGCCGCGTCCGGCGCGCGCGTGCCTCTGCGCGATCTCGCCACGATCCAAGTCGCCAATGGCGTGGCGTCGATCAACCGGGAAGGCAATAGCCGCTACCTCGCCCTGAAGTTCAACATCGAGGGACGAGACATGGGGTCGGTGGTCAAGGACGCCATCGCCACCGTAAAGCGCAGCGTGCCGGCGCCCGAAGGATATTACTTCGTCTGGGGCGGCGAGTTCGAAAACCAGCAGCGCGCGCTCGCCCGGCTCAAGATTGTGGTCCCGCTGGCGGTGCTCGCCGTGCTCGGCCTCCTGTATGCGGCGATGAATTCTGGACGCAGCGCTCTCGCCATCCTGCTGACCGTCCCGTTCGCCCTGACCGGGGGCGCCTTTGCATTGCTGGCGGCCGGGGTGCCGCTATCGGTGAGCGCGGCGGTGGGTTTCATCGCGCTGCTCGGTCAGGTGTCGCTGATGGGCCTCTTGGTGCTGAGCGCAGCGGAGGCACGGCGGCGAAGCGGTGAGGAGCTACGGCCAGCATTGGTCGAAGGCGCTAGCGAGCGGCTGCGACCGGTACTCATGGCATCCCTGCTCGCCCTCGTCGGATTGCTGCCCATGGCGCTGGGTTCAGGAGTGGGCAGCGAAACGCAGCGGCCTTTCGCTCTGGTGGTCGTGGGCGGGATGCTGACCACGCTGCTCATCGCGCTGTGGTTGCTGCCGATAATTTATAGCTACATCACCCCGCGGCGTTTGACGAAGCCGGAGGAGGAAGACGAACTATTGGAGGTCAAGCCATGAGCAATCGACGGATTGCGATACTCTTGGCTGTCTCGGCGATGTCGACGGCATCCGTCCGGGCACAGGAACCGGCATCGGCGCTTCCCGAACGGCTGACGCTGCCGATCCTGCTGCGTCTGGTGGCCGAGCGCAGTCCCAGGCTCGCCGTTGAGCAAACGGCAATCGACACAGCCGAAGCGGAACGAATCACCGCCGGTGCGCTGCCCAATCCCACGGTCTCCTACGGGCGTTTCACTCCATCGGGTGGAGCGAGAACCCAGTTCAATGGTAGCCAGCAGCAGCAGACGACTGTGGATTTGCCGCTGTTGATTGGCGGTCAGCGCGGCGCGCGGATCGAAGCCGCGGAGCAGGGATTGCTGGCAGCCCGAGCCCGCGTCGGGCTGACTGGAAACGAGCTCGCGCTGCGCGCCGCGGACCTCTTTGTCGGGCTTCAGGCCGCTCAGGAAAAAGCTTCGATGCTTGACGAGTCGGTCGCCGAAATAAAGCGCGTCGTCGCGATCGTCTCCGGGCGACTGGACAGCGGCGCGGCAAGCCGCTATGACCTCACGCGGGTTGAGGTCGAACTTGCCGGGATGAATGCACGACTCGCGGATGCGCGCGCCGAGCTCTCCGACAGATCAGCGGGGTTGGCGGCGCTGCTTGGCGCGTCGGGTTGGCGGCCTACTGCGATCGGCATCCCTACACCCGCCGGACTGTCGACCAGCGTCGCCGAGTGGCGAGAGTCCTTGATATCAAGTAACCCGCAAATCATCGCGGCGCGTCGCGAGGAAGAAGCGACGCAGGCAGCGCTCAAGCGCACCGAGCGCGAACGTTGGCCGGTGCCGGTGCTCAGCCTGGGCAGGACATGGACCGGCGATCCGTTCGGTGCCGCCAATTTTGTCGGCCTGTCCACCGAGATCCCGTTGTCCGACGCTCGTCGCGGCCTGATTGCCAAGGCCGCAGCGGATCTTCGCGCCGCGCAGAGACGCCGTGAGGCGATCGAATCGGAGGCTGACGTGGAGCTGCAGCGCTTGGTGGACGCGCTCTCTCAGCGCCGAGCCGCCCTTGAACGGTTTCGGCAAAATGTCGGCGAGCGCATTCCCGCGCTCAAACAGATGGCCGAGGACGCTTACCGACTTGGTCGCGGTTCCCTGCTGGAATTGATCGACGCGGCACGTTCGCGCTTGGACGCACGCCTAACGGAGGTCGACCTGCGCACGGCGACTGTCGGACAGGAATTGCGCATCTTGGGATTGACCGGAAAGCTTGGCGGATAGGGCACGAAGCTGCTGGCGTTTCGGCCAAAAAAAGTCTAGAATTCGCACCCTTGCTGCAACATTGCCCTGGGATCAAGCCCGCATGCCGACCGTACGCGTCAAGGAAAACGAGCCCTTCGAGGTGGCGTTGCGCCGTTTCAAGCGGACTGTGGAAAAGACCGGGCTTCTCACCGAATTGCGCGCCCGCGAGTTCTACGAAAAGCCAACTGCCTACCGCAAGCGAAAGCTCGCCGCCGCAGTCAAGCGGCACTACAAGCGCCTGCGCAGCCAGACGCTGCCGCCGAAACTCTATTGATCCGGACGGCACCGCCGCCGGACCGACCCGGCGCGATGGAGTGGACAGAGCCGCTCGTCGCGCCGTTTCATTTTGAGAATCCCCACCCCAAGAGGAAACCAAGCGCATGTCGCTAAAGGCAAGTATCAGCGAAGACATGAAGGCGGCCATGAAGGCGAGAGAGGCGCAGCGGCTCTCCGCCATACGCTTGTTGCTCGCCGCGATCAAACAGCGCGAAGTGGACGAGAGAAAGGAACTTTCCGACGCCGAGGTCGTAGCGGTTATCGAGAAGATGATCAAGCAACGGCGCGATTCCATCACGCAGTTCCAGGCGGCCAACCGCAAGGACCTCGTCGACGGCGAAACCTTCGAGTTGAATCTTCTCTCGGGCTACCTGCCCAAGCAACTGACCGACGCCGAGATTGGAGAGGAGGTCTCCGCAGCAATCGCGCAGACGGGCGCCAAAGGCGTGCCCGACATGGGCAAAGTCATGGGGGCATTGAAAGGCAAGCTCGCGGGGCGCGCCGACATGGGAAAAATATCGTCGCTGGTGAAATCGAAGCTTGGCGGCTGAGAGGGTCTTAGGCTTGCAGCTTGCGCTTCGGAGAATTTCGCCTATAAAGGAAAGATGGTGAGTAGGCAGGGGCCCCGGCGGCCCATTCATCAAGGCGCGCTTGCTGGCGCGGCACTCCATCAGGGCGCATTCCGGCCGTGATACCGGATTCCTTCAAGCAAGAACTGCTCCATCGCGTCGATATCGTCGACGTGATCGGGCACTACGTCCCGCTGAAGAAGGGCGGGGCGAACTATCTCGCGTGCTGCCCGTTCCACACCGAGAAGACGCCTTCGTTTACCGTTAGCCCGGCCAAGCAGTTCTATCACTGCTTCGGCTGCGGCGCGCACGGAAACGCAATCTCCTTCCTCATCGAGTACCAGGGCCTAGGTTATGTCGAAGCGGTGAAGGATCTCGCCGAATCGGTCGGCATGAAGATGCCCGAGTTCGAGCCGCGCACCCAGAAACCCGAAGGCGGACCGGATCTGTACGAGATCATGGAACGCGCCTGCGACTACTATCGCGAGCAGTTGAAGGTAGCGCCGCGCGCCATCGAATATCTCAAGGGCCGCGGCTTGACCGGCAAGATCGCAGCGCGCTTCGGCATCGGTTATGCCCCCGATGGCTGGCAGAACCTGGAGAGCGTTTTTCCGAGCTATGCCGACAAATCGCTGAAAGAGGCTGGCCTCGTGATCGACCCGGAGGGCGGGGGACGGCGTTATGACCGGTTTCGCGACCGAATCATGTTCCCCATCCTCGACCAGCGCGGCTCGGTGATTGCGTTCGGGGGCCGCGTGCTCGGCGATGGGGAACCGAAATACCTCAACTCACCAGAGACGGCGCTCTTCGAAAAGAGCCGCGAGCTCTACGGGCTTGTGCAGGCGAGAAGCGCGATCCGGGCCGCCGGCTGCGTCATCGTCGTCGAGGGCTATATGGACGTCGTGGCGCTGGCGCAGCACGGTATCGAGTACGCGGTCGCGACCCTGGGGACGGCAACTTCGCCCATTCACGTTCAGAAGCTCCTGCGCCAGACCGACGAGGTGGTGTTCTGCTTTGACGGCGACGCGGCGGGTCGCAAAGCGGCGTGGCACGCGCTGGAGGTGAGCCTGTCCTGCTTGGCGGACAACAAGACCGTGCGATTCCTCTTTCTTCCGCCTGAGCACGATCCGGACAGCTTCGTGAGGAATAGGGGTGCGGGAGCATTCGAGAAAGGACTCGGCGAAGCGCGGCCCCTGTCGGAGTTCCTTCTCGAAGAGCTGAAGAGTCGGGGTGACTTGGCTACGGCGGAGGGACGCTCCCGGGTCGTGCACGAGGCGAAGCCACTGCTGCAGAAGGTGTCAGCGCCGACGCTCAAGCTGCAGCTGCTCAAGGCGCTTGCCGACGCGGCCGGCGTGACGCAAGAGGAAGCTGCGCGGCTGACCGAGATCCGCATCTCGCGCGGCCACGACTCGAAACCCGCCCCCTTGCAAGGTGCCGAGCGTGGTGCCCAGCTTGCGGAGCGAAAACCCGAACGCACCCTGCTTCAGTGCCTGCTTTCCAAGCCGGCCTACGCCAAGGAAATTGCGGCGGAGCTGGTGGATCATGATTCCTTTGAAGGGCGTGCGATCTTGATGGTGGCCGAATTTTGTCGCGAACACCCGAATGCGGACGGCAATCTTGTCGTGGACCATTTCCGCGAGACAGAGCTGAAGGTCCTCCTCGAATCGAGCCAAGCGGCTCTCTTGGATACAAGATTCGGGGAAGAGCAAACCGGCGCGGAGTTCAGCGGGGCGGTCGAAAGGCTTCAAGAAAGGCAGAAACGGAAGCGGCATGACGCATTGATCGCAAAGAAGGATCGCACTCCGGAAGAGCATGCCGAGATGTTGGAACTGACGGGCCAACTGACTGGACTAAAGAAATCTTCGGTTTCGTCCCAACATATTGCTATAATTTCAGGTTCCCGTTCGACACCGTGAGGATAAGGAAATCGTGGCGAATCATAAGCTTAACCTAAAGGCGCGCGCAAAGGCCGCAGCAAGGCTCAAGGCGCAGAAAGCCAAGACCGCCCAGCGGCTGCGGGCGCAGAAAGAGCGTCTGCGTGCGCGCAAGGCGCAGGATCTGGCGCGCGCCAAGGCTGCCAGGGAAATAGAAAAGCTTCGCGAGAAGAAAGCGAAGGAAGCGGCCCGGGCGAAGGCGGCTCGGGAGAAGGACAAGGCCCGCAAAGCCCTGAATGCGGCACGAGTGAAAGCTGCGAAGGAGAAGGAACGCGCGCGCAAGGCCCTGGATTTGCAAAGGGCGCGCGAGCGCGCGGCAAAGGAAAAGGCGCGCCTCAAGACCGCCAAGGAAAAGCAGCGGGAGCGTGAGCGCGTCGCGCGCGAAAAAGCCAAGGCGAAGGAGCTCGCCGCGCGCGAGAAGGCGAAAGCCAAGGAGCTCGCTGCGCTGGAGAAGGCAAGGGCGAAGGAAGCGGCGCTCCTCGCCAAGCAGAAGGAAAAGGAGCTCAAGGCCCAGCTCAAGCTTCAGGCGCAGGAACTCCTGAAGCTGCGCAAGGCCGGCCGGCCGCGCCGCAACGGCGACGCCGAACGCGCGCTGCTGCTGCGCGCGGAAGCCCGGCCCGAGGACGCTGAAGCCCGCCGCACTCGCCTGAAGAACCTCATCAAGCTCGGAAAGGAACGCGGCTTCCTCACGTACGCCGAGATCAACGACCACCTGCCCGACGACATGGTGGATGCCGAGCAGATCGAGTCCATCATCTCGACGTTCAACGACATGGGCATCCAGGTCTACGACGAGGCGCCGGATGCGGACACGCTGCTCATTTCCGAGAGCGCGCCGGCTGGCGTACCGGACGAAGACGCGGAGGAGGAAGCGGAAGCGGCGCTTTCCACGGTCGACCCCGAATTCGGCCGCACCACCGACCCGGTGCGCATGTACATGCGCGAAATGGGATCTGTCGAGCTCCTCACGCGCGAGGGCGAGATCGAGATTGCGAAGAGGATCGAGGACGGTTTGAAGCACATGATTCAGGCGATCTCGGCCTGCCCGACGACCATCGCCGAAATCCTCGACCTCTCCGGCAGAGTTACCCGCGACGAGATGCGCATCGACGAGCTGGTCGACGGTCTGATCGACCCGAACGCGAAAGACGAACCGATCCAGGAGCTCCCCGACGACGTCGAACCCGAGGAAGAGGACGAGACCGAGGGCGAGGACGACAGCGCCGCGATTTCGGCCACCCTGCTGCAGCTGAAGGAGGACGCGCTCGCGCGCTTTGCCAAGATCCAGCGCCTCTACGAAAAGATGAAGCGGGCCCTGGTTGACCACGGCCACCGTAGCAAGGAATACATCCGGGTGCGCGACCATATCGGCAACGAGCTCATGAACATCCGCTTCACTGCGCGCATCATCGAGAAATTGTGCGACAGCCTGCGCGGGATGGTGGACGAGGTGCGCAGCCACGAGCGCGAGATCATGAACCTGTGCGTGAACAAGGGCGGCATGCTGCGGCCCCACTTCATCAAGGAGTTCCCCGGCAGCGAGACGAACATGCGCTGGGTAAAGAACGAGATCGCAGCCGGAAGGCCTTGGAGCAACCTGCTCTCGCGCTTCGAGCCGAACATCCTCGAGCAACAGCAGAAGCTGCTCACGATCCAGAAGCGGATCGGCATTCCCCTGAAAGACCTCAAGGACATCAACAAGCAGATGTCCACGGGCGAGGCGAAGGCACGCCGCGCGAAACGCGAAATGACGGAGGCAAATCTGCGCCTGGTGATCTCGATCGCGAAGAAGTACACCAACCGCGGTCTGCAGTTCCTCGACCTCATACAGGAGGGGAACATCGGCCTGATGAAGGCGGTGGACAAGTTCGAATATCGTCGGGGCTACAAGTTCTCGACTTACGCCACGTGGTGGATCCGGCAGGCGATCACGCGCTCGATCGCCGACCAGGCCCGCACCATCCGCATTCCGGTGCACATGATCGAGACGATCAACAAGATGAACAGGATCTCCCGCCAGATCCTGCAGGAGACGGGCCAGGAACCGGATCCCGCGACGCTCGCCCAGAAGATGGAGATGCCCGAGGACAAGATCCGCAAGATTCTCAAGATTTCGAAGGAGCCGATATCGATGGAAACGCCGATCGGCGACGACGACGACTCGCATCTGGGAGACTTCATCGAGGACCAGGCGACGCTCGCACCGAACGATGCGGCGATGTACGCATCGTTGCGGGAGGTTACCAAGGACGTTCTGGATTCGCTCACTCCGCGGGAAGCCAAAGTGCTGCGCATGCGCTTCGGTATCGAAATGAACACCGACCACACCCTGGAGGAGGTCGGCAAGCAGTTCGACGTCACTCGCGAGCGCATCAGGCAGATCGAGGCGAAGGCATTGCGCAAGCTTCGCCACCCGTCGCGTTCGGAGCGGCTGAAGAGTTTCCTGGACAACAATTGATATTGCGGACGCCTTCGGCGCCGCAATATCCGCTCGCGTTGCAGCGGACGCTGCGCGCCGCTGAACGCTCGGTCAGATAATAATAAAGTTGGCACAAAATGGCGAAGTGCTTCGGCGGGCCTGTAGCTCAGCTGGTTAGAGCAGAGGACTCATAATCCTTTGGTCCCTGGTTCGAATCCAGGCGGGCCCACTCAGAATGCGTAAGCAGTCTTGGAGGAGGGAATGGTAAAGCGATTCTTGTTTTTCGCCGCGCTCGCGGCGATTGCTGCGCCGGGTCATGCTGCGACGATGGAAGACGAGGTGCGCGCGGTCTTCGACAAATACATAGCAATCCAGAATGCGCATGATCTGAAGTCAATGCGAAGCATTTTGGCGGACTCCCCGGACCTTCTCTGGATCAGCCGAGGCAAACCTATCTGGGGCCGGGAGGCCGCTCTCAAGAACATCGAGGAGCGTTACAAGGGCACTTGGCGCATCGATGTCGACAAGAAGGAACTGCGAGTCATTTCGGTCAGCCGCCGGGTGGCGCAAGTCTACGCCCCGACGCAACTCACCGTCGGGGAACCGGGCGTCGAACCGGCCAGGAACCGCGTGTACATCAACCTGATGATGGTCAAGAAACCCGAAGGATGGCAGATCGTGAGCATCCTGCCCATTCTTGTCCCGCCCCAGTAAGCTCGCCGGCGATCAGAACTGGTAGTAAAGAAACGGCGAGGCCTGTTCGCCCGCAATGACCAGGGCGATGATGATCAATGCGGTAAAAGCGAGACCCCGAGCGTCGAGTTTCCATCGCCAGCTCAGGGTGCTGCTTGTTTTTTGCACCGAATCGGCGCTGATATTCCAGCCCTCCATGACCTGCGGCGTATTGGGCGCGACCAGGCAGGCTACCGTCACGAGCAGGATCATCGCGAGCGTTCTCGCAAGCACGAGCTGCGACGGGACCATCGCCGCACCCAGCCCGGCCATGGAAGCGAGCACCGTAACGCAGGTGTGAAGATCCGGGGAACGGAACATCACCATGCCTATCAGGGCCCCCAGCATGGTGAACGCCCAAGCGAGCCAGACAGGCAACCTGACCAGACGAGCTTGACGCCAGGCGTGGTTGATGACGAGGGCGATGCCCCACCAGGCTCCGAATACCGCGAAAGTCCAGTTCGATCCGTGCCAGAGGCCGGCCAGAACAAACGTCACCATGACCGGCATCGCGTAGACTCGAACGAAACCGACCACGCGTCCCGTCTTTCGCGTGGCCACGTAGCGGGCCTGCCTCACCGAGAGCGGCATGAACAGGTAACCGGTGAGGAATCGGGTCAGGGTCATGTGCCATCGCTGCCAGAATTCGATGGCGCTCGTCGCCCGCAACGGGGAATTGAAATTCAGAGGAAGGCGCAGCCCGAGGAGCACGCCCAGACCCAGCGCCATCTCCGAGTAACCCGAGAAGTCGAAATAGAGCTGCAAAAAATAGGACCATGATCCCAGCCAGGCGTCCCCAGTGCCGACCGCGCCGTTCCTCTGTGCTTGCTCGAAGAGGTGGTTGGCATACGGAGCAAAGCTTTCCGCGATGATGACTTTCTTGAGCAGCCCGATCGAAAACACGGTGATGCCCACCGCGAAGCGATCAGTGGTGAGCCTGCCGATCTGCTCTCGTTGCGAAAAGAATTCCCGAGCCCCAACGATCGGACCGGCGGTGACGTAGGCGAAGCACGACACGAAGAGCAGGTATTCCCAGAAGCTTCCCGGCGGCTCCATGTCGTCCGCCACGGCGACCAGATAAGCGATCTGCTGAAAAGTGAAGAACGAGATGCCGATCGGAAATGCGATATCGGCGAACGGGACCGCAAGCCCCGTGACCGCATTGACGTTGTCGATCAGAAAATTCGTATACTTGAATGCGATGAGCACCACGAGGTTGGCGGCGACGCCGAAGGCGAGCCAGCGTCGTCTGGAGCCCGCGGTGCTGCGAAAGATCGAGTACGAGACCCGGTAGTTCAAGCCGGCCACCAGGATCAAGACCGGAAGCAGTTTCCATCCCCAGAGGCCGTAGAACACGAGAGAGGCCGCGGTGAGGGCGATTCGCGCCCCGGAAGAGCCGTAGAGCCGCCTGCCCAGCAGCACCGCGGCGAGTGCCAGCGGCAGGAACGCGAGGATGAAACTCAATGAAGAAAACAACATGCGCGCTCTCCGATTTCTCGCTGATGTTCCCGGTCCGGTCTCAAGACGGCTCGGCGGGAACCGGCCCGTCAAATTTGTCGAGGAAATTGCGCGGAACGTATTTCAGCAGCAATCCCTCGATGCGCAGCAGGGGTCGACCTCGTTCGTTTCGGATCTGGAGATCGGCGAGGACGTCATCCGCCCGACGCGTCAAAGCCGACTCCCCGATTTGGACGAAGCACGTTCCCTGCACGCTGCCGTGGATCGAAAGACGGCGGATGCCCGTGGGCACGAGCAACCCCCCGGGTCGAATCGGTTTGTCCGAGTGCTGCAGCAGGCAGAACACCGCCTGGATTGCGCCGTCGAGCAGAGCCGGGTTCACGGTCTCGCTGCGGCAGTCCCGATGACTTGCGGCGGACAGGTTGAACAACATGCCGTCCGCCAACTTGAGCACGGAGCGAATCACTTGGAGGCCGGGACCGTAGCGATAGCCGACCCGGTCGAGGTCCGCGTACAGCGCCCGAGGCTCGATCGGGTCGCCGCGCGCAGCCACGTCGAACATCAGGATGTTCGCCTTGGGCGCGGTATCGCGTTCCTCCAATCGTCCGATGCACAATAAATTCCTGCCCTCGTGGATGGTGAAGGAGGAGTTTCCCCATCTGACCTCGACTTCCAGTTGTTCGCGCGCGACACCCGGCCGGCAGATCAGCACATCCTTGAGCGCGGGGCACGGCCGCTGCCGCGCCTGCGCCGCGGCGAGCGCGAGATCGATCATGCTGGCGCCGGGCAGAATGGACCGCCCGGCAATGACATGATCGGCGAGGAGGCCTTCCGACATCCCAAATGCCGCCCTGTAGACGGAATCGTCCCGGTAGGTCGCGGGCGCATGCTCCTTGTCGGGCTGGGGCATGGCCTCAGGGCGCGGGCCGCGCGGGGGCTGCCGGCGTCGCGGCCGCGCTCGGCGTTGTTTCCTGGCGGATTTGCCGGCGGTTTTCCGGGTCGGCAAAAATCATCAGCACATCTGTGAACGACGCCGACGGGGCGTCTCGCGACCGGCTGACGTAAAGACGGGTATTGTCGGGCCGGAACTTGTTCTTGAACTGAAAATTTCCGTCGTTGTTGAAAATGCGGGACGCGTGCAATCCCCGCAGCATTTTCCCCACCCGGGGATCCTCCTCCGCACAGGCCTCCATTTGAGTGCCGAAGGTGGCTCCCAGGCTGAAGGAACCCACACCCTCTCTGGCGAGGGTCTCCTGGATCCGGGAGATGGCGAATTCGAGCCCTCCCAGAGGCATGTCGGCACCATAGAACTCGAGATCCATCAGGTAGCCGTTCGCCGCCGGGAGCCGGCTGATCACGATGGCGCTGTCGAGCCGCCCGTTGCGGTAAGTGAGAAACAGCCGGCAATGACCGGGCAGCTCCCCGTCTGCGATGCGGCTCTTGAAGTGCTCGACGTAGGGACCTATCTGCTTCTTGCTCCCCTTCCATTCGTCCACCAGGCCGGCCACGGCGCGGTCGGTCGCCGGATCGCTGCCGGCCCTGTATTCACGGGTCTCGCATTGTCCGTGCTTTTCGTAATGACCGATCTGATAACGCAAGCGGCGCATCTTGGTCCCCTCGAGCGAGAACCCGGCTAGTCGGGGAAGCTTCTGCATCACGCCGAACGGGGTCGCGCTGTAGCCCAGAGCCGCAAGTTCCCTGGCTTTCGGCTCCTCCTCGAGAATATTGGCGACCCGTTTTCCCTGCATTGCATATTCGAACAAATCGCCGGCGGCATCGGCGAAGCGCTCGTCCGGGCCGGCGTAGGCGAATGCGAACACCGTACTCGGGCGCCGGTTGACGAAAAAGACGCCCTGAGCGCCCCGCGACACGAACAGGTGCGGCGCCAAGCTCGAGCGCGCGACGGCCACGCTCAACTCCCTGCCGAAGCGCGCCACCAGAGACCGCACGCAGTCCTGCAGGGCCGGGTCGCGGCTCAGTTCGTCCTGCTCGACCCAGCGAGGCGCTTGCGTTTCCATTTGAAGGTGCGGGGGCCTGCCTTTAGTCCTTGACCGGGATGTCCTTGAAGACTTTTTTCAAGCAGATTTCGTCCGGATGGATGAAGTCTCTCATATCCGACGCCTGACATCCGACGCGGTCCGGATCCAGGCTGCCGACGACCGTGGCTTCCTCCTTCGCCGCGATGGCGCGAACGCGTTCTTCCATCGAGACGAGGCTGTTCCAGTAAGGCGAGCCCATGCTGCCTTTCCAGTACGCCGGGTGGAACGGCGTGATGGCGATCGTGACGTGAGTGCCTTCCTTTTTGAGGAACGCGAGGAGAGCGCCCAGCGCCTCGAGACGCTTCGGATCGACCGGCCACGCGGCGCGCTTGCTCATCTTGGCGGCTCGCTGTTCGGAATCCTGGTCTATGGTGTCCGCGCTGGAAAACATGTTGGTGACGCCGCGCGACAACAGAATCGTCCGGAACGAGGCGCTGTGTTCTTTCGAGAAGGCCATCGAACCGGCCGCATGAATGACGTCCATGTCGTCCATCGCCGCCGCGTCCGTGGGACCTTGCCGTTTTCCGTCGAGCCGGTACGAGACGTGCCGCACGATGTTGTCGACGGACAGCAGATGCGACCAGTAGCCCAGGGGAAGGACGTCGAGCAGGGACTCTTTTTCGATCCCGAGGCGATCCGCCATCGATCGATACTCCGACCAGAACAGCTTGAACTCATCGGTCTCGCGCAGCACCGGGTCGATCGGCAGGAAGGTCTTGTAACGGACGGTGAGCACGAGGTTTTTCGGCAGGCGCTTGTGCTCGTAGAGCAAGCCGGAGAAGGCGACGAGGTCCTCGAACACGTCGTTGTGGACGAAACCGTTGTAGAAACTCCTACCGGGAAAAAGATCCGGTGTCGCCAGCTCGAAACGGCTGCCTCCGAACACGATGACCTCCGGCGTCCGGGTCATTTGCGCGATCGCCTCGCGCCGCAGCCCGCGAAAGTCCATGTTCGCGTCGAACACCGCGTAGTTCTTCCCGGAGAGCAGCACCGCGGCAACCTGTCTCTGGCCGGAAGCGCTGAAATGCAGGGGATCGAGGAAGTAGTTGGCTCCGGCGATCAGCAAGACCCCCGCGCCGACGACCGTGACGAGCGCAGCGACAAAGCGCCTGGCCGAGAATCCGACTGCCGCACCGCCCGAATCGGCCGTGATATTGCCGCCCGGGACCATTCCATCCACGGTCGAACGCACGCTTGACATGATTTTTCTCCCTGAGGTTTCGCCGATTGGCTATCGCATCTTCTTGAAGCGGTCTCCATGGATGTTCTCTGACACGAGAAACACCTTTTGAGGAATCTTGAAGCGCGGCAGTCTTTCGCGGCAGTATGCGAACATCCGGTTTCGGAATTCGGAAACGGTTTCGTTCGTCCGCAGCTTCACTCGCGCCGCGACGATCTGACCCGTGATCGGGTTGCTCTCGCCTTTCACGGATGCGTCTTCCACGCCTTCCATCGTCTGAAGGACGCTCTCCACTTCGACCGGATACACCTTCTCGCCCCCGACGTTGATGAGCTCCGATTTCCTTCCCAGTATCCGGAAGTATTCGCCGTCGACCTCGACGGCATCGCCGGTCTTGAACCAGCCGTCGGCGGTAAACGGGCTGGTCGCATTCAGATAGCCGAGCATCGCGGACCTCGCCTTGATCTCGAGCATCCCGTCGACCACCCGGGTCTGGAAGCCGTCGCCTCCGACTTTGACCCACACGGAGTCGCTGGACTTCGAGGTCGAGCGCAGGATGCCGACCTCGGACAGGCCGTATGTCTGCAACAACCGGACCTTCGGAAACAGCTCGTGAAAGCGCTTCAGCGTGCTCTCCGGCATGACCTCGGTTCCGTAGGTCACCAATTCCAGGCTGGAGAGGTCGTGACGCCGGTACGCCTCGCTCACCAAGAGCAGGTTGAGAAAGGTGGGCGAGGTCGGGAGGAGTTGCACCTTGTGCTTTTCGATCTCCGCGCAGACCGGGTCCGGCAGGCGTTCCTGCACCGTGATGACACAGCCTGCATTCGAAAGGCTGTAGAGTAGCGTGTTGATCCCGCCGATGTGGTCGAACAGCAGAAACGTAATGGTTCGCAGCGTCTGGCGCGGGACGGTGAATTTTTCCAGCAGAGGCACGAGGTCGTGCACCACCGCCTTGCTCTTGCCCGTCGAGCCGGAGGAGAACAGTATCAATCCGGGTCGTTGTTCCCGCCGAAGGCGCAGGAGCAGTTCGTGCTCGACGCGGGCGCCCGTATCTCGGACCTGCGAAGTCTCGCCGTCGGCGAGGCCGATGACGGTCTCCACCTGGGCGATCTCCCTGAACTCGCTTTTCTTGACCTCTACGGAAGCGGTCAGCGGAACCACGATGCACGACCGCTGGATCAGGGCGAGCAGCAGACCGATGGCGTTGGGCGAAAAATCGGCTTCGAGACTGACCACGCTGCCAGGTCTCACCCCTCGCTCTTCCAAGACCGCGTCCCAGCGGGAAACCGCCTCGTAGAGCCAGGCGTAGCCGTAGGCGCGGCCCTGCCAGATCACCGCATCCTTCTCGGGGTTGGCGCGAAGCACATTCACCAGGTGTTCGAGGAAATGCACGGTTCAGACACCGCCCAGGTAAATGGTCTGACCGGTGACGAACCCGCTCTCCGGCTTGAGGAAGAAGTCGACGGTGTTGGCGACATCGTCGAAAGTCCCCATCCGCCGTATCGCCTGCTGTGCGAGGAGCCGATCGATCGTCTGCTTCGGCACGGAGCGGATCAGATTCGTGGCCAGAGGTCCCGGTCCGACGCAATTCACGGTGATGCCGAACTCGGCGAACTCCCGCGCCAGGACATGCGTCAGCGCGACGACGGCGGATTTCGAGGCCACATAGGCCGCCTCGCCCGCCAGCTTGAGGGGCACGGCCACCGAGGAAAAATTCACGATGCGCCCGTACCCTTTCCGTTTCATCAGCTTTGCCGCTTCGCGCGAAAGCAGGAAGGTACCGACCGTGTTGGTCGCAAGGATTGCGCTCACCGTCGATGTCGGCGTGAGCAGCGAGTGATTCATGGAGGCGATGCCGGCGTTGTTGATCAAATGGTCAAGGTGTCCAAACGACCGGCGAATCTCGGAGAACATGGCTTTGACGCCTTTTTCGTCGGCCACGTCGGTTCCGTAATGCTTGTAACCCTCGCGGGTCCAGTCGACGGGGGCGCGACTGCAACCCACCACCCGATGGCCGAGCCGCAGATAGTGCTCGGCGAGGTGCCTGCCGATGCCGATTCGCGTTCCGGTGATGAGCGTGACCGGAGCGTCCATACGCCCGCCGAGCGCGGATCAACCGGCCCGCAGCCGCCGGATTGCATAGTCCGCCAAAGCGCCGATCGTGCGATACGGGCTGTGTTCCTGGGACATGGCTCCCGGGTCTGCGAGGCTGACGTTCGTGCCGAACTTCTCCTCGATCGCCTGCTCGACCGCCACGACCAGCGTTACGAGCGCCATCGAGTCGAGAAAGCCGTCGCCGCCGAAGAGAGCCGTCGCGGAATCGAGGCGCGCAGGCGTCTTCAGTCCCTGGGTGTCCTTGAGCTGGTTGACGTTGTCGATGATCAGGTCGACGACTTGCCGCACGTCGTCCTCGCGAGTCATCTCGTGCCGCGCCGCCCCTGCTGCTTCTTCTAGTTGCGCTTGTTCCAAACAGAGTCTCCTTCCCTTGGAAATGCCAGCACCGTGTCTCCTTTTCTTATGACCGCCCTGCTGAATGACAAAAACTGGAGCGCACTGAGACTATGGAACTACGGCGAGGGTGTCCATCGGGGGAAACCTTATCGCCGGGGTCGGGTAAGACCCGACGATCATGTAGGGGAAGTACCTATGAAAGGCTGCCCAGAGAATCGAAAATCGCCCCGGATGGGATAATCGTCCTCGCCGTGGAAACGAGGGAGACCGCATGAGCACTACAATCTACGAAGCGCGTGGCGCGGTCGCCGTGATCACGATGAACAGCCCGCCCGTCAACGGGCTGGGTTTCGATCTGCGGCACGGCATCGTGGAAGGGCTCGCCCGCGCCGAAGCCGATGCGAACGTAAGGGCGGTGGTGCTGATCGGCAGCGCTCGCGCGTTCTCAGGCGGGGCGGATATCCGCGAGTTCGGCTCGCCCAGGGCCTCCGCGGAACCGACTCTCAACACCGTGATCCGCGTGCTGGAAAACGCCGGGAAACCCGTCGTCGCGGCCATCGGTGGCGCCTGCATGGGCGGCGGGCTGGAGCTGGCCCTGGGTTGTCATTACCGCGTCGCCATCAAGGGGGCCCAGATCGCTCTGCCCGAGGTGAAACTGGGGCTGATGCCCGGCGCGGGGGGCACTCAGCGCCTGCCCCGGCTCATCGGCGCGGAAGCGGCGCTCAACATGATCGTCTCAGGCAATTCCGTGCCTTCGGAGCAGCTCGCGGACAGCGCGCTGTTCGACGAGATGTTCGAGCGGGATCTGCTGTCGGGGGCGATCGCGTTCGCCGAGAGAGTCGTGTCGGAGAAGCGTCCTCTGAAGCGCGTGCGCGACCTGAAGGTGAGTCTCGCCAACGCGGACGCATTCTTCCAGTTCGCCCGCAATACGGTCCGCGCGGCCGCGAAAAATTTCCCCGCGCCGCTCAAATGCGTCGACGCCGTCGCGGCCGCCGTCGCCATGCCGTATGAAGAGGGGGCACGGCTCGAGCGCGAATCGTTCCTGCAGCTCATGCAGACGCCGCAATCGCGCGCGCTGCGGCATGCTTTCTTCGGCGAACGGGCGGCAGCCAAGATTCCCGATGTGCCGGAGGACACGCCGCTGCGCAAGATCGAGAAAATGGCGGTCATCGGCGCAGGAACCATGGGCGGGGGCATCACGATGAATTTCCTCAGCGCCGGCATTCCCGTCGCCTTGCTGGAGATGAACCAAGAGGCGCTCGACAGGGGGCTTGCGACCATCCGCAGGAACTACGAGGCGAGCGCAAGGAAAGGAAGGCTCAGCGCGCAACAGGTCGAGGAGCGCATGGCCCTCCTCGAGCCGACCCTCTCCTACGACGATCTGAAAGACGCGGACATGGTGATCGAGGCGGTGTTCGAGGACATCGCGGTCAAGGAAGCCGTGTTCAAGCGATTGGACGAGGTGATGAGGCCCGGCGCCATTCTCGCGTCCAACACGTCCACGCTGGATCTGAACAGGATCGCGGAGTTCACCCAGCGGCCCCAGGACGTGGTCGGGACGCACTTCTTCAGTCCCGCGAACGTGATGAAGCTCCTCGAGGTCGTGCGCGGCGGGAAGACCGCCAAGGACGTCCTCGCCACGGTGATGAGCCTGGCGAAAAGGATCAGGAAGACTGCGGTGGTCTCCGGCGTATGCGACGGCTTCATCGGCAACCGCATGGTCGAGCAGTACATCCGCCAGGCATTGTTCCTCTTGGAGGAAGGGGCCGCGCCCAGCCAGGTGGACCGCGCGCTGGAAAGCTGGGGCATGGCGATGGGCCCGTTCCGCATGTCGGATCTGGCGGGCAACGATATCGGCTGGGCGATTCGCAAGCGGCGCTACCGCGAGCGGCCCAACTTTAAGTACTCGAAGATCGCCGACCGGCTGTGCGAACGGGGCCGCTTCGGCCAGAAGACGGGACTGGGTTGGTACCGCTACGAAGCCGGCCGTCGCGACGCGATTCCGGACCCCGCGGTCGAGCAGATGATCGCCGACTACCGCAAGGAGATCGGAGCGCAGCGCCGCGCGATCGGCGAGGACGAAATCGTGCACCGGTTGATCTTTGCGCTCGTCAACGAAGGGTCGGCGATCCTGCAGGAAGGCATTTCATCGCGCGCTTCCGACATCGACATGGTCTACCTGACCGGGTACGGTTTTCCCCTGCAACGGGGCGGGCCGATGCTCTATGCCGACGAGGTGGGCCTGTACAGCGTCGTCGACAGCATGAAGCGCTTCGCGGCCAATCCCCACGGGGATCCGGCTTTCTGGAAGCCCGCGCCCCTGCTCGCGAAGCTGGCGAGCGAAGGAAAGAAGTTCAACTAGGAGTCCTGGAGAGCGTCAATGACCGAAGCCGTAATCGTTTCCACCGCACGCACGCCCCTATGCAAATCCTGGCGGGGCGCCTTCAACATGACCCACGGTGCGACCCTGGGCGCGCACGCCGTCCGGCACGCGGTCTCCCGCGCGGGCATCGATTCGGCGGAGGTGGAGGACGTGATCATGGGCTGCGCCAATCCCGAAGGCGCGACCGGCGGGAACATCGCCCGCCAGATCGCGTTGCGCGCCGGCCTGTCCGTCACGACCGCCGGGATCACGGTGAACCGCTTCTGTTCGTCGGGCCTGCAATCCATCGCAATGGCGTCGCAGCGCATCATGGCGGGTGAAGGGGGCATCTATGCGGCCGGCGGGGTCGAGTCCATCTCCTGCGTCCAGAACGAGCTGAACAAGCACATGGCCCGGGAAGATTGGCTGACAGAGAACAAGCCCGAGCTCTATTGGCCCATGCTGCAAACGGCGGAGACCGTCGCCAAGCGCTACGACATTTCGCGGGAGCGCCAGGACGAGTACGGCGCGCGCAGCCAGCAGAGAGCCGCTGCCGCGCTGGCGGCGGGCAAGTTCGGCGACGAGATCGTGCCCATGAAAGTCGTCATGGGCATCGCGGACAAGGAGACCGCGCGCATGACGACGAAGGAAGTCACCGTCTCCGCCGATGAAGGCATTCGGGCCGATACCACGTACGAGGGCGTCTCGAAAATCCGCCCGGCGATCGAAGGCGGATGCATCGCGGCCGGCAATGCGAGCCAATTCTCCGACGGCGCCTCGGCCTGCATCGTGATGGACGCGAAGGCGGCGGCCGCCCGCAAGCTCGAGCCCCTGGGCATCTTTCGCGGTTTCGCGGTAGCGGGCTGCGAGCCCGACGAGATGGGGATCGGCCCCGTGTTCGCCGTGCCGAAGCTCCTCAAGCGCGCGGGATTGAAAATAGAGGACGTCGGGCTCTGGGAGCTGAACGAAGCTTTCGCCGTTCAGGTGATCTATTGCCGCGATCGTCTGGGCATCCCCGACGACAGGCTGAACGTCAACGGCGGAGCCATCGCGGTGGGCCATCCCTACGGGACTTCGGGCGCGCGGCTCGCGGGTCACGCGCTCATAGAAGGCAGGCGCCGGGGCGCGAAGCACGTCGTGGTGACGATGTGCATCGGCGGCGGGATGGGGGCCGCAGGGCTGTTCGAGGTGGTTTAGGGCGGGAAGAGTTTGCCGAGCGCGTCTATTCGACCTTGGCGCCCGAGGCCTTTACCACCTTGCCCCATTTCACGACTTCGTCGTGGATGAAGGCGCCGAACTGCTCGGGGGTCCAGGCTGTCGCGATCGCGCCCTGCTGCAAGAGCCTTTCTTTCATGTCGGCCTGAACGAGGGCCTTGTTCACTTCGCCGTTGATGCGCAGGACGATGTCCTTCGGCGCGTCCTTGGGGAGCATGATGCCGAACCACGCCGTCACCTCGTAGCCCGGGATCCCGGCTTCCTGCATCGTAGGCAGGTCGGGCAGCTCGGGGTAACGCGTGCTCGTGGTTACCGCCAGCGCGCGCAGCTTTCCGCTGCGGATATGTCCGATCGCGGCGGTCAGGTTGTCGAACATCAGGTCGACCTGTCCGCCCATGAGATCGGCAAGCGCCGGGCCGCTGCCCTTGTAGGGGATGAACACGATGTCCACGCCCGTCATCATCTTGAACATCTCGCCGGCCATGTGGAGCGAGGTGCCGCTCCCCGAGGCGGCGAAATTGAGCTTGCCGGGGTTGCTCTTGGCGAGGGCGATGAACTCGGCCACCGATTTCGCGGGGACCGAAGGGTTCACGACCATGACGTTCGGCATGCGGGCAATCATCGCGGTAGCGGCGAGGTCGTGCTCGAAGCTGAAGCTGCGCTTCGTGTACAGGGTTTCGCTGATCGCCTGCGCTGCGGTCGCCTGCAGAATGGTGTAACCGTCCGCGGGCGCCCTCGCGACCATCTCGGTGCCGACGTTGCCCGCCACCCCGGGTCGATTTTCGACCACGATCGGTTGCCCGAGCGGTCCGCTGATCCTCTCCGCGATGATGCGCGCCAGGATGTCGGTCGCACCGGCAGGCGGGAACGGAACCACGTAGCGGACGGGCTTGGATGGCCAGGTCTGGGCCGGGGCAGCCGCTGCGGCAAGAAGCGCAACTAGAAACACGAGCGCAATGCGGGCAGCCATGACACCTCCTCCGAGAGATTGTCCCCGATATTCTACGATGCGCCGGATCAAAACCGACAGGATTGGTGTATGGTTTCGGATGACATGGAGGTCGAGCTCATGGCGAAACTTATTAGGCTCATGGTGACGGCCGTCGCCGTTTCGCTCGTCTCGCCGGCTTGGGCACAGGATGCATCCAAGAGCTCACCCCCCAGGGTCGTGACCAAGACGCTGGTGGCTTCGGAAGCGCAGAAGGAGTGCCTTTCACTCAACAACAGGCAGCGGCTTCATTACAAGTTTCGCGCGGACGGACCGTTGAACTTCAAGGTCTCGCACCAGGAAGGCAAGGAGATCATCGACTTCAAGCGCGACGGCACGGAAAGCGCGTCGGGCAGCTTCATGCCCAGGAAATCCGCCGATTATTGCCTCGTGTGGACCAACGCCGGCAAACGCTCGGCGACTCTTCGCTACGAGTACCGGCGCGCTTCGCAGTGAACCCTCAACGAAGGGCGCGCGCGCCGCGGTGAGCGCATCCCCTGAAGACGCCGTGCTGCTGCTGCACGGGGCGTGGATGAACCGCTGGGTCATGAGCTATCTCGCCTTGGCGCTGAAGCGGGAAGGCTTTGCGGTGCAAACGCTGAGCTATCGCACTATGCGGGGCACGCTCGCGGAGCATCTTGCCCGCGTGGCCGAGGGGATCGGCGCTCTGCGTGCGCCGCGCCTGCACCTGGTCGGCCACAGCCTGGGCGGGGTCATCGCGCTGCGCTACCTGCAGCGCCGCGCCGACCCGCGCGTCCGGCGCGCCGTTCTGCTCGGCTCGCCGGTCGCGGGCTGCCGCGCGGCGGCGGATCTCGCGCTGCGCGCAGGCGGCGAGTTGCTCCTGGGGGCGAGCCTCGGGTTATGGCGCGAGCCGGTGGATGTTTCGGTCGATCCCCGTTTCGAAGTCGGGGCGATCGCCGGCACCGTCGCGTTCGGCCTGGGTCGCATGGTGACGCGGCTGCCGAAGCCGAACGACGGGGTCGTCTGCCTCGACGAGACGATATTTCCCGCGCTGCGCGATCATCTCGCCCTTCCGGTCGGCCACACTTTGATGCTGGTTTCCCCGCGGATCGCGCGCCAGACCGCCGCTTTCCTCAGGACCGGCGAATTCCGGCGATGAGGCGGCTCGCGGCTCTCGGTGCCCTCGTTTTCGTCTCGGGCTGCGCGTCACTCGAATACTACGCGCAGGCGGTCGGCGGTCACCTGGAGGTGATGCGGCTCGCGGTTCCGATCGAGGAGCGCTTGCGCGAAGCGGACACGCCCGAGCCGCTCCGCGCAAAGCTGGCGAAGGTGCTCGCTATCCGGGAATTCGCGAGCCGCGAGCTCGCGCTGCCGGACAACGACAGCTACCGCCGCTACGCCGACATCGGCCGGCCCTACGTGGTGTGGAACGTGTTTGCCGCGCCCGAATTCTCGATAAAGCCGGTCGAGTCGTGCTTTCTCTTCGCCGGATGCGTGAGCTACCGCGGCTTCTACTCCGAGGAGGCGGCCGAGCGGCACTCGGCCGCCCTTGCCGGGCAGGGCTACGATGTCTACGTCGGAGGCGTGGCGGCGTATTCGACGCTCGGCTGGTTCAGCGATCCGGTGCTCTCGACTTTCATTCAGTACCCGGAACCCGAGGTCGCGCGCATCGTGTTTCACGAGCTCGCCCACCAGCTCGTGTACGTGAAGGGCGACACGATGTTCAACGAATCCTTTGCCTCTGCGGTGGAGGATGAGGGCGTGCGCCGCTGGCTCGAACACGAAGGAACGTCCGCGCAGCGCGCCGCCTACGAAGCTTCCGGGCGCCGGCGCGCCGAATTCGTCGCGCTGATGACCAAGTCGCGCGCGGAGCTCGCCGCATTCTACGATCGGCCGGCCGAGCCGGAAGAAAAGCGCGCGGGAAAACGGCGCCTGTTCTCGGCAATGGACGATGAATACCGCTCGCTCAAGGCCTCATGGGGCGGCTTTGCCGGCTACGACCGCCTGTTCGCGCGCGGAGCGAACAATGCGCTGCTCGCGTCGGTCGCGAGCTACTCGGAGCTCGTGCCGGCGTTTCGTGCCCTCCTCGCCCAAAAGGGCGGCGATCTGCCCGTTTTTTACGCCGCCGTGCGCGAGCTGGCGAAGCTGGACAAATCGGAACGCGATGCGCGCCTGACCGCGTTGGGGCGCTAGCTGAGCGGCAGCATGACGTGTTTCTTGTACGACGCGCGCTGCTGCAGCCGCTCGTAATAGGCCTCGACCCTGGGCAGCTTCGGGCGCTTCACGTCGAGCGCGTTCCAGCGATAGACAAACGTGCCGAGCGGTATGTCGCCCATGGTGAAGGATTTCCCCGCGACATGGTCGCGTCCCTCCAGGGACTGCTCGAGGACCTGGAAGGCCTCTGCCAGCTTCTTCGCGCCTTCGTCGATCGCCTTGAGATCGCGCTTTTCGGGCGGCGTGCGGATCAGGCCCCAGAAAACAGGCGTGATCGCCGGTGCCACCGTGCTCGTCGTCCAATCCATCCAGCGGTCGGCGTCGGCGCGCTGCCTGGGATCGTTCGGCCAGAGCGTGCCCGCGCCGTGCTTCGCCGAGAGATAGCGCACGATCGCGTTCGATTCCCACAGCACGAACCCGTCGTCCTCGATCGTCGGCACGCGCCCGTTCGGATTCATCCTGCGGTAGAAAGGCTCGTTGACGACGCCGAACTGCAGGCCGGCGTCGGTGCGCTCGTAAGGGACTTTCAGCTCGGCCAGTGCCCAAAGCACCTTTTGCACGTTGATAGAGTTGATCCTGCCCCAAAGCTTCAGCATGAGCGGATGCCTTTCGCTGGAGAAAAATGTCAGCGCTTGGCGCGCCCCTTCGCCTTGCGCGTGCGGCGCGCGGAGGGACGTCGTGCGGGTTTGTTCGGCGCGGACGCTTTTGCCGCGACCGCCTCCACCTCGACGAGGAACTCCGGCCTCGCCAGCGAGGAAATCACGAGCAGCGTCGAGGCCGGGCGGTGGCTGCCGAGGAATTTCGCGCGAACCTGCGCGAACTTCGGGAAATTCTCGTGACGCGTCAGAAAGGAGGTGATTTTCACCACGTCGCCGATTCCCATGCCGGCGTCGGCGAGCACCGCGAGGATGTTCTGCCACACCACTTCGGTCTGTTCCTCGATGGTGGAGGGCACGGACCCGTCGGGGCGCACCCCGA
Organism: Betaproteobacteria bacterium; assembly: GCA_005881575.1. Classification (GTDB taxonomy): domain Bacteria; phylum Pseudomonadota; class Gammaproteobacteria; order Burkholderiales; family SG8-39; genus VBDM01. The sequence goes on from VBCA01000051.1 coordinate 32,061, forward strand.
TCTGGCCGGCGACGTAGAGCCAGCGCGCGGCGGGCGGCACCTCGATGCCGTGGGAATACGTACCGATCGGCGCCGCGATGGATCGGGGGTTGTGCACCTTCAGCATGTGGGTCTCCCTGCGATTGTCGACCGGCTCATTCTACTCGCGGCGCGCGGTGCCGCACTCGGTGCGTTACGATACGGGCCTTCCGGCTTCGAATAACCGGGTTCCCGGGCATGGACACGCGTAATGCGGCCGTCGTTCTCGCGCTTTCGCTGTGCGGCTGCGCGATATTCAGCGAGACCCACGGCATCCAGGAGGTCGACAACTGGGTGAGGAGCCACGAGCCTCTCGCGGAGTCCGGAAAGATGAAGTGGTCGGATTTCTACGCGCAGTACCTGGAGAGGGTTTCGGCCGCTCCGGTGATCAGCCAGAGCCCCGTCGTGGAACGGCTCGGCATCATGATCACTGCGGCGCTCTTCTACGAACGGGGTCGCATCGACAAAGCCAGGTTCGATTCGGTACAGAGCATCGTGCGGAAATATCAGACGCTCGACGACCCCGCGGCGAACCTGCTCGCGCGGAGCGCGCTGGTGCGCGCGCTAGCGTCAGAACCCGACCGGTAGGCTGTCGCGCCTCGCGTCCGAGGCGGCGAGATAGCCGTCCTCGAGCCGGTACGCGATCTGGGCGCAGCCGAAGGCGTTGTAGTCTTCGGGCAGCTTCATCACGCGGTGGCCGCGCGCGGCGAGCTCCGCGATCGTCGCCTCGGGCCATTCGTCCTCGAAGGTGATTTCCACACCGTTCACGACACGAAAGCGAGGCCCGTCGACCGCGCCCTGCGGTCCCTGGCCGTAGTCGGCCATGCGCACCAGCATCTGCGTGTGCCCCTGCGGCTGCATGCTGCCGCCCATCAAGCCGAAGCTCATGACGGGCGCGCCGTTTCGCGTGACGAATCCGGGGATGATGGTGTGGAAGGGACGCTTCCCCGGCGCCACCTGGTTGGGGTGGCCCGGGGTGAGGACGAAGCCCGAGCCGCGATTCTGCAGGCTGATGCCGGTCCCGGGCACGACCACGCCCGAGCCAAAGCCCGAGAAATTCGACTGGATCATCGACACCATCATGCCGCCCGCGTCGGCCGCGGTGAGATAGACGGTGCCGCCCTTGGGCGGCGTGCCGTGGCCGAAGTCCTGGGCGCGCTTCATGTCGATCAGCTTCGAGCGCGACTTGAGGTACTGGGGGTCGAGCAGCTGCGCGGGCTTCACGTCCATCGCCTTCGGGTCGGCGACGAACGCCCGAGCGTCGGCAAACGCGAGCTTCACCGCCTCGATCTGCAGGTGCACGCTGTCGGCGGAGTCGACCGGATGGTCGGCGACGTCGAAATTCGACAGGATGCCGAGCGCCATCAGGCACACGATGCCCTGGCCGTTCGGCGGAATCTCGTGGACGGTCAGCCCGCGGTAGTCCTGGCTGATCGTGCCCACCCAGTCGTTCTTGTGCGCGGCGAGATCGGCGCGCCTTATCGCGCCGCCCGTCTTCTTGGCGTACGCCTCGATTTTCTCGGCGAGCTCCCCGCGATAGAAGGCCTCGCCCTGGGTGGCTGCGATCTTTTCGAGGGTTCTGGCCTGATCGGGGAAGCGGAAGATCTCGCCTGGGCGGGGCGAGCGCCCGCCGGGGAGGAAGCCTTTAGCGAAGCCGGGTTGGTCGCGCAGCTCCGGCACCTGCGGGCCCCAGCGCTCGGCGACGAAGGGTGAAACCGGGAAGCCTTCCGCCGCATAGTGCATCGCGGGCTCGAACAATCTCTTGAAAGGCAGCTTGCCGAACTTCTTCGAGAGCTCGACCCAGGCCGAGACCGCGCCCGGCACCGAGACGCTGTCCCATCCGCGCGCCGGCATTGTCTTGTACCGGCTGAAGTACTCCGGGGTCCATGCCGCGGGCGAGCGTCCCGAGGCGTTCAGGCCGTGCAGCTTCCTGCCGTCCCAGATGATGGCGAAGAGGTCGCTGCCGATGCCGTTCGAGATCGGCTCGACCACGGTGAGCGTGATCGCGGCCGCGAGCGCCGCATCGACGGCGTTGCCGCCGGCGAGCAGCATGCGCAGGCCGGCCTGGGCCGCGAGAGGTTGCGAGGTGGAGACGACGTTTCGCGCGAGCGTCGGGCGGCGATGCGTGGGGTAGGGCGTGTCGAGAACGACGGGTCTAACGGCTCGCTGCTCCATCGGGGTCGTTCGAATTTACGCTTTTGCGGCGGCGGAAAGCGCATTGTCCACATCCCAGAGGATGTCGTCCAGGGTTTCCAGCCCGACCGAAATGCGGATCATGTCGGGTGTCACGCCCGCCTTGGCCTGCTCCTCCACTGACATCTGCCGGTGCGTGGTCGAGGCCGGGTGGATGATGAGCGTCTTCGCGTCGCCGATGTTGGCGAGGTGGCTCATGAAGGTGGCCGCTTCGATGAATTTCTCCCCGGCCCTCGCTCCGCCCTTCACGCCGAAGTTGAGGAGCCCGCTCGCGCCCTTCGGGAGGTACTTCTTCGCGAGCTTGTGGTACTTGTTCCCGGCAAGCCCCGGATAGTTGACCCACGACACCCTCGGGTGGGCCTCGAGGAACTTCGCCACCGCGAGCGCGTTCTCGCAATGCCGCTCCATTCTCACCGGTAGCGTCTCCAGGCCCTGCAAGAGCAGCCACGCGTTGAAGGGCGAGAGCGCCGCGCCGAAGGTGCGCAGCGTCTCCATGCGCGCGCGCATGCTGTAGCCGAAGTCGCCGAAGGTCTCGAAGAAGCGCACGCCGTGATAGCCGCGCGAGGGCTCGGTCATTCCGGGGAAGTTGCCGTTGTCCCAGGGAAACTTGCCCGACTCGACGATGATTCCGCCCATGGTCGTGCCGTGGCCGCCGATGTATTTCGTCGCCGAGTGCACCACGATGTCGGCGCCCCACTCGAACGGGCGGCACAGATAAGGCGAAGGGACGGTGTTGTCGATCACGAGCGGGATGCCCGCCTCGCGGGCGATTTTCGCTAGCGCCTCGATGTCGACGATGTTGATGAGCGGATTGCCGAGCGTCTCGGCGTACAGAATCTTCGTGTTCTTCTTTATCGCGCGGCGGAAATTCTCCGGGTCGTCGGGATTCACGAAGGTGGTGGCGATGCCGAGCTTGCGCAGATTCACCTCGAGCAGCGTATAGGTGCCGCCGTAGAGCGTGGACGCGGAAACGATGTGATCGCCCGCCTCGGCGAGCGTGAGGATCGCCGTCATCTCGGCCGCCTGCCCGGTGGCCGTGGCGACCGCTGCGTGTCCGCCCTCAAGCGCAGCGACGCGCTCCTCGAGTACTGCGGTGGTCGGATTGGAAATGCGCGTATAGACGTTGCCGAAGGTCTGCAGGTTGAAGAGGCTCGCCGCGTGATCGGCCGAATCGAACACGTAGGAGGTGGTCTGGTAGAGCGGCACCGCGCGCGAGCCCGTCGCCGGGTCGGGGATCTGCCCGGCGTGAAGCGCGAGCGTCTCGATGCCGAACTTGCGGTCTGCCATGCGGGGCTTGGCGGTCGTTGCGCGAAGGAACGCGGGGGTTGCCGCGCTCCCGCGAACTATAGCACGCGGGTCTGGAGCTGGTCCGCAGAGTACGCGACGACGCGGTTGCGCCCGGCCTGCTTCGCCGCGTAGAGCGCTTCGTCGGCGCAGCGCAACAGCTCCTCGGATTCCTTGGTGTGATCGGGGAAGACGGCAACCCCGAGGGAAACGGTGACGGGCCCGAGCGGCTTATCGCCATATCGAAGCTCGAGCTTTGCAACTTCCTCGCGCATGCGCTCGGCCCTGCGCAGCGCGGCGTCGAACGGGCACTCGGGCAGCAGCACCAGGAATTCCTCGCCTCCGTAGCGGCTGGCGACGTCGGACCCTCGCGTGGTGCGCCCGAGCGCGCCCGCCAGCTCCCGCAGTACGAGATCGCCCGCTTCGTGGCCGAACGTGTCGTTGAAGCCCTTGAAGTGGTCGATGTCGAGCATGATCGCGGCGATCGACCAGCCGTGGCGCTGCGCGCGGCGCAGCTCCAGGCCGAACCACTCCTCCACGTAATGGCGGTTGTACAGGCCGGTGAGCTTGTCGCGCATCGCCTGCTCTTGCAGTCTTTCGCGCAGCAGCGCCGCCTCGCGGTTGCGCTGCGCGAGCTCCGCGCCGCGCGACTCGGAGATTGCGACCGACGTCATCAGCCAGAACAGCAAGGCGCTGATGGCGAGCAGGGCCGCCAGGATCGCTGCGATCCCGGCCTTGTCCAGCAGGTCGACGGGATCCTTGCGCGGAACGATCCGCAGCCGCCATTCGCGGTCTCCCACGGCCAGGCGGCGGGTCACCTCATATCGGGAGAATTCGCCCGGCGCGGATGCAGCGGCGCGCGGCGCTGCGCTGTCGAAAAGCAGCGCGTCCCTCGCCGCGCCTTCGCCGGCTTCGTAGATCTGCAGCTCCGCGCGCGCGAGGACCTCCTTCGACAGAGTCGCATCGATCATCTCGCCGACGCGCACGGCCGAGCCCACGATTCCCGAGTAAAGGCGCTGCCGCTCCTCGACCGACCCGGGCACGCCGCCGCCGCGGTACACGGCGAGCCGCAGCAGCGTGCTGGCGACGCTCGCATTGCCGTCCCTCAGCAAGGTGACTGCAGAGCTCGCGGAAATCTGCCCGGAGTCGCGCGCGCGATCGACGGCCGAGCGGCGCAGCGGATCGGCGTTCAAGTCTAGCCCCCAGGCTGCGACGTTCTTGCCCATCGGCTCGATATAGCTCAGCACCGCGTACTCCGGGCGCTCGCCCGGGGGCTTGATCGCGAATTCGGGCAGCCCTTTGACCAATGGACCCTTCTCGGCGCGCACCGCGCGCTCGAACTGGAGCTTTCTCGCATGCGGGACGCGGAACGTGAACGAGATATTGGTCACCCCCGGGTAGCGCTCGCCCAGGGAAAGCGCCTGCGCGAACTGGTGGAATTCGTCGCGGGTCACTTCGGTGGAGGAGTCGAACAGGCCGCGCAGCGCGAAGAGCACGTCCCCGTAGGCGCGGATCCGCGAATTCACGCCGTTGGCGACGCCGACGGCGACGGTCTCGAACCTCGAGTGCGCTTCCTGACGCACCTGGGCACCGAAGTAATACGTGCTGGCGCCGGAAAACGCGAGGCTCCCCGCGAGCACGGCCCAGCGCAGCCACCGGTGCTGCATCGGCAGCTGCTGAAGCCGTGGGATCAGATCCCGCTTCGCTTCGTCGGGTGCGGCCATGCGTGTTCGCCTGGGGCGGTAGGGCGCTCGCGTTCCGGCGCTTAGTCTACGCCTTGTGTTTCCCGAGGAGAACGG
>VBCA01000015.1 GCA_005881575.1 Betaproteobacteria bacterium
CAGCGCGTCGTGCCGGCGGACAGGTCGAGGTCGCACTCGAATCGAACGGCGCCGCAATGGCAACTGCCTTTGTAGGTTCTCATCATTCGAAGTCTCCCGTGAGGCCCGTCATTGCTTGCTTGCCGCCAGCCGCAGGCCGAGAACGATGAAGAGCGCGCCCGACGCCTGCGAGAGGCCGCGAAGCGCACGCGGGCGGCCGGCGAAGAAACTCCGCACGCGCGAGGCGCCGAGTGCCAGAACGAGGCACCAAGCGGTTCCGGTGGTAAGAAAGGTAAGTCCCAGGACCAGGAACGCACCGACCTTCGCGGGGCTTTCCGGCTCGATGAATTGGGGCATCAGCGCAAGAAAAAACAAGGCCACTTTGGGGTTGAGCACGTTGGTGAGCATGCCCTGGCGGAACGCCGTCCAGGTATCGACCGAGTCTGCGATGTCGGTCGCTCCGAAGGCCGCCGTGCGCGTGATCAGCATGCGAACGCCGAGGTAGACGAGATATACCGCTCCGGCGACTTTCAGGACGAGGAACGCGGACGCCGACGTCGCGAGGACAGCCGACAATCCGAGCGCCGCCGCGAGCGTGTGGACGACCGAGCCGGCGCTGATGCCCAGCGCCGAGGCGAGGCCGATCCGCCGGCCCCGGGCGATGCTGCGGCCGAGAATGTACAAAGTGTCCTGACCGGGCGTGAGATTCAGCAATACGCCGGTCGCGACGAACAGCCAGTAATCGTGGATGCCGAGCATCGTCAATGCCTCACATTACCTTGGCACCGCGCGCAACGAGCAGCGCGCGCAGGACCGAGCGATGACAGCGTGATTCGTCGGGGCAATAGCAACCGACCGAGAACTCGGTCCGATGAGAGAGAGCGGCGAGGAGGTCGAGCGTCGCCCTGTTCTCAGCGGTGGTCATCTCGGCACGGTACTTTTTCATGAAGCGGTCCCATTCGCGCCCGCTCCTCGCACCCTGCGCGAGCTTGACCAGCGCGGCGCTGGGGGCGAGTGTCGGCAGCCAGACGTCGTAGAAGTTCTTGGACGCGTACTCGCTCTTCTTCACGCCGCGAGGAGGCCGCCTCACCGTGCCGATGCGCAGGCCCTCGCCCGGGGATCGATCGGAACCGAGTTGAACGATTCGAAGGGTCATTGTCCATTCCCAGAACGCGTCGTCGTGAAATTCCATCATGGGTGCTCATTGTCACCTTCGTCAAGAGCGACGAGAAAATACGCCGGCAATTGTGTCCGCGTCGAACTGGCTAATGCTCGCGTTCAGCGCGCGCGTCCCGCTCCGGCGCGCGTTCGCTCTCGAACGCGGGGTTGGACCGCTTCAGCCCGAGAACCGCTTTGGCGCTGAAAAACCCCGCGGCGGCCGAGGACACGAAGCTGCCGATCCCCACGACGAGCCATATGTAGTAGGTAACGCCGCTCTCGGTCAAGGCGAGGAACATCGCGGAGCCGAGAAGGGCGATCGGCAGGGAGACCAGAGAAGTGGTGACGATCCAGCGCTGCGGAAGAAACGCAGCAAACAACGCGGAGGCGAATGCGAGTGCCAGGACGGCGGAAGCCGCTACAAACACCGGACTGGCGCCAATCGGCGCCGTTCTTGCGGCCCAGAGCACGAAAAAGGGCGCAAAGATCCCGATAGCCGCGGCTGCGGTATAGACGGCGTAGGCTTTAAGCACGGTCAGTCTTTGTCTTCCGTCTGTCTTTCGGCGATCGTCCACGTCACCACGCCGAGCACCACTCCCACCCCGGCGAGAAAGCCCCAGAACCAGACGAAATCTCCAGCGCCGGCCGCCTGCGCCGGGTCGGTGATGTCTGCGAGCGACTTGAGCGCGTCGACTGCAAACCACAGGCACACAGCCGCGAACACGAACGAGAAGAGCGCAGCGAGCTTGACGGAGATCTGCATGGAGAACACGTCGCTACGCTTAGCGGGGTTCAGCGATCCGCCGAAGCGCGCCGCCGGCCCTCCATCCATCGCCGATCGGCGAGCACGACTGACGTCTCGATCTGTCTCTGCGGGATCGACCAGTATGTCCGCAGCAGCCGATCCTTGACGCCGTTCGGGACGACAGCGAATCCGTTCCGACGATAGAATTCAATGGCCCAAGACGCATCCGCCCAGGTCCCGATCAGGATGGGCTTGTCGACGAGGCCTTCCACATGATGCAGGAGCGTTGTTCCTACGCCCATCCGCTGTGTGGTTCGCGCGACATACGCGTGGCGCACCAAGGCGACATCTCCTTTGTCCTGAATCCCCATCACCCCCAGCAGGCGTCCCTCCTGCTCTGCCACCCAGAAAACGACGCCGCCGGCGATCTCCTCCATCAATTCGTCCGTCGGCATGTAGGGTTCGCGCCACCGGTCGGCCGGTATCACTCCACGATAGGCCTGCGCAGCATCGTTGACGATCGCCAGCATCGCGGCCAAGTCCGCCTCCACGCTTTTTCGGATCAGCACGATTCGGTTCGCAGAGTCTGTCGGCGGACCCTTCAGCCCAGCGACGCGAAGCCCGGATTGAAAGCGACTTCCCACAAGTGACCGTCCGGATCCTGGAAGTAGCCTGCGTAGCCGCCATAGAAAGTCGGCTGCGCCGGTTTGACGATTTTCGCGCCCGCCTGCTCTGCCTGACGCATGACGGCGTCCACTTCGTGCTGCGATGACACGTTGTGGCCGATGGAAAACTCGATCGCACTTGATGCCCGCAGGGGCAGACCGCTGTCCGCAGAAAGGCTTTTGCGCGGCCACAGAGCCAGCTTCAGGCCCGACTGCAGATTGAAGAAAGCGACTGCGCCATTCTCGAACTCCGTGCCGATGATGCCCTTCGTGCTGAAGCCGAGACCATCCCGGTAGAAAGCGACGGCGCGTTCGAGATCGTCGACGCCGAGGGTAAGTAGAGTGATATGAGGGTTCATTGAGGGGTGGGGCTCGCGGCCATACGGCCTGTCATTTTCCATCGAGTTTTCCCTTGACCTCGGAGTCGGAGAGCTCATGGCCAATCCAAACGACAACCTTCCCTGCCCCTGCTCCCACAGCCAATTCACGAAATGCGCGCTCTTCAATTTCGCTAAGACCGCCATCGGTCATTTCCAGGGGCTGTATGACAACTCCCGGCGAAGCCGTGAAGAGACCTTTTCCAATTACTTTCCCCATCGCTTCCTTGAGCGCAGTCTGTGCCCCTCGAAACTGGCCGACAAGGAGGCGAGTCGTAGTGAATCCGGGCGTCGGCGTCACATCAGCTTCCGCGCCCGTGCCAATGTTCTTCAGGCGAAATCGGTTCTTCGATACTCGAACATAAATAGCGTTCGAAAATGCACTCATATCACTCGTGGGTGGCCGTATGACGGACGAAACTAACCGGCTCTGGGTTGAGAAAGAGGTTGGGCTTCACTCCTTATGCGGTGCCGAGGAGAACGTAAAACTCGTGCCACGTTTCCAGCTGATGAGTCCACGCTTCGTTCATGCGGAGGCCTATCGTTGGCTCAGCTGGCGCCACTATGAGTGCCAAGATCATACGCCCGGTCATTGTTGTCGAGTTTTCTCGCTCATGGGTTTTCAGGCTCTCGTAACGGTATGGTCCTCACACCGAACGCTGCTGCTTGTCCTTCTCGTTCTGCGCCTTGATCGCGGCGCGCGCCTTTTCCCAGTCGGCGTCGGTCCAGGCGAAGAGCTCGTTGAACGAGCCGCCGTTGACGAGGCAGGCGGCGCCGTCGACGGCGATGGTCTGGCCGGTGAGGAACTCGCAGCCGTCCGCCATGAGGAAGGCGGCGAGGTTCTGCAGCTCTTCCATTTTCCCCGCGCGCCGCATCGGGTTGACCGCCGCGGCGTCCCTGCCCGCGTCGCGGCCGGGCGCAAGGCGCTTGCCGGCGCCTTCGGTCGGGAAGATTCCCGGGGCGATGGCGTTGAGGCGGATCCCGTAGCGGCCCCATTCGACCGCGAGCGACTGCGTCATGACGTGCACGCCCGCCTTCGACATCGCCGAAGGCACGACGAACGGCGATCCCGTCCACACCCAGGTGACGACGATCGAGATGATCGAGCCCTTGTGACCGCCCGCGATCCAGCGCCTGCCGACCGCGTGCGTGACGTAGAAGGTGCCGTGCAGCACGGTGTTCGCGATGGCGTCGAAGCCGCGCGGGGAGAGGTCCTCGCTGCGCGAGATGAAGTTGCCCGCGGCGTTGTTGAGGAGCCCGGTGAGCGGCCCGCCGTCGTCAAAGATCGCCTGCACCATCGCGTCCACGCCTTCCGCGTCGCGGATGTCCGCGGTGTGGCATTTCACCGCGCCGCCGTGCTTTGCGGTGAGATCGGCGGCGGTCCTTTCCAGCGGTTCCCTGCGCCGCCCGCAGATGTGGAGCTCGGCGCCGAGCTCGAGGTACTTCGCCGCCATCTCGCGGCCGAGCCCGGTGCCGCCGCCGGTGACGAGGATGCGCTTGCCCTTGAGAAGGTCTTTGCGGAACACGGTCTAGACGGTCAATACGATCTTGCCGATGTGAGCGCTCGATTCCATCAGCTCGTGCGCCTTCGCGGCTTCGGCGAGCGGAAAGGTCTTGTAGACGACCGCCTTGATCCTGCCGGCCTCGATCAGCGGCCAGACTTTCTCGCGCAGGTTCCTTGCGATCGCCCCCTTGAACTCGACCGGGCGCGGGCGCAGCGCGGACCCCGTGACCGTCAAGCGCCGGCGCAGGATGTCGCTCAAGTAGAGCGTCGCCTTGCTTCCGCCGAGGAAGGCGATGATGACGATGCGGCCGTCGTCGGCGAGGCATTTCAGCTCGCGGTCGATGTAGTCGCCGCCGACCATGTCGAGGATCACATCGACGCCCTTGCCGGCGGTCGCTTCCTTCACCGCGGCGACGAAATCCTCGGTCTTGTAGTCGATGGCGCGGTCGGCGCCGAGCTTCACGCAGGCCTCGCACTTCTCCGCGCTGCCCGCCGTCGCGAACACCTTGTGGCCGAAGGCTTTCACGATCTGGATCGCGGCGACGCCGATGCCGCTCGATCCCCCCTGCACGAGGAAGGACTCGCCGGGCTTGATGGCGGCGCGATCGAATACGTTGCTCCACACGGTGAAGAAGGTCTCGGGCAGGGACGCGGCTTCGACGGGGGTCATGCCTTTCGGAATCGGCAGGCACTGCGGAGCGGGCGCCGTGCAGTACTCGGCGTAGCCGCCGCCCTGGACGAGCGCGGTCACCCTATCGCCGACGCGCCATCTCGCGACGCTTTCGCCGATCGCGGCGATGCTGCCCGCGAGCTCCAGGCCCGGAATGTCGGACGCGCCGGGCGGCACCGGATAGTTGCCGGCGCGCTGCATGGTATCGGGGCGGTTGACGCCTGCGGCGGCGACCTTGACGAGAAGCTCGCCCTGCTTCGGCCGCGGAACGGGGCGCGTGGCGATTTTCAGCACCTCGGGCCCTCCCGGCTGGGTGATCTCGACCACGCGCATGGTTTCCGGGATCGTCATGTCCGGACCCTGAAAGGAAGAGCGATTATCGCATTTCGCTTCCTACAACACAGGGATCTCGGACTTGACGACTTCTAAGATTCTTTTTTGAAATTACCCTTGGGTCCGGCTCTGCGTTTTTCAAAATCGCCCTTGGGTCCAAGTCTCCGATTGAAGTAAGCCGCCCGGAACCCCATTGAATACTCGTCAATTCCGACAGACGCCTCCTCTGGCAGTTTTCTTCGCCGTCTGCGCCAGGCTTCACCATCGACATAGCCTTCCGCAAACTCAAGTGACCAGCCGTATTGTTCCGCTAGCACCTGGGCCTTTTCCTTGGACAGGATTGGGACGTGCATACAATCCCGGTTTTTTTCGGTCATGGTTCGATACGCCAGGCAAAGGGGTTCCCCACCGTGTGACACGTTCGCTGGCGCAAAAAAGTTCCATCGGCAGCAGCGCCTGCAAAACCATCGGTTTTCGTGAATATCGCTAGAATGGCGGCGCCGTGCCGCCGTCCCATGAGACCTCCATCGGAATCGCCCTCGACGAAGTCGACACGCCCGCGCTCGTTCTCGATCTGGATGCCCTCGAGCGCAACCTCCAGCGCATGGCGGACGCGGTGAAGGGCAGCGGCGTGCGCCTGCGCCCGCACGCGAAGAGCCACAAGTGCGCCGAGATCGCCCGGGCGCAGATCGCCGCGGGGGCGGTCGGCGTGTGCTGCCAGAAGGTGAGCGAGGCCGAGGCGCTGGTCGCGGGCGGTGTCGCCGACGTGCTCGTGACGAACGAGATCGTGGGAAAGCAGAAACTTGCGCGCCTCGCCCGACTTGTGCGCCAGGCCAAGGTCGGCGTTCTGGCCGACGACGCGGGCAACGTAGCCGATCTGGACGCCGCGGCGCGCGCCGAAGGCGTGCGGATCGAGGTGCTGGTCGAGATCGACGTGGGTGCGCATCGTTGCGGTATCGAGCCGGGTGAACCGGCGCTCGCGCTCGCGCGCCGCATCGCGGCCAGCCGGAATCTTCGCTTTGCCGGCCTGCACGCCTACCACGGGTCCGCTCAGCACGTTCGCGCCCCCGCGCAGCGTCGCGCGGCGATCGCCGCCGCGGCGGAAAAAGCGACGCTCACGAAAACGCTGATCGAAAGAGCCGGAATCGCCTGCGAAACGGTCACCGGCGCGGGCACCGGGACTTTCATGCTCGAGAGCGCGAGCCGCGTCTACAACGAGATCCAGCCGGGCTCCTACGTGTTCATGGACGCCGACTACAACCGCAACGTCTGGGAAGAGGGCTGGCCGCGCTTCGAGCAGAGCCTTTTCGTGCTGGCCACGGTGATGAGCGCGCCCGCGCCGGATCGCGCGGTGCTCGATGCCGGGCTCAAGGCTTCGAGCGTGGACTCCGGGCTGCCGCAGGTGCACGAGCGGCCGGGCGTGGAGTATGCAAAGGCGTCGGATGAGCACGGCGTGCTGAAGATTTCCGCGGGCACGATGGCGCCGACGCTCGGCGAGAAGCTGCTCCTCGTGCCGGGCCATTGCGACCCGACCGTGAATCTCTACAACTGGTTCGTGTGCGTGCGCAAGCGGAAGGTCGAGGCGTTGTGGCCGGTCACTGCGCGCGGCGCGGTGTGGTGAGAGGGCGTTGCGAAACGATTTCCCCTCCTCGTCGAGGAGGGGTGCCGGCGCAGCCGGCGGGGTGGTAGGTGTGCCTGTCAAACCACCCCGGCGCTCCGCGCCACCCCTCCTTATCCAAGGAGGGGAACACAGCTGACCGGCGCGTGGGCCGGTGCGCCCGTCACCCCCAAACGCTCTTCGATACTTCCAGCACCAGCCCGAGCTTCCTCCACTGGTCGTCGGCGGTGAGCTTGTTGCCGTGGTGGGTGCTCGAGAACCCGCACTGCGGCGAGAGGCACAGGTTCTCCAGCGGCACGAATTTCGCCGCCGCGTCGATGCGGCGCCTGAGGTCGTCCTTCTTTTCCAGCTCCGGCACCTTGGAGCTGACGAGGCCGAGCACGACGGTCTTGCCCTTGGGAACGTAGCGCAGCGGCTCGAAGCCGCCGGCGCGCTCGGTGTCGTACTCGAGGAAGAAGGCGTCGACCTCGAGGCCGGTGAACACCCGCTCGGCGACGAAATCGGCGTATGCGCCGCTCGCGAGCCAGGTGCTCTTGAAGTTGCCGCGGCAGGTGTGGATCGCGACCGTCATGTCCTCCGGCACGTCGCGGATCGCGGCGTTCACCGCGTCGGCGTACATCGCCGCGTCCCTCTTCGGGTCGTCGCCCAGCTTCCTGAACTGCTCCTGGACCTTCGGGTCGCCCCACATCGCGATCGTCGTGTCGTCGATCTGGAGGTAGCGGCAACCCGCCTGGTACAGGTCGGCGATTTCCTCGCGGTACGCCTGGGTGAGGTCGGCCCAGAATTCGTCGAGGTCGGGATAGGTCTTCCTGAGCGAGGCGCGGTCTCCGCGCGCGTGCAGCATCGCCGGCGAAGGCATGGTGAACTTGGGCGTGCGCTTCGCCACCGACTTGAGGAACTTGAAGTGCTCGAGCATGGAGGGTTTGCTGCGCCGGATCCTGCTCTTCACCGTCATGAAAGGCGGCTGCTCCTCGGTGTTCTTGAATTTCGCGTCGCCGTAGGCGTCGCCGGCGGCGAGCTCCACGCCGTCGAAGCCGTGGATGAAATCGATGTGCCACCAGTCGCGGCGGAACTCGCCGTCGGTGACCAGCTGCATGCCGACCGATTCCTGTTTCGCCACGGCATCGCGGATGTGCCTGTCCTGCAGGGCGCGGAGCGCTTCCGCACCCATCTCGCCGCGCCTCGCCTTCGCGCGCGCCTCGTGCAGCTCGGCGGGGCGCAGGAGACTTCCGACGTGGTCGGCGCGAAAGGGGGGCGTTTTTCGTTGTGTCATGGGCGACTCCCGTCGGGTTCTGCAAGGCGCTGGGGAAAAGAATTTGAGGCGAAGCACCGCGCGCTGTCAACTCTTTTTCGGCCCAACGCGAAAGTGGGAGACGAGTGGGACGCGCCCGGCCGGGCCCGGGCGCAATCACGCTACAATACCCACGATGCTCCGCGTCATCTTCCGAATCGTCCTTGCCGCTTGCGCCGCGCTCCCCGCGCAGGGCGCGCTCGCGCAGGCCTACCCGTCCCAGCCGATCAAGGTCGTCGTTCCGTTCACGCCCGGCACCGGCATGGACATCATCGCCCGCACCGTGGGGCCGAAGCTCTCCGAGCGCCTGGGACAGCCCATCGTCGTCGAGAACAAACCCGGAGCGAGCGGGAACATCGGGGCCGAGACGGTCGCGCGCTCCGCGCCCGACGGGCACACGGTGATGATCACCGCGAACACCATGCTGATCGCGGCCAGCTTGTACCGCAACGTCCCTTACGACCCGCTCACCGATTTTTCTCCGATCTCGCTCGCCGCCTGGGGGACGCTGCTCCTCACGGCCAATCCCAAGGCGAACATCAATTCGGTCGCCGATCTGATCGCGCAAGCGAAGGCGAGCCCCGGCAAGCTCACTTACGCTTCTCCGGGCGTGGGCACGCCGCATCACATGTCGATGGAGCTGTTCAAGGACCTGACCGGGACGAATCTGCTGCACGTGCCCTACAAGGGCAGCGCCGGCGCGCTCACCGACCTCCTCTCCGGGGAGGTCAACGTCGGATTCGTGCCGATTCACGTGGCCATGGCTCACGTCAAGGCCGGAAGGCTGAAGGCGCTCGCGGTGGGCAGCGCGAAGCGCCACCCGAACGCGCCGGACATCCCGAGCCTGCAGGAGCTCGGAGTGAAGGGCGCGGACGTGGACATGTGGTACGCCTTCATGGCGCCCAAGGGCACGCCTGCGCCGGTCGTCTCCAGGCTCGATTCCGAGCTGCGCGCCATCCTTTCGCTTCCGGAAATCAAGTCCAACTTCGAGAAGCAGGGCATGGACGCGGCGTCTTCCTCCCCCGAGGAGCTGAGCGCCCTGATGCGGCGCGATCACGCTCGCTGGGCGGCGGTCATCAAGAAGAACAACATCAACGCCGAGTAGCGCACGGTTTCGGAATCGATCCCGAGGAAGGGCGATGATACGCAGCACCGACAGGATCCTGACGACGCACGCGGGAGCGCTGCCGCGCTCCGACGAGTTGCGCCGCATGGTCCTCGCCCGCGCCGAGGGACAGCCCCACGACGAGTCGGCCCTCGCCGCGCGCTTGAAGAGCGAGGTGGCCGAGGTCGTGCGCAAGCAGATCGCCTGCGGCGTCGACAGCGTCAACGACGGGGAGCTCGGGAAGAGCAATTTCACCAACTACGTGCGCGAGCGCATCGCCGGG
Source organism: Betaproteobacteria bacterium (assembly GCA_005881575.1). Lineage (GTDB taxonomy): Bacteria > Pseudomonadota > Gammaproteobacteria > Burkholderiales > SG8-39 > VBDM01. Next base: position 9,729 of record VBCA01000015.1, read on the forward strand.
ATCGAGATGCGCGATTATCGTCCCGAGGTGGATGCCGCCCCGCTCGACATCACCGCCCGCGATCTGCGGCAGTTTCCCATGTACTTCGGCGCGGGCAAAGGCGCGCTCAGCGGCGCCGCGATGCGAAAGCGGCTGAGCTGCTGCGTCGCGCCGCTGCGCTACGTCGGCCGCGAGGCGCTGAGACAGGAGCTCGAGGATTTCCGTGCGGCGCTCCAGGGCATGAAGGTCGCCGAGGCTTTTCTTCCGGCTAACACGCCGGGCACGGTCGAGCATTGGCTCCGCAACGAGCATTACAGGACCGAGGAGGAATTCGTCCAGGGGATCGCCGAAGCGCTGCGGGACGAGTACCAGGCGATCGTCGATGCGGGGTTCCTCCTGCAGATCGACGATCCGGATCTGCCGGACGGCTGGCAGATGTATCCCGACATGAGCGTGCGCGAGTACCGCAAGTACGCGACGTTGCGCGTGGACGCGATCAACCACGCGCTGCGCGGCATCCCGCGCGAGAAAGTCCGGCTGCACGTCTGCTGGGGCAGCTTTCACGGCCCGCACCGCAACGATATTCCGCTCGCGGACATCATCGACATCATCTTCCGCGTGCGCGCCTCGAGCTACTCGATCGAGGCCTCGAACCCGGTCCACGAGCACGAATGGCGGGTGTTCGAGCAAGTGAAGCCGCCCGAGGGCGCGGTGCTCATCCCCGGGGTCGTCGGCCACTGCTGCGATTTCATCGAGCACCCGGAGCTCGTCGCCCAGCGCCTGCTGCGCTACGCGAAGCTCCTCGGCCGCGAGAACGTCATGGGGGGGACCGACTGCGGCCTTGGGCCGCGCGTCGGGAGCTCGGAGATCGCGTGGGCGAAGCTCGAGGCGCTCGCGCAAGGCGCGCGCCTCGCGAGCAGGCGATTGTGGATGCGGCCGGCGAAACCTCTGGGGAAGCGCACAGTGGTACGAAAAAAGCAGGCGCGAAAGAAGAAGGCCAAACGGGGCTAGTCCGCCTTGATGTTGGCGGCCTTCGCCACCGCCGTCCACTTGGCGATGTCCCTCGCGATGATCTGCCGGAATTCTTCCGGTGTGTTGCCCGAGGGGACGATCGCCATCTGATCCAGCCGCTCCTTGATCTCGGGGAGCTTCACCACGCGCGCCAATTCCTGCTGCAGCCGCTTCACGATCGTGCTCGGTGTGGCTGCGGGCGCGAGAAACCCCGTGAAGAGGCGGATTTCGACGTCCGGAACGCCGGCCTCGCCGAGCGTGGGCAGCTCGGGCCAGTTCGGGTCGCGCAGCGCGCCGGTCACCGCGAGCCCGCGCACCTTGCCGCCTTTCAGCGGACCGATCGCCGGCGGCGGATCCATGATGGTCATGGTCACCTGTCCCGACATCACCGCTCCGACCGATTCGCCGCTGCTCTTGTAGGGAATGTGGACGAACTTCGTCCCCGTTTTCTGGTTGAAGAGCTCGGCGGCGAGCTGGAAGGGCGCGGCGCTCGCCGCGTAGTTCACCTTGTCCGGCCGCGCCTTGGCGTACGCGATCAACTCCTTCACCGAGTTCGCCGGGAGCGATGCGCTCACCACCAGAATGAGCGGAAAATCCCCGATCATCGAGATCGGGGCGAAGTCCCGCAGCGGCTCGTACGAAAGCTTGGAATAGATCGCCGGGTTCATGGTCATGGGGCCGCTCGGCCCCATGAGCAGCGTATAGCCGTCGGGAGCGGACTTGGCGACGTATTCGCAGGAGACGATCCCTTGCGCGCCGGGCTTGTTCTCGATGATCACCGGCTGCCCCAGGCCCTCGGACAACTTCGGCGCAACTACGCGCACGATGATGTCGTTGCCGCCGCCGGCGGCATAGCCGACGATGATGTGGACGGGCTTGTTCGGGAAGTCCTGCTGCGCGTGGATCGTCGCAGCCATGGATGAGGCGGCGGCGAGGCACGCGAGCCGGGCGGCAAGTCGTGATCTCATGTTTCCTCCTGCGCGTAGATTGCCACGTTGCGGTGCGGGGCTTCAACTCCTTTCGCGGCGGCAGGGGGAAATTGACGGGATTGCGCGAGCCGGCCGCTCTCGATAGAGTTCTCCGATGGGGAGGCTCATCAGCGTACTGGCGGTCGTGCTCACCTGCGCCGCGATCGCGCTGTCCGCGGACCTGTTCCGCGTGGCGGGACTCTCTCTCTACACCGAGCAGGTTCTCGCCGGCCTGCTCGCGATCGCCACGCCGCTGGTGTTCCTGCACGTATCCGCGGCCGGCGAGCGCGGCCGCGCGGGCGCGGTCCCCTGGTACGATGCTGCGGCGGCGGTCGCCGGCTTTACCGCGTCGGCTTACCTCGCGATTCGCTATGCGGGTCTCTCCGAGCTCACCTCGAAGCAACCCTGGGACGGACTCCTCGCCGCGGGCGTGCTGCTCGTGCTCTTCCTCGAGGGGCTGCGCCGCACTTCGGGCGCGGCGCTTTTCTATACCACCCTTGCTTTCATCGTGCTCGCGATGTTCGGGGGATATCTGCCCGGGGAGTTCGCCGCGCGCTCGATCCCGCTGCCGCGCCTGGCCTATTACCTCGTCTGGGATTCGAGCGCGATTCTCGGCATTGCGATCAAGATCATCGCGACCGTGGTGGTGGTGTACGTTTTTTTCGGCCAGGTGCTGCTCAAGGCGGGCGGCTCCGCCTTCTTCACCGACATCGCCATGGCGCTGATGGGGAGGTACCGCGGCGGTCCGGCCAAGATCGCGATCGTCGGATCGTCCCTCTTCGGGTCGATCTCGGGCAACATCGTCTCGAACGTGATGACCGTGGGCACGGTGACGATCCCGCTGATGAAGCGCGCGGGGTTCCGGCCCCATCTCGCGGCCGCGATCGAGGCCTGCGCTTCCACGGGGGGCCAGATCACGCCGCCCGTCATGGGGATCGCGGCCTTCATCATGGCCGAGTTCCTCCAGGTGCCTTTCTACGAGGTCGCCCTGGCGGCGATCATACCCGCGCTCCTCTTCTACGTCGCGCTCTTCATCCAGGTGGATCTCGAGGCGGCGAAGAGCAAGATCCTGCCGATGCCCAGGGAGGAAATCCCGCGGCTCGGCCGGGTTCTCAGGGAGGGCTGGTATTTCCTGCTGCCCCTGGCGGCGCTCGTCTACTCGCTGTTCGGCCTGAACTACGAACCGGAGATGGCGGGGCTGGTCGCGACCGCGATCGTGCTCGCGCTCGGCGTCCTCGTTCCCTTCCGCGGCAAACGCATCGGCTTTCGCGATCTCGCCGTGATGCTGCGCAACGCGGGAATCGCGGCGCTCGATCTGTTCATGCTCGGCGCGGCGGCCGGGATCATGATCGGCGCGCTCAACTACTCGGGCGTGGGATTCACGCTGACGCTCGTGCTGATCCTTCTCGCCGGCGGAAGCCTGGTCGCGCTGCTCGTGCTCTCGGCCGCCGCCAACATCATCCTGGGACTCGGCCTGCCGACCGTGGGCGTCTATATCGTGCTCGCGACGCTGGTGGCTCCTGCGCTCGTCAAGATGGGGATAGCTCCGATGGCCGCGCACATGTTCATCATGTACTACGGGTGCCTGTCGATGATCTCGCCGCCGGTGGCGATCGCCGCCTTCGTCGCGGCGAACCTCGCGGGCGCCGATCCCAACCGCACCGGCTGGGTGGCCATGGCCTTCGGGTGGACGCTGTTCGTGATTCCCTTTCTCTTCGTGTTTTCGGGCACGCTGTTGCTGAAAGGCGATCCGCTTTCGATCGCCGTCGATTTGTCCCTAGCGGTCGCGGGTGTCTGGTTCATTTCTGCGGCGATGATGGGTTACGCGGCGCGTCCCCTGGGATTCGCCGCGCGCGTCTGCCACGGCGTCGCGGGCCTGTGCCTGTTCATGCCGGCGAATGCCTTCGGCGCCGAGCGCTGGATCAACGCGGCGGGAGTAGGCCTGGCCGTCGCGTTGTTCGTCCGGGAGAAGGCCGTCCGCCGGCGCGCCGTCGCCGCCGAGGGATGAAGGGCCGGGATCGAATCGTGAATAAGGCTGCGGGGGTCAAGATCATCCGCCTGGTCAAGCGGCGGGCGGACCTGACGCTCGCCCAATTCAAGGACTACTGGCTCACCCGGCACGCCCTGCACGAGCGCCGCGCGATGGCAACGACTCCGCTGCAAAAGGTCGTGGCGAGCATCGCCACCGGCGAGGTGGCCCTGGGCGCGACCGTGCCGCCGTTCGACGGCATGGTGGCGCTCTATTTCAGGAACGCCGAAGACGCCCGCGCGACCTTGTCGGGGCCGGGGACCGCGGCGATGCGCGAGGACGCGAAGAACTTCATCGATCCGAGGTCTTCGCCGCAGATCTTCGCCGATGAGTATCTCGTGTCCGAAAAGGAGGACGTGGCGATGCGGAGATCGGGGCAGCTGAAAACCATCCGGACCATCAGCAGGCGCCGCGACTTGACTCACGCGCAGTTCAAGGATTACTGGCTGAACCAGCACTCGAAGCTCGAGCGCGAGGTGATCGAGACCACGAGCATGCAGCGCATCATCGCGAGCTTCGCGCTGCCCGAGAACCCGGCGGTTCCGGAATTCGACGGCCTTGCGGAGCTCTATTTCGCGAGGGTCGAGGACATCCGCGCGATGTTCGCGGGACCCGTTCCCGCGATGATGCGCAAGGACGAGGAGAATTTCGTGCAGATGAACGCCCCCGCGGTGCGGCTGGTGGCGGAGGAATACGTGATCGGCGACAAGACCTGACAGGAACCTAAAAATGATCCAAGAGAAAGACGTGCAGGTCCCGGTGCGGGACGGCGTGAAGATCGGCGTGCGCATCTATCGCCCGGAAGGAAGCGGGCCGTTTCCCGCGCTCTTCGCCGCTTCGCCCTACCGCTACGACAACAACGAGCTGCCGCCGCGGCCGATGTTCCTGTGGCGCGAGACCGGTCCGATCGAATGGTACGTCGAGCAGGGCTACGCCTACGTGCACGCCGACGTGCGCGGCACCGGCATCTCGGGCGGCGAGTTCGGTTTCCTCTCGTGCGCGGAGCAGCAGGACCTCCACGACGTCATCGAATGGATCGCAAGACAGAAATGGTCGAACGGCAAGGTCGCCGGCATCGGCCAGTCGTATTACTGCATGTCGCAGTGGTTCATGGGCATACAGAACCCGCCGCACCTGGCCTGCCTCGCCCCCTACGACGGGATGAACGACCCCTACCGCTACCTCGCGTTTCGCGGCGGGATCGAGAGCAACTTCCCCCTGTACTGGTTCAACGCGAGCGTGCGCGTGCCGAACCTTTACCCGGCGAACGGCGACCACCCGCGCATCCTCGAGAAGGATTTTTACCTCGACGTGCAGCGCCATCCGAATTACGACGACTACTGGAAGGAGCGGGCTGCCGCGGAAAATCTGGAGAAGATCAAGGTGCCGGTTTTTTCCATCGGCGTGTGGGCGAAGATGGAGCTGCACCTGGCCGGGAACATCCTCGGCTACCACAAGGTGTCGGGGCCGAAGAAGCTCTTCATCACCGGGACGGCGACCGCGGTCACCTCGCAGATCGATTTCAACAACGTCGAGTTCCACAAGAAACACCTGCTGCCGTTCTACGCCAAGCACCTGAAAGGCGAGAAGACGAGCTACGACGAGCGGCCGAACGTTGAATACATCGTCAAGAACTCGGGCGTCGTGCGCTCCTTCGACTCCTGGCCGCCGCCGGGCACGCGAAAAGCGAGGTTCTATCTCGGCAAAGGGCCGACGGGGAGCGTCACATCGCTCAACGACGGCTCGCTGCAGAGCACGCCGCCCGCGGTTGACGGAGGGAGCACGACTTACGCCTATCCCCACGCGCGTTGGGTGCTCGGGGTGGTCGCGGTCGGGCCGCAGGGCCCCGACCCTGCGGCGGCAGTGCTCACTTTCACGACCACAGCTCTCGACACCGATGTGGAAATCGCCGGCCACGGCAAGGTGATCCTGCACGCCTCATCGACGCGCAACGACATGGACTTCCACGTCAAGGTGTCGGAGCAATTCGCGCTGGCGCCGGAGGAGCGCGCCAGAGGCGCGCAGCCGCGCTACGTCATCGTCACAAAGGGCTGGCTGCGCGCCTCGCACGCCATGGACCGCGATCCCTCGCGCAGCACGGAAGACGTTCCGCATTACACGCACGCGAACCCAAGGCCGCTCGCGCCCGGTAAGGTCTACGCGCTCGAGATTCCGCTGATGGCGATCGCCTGGCGCTTCCAGAAGGGCAGCCGAATCCGCGTCGAGATCGCCTGCGGGGATTCACCCATCACGGACGGCCTCTTCTTCCACGTCTATCGCCCCGATAAGATCGGCAGCGACACGATTCACCACGACGCGGCGCACCCGTCTCAGCTGATCCTGCCGGTGCTGGACGCAAACTGAGCTACTTGCTTATCCCGATTTCCCTGTAGTACTTCATCGCTCCGGGGTGCAGGGGAACACCCTCGAGGGACTTCGCCATGTTCTGCGGCTGAAAGAGCGCGAACGGAGGGAAGGTCGCGACCAGGTCCTCTTTGCCGTCGTGCAGTGCCTTCGCGACCGAGTAGACGACGTCGTCTGACACTTTGGCGTTGGTGATCAGCACCATGTCGAAGGCGATCAGGTTGGTCGGCTTCGTGATCCCGTCGAGCGCGGGATTCGGCGCGACCTGCATCACATAGGCGCCCGGCAGAAGCGCCTGTGTGCGCTTCAGCGCCTCGGGCGAAGTGCCGACTTCCAGGACGCGCAGTCCTCCGACGCTCGCGTTCGCCTGCTTGATCGCCGCCGAGCCCAGGGCGAAGAACAGCACGTCGACTTTGCCGCTCATGAAGTCCTCCGCCTGCCGGACGACGTTCGGCGCGGGAACCCTCACCACGTCGCCGTACCCCAGCCCCATGTTCGCGAGGTGCGCCTCGATGATCCGCGCGATCGTCTTTTGCGCGTTGAACTCGCTCGAGACGCGCTTGCCTTTGAGATCGGTGATCGAATTGATCCTGGAGTCGGCGCGCACGTGCATGGCGACCCGGTACGGAATGAGCGAGCCGACGTAGCGCATCGCCGGTTGCCTGCCCCGGCCTTCGTATTCCCCGGTGCCGGTCGAATAGAAAGTCGCGTCGAACGAGTTCGACACGTTGAAATCGGCCGAGCCGCTTTCCACTTCCTCGAACCCCGTGCTCGCCTGTGCCTGGACGATGGCCCGGAGCTTCGCCCTCTCGACCAGCACTTTGGCGATCGCCTGCCCCGCAGAGTTGGAGAAGGACCCCGCCGGGGTGGTCACGATGCCGATCGTCTGGGCGACTGCCGCAGCCGTCAGGAAGGGCGCACACAGGACAACGGCGCGCAGCGATTTCATGGTCGATCCCCCCTCGTATTTTGGCGGGCTAGGCCGCCATTTCTTTGGCGGTCGCTTTCTCTTCCTCGGTCGGGAACAGCAACGCTGCAGTAAAAGTGATGAAGGCGAGCGTTCCGAGCACGTAGTACAGGAGCTTAAAGTCCCCGCTCGACTTGTAGACCCAGGCGACGAGCGGCACGGCTAGCGCGCTCGCTCCGAACGAGACCACGTAGCGCACCGCATAGGCGCGTGCGCGCCATTCTTCCGCGGTGTAACGGGCGATCATGGCGTCGTTGATCGGGATCTGCCCGAACACGAAGAACATCATCGCCACGGCGGTCGCAAGCATCAGGTAGCTTTCGGTCGTTCCGGCGAGAGCGAGGAGCGGTACCTGGAGCGCGACCACCGGGACGAACACCGATTTGAGCGGGCGCCGGTCGAGCCACCAGCCGACGCAGAGCTGCGCCACCGCAGCGATCAGATAGACGCCGCACACGAGCATCCCGATGCCGAAGGTCGAATGGGTCAGGGCCGAGAGGCGCTCGTCGAACACCTTGGGCATGGAAATGGTCGCTGCGTTGAAGATCACCCCGCCGCAGGCGGTGGCGACAGTGAGGACTGCGAACACGCGGGCGAGGTCCGCGCGCGAGGCCTTGTAGAACCCGCTCCGGCGCAGCGGCGTCTCGGCCTGCGTTTCGCTTGTGAACAGCACGAATGCCGCACCCACGCCGAGGGCGATTGCGCCCGGAACGATGAACGCCGCCCGCCAGCCGACGGCGTCGGCGAGGGCGCCCGCGATCAGCGCGGAGAACGCGACGCCGACGTTGCCGAAGACCCCGTTCACTCCGAGGACCCGGCCCACGTTCTCCCGGTTCGCGACGAGCATGGCGATGCCGACCGGGTGGTAGATCGCAGCGAACACGCCGACGAGCGTGAGGCCGAGGGCGATGTGCAGCGGGCCGGTGGCGAAGCCTGTGAGGATGCTCGCGGTGCCGATGCCGAAGAAGAACACCACCATCAAGCCTCGCCGGCTCCAGCGGTCGGCGAGCCAGCCTGCAGGGATCGAAAAAGCGCCAAAGGCGATGAAGCCGCCGAGGGAGAGCGGCAGGAGATCCGCGTAGCCGCGGCCGAGCTCCGCACCCATCGCGAGCACCACAGTGGGGAAAATGAGCATGAGGAGGTGATCGAGCGTATGCCCGAGGTTGAGGAACAGGCTCATGCCGCGCGAGGCGCCCATGGAGAAATGATAACCCGGGCAGGGCCGACGCCGCTTGGCCGGACAGTAGAAATGGGCGCCGTTTAGTAAGACAATTCCGGCATCACAGGGAACGACGATGATCAAGAATCGAATTGTGGCGGTGTCGGCGGCCTTGCTGCTGGGATGGGGAGGCGCCGCAGCTGAAGAGCCCAAGGAAAGACCTCGCGTCCAGAAGTCCCAGCAAACCCAGGCGGAGCTCGAAAGGGAGGCGGAGGAGATGCTTGCCGCCGTGGTGCGGGTCAGGATGAAGGCCATTCCCAACGCCCGCAGCAATACGACCCTGGGCTCGAGCCGCGAGGGAACCGGCGTCGTGATCGACGAGCGCGGGCACATCGTCACGATCGGCTATATCGTGATCGAGGCCGATTCGATCGAGATCACCACGCGGGACGAGAGGACCGTTCCCGCCACCTTGGTCGGTTACGACCACGCGAGCGGCTTCGGATTGCTGCGCTCGGGCGCGCCGTTGGGGGTGAAGCCCATGCCCATGGGGCTGGCAGCCGACCTCGCCATGCGCGAGGCTGTCATGGTCCTGCCGGCGGGCGGCCGCGACGCGGCGAGTCTTGCGTACGTCGTCTCCAGGCGCAAGTTCGCAGCGAGCTGGGAATATCTGCTCGAGACCGCGATCTTCACGGCGCCGCCGACCCTGCAGTGGGCGGGCGCGGCGCTGGTAAGCCGCGAAGGGAAACTGGTCGGCATCGGTTCGCTTTACGTGCGCGAAACGCAGGAGAGCGGGTCGGAGATTCCGGGAAACATGTTCGTGCCGATCGATCTGCTGAAACCGATCCTCGCCGACCTCATCGAGAAAGGACGCAGGAGCGGGCCTGCGCGTCCGTGGCTGGGTCTCGCGACCGAGGAGCTGCACGGTCACCTTCTCGTGACGCGTGTTTCGCCGGAGGGCCCCGCGGACAAGGCCGGGGTCAGAAGCGGAGATATCGTCGTGGGCGTCGGCGCGGACGCGGTCCAGAGCCACGAGGAGCTCTATCGCAGGGTGTGGGGCCTGGGCGCGGCCGGGGTCGAAGTTCCGCTCAAGATCCTGCAGGGCGCGGACGTGCGCGAGTTGAGGCTGCGCTCGATCGACCGCTTCCAGTACTTCAGGGAAAAGCCGGTTTACTAGACTTTCTGCACGGGATGCTTGCCGCAGTGGAGCATGAGCCCGGCCTCGTGGTGGTCGGCGATGGGGGGTTCCTCACCGAGGGCTCGATAGGCTCCGTTCAGCGCCCGGCCCGCGGCGGTCCAGTTCCAGGCGCGCGTCTGCGCGCGACTCACCTTGCACATGTCGACGGCGAGCGAGTATCTGCGCAGGCGAATTTCGATTTCCGCTTCGGTGCAATGCGGATTGTCGAGGCGCAGCTGCCGCTGTATATCCTCGACGCTTGTTTGACGGTGGTACAGATCAGCCACAGTAGGCTTAATCGCGATCATCGTTCTGGGTCCTGCCCCGTTTTCGGGCGCCACGGACACCTCCCACAAAAAAAATCGGCGTAGCCGTAAGACGCGGATACGCCGAAAGGTGCTACGGAGGAGACAGGTTCTTACCGGCGGCGGTTGCGCACGAGGCGGCGATAGCCGGTTTGGAAATCGTTGGCGACAACGGAGGTGAAGCGGTCTGTTACCTTGCAGCGTTGCATCACCTGATACATGGAGAGCGCGGTACCCAGGGCGAGGCTTGCAACGCACAGGATCGGGAGTGCGATGATTACGGTTTCCATGGTCTGTCTCCTATATTCCGGTAGGCAATCCGTGTCCTTACCCTACTTGAAGCAGGAAGCGCGCCAAGCATCATTATGGTGGGAATGTATAACTTAATAGTATGATTAATAACATTTATTCAAAATATGCAGCGAGAATGTCTATTTGGAAGTGAGCACACGCTCAGTGGTGCTCGGGTGACAGCGGCGTCAGGGCATTCGCGGGGAGAGGGCCACTTCGTTTGAGCGGGCAATTCACGGGCACGATGCCGATCCAGGAGCACCAGCGTTTCGACGTGGGAGCGCTGGAGGGCTATCTCCGCAACCACGGTTTTTCCGGGCCCCTCACGGTCGAGCAGTTCAAAGGCGGCCAGTCGAATCCTACGTATTTGATCGAGGCCGCGGGAAAACACCACGTGCTCCGGGCCAAGCCCGGCCCGGCGGCTAAGCTCCTACCCTCGGCGCACGCCGTGGAGCGCGAGTTCCGCGTGATCACGGCGCTCAGGGACGCGGGTATTCCCGTTCCGCGCGCTTACTGCTTGTGCGAGGACGAGAGCGTCATCGGGCGCGCGTTTTACGTGATGGAGTACGTCGAGGGCCGCGTTCTTTGGGACCAGTCGCTTCCGCACATGACGCCATCAGAGCGCGCAGCGATCTACGACGAGATGAACCGCGTGATCGCGGCGCTGCACCGGGTCGATTATGCGGCCGCCGGGCTCTCGGACTACGGAAAACCGGGCAACTATCTCGCGCGGCAGATCGGGCGCTGGACCAGGCAGTACCGGGCCTCGGAAACCGAGCGAATCGAGCCCATGGACGCTCTGATCGCGTGGCTGCCTGAGAACATTCCGGCCGGGGACGAAACGACGGTGGTGCACGGCGATTACCGCATGGACAATCTGATCTTTCATCCGCACGAGCCGAGAATTCTCGCCGTCCTCGACTGGGAGCTTTCAACGCTCGGGCACCCGCTCGCGGATTTTTCCTATCACTGCATGAGCTGGCATATTCCGCCCGGACAATTTCGCGGCATCGCCGGGCTCGACCTGGCCGCGCTCGGCATTCCGGGCGAATCGCAATACATTGCGTCATACTGCGAGCGCACCGGCCGCGGGGAGATTGAGCATTGGGACTTCTATCTCGCCTACAATCTGTTCCGTATCGCCGCGATCCTGCAGGGCGTGATGAAACGCGCGCTCGAGGGCACGGCGGCGAGCGCGCAGGCGCTGGAGGCGGGCCGGCGCGCCCGCCCTCTCGCGGACCTGGGGTGGAAATACGCCGAAAAGGCGATGCGGACGGCGTAGCACGAGGGCGAAATGGATTTTGCCTACTCCGACAAGGTGAAAGAGCTCCAAGGGAAACTCGCGCGCTTCATGGACGCGCACGTCTATCCGAACGAGCGCCGCTTCCGGGACGAGGTCGAAGCGAACCGCGCGAAAGGCAATCCCTGGGTGCCCACGAAGCTCATCGACGAGCTGAAGCCGAAAGCGCGCGCCGAAGGACTCTGGAATCTTTTCCTGCCACGCTCGCGGCGGGCGCCCGAAGGGCTTTCCAACCTCGAGTACGCGCCGCTGTGCGAGATCATGGGGCGCGTGCATTGGGCGCCGGAAGTGTTCAACTGCTCAGCACCGGATACCGGCAACATGGAAACGCTGGAGCGCTACGGGTCCGAGGGGCAGAAAAGGCAATGGCTCGATCCGCTGCTTCGCGGGGAGATTCGCTCGGCCTTCCTCATGACCGAGCCCGACGTGGCCTCCTCCGACGCGGCCAACATTCAATGCCGCATCGAGCGGAACGGAAACGACTACGTCGTCAACGGCCGCAAATGGTGGTCATCGGGGGCGGGCGATCCGCGCTGCAAGCTCTTCATCGTGATGGGCAAGACCGATCCGGGCGCGGCGAAGTACGCGCAGCAGTCGATGATCCTCGTTCCGCGCGAGGCGCCCGGGGTGAGAATCCTGCGCTCCTTGAACCTCTTCGGCTACGACGACGCGCCCCACGGCCACATGGACATCGAGCTCGAGAACGTGAGGGTGTCGGCCTCCAATGTTCTCCTAGGGGAAGGCCGCGGCTTCGAGATCGCGCAGGGGCGGCTCGGACCCGGGCGTATCCACCACTGCATGCGCCTGGTCGGCGTTGCGGAACGCGCGCTCGAGCTCATGTGCAAGCGGAGCCTGGCGCGCGTCACCTTCGGAAAGCCCGTCGCCGAGCGCACAGTGACGCAGGAGCGCATCGCGGAGGCGCGCATCATGATCGAATCGGCGCGCCTCCTGGTGCTCAAGGCCGCTCACATGATGGACACCGTCGGGAACAAGGCCGCGCGGGCCGAGATCGCGATGATCAAGGTGCTCGCGCCCAACGTCGCGTGCAAGGTGCTCGACTGGGCGATCCAGGCGCACGGCGGCGGCGGCATGTCGGAGGATTTCCCGCTCGCCTACATGTACGCGCATTCGCGCACGCTGCGCTTCGCCGACGGGCCCGACGAAGTGCACCGCAACGCGATCGCCAAGCTCGAGCTCTCGAAGCACATCGCAGCGCCGAAGCGCTGAGCCTCGCGTCACGCGAGCCACCCCGTCATCGCTTCCTGTCCGCCAGCGGCGGGACGGGCCGCGGCTTGCGGTCCGTGCCGGTCGCAACGTAGGTGAGCGTCGCTTCGGTGACTTTGACGGTTTCGATCTCGGAAGGATTGCGCTGCGCGTACACCTCGACGTAGATGGTGATGGAAGTGGTGCCGACGCGCACGATGTCGCCGTAGAAGGAAAGCACGTCGCCGATGGATACGGGCTGCTTGAACTGGAACTCGTTGACCGCGACGGTGACCACGCGGCCGAGCGCGCGTCGCGCGGCGAGCACGCTCCCGGCGATGTCGACCTGCGCCATGATCCAGCCGCCGAAAATGTCGCCGTGCTGGTTGGCGTCGGCCGGCATGGGCATGACGCGAAGAATAGGGTCCTTGTCTTGAGGCAGGTTCGTCACCGCGCAATGTTACCGTGAACGCTCCAGCGCCGCCTCGATACGCGCGATTATCGTGGCGAGTGCGGCGCCGCGCTCGTGGCGGGCGTAGCGCTTTGCGAACTCGAGCGCCTTCGCGGCGTATTCCCCTTTTTCCGTAAGCGCCGTGAGCGCGGACGCGTAATCGGCGTTCGGCACATCGGGCGCAATGCCCAGACCCGCGCCTAGGCGCACCACGCGCCTCATGATGAGGAACTGCTCGAGCTGGGTCGGCAGGAGCAGCACCGGCTTTCCGGCGAGCAGCGCCTGCGCGGTCATCTGGTGGCTCCCGTGGCATACGACGGCGTGCGCCTTCGGCAGCACCTTCGACACCGACATCGCCTCTGCAGAGAAGTCGATCAAGCCTCCGCCGTATTTTTCCCTGAGTTTCGGGTCGATGCCGCGGCAGAAGACGAGCGTGGGCGACCCCGACGCCGCGATCGTCGCGAGCAGGGGATCCAGTCCCTTGAAGTAAGAATAGAGGTAGGCGAACAGGCGCGGGCCGGTACCCGCCGGCCAGTCGGGAACGGCCTTGCCCTCGCCGGAATCGGTGATGCCGTAGTAATCGCAGGGCCCGCGCTCGGGGTAGATATCGAGCTCGGGATAGGTGAGCAACATGGCCCGGCCGGCAAACAGCTCGCCGATGTTCGCGAGCGGACGCACGCCGTGGCCCGAGAGCACGGTGTTGATCGCATGCAGCACCCGGCGGTCCGCCGCCTCCAGGCGCGCGCGCGGCGCGGGCTCCCAATGGCGAAGCGGCGGCGAGGGCATCGCCGGCGGCGGGACGTGAAAGCCCTGCGAAATCTCGAAGCTCGGTATCCCGAGCGTCAACGCAGCGAGGTGCGCGGCGGGCGCGACGTTGGCCACCACCGCGTGCGAGCCCTTCAGGCGCTCCCGCCAGGCATCGATCAAGGCCTTGTGCTGGGGCGGATCGTGATAGCCGAAGTTGAGCAGGATCTCGCCGAGGCTGAGAGGAGCCTCGCAGGTCGGCGGCCCGGACCAGATGGGCGCGCTCTCGCGCGGAATTTCCGCCGCGCCGTCGAGGTCGGCACCCGCGGAAAGATCCCGGAGAAGGAAACGCGCGTCGTGCCCGCGCGTTTTCATCGCTGCCGCGATCGGCAGCAGGGTTGCGACGTGCCCCGTGCCCGCGCCCAGTTCCCAGGCGAAATCGATTTTCGCCACTGCGATACGAGTCCTCGAAATGAAGAAGCCCGCCTAGAAGGCGGGTGTAGCGGCTCAAGGCCTTACTGGACCACGCACTCCATGTTCGAGCCGGCGTTGATGCTGCTCGTCTTCAGCGTTTGCCCGAAGGTGGGCGGCGGGGTGACCTGCGGGAGATTTAGGGGTGGGGGGATCAACTTCGGAGGCAGATTGATATTGTTGGAGAAGCCCACCTGTCCGACGCCGACCACGAGCTCAAGGCCGCCCGCAATGAACGCGATCTGCCCCTCGGCCACCGTGACGTACACCCCCGGCGGTGGCAGGTCCGATGGCGCGCTCTCGCCGGGCCCGGGCGCGGGGATGTCGATCGCCGAATAGTCGGTGCCGCGGATGCCGATGGTGGCGGTGGAGGTCAACATCCTGTAGGCGCTGCGATTGGGCGTGCGCTTGCCGATCAGCCCGGTGAGGGAACGCAGTCCGCCCCTGAAAAGCTGCATCGCGAAGCTGTCGCGCTCGGGACGGCCCTCATCGTAGCCGTACGCCTCGATCTTGACCTGAGTGCTGGGCCGCAGCGTCACCTGTCCGCCGTCGGTGAAGCGCAGCTGCGCATAGCTGTCGCGCTCGGTGGAGATCACGTCGCCGACGAAGACATCGGAGCGCTCTGCCAGAGCCAGCACCGAGCCGTCGGGTCGCTGCACGGAGAGAGTCCCCGACAGATGCTGTACGGTGGCCTGCGCGAAGGCGAGCAGAGGGGCGAGCAGCGCAGCCGCCGCGAGAGCGCGGACGGACAGGCGAGGCGCGCTCACTTGCATATCGCCGCCGCTTTCTTGTCGTCGCGCTTGTCTTTCGTCGGCGCTTCCTCGACGACGCGTGCGCCGAGGGACCCGCTCGCGGCCGTGGTGTTGTAGGCTGCGGCCACGATCGTATTGGCGAGCGGGTCGCCTGAAACGAAAGTGAACTTGGTGATATTGAGCTGGTTCGGAAACAGCGGCGCGGTCAGGCCGAGGCCGCTCGCCACCAGATGCAGCGTGCCGAAGGCGCCGATCGTGACTTCGAACGCCCCGGTGGCGGTGCTGTAGGTGAACGGCCCGTTGAGCGTCATGTCGTTCGGAAGCGTGCTGCCAAGCGAAGGACCCGCGGTCGACAGGAAGATGCCGCTCCCGGCAGTGATGCCCTGCTGGACGTCGAGCGGGCCGAAGCTGTTGATCGTCACGTTGCCGGGGCTGCTCACGAGCGAAGTGATCGTCGTCCCGCCGTGAGCATTGAAGAGGATGTCGCCGGTCGTCGTCGTCAGCGTGTTGACGACGGCAGGCGTGGGGCCGAACGCGTTCAAGTCGATAGCGATGCCGTAGGCGGCGCTCGCGGCCAGCGCCGGAGCCGCGACGGCGAGCGGCGCCGTGGTCGAACCGATCGCGCCGCCGGCGTTGAGCGTCACTCCTGTGCCGCCTTGAACGCCGTTGCCAAGGGGGCTGCCCGATGTGGAGATTCCCGCAAGGGGGAGACCCGCAGCAGACCTGCTGCCGGTGATGTTTCCAGTAGCCGAAATCGAAGCAAGCCTGGAGGCCGAGACCCCTTCTAGCTCCAGGTTTCCGGAGTTGTTGAAAGTGAAGTTGCCGTTGCTGGCGGAACCCTGGAGAGACTTGACGGTGTTGGTCAGATCGAGCTTGACGTCCGTGCCGGCGGCGACAAGCGAATCCGTCGTCAGCGCCGCTGTCTGGGCCTGGGTCACTGCTCCGCCCGCGACGATGTCGATCAAGCCACAACACGTGCGGGTGATTCCAGCGCCGTCGAGTCCCCCGTAGGCATTGATCGCTCCCCCGAGAGCAATGTTGCCGGGAGTGGATATCAGGAATTCACCGCCGGTGCCGCCGAGACCGATCGCGCTGCCGGTGCCGCCGTTTCCGCCGATCGCAGAGATGGGGCCCATGGATCTGGCATCTCCAGAGATCGAGATCGTTCCCGCTGCGCCGCCGTTGCCGCCCGCGCTTCCTGCGGCTCCGTTGCCGCCCGCTCCACCGTTGGCGAGGATGTTGCCGCCGACCGTTACCGATTGTCCCTTGCTGCTGATCAACACGTTCCCCGCAGAACCGCCGGAACCGCCTTGACCGACGGTCACAGTGGCCCCGTTGCCTCCAGAGGTGAGAATGCCGCCAGAAATTGCCACCGTGCCGGAGGTTGCAGTGGCAAGACTTTCGATCGTTACATCCCCGCCGCGAGAGCCGGCCACGGGTCCGTTGGGGCTGCCGTCCGCTCCGTGAGTGTCGATGAGGCCGTTGACGGTGACGTTGCCGCCGTCGGTCGCAAGCTTCACGCCGCCGCCGACCCCCAAGGTTCCACCGCTTGTGTTGATGTTGCCGACGGCGACGCCGTAACCGAGGAGATTGGCGCTCCCGCCGTTGGTCGTGATGTTGCCGAAGCCGGAACTCGAGGTGATGCTGCCGACTCCGCTCGCGGAATTCGACGCCGGATCGTTAGCCCTCAGACTGATGTTCGTGCCGTTGGCGGTGATGTTGCCGCCCAGGTTGATGTTGTTACCGGCTTGCGCGGTGAAGGCACCTCCTCCATAGGTGAGGTTCAGGTCTGTCTGCAGATTGATGTCGTGATGCGCTTGAAGGGTCACAGACCCGTTCGTGCGCAAGCCGGCATCTATCGTGCCGATCGTAATCTGAGATAGGCCCAACACGGCAGGATCGTCGAAGCAGATTCCGGCCGGGCAGGTCAGCAGATCCAGGCCGATAGCTGCGATATTTATGTCAGTCGGATCGAGCAGCCACTCGCCGCCGTTGCCGTTCGGCGCGCTCGTGTCCACGCTGCCGAATGCCTGCAGCGCCTTGCCCGAAGTCTCGACGAAACCGCCGTTGCCGCCTTGCGAGCCGCCGCGCGCGGAGATGCTGCCGAAGAACTTCGTGGACTCGTCCGACCATACGATCACGCGGCCGCCATCACCGGTGGTGCCCGCATCGGCACGGATGATTCCGTCCGAACCGATCACGGTCTGCTGCGCGTTCTGGATGTCGGGATTGGCGCCGTGCGCGTCGCCGCCGACGAGGACCGTGCCGCCGCCCGAGTCGCCCGATGCGTCGATCACACCGTGGCCGATCACGCCGACGCGCACGCCGAGGGCGTGGATCGTTCCGCCTTGGCCCGAGCTGCCCGTGGCCTCCACCGTTCCGGAGATGAGATTGGTGCCGCCCTGCGCTTGAAGCGTTATGGTGCCTCCGCTCGGTCCGTTGGCGGCGGTGAGGCTGCCGGCGTCCAGGGTGAGATCCCGCGTGGCGATCAGGCGGATCTCGCCGTTGGCGCCGACCACGGCGCTGTTCGCCTCCACGACGCCGCCCTGGCGCACCAGCGCGCCGAACATGCCGATGCGGCCGGAGTCGGAGATCAGTCGTCCCAGGTTGAGCGCCTGCTCGGCGTCAGCGACGATGTGCACGGTAACGAAAGGGGAATTCTCGGAGACCAGCTCCACGCTCTTGCCTGCGGCCAGCACGATCTCGCCCTGCGGGGAGCGGATGACGCCCGAGTTTTGCACGTCCGCGCCGACCAGGAACACCCGCCCGCCCGGGCCGCCCGAGCTCGTGTCGATCACGCCGGCGTTGGAGACGGCGCCCGCGCCGGGAGTCTCGGTGAAGCGCAGCCGTCCGTTGAGGAAGTCCTGGTCGGAGAGATTCAGGCTCGAAGCGACGAATCCTGCGACGTCAATGCGCCCGGTCGAACCGATCACGACGCCGCTCGGGTTGATCAGGAACACCCGGCCGTTCGAGGAAAGTATCCCGTCGATCACGCTTTGCGGGATCACTCCGTTCGCGCCTACCACGCGGTTGAGCACCGCCGAGGAACCCGAGGACTGCAGGAACTGCGTGATCTCGTTGACGCCGATCGAGAAGCCCTGCCAGTTGATGATGGCGCCGGCGCTGTTGGTGATCGTCAGCGTGTTGCCCGAGCTCGCGAAGGTCGCGCTGCCCGAGCTGACCGTGCCGCCCGTGGGATTGGCGAGACTCGGTCCATTGGAAAGACCGAAGCAGGCGGCCACCGAGAGCGCGATCAGCTTGGGCTTGAAATCGACTCGTCGCCTGCGCTTGGCGCTGGAACTGGACATGGCTACCCCCCGATAGACTTCATTTCCGCAGCAAACTTCATTCCCGCAGCAAACGGGAAACTCATTCTAGACCCCGGTCGCAGGCGTGGCATGTGACTTTTCGCACAAGCGGTCCGCCTCAAAAGCTGTAAGCGACAGCGGCATGGGCCCGGTATTCTCCCTTCAGACGGGTGCCCGCATCCTGGGTGACCCGCGCGACATCGAGCCGGAACGCGAAGGACTTGCCCTGGTTCGCGCGTACGCCCAGGCCGAAGCTCCCGAGCTTGTTTTCCGGGCCGCGCTCCGGAATATTGTCGTGGCCGCGCGCCGCGTCGTAGAACACGAGCGCCCGCGCGCGCCAGGTGCTGCCGATCCACGATCCGAAATCCGGGCCGTAGCCCTCGAGCGAGAACCGCCGGCCGACGTCGCTCGCCGTCTCGCGCTCGTAGTAACCGCGCACGCTGTCGGCGCCGCCCATCCCGAATTGCTCGCCCGGGACGAGCAGGTCGCGGGTCTGCTGGGCGTTCGCGGCCGCGCGCAGGATGAAATCCGAAGGCAGCACCTGCGAGAAGACGACACCTGCGCGCCAGATTGAATATTTGGCCGAAGCGCCGGCGCGCGCAGGGCGCCTGACTGGGTTTCCGTTGCTATCCACGACTAGGTTTCCGCTGCTATCCAGGATTCCAGTGAAGGCTTCCTGATCGCCGTTAGGTCCACCGGGAATGTTGCGCGAGTAGGAGACGTTGAAGGACAAATCCCGCCCGACCTGCGACGCGCGGCCGATGTAGGTGAGCGAGACCGGCCGGACCGTGATGTCCGGAACCTCTGACTGGCCAGAATCCGCGAAAATGACGCTGTTCTTGTACGCGCGGTAATCCCATCCGAGCGCGACCCGATGTTCGTGGCTATCGATCCGCCCCAGCAGTTGCGTGTAGCGCAGCCCGAAGACCGTCCCTTTGCCCGACACGGTGAAATCATTCAGCACCGTGCCCGAATTGACGCTCGAATACCCGGCGAGGACATCGACGACGCCGCTCAATTTGTATACGGGCACGCGGTATGCGGCGCCGAAGACCTTCACGTCGGACGCGTGGCCCGGGGAGCTGAGGTACTGCGCATTGATCACGTCGTCGCCGTTGAAGAGGTTCGCGTTCTGGTAGCCGAGGCCGGTGCGCAAGTTACCGGTCGCCGGAGTGCCGGTGTTGTCCGCGGACATCGAGACCCTGGAGGGTTTTTCGTCCGTGACGCGAACGGTCGCGTCGACCTGGCCGGGGTCGTCAGCGGCCTGCAGCGCCACGCTCACTTGCTTGGCCGGGTTCTCGTTCACGAGCTGGGCGTGCTGGCCGATCGCGCGCGTGTTCGGGGAGGTGCCTTCTTTCAGCGAAGGCAGGCCCGCCCTGACGTTCTTTTCGTCGAAAAAGCGATTGCCCTGTATCTGCACGCGCCGGATCCGCGCCTCGACCACGCGCAAACGCACCTGGCCGGAGCGAATGTCCTGCTCGGGAACGCTCACGCGCACCGCGTTGTAGCCGCGGCGGGTGTAGACATCCTGCAGCGCTTCGAGCGCGCGCTGAATGTGTCCGAAGTCGCGGTCCTTTCCGGAGAAGGGCGCGAGAATCCTGTCGAGTTCCCCTTGCGAAAGGATCGTATTTCCGTCGACGAGAAAACGCTGGATCGTGAACCGCGGCGGGGCCGGCGGCTTGGAGGGCGCCGCGACCGGAGCCTGTGACTGCGGTCTGGGAGGCTGCGGCTTCGTCGGCGCCTGAGCAATTGCGCTGCTCGCGCACAGCGCGAACAGCGATACGAGCAAACGCAGCGCGCCCACCGTTGGTGTTGGAGCCACCTCGACCCTCCCTCAGGAATTTCCGGCCTTGGTCTTCATATAGTTCAGCGGTCCGCCGCGGAAGGGCGCGAAACCGGTAGCGAAGATGAGTCCCGCGTCGACGAGGTCGGCGTCGGCGACGATGCCTTCGGCGACGACGGCCCGAGCTTCCTCGAGGTAGGGCGCGATGAGCTTATCGGTGAGTTCGGGCGTGGCGCCGCGCGCGGCGCCTTTGCGCGCCTTGCCGTTCTGCCAGACGTAGTAGCCGCGGCCGGTTTTCTTGCCGAGATTTCCCGCGGCGACGAGTTCCGCGAGTTTTCTCGGGGGTTCTGCGCTTTCGCCCGCCAATTCCTTGCCCACCGCGAGGCAGATGTCGAGGCCCACCGTATCGGCGAGCTCGATCGGCCCCATCGGCATGCCGAACGCCGTGACCGCCGCGTCGAGCGTCTCCCGCGCGACGCCTTCGTCCACCATGCGCAGCGCCTGGTCGATGTAGGGACCGAGCACGCGATTGACGAGAAAACCCGGCGAGTCCTTGACCGGCAGGGGCAGTTTATCGATCTGCCGCACGAAGGCCGCCGCCCGCTTCGCGACTCCCGAGTCGGTGGCCGCGCCCTTGACCACTTCGACCAGCTGCAACTGCGGCACCGGGTTGAAGAAATGGATTCCCACGAGGCGCGACGGATCCTCGAATTTCGCGCCGATATCGGCGAGCTTGAGGCTCGATGTGTTCGAGGCGAGGAGCGCCTCCGGCTTCGCCGCCGCTTCGAGCTTCGCGAACAGCTCGCGCTTCGCCTGCAGGTTCTCGAAAATCGCCTCGATGACGACGTCCGCATGCCGCGCTCCGTCCCCGGCGACGTCGGGAATCAACCGGTCGAGCGCATCCCGGATCCGGGATTTGTCGCGAAGCCGGCGTTTGAAAAGCTCGGTCGCGCGCTTCATCGCCGGCGCGAGGCGCTCGGCCGACTGGTCCTGAAGAGTCACCGTCAGGCCGCGCATCGCGCACCAGGCGGCGATGTCTCCGCCCATGACGCCCGCGCCGACCACGTGAACGTGTTGCGCCTTGAAGTCGCTGTCCTTTCCGAGCGATTTCAGGCGCTCCTGGAGGAAGAAGATGCGGATGAGGTTGCGCGCGGTATCGCCCTCGAGAAGCCCGATGACCGACGCCGGGTCCTCGGGTCGCGGCGCGAACGGATCGCCGTCGTATCTCCGCCACAGCTCGAGGATCGCGTAAGGCGCGGGATAATGATCCGGCGAGGCCCGGGAAGCGAGCTCCCTTCTCGCGAGGTGAACGACGAGCGGACGCATCAGGCCGGAATTCATCAGCCGCTGGAAGAGTGGCAGTGTTCTCGGGCGGGGCGCCTCGAGCACGATCACGCGCGCGGCGTTGTCCTGGATACGCGGCGGCACCGCCTCGTCGACGAGACCCAGACGCTTCGCGCGGCGCGCGTCCACGGCCCGCCCCGTGAGCAGCATGTCGAGCGCCGCAGTCGGGCCGACGAGGCGCGGCAGGCGCTTGACGCCGCCCCAGCCCGGAAGGATGCCGAGCATCACTTCGGGAAGCGCAAAGCGCGTTCCGGGCTGATCCACCGCGACGCGATAGCGGCAGGCGAGCGCGAGCTCGACGCCCCCGCCCATGCAGAAGCCGTTGACGAGCGCAAGCGTCGGGAACGGCAAGGCCGCGAGTTTGTTGTAGAGATCCCAGCCGCGCTTGACCAGGCGCATCGCTTCGTCCGCGTCCTTGATCCGGGTGAACTCCTCGACGTCGGCGCCCGCGATGAACCCGGAGTCCTTGGCGGAGCGGATGATGAGCCCACGCGGATTCTTCGCGCGCAGCTCGTCGAAAATCCGGTCGAGCTCTGCCATCGCGTCGGCGGACAGGACGTTCGCGGATGCGTCCTTCTTGTCGAACGACAGCCAGACGATGTTGTCGCGGTCGGTCTCGAGCTTCCAGTGCTGGTAGCTGTCCACCATGACGGTCACAGCGCCTCGACCAGCATCGCCCCGCCGAGGCCCCCGCCGATGCAGATCGAGGCCATGCCGCGCCGCGGCCTTTGGCGGGCGGTGCCGGCGCGCTTGAGCACATGCAGCAGATGCAGCACGATGCGCGCGCCCGAGGCGCCTACCGGGTGGCCGAGCGCGATGGCGCCGCCGTCGACGTTGAGTTTTCCGCCATCGAGCTCGCCCAGCGCACGGTCCAGGCCCAGCTCCTCGCGGCAGTACTTGTCCTCCTTCCACGCCGTGAGGCAGCCGAGCACCTGGGCCGCGAACGCTTCGTTGATCTCCCAGGCATCGAGGTCGTTGAGCTCGAGGCCGTGGCGCTCGAGTATCGGTGTCGCGGCGTGCACCGGTCCGAGACCCATCTGCGCCGGATCCAGGCCCGCCCACTGCGAATCGACGATCCGGCCGAGCGGCTTCAGATCGTGGCGCTTCACGGCCTCCTCGGTCGCGAGCACCAGCCACGCCGCGCCATCGGTGATCTGCGAGGAATTTCCCGCGGTGACGTTGCCGTACTTCCGGTCGAAAAAGGGTTTGAGCTTCGCAAGATTCTCGGCCGTCGAATCCTTTCGAACGCCGTCATCGTCCCGGTAGAGGTTTCCCTCGTCGTAGATCGGCGTGATTTCCGCCGGCAGACCGTCATGCGGGTTGCTGAATGCGCCGCTCTCCTGCGCGCGAATGACGCGGGCGTGGCTCTCCGCGGCGTATTCGTCCATTTGGCGGCGACCGATCCCGAAACGATAAGCGACATTCTCGGCCGTTTGACCCATGAGAAGGCCCACGTAGGGGTCGGTCAGGCCTTTCATGATGCCGATGATGGGCGAGAGCAGTTGAGCGGGTTTCAATTTCAGGAACATGCCGGCGCGCTGGAGGGAGGTCTTCGCGGCCATGTAGTTCGAGAACCAAATGACCATGGCTTCCGAGTAGAGGAGCGGCACGCGCGAGAGCGCGTCCACGCCGCCCGCGAGGACCAGGTTCGAGCGCCCCGAGAGCATGTTGGCTACGCCTGAATCGAGCGCCTGCATGCCGGAGGCGCAGTTGCGCATCACGGTCCAGCCCGGGACCTTCTGCCCGCAGCCCATGCGCAGCGCAGCGACCCGCCCGATATTGACTTCGTCCACCGAGGGCGCCGCGCAGCCGAGGATCACCTCGTCGAGCTCCGTCGGTGCGAAGGGCTGTCGCACGAGCAGGGCTTTGCCCGCGGCGGTCGCGAGGTCGCTCGCGGAGAAGGGGCCCGGCCGGTTGCGCGATTTCAGAAACGGCGTGCGCGCGCCGTCGATGATGTAGATGTCCTTGGGCATCGTGCCTCCGATGACGGGAAAACCGGGGACAGACCCCTATTTTTGATTCCTATTTTTGATCACGCATCGTATGAAAGCAACTCGGGGAAAATAGGGGTCTGTCCCCGGTTTCAAGCGGCGGCGCGCTGAGGTTGCGCGGGCCGGAGCGCTTCGGACAGTCCGAGATCCTGCGGGAAATGGTCCACGCGGATCACCTCGTCGCGCAGCTCCGCTGCGCGCTTGAGCAGGGCTTGCTCCTCGGCGCCGATGACATGCGCGGCGAGCGCAGCCTGCGCGAGCTCCTCGGCGGTTCTGCCGCGTATCGCCCCGGATTTCTGGGCCGCGCGGATCCTGGCCTCGACCGCTTCGGCCTTGATCGCCGCGTCGAGCGCGGCTTCTAGGCACCCGAGCGGTTCGCTCTCAGGCGTAGGGAGGTACATGCCGGCGCAAAGCCGGTCGCGAGCCGCCGACGGCGCGATGAGCAAGCGCGCGACTTCGTGCCCGAGCGCGTCGCTCGGTGGCGCGAAGTGCCGGCCGAGCGGGAAAGTCGCGAGGCGCAGGAACGAGCCGACCGCCCGCACCGGATAGTTCGCGAGCACCGCGTGCAGGGCTTCGGCCGCGCGGAACAGGGTATCCTGGAGCGACCAGTCGAGGAAGGGAAGATCGGCCTCCTGCCGGCCCTCGTCCTCGAAGCGCTTGAGCGTGGCCGAGGCAAGGTAGAGCATGGACAGTACGTCGCCCAGGCGCGCGGAGATCCTTTCCCGGCGCTTCAGCGACCCTCCGAGTACGAGCATCGAGATGTCGGCCGCATAGGCGAACGCGGCGGAAATCCGCGTGAGTTGCCGGTAGTAGCGGCGCGTCCGGGGCGCAGCCTTGGGCGAAACGGAAACGAAGCGCGATCCGGTGATCGCCATGAGAAAGGCGCGCGTTTCGTTCGAAATGACGTGCCGGATGTGACCGAACAACGCGGCGTCGAAGCTCTTAAGATCACCCGCGCGCGCGGCGTTCATTTCCTTCAGCACGTAGGGATGGCAGCGGATTGCCCCCTGACCGAAGACGATGAGGTTGCGTGTCAGGATGTTGGCGCCCTCGACCGTGATTGCGATGGGCAGCTGCTGGTAGATTCGTCCCAGGAAGTTGTTGGGGCCGAGGCAGATTCCCTTGCCGCCGAGGATGTCCATCGCGTCGTTGACTACGGCTCGTCCGCGCTCGGTGAGGTGGTACTTGACGATCGCCGAGATCACCGAGGGTTTTTCGCCGAGGTCGACCGCGCCCGCGGTCATCGTGCGCGCGGCGTCCATCACGTAAAGGTTGCCGCCGATGCGCGCGAGCGCTTCCTCGATCCCCTCGAATTTTCCGATCGGCGTCTTGAACTGGCTGCGCACGCGCGCGTAGGCGCCGGTCGCGCGCGCGGCGAGCTTGGCGTAGCCCGTCCCCGAGGAAGGCAGCGAGATCGAACGTCCCGCGGCGAGGCACTCCATCAGCATCCTCCAGCCCTGGCCCGCCATTTTCGGCCCGCCGATGATCCAGTCGAGGGGCATGAACACGTCCTTGCCCCAGTTCGGCCCGTTCTGGAACACCGAGTTGAGAGGGTTGTGCCGCCGGCCGATGTTGACGCCCGGCGTGTCGGTGCGCACCAGCGCGCAGGTGATGCCGATGTCTTCCTTCTCTCCGAGGAGATGGTCGGGATCGTGGAGGCGGAAAGCGAGCCCGAGCAGCGTGGAGATGGGACCCAGCGTGATATAGCGCTTCTCCCAGCTGACGCGCATGCCCAGCACTTCGCGGCCTTCCCAGATTCCCTTGCACACGATGCCCAAATCGGGAATCGACGCGGCGTCCGAGCCCGCGTGCGGATTGGTGAGGCCGAAGCAGGGAATTTCGAGTCCTTTCGCGAGGCGCGGCAGGGTGTGGTTCTTCTGCTCCTCGGTGCCGTAGTGAAGCAACAGCTCGGCAGGCCCGAGGGAATTCGGAACCATGACGTGCACCGTTGCCGCGCTGCACCGCGTCGCGAGCTTCTGGATCACCTGCGAATGCATGGTCGCGGAGAACTCCTTGCCGCCGTATTTCTTCGGGATGATCATCCCGAGGAAGCCCTTGTCCTTGATGAACTGCCACGCGTGCGGCGGCAGATCCTGATAGATCTGCGTCGTCTCCCAGTCGTTTACCATCGCGCACAACTGCTCGGTCTCGTTGTCGAGGAAAGACTGCTCCTCGGCGGTGAGCTTCGGCCGCGGCAGCGCGAGCAGCTTTCCCCAGTCGGGGCGGCCGGAGAAAAGATCGCCATCCCACCACACGGTGCCGGCGTCGATCGCCTCCTGCTCGGTCTGGGACATTGCGGGAAGCTGGCCGCGATACCACGCGAGAAGGGGGCGCGAAACGAGCAAACGGCGCAAGGGCGTCGCGCCCAGCAGGACACTGCAAAAGACGAACAGTCCGGCGAGCACGGAGAAAGCATCCATTGCGAACGCTCCTCCGGCCAGGCCGGCGGGAAGCGCCACCGCGCCCGCGGCGATCCAGATCCATCCCGGCGATTTCAGATAGGCGAGCGCGAATGAAACGGCAACGACGGCGACGATCCAGGCAGCGACCGGCATGGGTCCTCCGGAATGTTCTCTGGGGCTTTCAACGCAATACGGCATGATACGCTGCTCCGGCACCGCACGGCGGCACTTGATCCGCGGGTGTCCGCCTCCATGTAACATGGCACTCTTCCATGGCCCACGATCACCGCAGCTTCGCCTTGCCCGTCCCGATGAAGGATTCCGCAGCGCCGAAACGGCGCAGCGAATGGCGTGCGCTCGGGATGCTCATACCCTATCTGTTGGAATACCGCGTCCGCGTGGGGATCGCGCTCGCGTTCCTGACCACCGCCAAGCTCGCCAACGTCGGCGTGCCGCTCGTCCTCAAGGAAGTGGTCGATTCGCTGGACGCGCAGACCGCCGTGCTGGTGCTGCCGCTCGCTCTGCTCGCCGCCTACGGCATCCTGCGCTTCTCGACCACGCTGTTCGCGGAGCTTCGCGACGTCGTATTCGTGCGCGTGACACAGCGCGCGATCCGCCGCGTCGCTCTCACCGTGTTCCGCCACATGCACAGCCTGTCGCTGCGCTTTCATCTGGAGCGACAGACGGGCGGCGTTTCGCGCGACATCGAGCGCGGCACGCGCGGGATCTCGACTCTCCTGAGCTACATGCTGTTCTCGATCGTTCCGGTGATCCTCGAGTTCAGCCTGGTGGCGGTCATCCTTCTCACCAAGTTCGACTGGCGCTTCGCGGCGGTCACCTTTGTCGCGGTTGCCCTCTACATCGCCTTCAGCGTGGCCATCACCGAGTGGCGCATGGAAATCCGCCGCCGCGCGAACGAGCTGGATTCGAAGGCCAACACGCGCGCGATCGACAGCCTGCTCAACTACGAAACGGTGAAATACTTCAACAACGAGGAATACGAGGCGCGCCGGTACGACGAGAACCTGCAGAAGTACGAATCGGCGGCGGTGAAGAACGAAGCCTCGCTCGGGCTCCTCAACATCGGGCAGAGCTGCATCATCGCCGTCGCGGTGACGCTGCTGATGATCCTCGCGGCCGAGGGCGTAGTGGCGAAGACGCTGACGCTCGGCGACCTGGTGCTCGTGAACGGCCTTTTGATCCAGCTCTACATCCCGCTCAATTTCCTGGGCATGGTGTACCGCGAGATCAAGCAGGCGCTCGCCGACATGGACCGCATGTTCCGCCTGCTCACCCAGGACCGGGAGATACAGGACCGGTCGGATGCGGTGCCGCTGCCCCTTGGTAAAGGCGCGGGAAGCGCGACGGTGCGTTTCGAGCGTGTCGATTTCTCCTACGAGCCGCGGCGCCAGATCCTGTTTGACGTGTCCTTCGAGATCCCGGCCGGAAGCAAGGTCGCCGTGGTGGGCGCGAGCGGCTCGGGAAAATCCACCCTGGCGCGGCTGCTGTTCCGCTTCTACGACGTCAACGCGGGCCGCATCACCGTGAACGGCACCGACATCCGCGGCGTAAGCCAGTCGTCCCTGCGCGCGGCGATCGGCATCGTGCCGCAGGACACGGTGCTCTTCAACGACACGATTCTCTACAACATCCACTACGGGCGGCCGAGCGCATCGCCCGAAGAGGTCATCGAGGCGGCGAAGGCGGCGCACATCCACGAATTCATCGAGAGCCTACCCGACCGGTATGAATCCCGAGTGGGGGAGCGGGGCCTCAAGCTCTCCGGGGGCGAGAAGCAGCGGGTCGCGATCGCCCGCGCCATCCTGAAAAACCCGAGCATCCTCATCTTCGACGAGGCCACCTCCGCGCTCGATTCGGAAACCGAGCAAGGTATCCAGGCCGAGCTCGACCGCATCGCCCGGGGGCGCACTACCCTAGTGATCGCTCACCGCCTTTCCACACTCATGGACGCGGACCAGATTATCGTTCTGGATCAAGGCTGTATCCTGGAGCGGGGCACCCACAGGGAGTTGTTGGCGAAGGACGGGGTTTACGCCCAGATGTGGGCGCTGCAGCTGCAAGAGGAGGCCGAGGTGGCGGCAGCCTGAGCCAACGAACGCATCTGTCTTAGGACAGCGTCATGAGCGTGACCTCGTGTGAAGTGTCACGTGTATCCTGTTATTTTCGTTGCAAATTAATTTAGCCAAGGCTAAACTGGCCGGCCCGACAACAAACTGGGAGGAAGGGTGCGGTTCCTCGCGATTTCGCTCCTTGCACTGGCGGTCGTTTCGACTGCGGCGTCTGCGCGCGAGCTGCGCCAACCGGCGCTGAAATCCCAGGCGGCGCTGGTCGTCGACCAGCAATCCGGTGAAATCCTCCTCGGCAAGAACATGGAATCGAAGTTGCCGATCGCGTCGCTCACCAAGCTGATGACCGCGATCGTCACGCTGGACGCAGAGCTCGACGCGGACGAGCCGGTGACGATCACCAAGGCGGACGTCGACAGGCTGCGCGGCTCGCACTCCCGACTGCAGGTCGGTACTACGCTCACGCGCGACGAGCTGCTGCACCTCGCGCTCATGGCCTCGGAAAACCGCGCCGCCTCCGCGATCGCCAGCTCCTACCCGGGCGGAAAGGACTCGTGCGTGCTGGCGATGAACCTGAAGGCGCAACTGCTCGGCATGTCGGGCACGCGCTTCGAGGACGGCACCGGGCTTTCCGGCCGCAACGTGTCCACCGCGCAGGACCTGGCGAAACTCGTGCAAGCCGCGCACGCCTACCCCAAGATCCGCGACTATACGACCTCGACTTCGTACCAGGTCAAGATCGGGCGCCGCGCGATGCGCTTCGGCAACACCAACAATCTCACCCGCAGCTCCCGCTGGGACATCGGTCTGTCCAAGACCGGGTACATCGCCGAGGCGGGCCGGTGTCTGGTCATGCAGGTGACGCTGGCGGAGCGTTCGATTATCATCGTGCTCCTGGACTCCTGGGGCAAGTACACTCGTGTCGGCGACGCGACTCGCATACGTCAATGGCTGGAATTCGCCTCCGGCCGGTCCAATGTACGCCAGACATCCGCGGCCTTGCCGCCCCAGAGCGACTTCCCTTTTATCCACGCACGGAACGCCTGGCCGGGCTAGATTCCGGCCCGCGGCATGAACCCCCAGCCCTCGCTCGAGGCCCGGGCACCTGGGGTGGTCCGCTTCTACAGCTTTCTTCCACGTGCGCAAGGGCTCTCGGAGGACGTGCTCGCCGGCCTTGCGCTTCCCCAGAAGAGCATTCCGCCGAAGTATTTCTACGACGAACAGGGCTGCCGCCTGTTCGAGGCGATCTGCGAGCTGCCCGAGTACTACCTGACGCGCACCGAGATGGCCATCCTGCACGGCAATATCGCGGAAATCGCGCAATTCGTCGGGCCCGAGGCCCAGCTGATCGAATTCGGCAGCGGCGTGCAAGCCAAGACGCGCATCCTGATCCAGGCGCTGCAGACGCAGTTGTACGTTCCGATCGACATCGCGATCGATACGCTGCGTGCTTCGTCAAGCGAGCTTGCCCGTCGCTTTCCCTTCCTCAACATCGTCGGCATCTGCGCCGATCATACGCGGCCCATCGCCCTGCCCGAGTTCGTAGGGGTGCCGATCCGCAGGAAGACGGTGTTTTTTCCCGGCTCCACTATCGGCAATTTCACTCCCGCCGAGGCGCTCGTTTTTTTGAGGCAGGCGCGCAAGATGGCGGGGGCGGGCGGAGTCCTCCTGATCGGCGTGGATCTCAAAAAGGACAAAGCCACTCTGGATGCCGCCTACGCCGACGGCAGGGGCGTCACGGAGCAGTTCAACCTCAACCTGTTGCACCGGATCAATCGCGAGCTCGCGGCGGATTTCCAGGTGAAGCGCTTCCGCCACAAGGCCTTCTACGACCCTATCCTCGGCCGCGTCGAGATGCACCTGGAGAGCCAGTACTCGCAGTTCGTGCACGTCGCCGGCCGGCGGTTCGATTTTGCGCCCGGCGAAACCATCCATACCGAAATTTCCTGTAAGTACTCGATCGCCGAATTCCAGGAGCTGGGCAAACGGGCCGGGTTCACTCCCGAAAAAGTCTGGACCGATTCCGAACAGCTGTTCAGCGTCCACGGAATGGTCGCATCCTAGGCGTCCGTCGCTTTCCGAGGTCTGCGTCCCGGATGAGGGATCAGTGCTGCGACCGGTCGACGATGATGCGCTTGTACAGATCCAGCCACTTTTCGTAGTCGTCGATCGCCTCCTGCGCATTCACGATTTTGATGGCCTGGCGGTCGCTCACCAGGCGCCGCACCGGAGTGTCGTAGTTCTTGTTCGCAGGCACGCGGTGGACTTCCGTGTAGAAGCGCTGGCCGTCGGTCAGCATGTAGTCGTAGAAAAGCGCTGCAGCGTTGGGATGGGGCGCGCGCCGCGAGACCGCGACTGCTGAGGGCAGCACCACGGCGGGCGGCAGGATGAACCAATCGACCGGAGCGGACTTGGCCTTCATGCGATCGGCGTCGTGGCTGTAGATCCCCAGCATCAGGGGAATTTCTCCGGCTGCGACCAGGACGGCGCTGTGATTGTGGCCGGTGCGCACTGCCAGGCCGTTGTCGGCAATGCGCCGGAACAGCTCGAGCCCCGCTTTCTCCCCGAGCGATTCGACCAGAGCCGCGAACCATTCCACGTTCGTGGATTCGACGCCGATGCGCTTCTTCCATTTCGGGTCGAGCAGCGCCTGCCAGGACTTCGGCACGTCCGCGGGCCTCACCAACTGGGTGTTGTAGGCGTAGACGAGCAGATTGAGCCGGTCGGGTGCCCACTCGCCGTGGGAGGGCATGACCTCGGGGAGCAATTCCTGCTCGATGTAGGGCGAGTTCATTTTCTGCAGCAGCTTTTCGCGCGCGAGCGCCTCGATCTGCGGGGCGTTGGTCTCGAGCACGTCGAACTCGAAGCGACTCCCGCGCGTTTCGCTGAGCACGCGCTGCAGGATGTGCGCCTGGCTGCCGCGCCAGAACTTCACGCCAACCCCGTAGCGGCGCTTGAAGTCGGCGACGAGCTTGAGCTGGTCGTCCTGCGTGAGGGAGGAGTACAGCATCAGCTCGCCCTCTTTCTTCGCGCCCGCGATCAGGCGCGCCGTCCGGTCGGGACCCGAATACGCGGCGACCGCTGCCACGCCGGGCGTGGGCTCCACGCCGAACGCCGGCAGCGCGAGGAGAACGCTAAAGACGAAGCAGGTGAGCCGCATTTTCGCCCAGGATCTTGTCCTTCTGCCGGGCGGTGAGGTCCTTGCGCGCGCGGATGCTTGCGACCGTATGCGGAAACTCCGAGTCGAAGTGCGGATAGTCGCTCGCCATGAGGATGTGGTCTTCGCCGATCTCGGCGATCGGCCGCGCGAGATCGGCTTCGTCGGCCTCGCAAGTCACGTAACAGTTGCGGCGTATGTACTCCGAAGGTGCCATCTTGAGCATGCCCGAGATCTGCGGGAAGTCCTTCGCCCATTCCCAGTCGTCGTCCATGCGGTGCATCCAGTACAGGATCCACTCGGCGCTGCACTCGAAGAACACGACCTTGAGCTCGGGAAATTTCTCGAACACGCCTCCCAAAACGAGCGCCACCAGGGCCGCGCTGCAGTTGGTCGGGCGCCCGAGCACGTGCGTCTTGTAGAAATTGTCGAACCTGTCGACCAGCTCGCCGTTGCTGTTGGGATGGCACAGCAGCGGAACGCCGAGCTCTTCCGCCGCCTGGTAGTAAGGGTAGAAGCTCGGGTCGTCCAGATTGCGCGTTCCGCAATAAGGCACGAGGTGCGAAGTCCTGAAGCCGAGCTCCTTCACGCAGCGGCGCAACTCGTCCGCCATGGCTTCGGGACAGCCCGCCGGCGCCATCGCCACCGGCAGAAAAATATTCTCATGGCCCTTCACCAGCTTCGCCACCCAATCGTTGAAGAGGCGCGCGCACTCGCGTCCGAGCCCGCCGATGTTCGAGGTCGCGACGGTGATCTGCGTCGGGAACAGCAGTTGCTTGTCGATGCCTTCCCTGGCGAGGTCCTCGCGGCGGCGCGCCATGTCGTAGCCGCCCACTTGCCGGGCCGCGATATCGCCCCCGCGCCAGCGGGTCTTCGGGTCGTAGATATAGGGGTGCCGGTGCGCGGCGTGGCCTTGCGGGCTGATGGGGTCGAGCGAATGCAGGAACTTCGTGTTGTGCGTGCGCCCGTCATTCAGCTTGACCGGCCTGAAACGCTCGTACGGACCGTCGAGCTTGTAGACCTCGTCCATGAAATAACCTTCGCGCAGATGGGAATCGAAGTCGATGATCATGCTGGAGGTCTTGGATTCGGAGTTGGGCGTCGGGTCGTCGCCGGATGTCGAATGAGGCAATTCTAAACCACGACATGGAGCCCGCGCTTCGAAGGCGCCGGAGTCCCGCGTGCTATGATTTCGGCGCCACCCGTTCAACCCGTTTTCCCGAGTTCATGCGCGTCGGCCTGTTCGCAACCTGCCTCGTGGATCTCATGCGGCCTTCGATCGCATTTGCCGCGCTCAAGCTCCTGGAGAACGCCGGATACGAGGTGACGGTGCCGGCGGCGCAGACCTGCTGCGGGCAGCCCGGCTGGAACTCCGGCGACCGGGAGTCCGCACGGTCGCTCGCCGAGAAGCTGATCGTCGAGTTCGAAGACTGCCGCTACGTGGTCGTGCCTTCGGGCTCGTGCGCCGGGATGATCCGCGCGCATTTCCCCGAGGTCTTCGCGGACGAGCCCGCAATGCTCGCGAAGGCGCGGGAGCTGGCCGGGCGCACGTACGAGCTCACGGAATTCCTGACCAAGATTGCGAAGCGCGGGGTCGTTTCCGCGAGCTTCGACGGCACGGTGACCTATCACGATTCGTGCTCGGGTCTGAGAGAGATCGGCGTGAAGGCACAGCCGCGGCAGCTCCTCGCGAAAGTGGCGGGGCTCAAGCTCATCGAGATGGAAGAGTGCGAGACCTGCTGCGGCTTCGGCGGCACTTTTTCCATCAAGTACGGCGACATCTCCTCGGCGATGGCGGAAAAAAAGTGCGCGAACATCGAGGCGAGCGGCGCGCAAGCCGTCGTGCTCGGCGACCTGGGCTGCATGCTGAACATCGAGGGGCGGCTGCGCCGCCGCGGAGACGCGAAGACGCGGGTGCTGCACGTCGCCGAAGTGCTGGCCGGGCCGACCGAGGGTTAGCGCCTTTGCAGATCCAAGCGATGCACTTCAAGGCGCGCGCGAGCGCAGCGCTCGCCGACGCGACTTTGCAGGCGAACCTGCGCAAGTTCCAGTCCGCGGGCTTCACGGCGCTCCGCGCCAAGGCGGTGGCCGAGTTCGGCCCGGAGCTCTTCGAAGCGCTGCGCGGGGAGGGCGCGGCGATCCGCGACCGCTCACTCGAGAGCCTGGACGCGTGGCTGGACCGCTTCGAAGCGGAAGCCGTGCGTCGCGGCGCGACGGTGCTTTTTGCCGAGACCCGCGCCGAAGCGTGCGAGCTGCTCGTCGAGATCTGCCGCCGGCACGGCGTCAGGAAAGCGATCAAGTCGAAGTCCATGCTTTCGGAGGAAGCGGGAGTGAACGAAGCGCTAGCAGCGAACGGGATCACACCCATCGAGACCGACCTCGGGGAATACATCCTGCAGCTCGCCGGGGAGCCGCCTTCGCACATCATCGCCCCGGCGCTTCACAAGAGCAAAGACGAGGTCGCTGATCTGTTCCAGGCCCATCACCATGCGCCGCGCAAGGACGACATCCCGCGCATGACCCGCGAAGCGCGCGAAGTGCTGCGGGGGCACTTCCTCTCGGCCGATCTCGGTATCTCGGGCGGCAACTTCCTGATCGCCGAGACCGGTTCGGGCGTGATCGTCACGAACGAAGGCAACGGCCGCATGGTGACGACACTGCCGCGCGTGCACGTGTGCATCACCGGCATCGAGAAGGTGCTCCCGACGCTGGAGGATTTCTCGACCCTGCTCAGGCTCCTCACGCGCTCGGCGACCGGCCAGGCGATCTCGAACTACGTGAGCCTGTTCACCGGTCCGCGCGGGCGGCAGGATCGTGACGGTCCCGAGCACATGGTCTTCATCCTGGTCGACGCCGGCCGCACCCATCTCGTGGGCGGCGACATGCAGGAGATGCTGCGCTGCATCCGATGCGGGGCGTGCATGAACCACTGTCCCGTATACAGAGCGGTCGGAGGACACAGCTACGGCTGGGTCTACCCGGGCCCGATGGGCTCGGTGCTCACGCCTAGTTACGTGGGCCTTGCGAACGCGCTCGATCTCCCCCACGCGGCGACGCTTTGCGGCGCGTGCTCGGTGGCGTGTCCGGTCAAGATCCCGCTGCCCGAGCTGCTGCGCAAGCTTCGCGAAAAACAAGTGAATCGCGGCCTGCGCCCGTGGCGCGAGATGGCGGCGGTCCGCCTGTGGTCATGGACGGCGAGGCGCCCACGCCTTTACGCGCTCGCGACGGCGATCGCCGTGCGTCTCCTGCGCCTCCTCGGCGGACGCGACGGGATGATAGCCGCTCTGCCCTTCGGGCGGGAGTGGACCCGCGGCCGGTTTTTCCCGGCGCC
This sequence comes from Betaproteobacteria bacterium, assembly GCA_005881575.1. Taxonomy (GTDB): domain Bacteria; phylum Pseudomonadota; class Gammaproteobacteria; order Burkholderiales; family SG8-39; genus VBDM01. The sequence continues at coordinate 44,303 of VBCA01000015.1, forward strand.
GAAGTCCGGCAGGACTTTCCGTTCTCTCTACGCGTCCCGTCCGACGCCTGCGCTGCGGAAGCCGTAGCTAGAGCCAGCCCGCCTTGCGGAAGCGGAACCAGAGGTAGACGTTGATTGCGGCCATCATGCCGAGTGCCAAGGGATAGCCGAACGCCCATTTCAATTCCGGCATCTGCGCGAAGTTCATGCCGTAGACGCTGGCGATGAAGGTCGGCACCGCGATGAGCGCGCCCCAGGCCGCGAGGCGCTTGGTCACTTCGGTCTCGCCGAAGGTGATCATGGCGACGTTCACCTGGATCGCGGTGGTCACGGTGTCGCGTTGGCCGTTGATGTTCTGGTTGATCCGAACCAAGTGGTCGTAGACGTCCCGGTAGTAATCCTGCAGCCCCGAGCACACTTGCGGAACGCGGCCGCCGTGCAGCTTGCCGACCGCCTCGAGCAGCGGCAGCACCGCATGCTGCAGCGAGGTGAGCTTCTGCCTCACGTAGTAGAGCCCCTCGATGTTGGCGCGCAGCGACTTGCCGGAGAAGATCTGTGTCTCGAACTTCTCGAACTCGTCCTCGATTGCGTCGAGCACCGGAAAATACCTGTCGACGACTGCGTCGATCAGAGCGTAGAACACGAAGCCCGCCCCGTGCTTCAAGAGCTCTGGCTCGCGCTCGCAGCGAGCGCGCACGGCGGCGAAGCCCGGCTCGGCCTGATTGCGCACGGACAGTACGAAATTCCTGCCGACGAAGACGTCGACCTCCCCGACCTTGATCTCGCCGCTCACGAACTCGATGTTGTGCAGCACCGCGAACAGCGAGTCTCCGTACTCCTCGATCTTGGGGCGCTGATGGCCGTGGCGCGCGTCCTCGACGGCGAGCTCGTGCAGATCGAACTCGTGCTGCATGGCGGCGAGCTCGCCCGGCCCGGGGTCTTTCATCGCGACCCAGACGAAGCACTCGGGGCGGCTGACGTACTTACTGATGTCCTCGGGCGCGATGTCGCCGAGCTTTTCTCCGTCCTGATATGCGGCGCAGTTGATGAGCATCCGAATCTCCGGTCTACGGCCAATGATAGGGCACGAGCGTGCCTCCGCATAGGCTAAAATAACGTCCCTTGCATCCGCCTGACCGTCCGCCCATGCCCCGCATCAGTCGCCGAACCGAGAACCTAGGCACCGAAAACGCCTTCGTCGTCCTCGCGGAAGTGAACGAGCTCGTCCGCCGGGGGAAGGACATCATCTCCTTCTGTATCGGACAGCCGGATTTTCACACGCCCGCAAACGTCCAGGACGCGGCGGTGCGGGCGGTGCGCGAAGGCCGGCACGGCTATACGCCTTCGGCCGGGATCGTCGAGCTGCGCGAGGCCGCCGCGCGCTACATGGGTGCCATGCGCGGGCTGAGCATCCGCCCGGAGGATGTCGTGATCGGCGGCGGGGCGAAGCCCTTCATCGCGTACTCCATCCTCTCGACCACCGACTACGGCGTCGGCGACGAGGTGATCTATCCGAATCCGGGGTTTCCGATCTACGAGTCGCAGATCGTCGCGAACGGCGCGGTACCGGTGCCGCTGCATCTGCGCGAGGCGCGCAATTTCGCCTTCGATCCGGCCGAGCTCGAATCGAAGATCACGAAAAAAACGAGGCTCGTCATCCTCAACTCGCCGCAGAATCCGACCGGCGGCATCCTGACGAAGAAGGATCTCGAAGCCATCGCGGCCATCCTGGGGCGGCATCCCGAGGTCTGGATCTACGCCGACGAGATCTACTCGAGGCTGTGCTACGAGGGATCGTTCGCGTCGATAGCGTCCCTGCCGGGAATGCTCGAACGCACGATCATCTCCGACGGCGCCTCCAAAACCTGGGCGATGACCGGCTGGCGCATCGGCTTCGCCTCGAACCCCGCCCTCGCGCCGCAGTTCGTGCGCTGGGTGACGAACACGGACTCCTGCGCTTCGCACGTCAGCCAGTGGGCGGCGGTCGAGGCGATCAACGGTCCTCAGGACGATGCGCAAAAGATGCGCGACTCGTTCCTCGTGCGGCGCGACCTGATCGTAGGCTTGCTGAACGAGGCCCCGGGCGTCTCCTGCAAGACGCCGGGCGGCGCCTTCTACGCCTGGCCGAACGTGACCGAGGCCTGCCGCATGGTGGGCGTCGCGGATTCGGAGGAGTTCAGGAAGCGCCTCTTGAACGAGGCCGGGGTCGCGGTGCTCGCCGACATCCACTTCGGCGCACGCGTGCCCGGCGAGGGCCAGCACATCCGCTTCTCCTACGCCGCTTCGAAAACCGCGATCGAGCAGGGCGTCGCGCGCATGACCGAGTTCATCCACAGAAACCGGCGTCGCGTAGCCTAAAGTCCGGCGATGGCGGGCGACCGGATAGTCGTAGGCATGTCGGGCGGCGTGGATTCGTCGGTCGCCGCGCTGCTCCTGAAGCGACGGGGTTTCGACGTGGTCGGCCTTTTCATGAAGAACTGGGAGGAAGACGACGACGACGAGTACTGCTCGACGCGCCAGGACCTCGTCGACTGCGCCTCGGTCGCCGAGGTGATCGGCATCGAGCTCGAGGCGGTGAATTTTTCGGCCGAGTACAAGGAGCGCGTCTTTGCGGCCTTTCTCGCGGAATATTCCGCCGGCCGCACGCCCAACCCGGACGTGCTGTGCAATGCCGAAATCAAGTTCAAGGCTTTCCTGGACCACGCGATCGCCTTGGGCGCGAAGCGCATAGCCACCGGGCACTATGCGCGCCTGAGGGAATCGGCGGGAAGGTTCGAGCTGCTCAAGGCGGTCGATTCCGCCAAGGACCAGAGCTATTTCCTGCATCGCCTCACACAGGCGCAGCTCGCCCGCGTCGTGTTTCCTCTGGGCGACATGACGAAGACCGAGGTTCGCAGAGTCGCCCGGGAGGCCGGGTTGCACAATTTCGCCAAGCGCGATTCGACCGGGATCTGCTTCATCGGCGAGCGGCCGTTTCGCGAGTTCCTGAACCGCTATCTGCCGAGGAAGCCCGGTCCGATGCGCACGCCCGAGGGCAAGACCGTCGGGGAGCATATCGGGCTCTCTTTCTATACCATCGGCCAGAGAAAAGGCGTCGGCATCGGCGGCATGAAGGACTCGGCGGGCGGGGCCTGGTACGTCTGCGGCAAGGATCTGGCGAAAAACGAATTGATCGTCGTGCAAGGGCACGACCACCCGCGGCTGCTGTCGCAGAAGCTTCGCGCGGAGGATCTCGCCTGGGTGAGCGGCGCCGCGCCGCAACCGAGCTTCTCTTATGGCGCGAAGACGCGCTACCGCCAGGCCGACGCCGCCTGCCGCATCGACCGCATACGCGACGAAGACCTCGAGGTGGAATTCTCCGCTCCTCAGTGGGCGGTGACTCCGGGCCAGTCGGTCGTTCTCTATCGCGAGGACGTGTGCCTGGGGGGAGGCGTCATTCAATGAAAAAGCCGCCCATCGGTCGGCTTTTTCTCCGCGCAGGCTCGGTCGGCCGCGCCTAGTCGCGAAACGCCTCGACCGAGATCCACAGCTTCACTTCATCGCTTACCGGCCCGACGATGAATTTCATTCCGAAGTCGGAGCGATTGAACGCGCCGGTGGCGTTGCCGCCGCAGAAATAGCGCTTGCCCTGGGTGCGGGGATCGGGCCCGCATTTCCAGCGCTCCACCGTCAGGGTGAGCGGCTTGGTCACGCCGAGCAGGGTCAGCTGGCCTTCCACCGTAGCGGGGGCATCGCCGTGCCATTTCGTCGCCGTGCCCTTGTAACTCATGGTCGGAAATTCCGCCACGTTGAAGAAGTCGGGCGAGCGCAAGTGCTCGTCGCGCGAGCGGGGGCGGCTCCCCTTGTCGTTGTCCCCGGTGCTCAGGGTGGCGGTCGGCACCGTGAGCTCGATCGTGCCGGTCTTGGCCGCGGTGTCGAGGACCAGCTTTCCCGAGATCTTCTCGAAGCGCCCCCGGATCACGGAGGTGCCCAGATGCACCGTGTCGAAGTACGGAAAACTGTGGTACGCATCGATGGTGAAGGACTCAGGCGCCGCGGCCGCCGCGAACGGCAGCGCGGCGGCGAACAGGCCAGTTGAAAATTTGCTCGACATGCCCTCTTCCTTTCGGTGGGTTGACGGTTAATTCAGCCGCCCGCGTGCCAGGCGAGCGCGCAGGCAATTCCGGCCACGAAGAACCCGAACAACGACAGCAGCAGCGCCTGCAGCCAGACCGGCGCACCCGCGTTTACCGGCAAGCTCGCCGCGAGCGGCACGAGCGCGAGCGCGGCGACAGCGTACCACGGCACCTGGGCGAGGATCATGGCGGCGGCGGCGAGCAGCGCGGTGAGGAACGCGGCGGCGAGCATAAAGGTCGCGCCCGCGTGAATTTTTCTTCCGATGATCATCTGCACCAGCAGGAACGCGCCCGACCCGGCTGCGACCGCCATGCCGTACAGGCCATAGGTCAACGAGGCGCCGAGGATCGCCGCCCCTCCGGCGCCTGCTCCGAGGGCGAGGCCGGCGGCGCCCGCGCGCACGCCGTCCTCGGCAAGGCGGCTGTGTGAGAACCCTACCGTCCAGGCCGCGGCGAGCACCGCAGTACCTCCCGGGAGCAGCGCCCGTTCGAGGCCCTTCGGCGCGAGTATCGGCCAGAAAATCCATGCCGCTGCGGCGGCTCCCGCCAAGGCGAGCGCCCATGCCTCGAAACGCGTGGGGCGGAAAGCGAAATCGATGACGATGCCCGCCAGCGGCGCGGCGAATCCCAGAAGGATGATCTTGCGCGTCGCGGTGAGCGGCTCAAAAGTGAATCCGGCGATGAAATATACCGCCGTGGCGAATGCGGCGACGACCGCGAGTCCGCCGAGGCGGAAGGGCGCGAGGAGCGCGGCGACGGTCAGCGCGGCAATGAAAGGCGCGAGGCCGCCCTGGACGGCTGGATTGGCGAGCATTTCCTGCATTGCGCGTTGTCGGGCAGACTGGATCCGGAGCGGAGCTCGGCGCGCCGAGCCGTCATTCCTTCGGAACCGTATCGGCGAACGACTGGCGCTCTGAGAGCTTCGCGAACGCCCGCGCGAGATTGGCGTGAGTCTTCTTCCAGTCCATCTTGGCATACCGGAAATCGAGCCAGCCTAGGCACACGCCGACGGCAATGTCGGCGAGGCTGTAGGCGTTGCCCACGCACCAAGGCTTGTCGTCCAGCTCGGAATCCATTGCGGCGAGCCCGGCGCGGACCTTTCCCATCTGGCGCTCGATCCACGGCGCGCTCCGCAGCTTCGTCTCGCGCTGGTTTTCCAGCCGTGCGAGCACGCCCGCGTCGAGCACGCCGTCGGCGAGCGCCTCCCAGCGCCGCGCTTCGACGCCCTCGCGGTTTCCCGCGGGCACGAGCCGCGCAATCGGCGAGGCGTTGTCCAGAAACCCGACGATCACTCGTGAATCGAACAGCGTCCTGCCGTCGTCGAGCAGCAGCGCGGGTACCTTGCCGAGCGGGTTGAGCTTCGCCGCTTTGGCGTCGGGTTTCCAAGGGTCGTCGATCTCGAAATCGAAATCGATTTTCTTTTCCGCCAGCACGATGCGCACCTTGCGCGTATACGGGCTGGCGAGGGAGCCGATGAGCTTCATTCGGATGAGCTTATATCATACGGGCGGCTTTGAATCTTCGCCGGAGCTGCGGCAGCGCTTCGCGCTCGAACCAGGGGTTCTTCTTCATCCAGAGGCGGTTGCGCGGGCTGGGGTGGGGAAGGGGGAAGAATTGGGGCAGGTACTCTTCGCGTGCGCGCACGGTCTCGGCGAGGGTTTTTTTCCTGCGCGAGCCGAGGTAGTAGGCCTGGGCGTAGCTGCCGACGAGCAGCGTGAGCCGGATGGCGGGCAGGTGCGCGCGCAGCTTCGGATGCCATTGCGGCGCGCATTCGGGCCGCGGCGGAAGGTCGCCCGATTCGCCCGTTCCCGGGTAGCACAGGCCGGCGGGAACGATGGCGATGTGGCGCTCATCGTAGAAATCCTCGCGCTCGATGCGCAGCCATTCGCGCAGCAGCTCGCCCGAAGGGTCATTCCAGGGAATGCCGCTCTCGTGCACGCGCCGGCCGGGCGCCTGCCCCACGATGAGGACGCGCGCGGTGGGCGAAGCGCGCAGCACCGGCCTAGGCGGGTTGGGAAGATGGGCCTCGCAGATTCTGCACGCGCGGACTTCGGCGAGCAGGCGCTCGAATTGGGCGGGCTCCACCCGCATGATAAAATCGGTGCTGTTCGCCATACGGGCTCCGTTGATGCCGCCGCATTCGCCGCCGTCACCGCTCAACGCATTATCCCCTCTGGACGGACGCTATCACAAGCAACTCGAGCCGCTGCGCGCCTGCTTCAGCGAAGCCGCGCTGTTCCGCTACCGCATCGCAGTCGAGATCCGCTGGCTCCTCGCGCTCGCCGCCGAGCCAACGATCGCCGAGATCAAGCCCTTCTCGAAAGCGACCCACGCCGAGCTCGAACGGATCATCGAGAACTTCTCCGAGGAGGACGCCGCACAGGTAAAGGCCGTCGAGGCCCAGACCAACCACGACGTGAAGGCGATCGAGTACTGGGTGAAAAAGCGGCTGGCTGGCAATCCGGAAGGCGCGCGCGTCGCCGAGTTCGTGCATTTCGCCTGCACTTCGGAGGATATCAACAATCTCGCCTATGGACTGATGCTGAAGGAAGGGCGCGACCGGGTGCTGCTGCCCGCGCTCGATCGCGTGATCGAGGCGCTCGCCGCGCTCGCCGTGCGGCTCGCCGATGCGGCGATGCTCGCGCGCACCCACGGCCAGCCAGCCTCGCCGACGACGCTCGGCAAGGAGCTTGCGAACGTGGTGCACCGGCTGCGGCGCGCGCGCCGCTCGATCGCCTCGGTGTCCCTCACCGGGAAGATGAACGGCGCGGTGGGCAACTACAACGCTCACGTCGCCGCGTACCCGGACTTCGATTGGGAGCGCTTCGCCAGGGCTTTCGTCGAGTCGCTCGGCCTCGAGTTCGCTGCGTACACCACCCAGATCGAGCCGCACGACAGCCTCGCCGAGGAGTTCGACGCGCTCGCGCGCGCCAACACCGTGCTCCTCGATCTCGACCGCGATCTGTGGGGCTACGTATCGCTGGGTTATTTCAGGCAGAAGACCCAAGCGGGCGAGGTCGGCTCCTCGACCATGCCGCACAAGGTCAATCCCATCGATTTCGAGAATTCCGAAGGCAATCTCGGAATTGCAAACGCGCTGCTGCGGCATCTTTCCGAGAAGCTGCCCGTGTCGCGCTGGCAGCGCGACCTGTCGGATTCGACGGTGCTGCGGAACATAGGCGTCGCGCTCGGCCACAGCCTGCTCGCCTACGAATCCTGCTTGAAGGGCCTCTCCAAGCTCGAGGCGGATCCCGCGCGCATGCTCGAGGACTTGGAGGCCAACTGGGAAGTGCTCGGCGAGGCGGTGCAGACGGTGATGCGCCGCTACGGCCTTCCCGATCCCTACGAGCAGTTGAAGGCGCTGACACGCGGCAAGCGCGTGGAGGGCGAAGCGATGCGCGCCTTCATCCGCGGCCTCAAGTTGCCTGAAGCCGAGAGGGCGCGGCTGCTCAAACTCACGCCTGCCGGCTACATCGGCAAGGCCGCCGAGCTCGCCCGCAAGATCTAGAAGACCGATCTTGACTCCCCCAGCCTTGCGCCGGGTTCTTGCCGATTTCGGCGGCGTCTACTTCGTCAACGGCCTGGTCGCGTTCATCTTCGCGGCTTCCGGCCCGGTCGCGATCATCCTCGCGGTGGGCACGCGCGGGGCGCTGGCGCCGTCGGATCTGTCCTCGTGGATATTCGGCGCGTTCTTCGTGAACGGGCTGATCAGCATCGCCTTCTGCTGGTTCTACCGGCAGCCGCTGGTTTTCTTCTGGACGATTCCCGGGACGGTGCTGGTCGGGCCCGCGCTCGGCCACCTGAGCTACGCGGAGGTGATCGGCGCGTACATCGCGACCGGTATTCTGATGCTCGCGCTCGGCCTCTCCGGATGGGTGCGGCGCGCGATGGAGGCCGTGCCGATGCCGATCGTGATGGGCATGGTGGCGGGCGTGTTCCTGCGCTTCGGGCTCGATCTCGTGTTCGCCGTCCGCGACGACTTCTGGATTGCCGCGCCGATGGTGGCCGCGTTTGTCGCGATCAGCGCCTCTCAGCGGCTCGCGCGGCTCGTGCCGCCGCTCATCGGTGCTCTGGCCGTCGGCGTAATCGCGATAGCACTGATCGGCAGATTCGAGGCCACGGCGCAGACTGTCGCGCTGGCGCACCCGAATTTCTACTCGCCGGCATTTTCCTGGCGCGCGATGGTGGAGCTGGTCGTGCCGCTGGCGATCACCGTGCTCGTGGTGCAGAACGGGCAGGGTATCACGGTGCTGCGCTCCGCCGGCCACGCCCCGCCCGTCGACGCGGTGGCCGCCGCGTGCGGCGCCGGCTCGATCGTCACGGCCTTCATCGGCGCGGTTTCGACCTGCCTCACAGGCCCGGTGAACGCGATCATCTCGTCCTCCGGAGACAGGCGCCGGCACTATACCGCAGGGATCTTCGTCGGCATGCTTGCGCTCGCCTTCGGTCTGTTCGCGCCTTTTTTCACCCGCCTAATGCTGGCGGCGCCCAAAGCCTTCATCGCCGCGCTCGCGGGCCTGGCGATGCTGCGCGTGCTGCAGACCGCGTTCACGGTGAGCTTTCGGGACCGCTTCGCGCTCGGTGCGCTGGTGACGTTTCTCGTGACCGTCGCCGACGTTCCCATCCTCAATATCGGGGCGCCGTTCTGGGGGCTCGTGTTCGGGTACTGCGCGTCGCGCCTGCTCGAGCGCAGCGACTTTCCGGCGCGCGGGTGAATTAGCTTTTCTTCTCGCTCGGAAGCGACGGAAGGGTGCGCAGGTAGGCGACCAGCGCGTCCAGATCGGGAGCGGTGAGTTTGCTGGTCGTATTGGTGACGACCTCGCCCATCGATTCGGCGGGAACATCGCCGTCGGGCGTGAAGCCGGTCACGAGGAAATCCTTCAGCTCCTTGTCGTCCCACTTCCTGAGTCCCGTCGGGGTGAGATTGGCGACGGCCTTGCCGTCGGGGGCTTTGCCGCCGGCTAGATAGCGGCTAGACTTCGGGCCGCCGAGGAAATTGCGCGGCGTGTGGCACTCGCTGCAATGCCCGAGGGCCTGCACCAGATAGGCGCCGCGGTTGGCGATGTCGCTCAGGCCCGGTATGTTCGTGAATGGGCCGGGCGTGAAGAAGAACCACTTCCAGAAGGTGACCACCCAGCGCCAGCCGAAAAAGAACCAGAGATCGTGCTCCTTGCTCGGATGCGCGCTCGGCGGGAGTGTGCGCAGATAGGCCCAAAGGTCGCGAAGATCGCCGTCGACGATCTTGGTAAACGACGGATAAGGAAACGCGGGGAAATAGTTCGAGCCGTCTGGCCGCTCCCCGACCCGTATCGCACGTATGAAATCCGCCTCGGTCCAGCTTCCGATCCCCGCCTTCGGGTGCGGCGTGATGTTCGGGCCGTAGAAGGTGCCGAAGGGAGTCTTGAGCGCGCGCCCGCCCGCGAAGGGAACGGCGCCCTCCTTCTCCTCCGTGTGGCACCCGACGCAGCCCGCGGCCTTCGCGAGATACTCCCCGCGTTTCGCGTCGCCCTGCGCCGCCGTGTTGCCCGACCACGCGACGGCGAGCAACGCACACTCGCAGACGCGCAACGCTACTTTCAGGTGGACGCGGAGGGTACTGCGCATCTGCCGATTATGCATCATCGGCAAAAAAGAAAGCCCCGCCGAGGCGGGGCTCTCTCGAGAAAACGCGCGCTACTGTTTTTCGCGGAAATGCTCGTGGCAAGCGCCGCAGGCCTTGCCGACGCCGCCGATCGCCGTTTTTTGCGCGGCCTCATCGCCACCTCTGGAAACCGCGACCAACCCCTGGACGGCTCTCTGGAAATTGTCCTGCGCCTCCTTGAACTTGGCCGGTTCGTCCCAGATCGCCGGCAGAGCGGCGGTCTTAACGGTCGCCCCCTTGCTGGCGGGCGCGAAACCGTCCCAGGGCATTCTGCTGAGGGCGTCGAGCATGGCGGCGTTGAATGCGACGGTTTCGGCGTTGTAGGGGACTTTGCCCTGGGCCATGCCGCCCAGCGGGCCCATGTACTTGCCCTGCAGGGTCATCGCTGCCTGGCGCTGTTTGACCAATATCTCGGGCTTGACCTGCGAGAAGGCGGTGAGCGTGTGTCCCGCCCCCAGCGCCAGGGCAAATCCGGCCAGCAGAAGCCTCTTTTTCATTCGATTTCTCCTCAGTTGTAGGGACGTGCTTGTTGGGACATGCGGACGTCATTGTAGCGGCGTTTGCCGCATGGGTGGCATAACAGTTTCCGGCCGCGGTTTATTCCAGCGACGGGGCAGCGGCCCTCGCTCAAATGACCGCTTCCTGCTTCTTTTCCTTGAGCGGCTTCACCAAGTCCTCGCGCCGGATGCCCAGCCAGCGCACGATCGGCGCCATGACCAGCACAGAGGAATAGATCCCGAAACAGATGCCGATGGTGAGGGCGAGCGCAAAGTAGTGCAGGGCCGGTCCTCCGAACACGAGCATCGAGGTCACCATCGTCTGGGTGCAGCCGTGGGTGATGATCGTGCGCGAGATCGTCCGGGTGATGGCGTTGTCGATGATCTCGGTGACGCTCGCCTTTCTCATCTTCCGGAAATTTTCCCGGATCCGGTCGGCGATCACCACCGACTCGTTCACCGAGTAGCCGAGCACCGCGAGCACGGCGGCGAGGACGGGCAGCGAGAACTCCCACTGGAACAGGGCGAAAAAACCCAGGATGATCACCACGTCGTGCAGGTTGGCGATGATCGCCGCGACCCCGAATTTCCATTCGAAGCGGACCCAGAGGTATAGGACGATACCAATAGCGGTGACGAACAGGGCAAGAGCGCCGTTCCACGCAAGTTCTTCGCCAACCTGCGGGCCGACGAACTCGACACGCTGCAACTTGGCCGTCTTGTCGTCGGCTGTGAGTCCCTCCATTACCGATTTCGAGAGATCGGCGTTGTTCTGACCGGTCTTAAGCGGCATGCGGATGAGGATGTCGCGTGAGGAGCCGAAGTTCTGCACCGAATAGTCGTTGTAGCCACGCGCATCGAGGGCCTTGCGGACTTTCTCGACGTCGGCGGCGTGTTCGTAGTTGATCTCTATTACTGTGCCGCCGGTAAACTCGATCGAAAAATTCAGACCCCTGGTGGCGAGGAAAAATACCGCGAACAGGAAAGTGACGAGCGACACCACATTGAACGCCAGCGCATGGCGCATGAACGGGATGTCGTGTCGGATTTTGAAGAACTCCATCAACGTGTCCTAATCTTGGATCGGCACGGAGAAAACGCAGATCCGAGGGTCTCTGTCAGAGAGCACCGGTGAAAATGCGCGGTTATTTCCACGATGTATTTCCGATCGGTACCCGCTCGAGCCTTCTGCGCGAGCCGTAGGTGAGATTCACCATGCTTCTGCTCACCACGACCGAGGAAAAGATCGACGTCAGGATGCCTAGGCAGTGCACCACGGCGAACCCGCGCACCGGCCCCGAGCCGAAAATGAGGAGCGAAAGCCCCGCGATCAGCGTGGTAACGTTGGAGTCGAGGATGGTGCCGAAGGCGCGCTCGTATCCGGCGTGGATCGCCGCCTGAGGGGTGGCACCGCCGCGCAGCTCCTCGCGCACTCGCTCGTTGATGAGGACGTTGGCGTCGATCGCCATGCCGAGCGTGAGCGCGATCGCGGCGATGCCGGGAAGGGTGAGCGTGGCCTGGAGCATCGATAGCAGCGCGACGAGCAGCAGCAGATTGGAACACAACGCGAGCGCCGAGAACACCCCGAACACCGCGTAGTACGCGATGATGAATAGCGACAACGCAGCGAAGCCGTAGATGGTCGAGTCGAACCCCTTCTTGATGTTCTCGGCACCGAGCGACGGCCCCACCGTGCGCTCCTCTATGATCTCCATGGGTGCGGCGAGCGAGCCGGCGCGGATGAGCAGCGCGAGAGTATTGGTCTCTTCCGGCGTGAACAAGCCGGTTATCTGGAAACGGTTTGAAAACTCGCCTTGTATCTTTGCCACTGAAATCGCTTCGCCCTTGCCGCGTTCGAAGAGGATGATGGCCATGAGATGGCCCAGATTTTCCCGCGTAACACCCAGCATCACGCGGCCGCCGGCGGCATCCAGATTTATCGAAACGGCAGGCTGCTGATGCTGGTCGAACGTCGCTCCCGCGCCGGTGAAGCGGTCACCGGTCAACAGAACTTGCTTTCTCGTCGGCACGTTGGACACCGAGCCGTCTCGCCTTCGTTCGGGAAAGACGTCCACGTTGATTGTGCTGTTGGAGCGCATCGCGTCCTCGTCCACCAGCCGCACTTCGAGTGTCGCGGTGCGGCCGAGGATCTCCTTCGCCTTCGCGGTATCTTGCACGCCAGGGAGCTCCACTACCACGCGGTCCAGGCCCTGCTGCTGGATCACGGGCTCGGCGACGCCCAGCTCGTTGATGCGGTTGTGCAGCGTCTGGATGTTCTGCTTGAGCGCGGTTTCCTGGATCCGCTTTTGAGCCTCGGGGCGGATCGAGGCGATGAGGCGCAGCTCGCTGTCCGCGCCGGCGTCGGCGAGCTGCAGGTCGGGGAACTGCTCGGCGACGAGCGTGCGCGCCCTGTCGCGGGTCTCGGAGTCGCGGAACTGAATGGCGATGCCGTTGCTTTCGCGCGCGATCCCGGCATGGCGCACATTCTTGTCGCGCAGCTGCGAACGGATATCCCCGACATAGCTGTCGAGCTGCTTGGAGAGCGCCGCGCGCATGTCAACCTGAAGCAGGAAATGCACCCCGCCACGCAGATCGAGGCCGAGGTACATCGGCCTCGCGGGTATTATCGGAATCGCTGCGAGCCAGGCTGGGGAATTCGACAGCAGATTCAACGCGACCGTATATGAGGGATCCTGCGGATCGGGGTTGAGCGCCTGGTTGATGACGTCCTTGGCTTTCAGCTGGGTATCGGTATCCGCGAACCGCACCTTGACGGAATTGATGTCGAGGAAAACCCCGGTCGGCTGGATGCCGGCTTTCTTGAGCGCGTCCTCGACTCGGCCGAGCACGGTGCTGTCGATCTTCAAGGTGGTGCGCGCCGTTGACACCTGTACCGCCGGCGCCTCGCCGAAAAAATTGGGCAGCGTATAGAGGAGCCCGAGCGCCAACGCAACTGCGATGGTGACGTAGATCCAGCGGGGGTAACGGTTCATCTAGATCGACTTGATCGTGCCTTTGGGCAGAAGCGTCTGGATCGCGCTCCTTTGCATCTGCACCTCGGTGCCGGGCGCGATCTCGATCGAAACGTAGGTTTCGCCGATCTTGGTGATCTTCCCGAGTACCCCGCCCGAGGTGACGACCTCGTCGCCTTTTTGCAGCGCTTCTGTCATTTGCTTATGTTCCTTCGCGCGCTTCATCTGTGGACGGATCATGAGGAAATAGAGCAGGGCGAACATGCCGATGATGATGAAGAACTGCTCGTAGCCGGGGCCGGACGCGCCAGCCGGGGCCTGCGCCCATGCGGGGGAAATCAACACGATCGTCTCCGATGCGATTACGGCAAGGCGGGGAAGTATACCATCGGGAACTCGCCGTTCATCCGATTTCCCCGGGTTTTCGACGCGCCTCGCGAAACGCGACCAGGATGTCGGCGAGTTTTCGTTCCGCGATCGCGCGGCGCAGCTCGCGCATGAGGGTCTGGTAGTAGTGCAGGTTGTGCAGGGTGTTGAGCCGCGCCCCGAGGATCTCGTTCACCTTGTGCAGGTGGTGCAGGTAGCCGCGCGAGAAATGGGCGCAGGTGTAGCAGGGGCAGGTGGCGTCGAGCGGCCGCGTGTCGTCGCGGTAGCGGGCGTTGCGGATCCTGATGTCGCCGTAGCGGGTGAAGAGCCAGCCGTTGCGGGCGTTTCGCGTGGGAAGCACGCAGTCGAACATGTCGATCCCCGCCGCCACCGCCTCGACGATGTCCTCGGGCGTGCCCACGCCCATGAGATAGCGCGGCCTGTCCGCGGGCAGCCTCGGCGCGGTGTGCGCCATGACCCGGCGCATGTCGCGCTTGGACTCGCCGACCGAGAGCCCGCCGATCGCGTAGCCGTCGAATCCGATGGCCGCGAGCCCCGCGAGGGATTCGTCGCGCAAACCTTCGACCATTCCACCCTGGACGATGCCGAAAAGGGCGTTGGCGTTGCCTTCGTGCGCGCGCTTGGAGCGCTCGGCCCAGCGCAGGGAGAGGCGCATCGACTCCGCGGTGTCGCCCTCGCTCGCGGGGTAGGGCGTGCATTCGTCGAACACCATGACGATGTCGGCACCCAGCACCCGCTGGATGCGCATCGATTCCTCGGGGGTGAGCAGGAGGCGATCGCCGTTCACCGGCGAGGCAAAGCGCACGCCTTCCTCGGTGATCTTGCGAAGCTCGCCGAGGCTGAACACCTGGTAGCCTCCCGAGTCGGTGAGGATGGGTCCCGTCCAGCCGATAAAGCGGTGCAGCCCGCCGTGCGCCGCGATCACCTCCAAGCCAGGGCGCAGCCACAGGTGAAAGGTGTTGCCGAGGACGATGCGCGTGCCGTTCTCGACGAGCTCCGCGGGGCTCACGGCCTTCACCGCGCCGTAGGTGCCGACCGGCATGAAGACCGGAGTCTCGACCGTTCCGTGCGCCAGCTCCAGGGTTCCCGCGCGCGCGGCGCCGTCGGTCGCGTGAACGGCGAATTTCATCCGGACATCCTATCGACCAGCATCGCGTCTCCGTAGGAGTAGAAGCGGTAGCGTCCTTCGGTCGCGTGGCGATACGCGCGCCGCACCCGCTCGATTCCGGCGAAGGCCGAGACGAGCACGAGCAGCGTAGATTTCGGCAGATGGAAATTGGTGACGAGGCGGTCGACCACCCGGAACTCGAATCCCGGGGTGATGAACAGATCGGTCTCGGAATCGCCCGCGACCGGGGCGCCGTGGGCGGCGGCCGAGGCTTCGAGGCAGCGCACCGTGGTCGTTCCGACCGCGACGATGCGGCCGCCGCGCTTGCGCGTTTCCGCGATCGCGGCCGCCGTCGCGTGCGGAATCGCGTAGCGCTCGCCGTGCATGCGATGCTTCGCGAGATCCTTCACGCGGACCGGCTGGAACGTCCCCGCGCCCACATGCAGCGTCACGTAGGCGAATTCGACTCCGCGTTCGGCAAGCGTGGCGAGCAGCGGCTCGTCGAAGTGCAGGCCCGCTGTGGGGGCGGCGACGGCCCCGGGGGAGCGCGCGTAGACCGTCTGGTAGCGCCTCTCGTCCTCCGTCTGCGGCGTGTGGGAAATATAAGGCGGGAGCGGGACGCCGCCGTGGCGTTCGAGCAGCTCGAGGACCGTTCCGTTGTCGGGAAAACGCAGGTGATAGAACTCTTCCGCGCGACCGAGCACGCGCACGTCCAATCCACCCGCGAGGCGCAGCGTGCTGCCGGGTTTCGCCGCCCGGCCCGCGTGGATCTGCGCGAGCGCTTCGTGCTTCGAAAGCACGCGCTCGATCAGCACTTCGATGTGTCCACCGGTCTGCTTTTTCCCGATGAGCCGCGCCTTGATCACCTTGGTGTCGTTGAATACCAGCAGATCGCCGGGCGCGAGCAGCCGCGGCAGTTCGAGGAAGCGCCGGTCTGCGAGGGAGGCGCCGACGCACAGCAGGCGGCTGCCCGAGCGCGTTTCGCTCGGGTTCTGCGCGATCAGCTCCGGGGGCAGCTCGTAGTCGAAGTCCTCGATGGAAAGATTCATGGCCGTGCCGTTATAATGCACGCGCTTTCACGCAGCAACCAGCCGGGATGGTGGAACTGGTAGACGCACGGGACTCAAAATCCCGCGGCCGCAAGGCCATGAGAGTTCGATTCTCTCTCCCGGCACCACCGGAATACGATGTCCACAGAGCCGCGCTTCAACAGCTTCCTCGCGCTGGGACCCCACGGCTTCCACCGCGTCGCCTACACCGAGTGGGGGGATCCCCGCGGACAGCACATCGTGCTGTGCGTGCACGGCCTCACGCGCAACGCCCGCGATTTCGATGAGCTCGCCGAGCACCTCGCCGGCCGGGGCTGCCGCGTCGTGTGCATGGACGTGGTCGGCCGCGGCGACAGCGACTGGTTCGAGCACAAGGAGGACTACGGATTCGCGCAGTATCTTTCCGACGCCGCCGCATTGCTCGCCCGGGTGACCGCGCCGCCTCACAAAGTCTCGCTTCTGCGCCGGCTCCAGGGAGCGAGCGTGGGGCAGCGAATCGACTGGGTCGGAACCTCGATGGGCGGCCTGATCGGGATGATGCTCGCGGCGAAGCCCGATTCTCCGATCCGCCGCCTGGTGCTGAACGACGTCGGGCCGCTGGTGCCCTGGGGGGCGCTGGTGCGGCTCAAGCTCTCGACCAGCGGCGCCGGCGCGCGCTTTGCGAGCCTCGCCGAGGTCGAGCGCCATCTTCGCGAGACCTGCGCCTCGTTCGGTCCCTTGAGGGACTGGCAGTGGCGGCGGCTCGCCGCGCACGGGTCGCGGCGCGGCGAGAACGGAGAGTATTCGCTCGCCTACGACCCGGCGATCGTCAGTACGATGCGCGGCAGCAACGCTGGCATCGAATTCGGCAGCGACTTCCTTTTCGGCATCGACCTCTGGGGAACCTGGGACGCGGTGCAATGCCCGACTCTGGTTCTGCGCGGGGGGGAGTCCGACCTGCTGCCCGCGTCCACCGCCCGGCGGATGCAGGAGCGCGGGCCGCGGGTCCAGCTCGTCGAATTCCCCGGAATCGGCCATGCGCCGTGGCTGATGAGCGAAGGTCAGATCGATCCGGTACAGGAATTCATCCTCACGGCCGAACCCCGGAAAGGGGCTGCATGAGGATTTGCGTGGTCGGCGCAGGCGCCGTGGGCGGTGTGATCGGAGCGTGGTTTGCGAAGGCCGGGCACGAGGTGTCGCTCGTCGCCCGCGGCACTCATCTCGAGGCGATCCGCAGACGGGGACTGACCTTGATTTCCGGAGGCAAGTCCGAAGTCCATCCGCTGCGCGCGTCGTCGGAGCCCGCCGATTTCGGGGTCCAGGATGCGGTCTTCATCTGCTTGAAGACGCACTCGATCGCGGCGATGCTGCCGCGCCTGAAGGCGCTCGTCGGCTCCGAGACCACGGTCATTCCGGCGATCAACGGCCTGCCGTGGTGGTATTTCTACAAGGAGGGCGGGCGCTTCGACGGCCGACCCGTCGACTGCCTGGATCCCAAAGGCAAGCTCTTCGCGGCGCTCGACCCGAGGCACATCCTCGGCTGCGTGGTGCACGCGGCGGCAGAGGTTAGGGAGCCGGGGGTCGTCGGCCACACCGCAGGCCGGTTGTTCATCATCGGCGAGCCCGATCGCACGAAGTCCGAGCGCGCGGAGCAGCTGGCGGCAGCGATGAACGCGGCGGGCTTCGAGGCGAGGCTCGCCGCGGACATCCGCGTCGAGATCTGGACCAAGCTGATCGGAAATCTCTCCTACAATCCGGTCGCGGCGCTCGCGCTCGCCCACATGGATGACATCAACGGCAACGAGGCGCTGCTCGCGCTCATCAGCGTCCTGATGGGGGAGGCGATGCTCGTCGCCGAGGCCTACGGCGCGCGCGTGCCGATGACGGTCGAAGAGCGCATCGGCGTGGCGAAGAAGCTCTCCGGGGCCAAGATTTCCATGCATCAGGACATCGACAAGGGTCGGCCGCTCGAGATCGACGCAATCGTCGGGGCCGTCGTGGAGCTCGCCCGCAAGGCGCGTATCGCGACGCCGATGATCGACGCCGTCTACGCGCTTATCGCCGAGCGGGCGAAGCACCTCGACCGATAATCTCGGTCATCGCCGCGCCGGCTAAGATCCATGGTGCCTCCAGGAACTTATCGTATGAGCCTGCGGTTAAGCCGCGCACGACGGTGAACTGAGCCGATCGGGCTAAAGGCGGCGCACCGTCCGGGAACGCTGGCGCGACGCGGCTTTCAGCGCAGCGAATGCGCGGCGAACAGCGCTGCGCTGAAGACGAGCAGCGCGCCGGCCTGATGCGCCGCGGCAAGAGGAACCGGCACGGCGAGCAACAGGGTCGCGATTCCCAGGGCGATCTGCAACGCGAGCGCTCCGAGCAAGAGATCGGCCCCGAGCTTTGCGCGCTCTGATACGGGGTTTCGCCGGACGCGCACCCAGAACCAGGCGACGAGGATCGCAAGCAGCCACGCGATCAGCCGGTGATCGAACTGCACGGTCGCGATGTTGTCCGAGAAGTTGAGGTACCAGGGCTCGAGCGCGAAAATTTCCGGGGGGACGAAACGGCCGTTCATGAGCGGGAACGTGTTGTACGCGAGCCCCGCCCGGGTTCCCGCGACCAGGCCGCCCGAGAGCGCCATCACGAAGACCAGCGCGGCGAGCGCGGAGGCGAAGCGGCGCAGCCTCCGGGAAACCGCGCCCGCGCGGGCGAAGAGCAGGTCGAAGGCGATCCACAGCATGGCCGCGTAGATCAGGAAGGCGATGCCGAGGTGTGCGGTGAGGCGGAACTGCGATACGCGCGGATTATCGACGAGGCCAGACTGCACCATGTACCAGCCCAACGCGCCCTGCAGCGCGCCGAGCCCGAATATCGCGGCGAATTTCCACGCCAGCTCGCGGGGGATTCTGCCGCGCAGCGCGAACCACAACAGCGGCAGCAGGAACGCCGCGCCGATCAACCTGCCGAGGAGCCGGTGGACGTACTCCCACCAGAAAATTCCCTTGAAACCCTCGAGGCTCATTCCGGGGTTGACGAGCCGATACTCGGGGGTCTGCTTGTACTTCCCGAATGTTTCCTGCCATGCGGCCTCGTTGAGCGGAGGCAGGGTCCCGACGATCGGCTGCCACTCGACGATGGACAGGCCGGAGTGGGTGAGGCGCGTGACGCCGCCGACGACCACCATCGCGAACACCAGCGCGCAGCAGACGAGCAGCCAAGCGGCGACGGTGCGCTCGCCGTTTCGCGTTTGCGTTTGCATCGCGCGCATCTCCTATTCAGACGCAATCGTGAACTTCACCACTGGATGCTCCGCGGGACATGGGTTAAAGTACGAGGCCCGGGCGGTCCGCCCGGGTCGCCCCGGTGGCTTCACCCGCAACAGGAGGCTGGCCATGTTTGCGATCGTATACAAGTCGGACGGCGTTCCGATCTGTGTCCAGATGCCCGGGGTCTCGCCCGACCCCGTGGTGGTCTGGAGCTCGGAGAGCGCGGCCCGGGCGTTCATCGAGAGCAAGGGCGGCGGCAAGGAGTTCCAGCCGGTCTCGGTGAACGAGCAGGCAATGGAGAAAATGGCCAAGGCGCTCGGCTGCCCGGTCGAGAAACTCATGGTGGAGCCGTACCCGTCCTAGAGCGATACCTCGACGTTGTCGATCAGTCGGGGCCTCCCGAGCTTCGCGGCACCGAGGACGACGAGGTCACGATCCGCGGGTGACGGCGGTTGCAGGTCGGATTGCCTCCTGATCGCAACGTAGTCCGCCGCCCACTTCTCGTTGAATTTCGCCAGCGCCTCCGCCTCGAGCTTCGCGTAGTCGTGCCGCCCCGCCAGCAGCGCGCCGCGGACTTCCTGCAGGATCCGGTACAGGCGCGCGGCTTCGGTCCGCTCCACCGGCGTCAGGTAGGCGTTCCTCGAGCTGAGCGCGAGCCCGTCCTCGGCGCGCACGGTTTCCGCCGGGATGATCTCCACGGGGAGCGCGAGCTGCTTCACCATGTCGCGCAGCACCACGTACTGCTGGTAGTCCTTCTTGCCGAAGATCGCGGTGCGCGGAGAGACCATGTTGAAGAGCTTCAGCACCACGGTGGCGACGCCGCGGAAGTGCCCGGGCCGGAACGCGCCTTCGAGAATGTGCTGCAGGTCGGAAGGCTCGACCACGAAGGTCTGCGGCTCCGGGTAGATCTCCGCTTCGCTCGGCGCGAACACGACGTCCACGCCCGCATCTTTCATCATTTCCGCATCGGCGCGCAGGGTGCGCGGGTAGCGCTCGAAATCCTCCTTCGGCCCGAACTGGATTCGGTTGACGAATATGCTGACGACGGTGCAAGCCGCGCGATGCTTCGCCAGGCGCATCAGCTGGATGTGGCCGGCGTGGAGATTGCCCATGGTCGGAACGAAGACATTGTCGGGCTCGCGCTGCAGCCGCTCGCGCAGATCCCTCACCGAAGTGACGATGTCCACCGCTCGACCTAGAAACTGTGCTCTTCGGCGGGGAAGCTGCCGTCCCTGACGGCGCGCACGTAGCGCTCGGCCGCGTCGGCGATGCTGGAAGCACCTTTCATGAAGTTCCTGACGAACCTCGCTTTCTTTCCGGGAAACACATCGAGCATGTCGTGCAGGACGAGCACCTGGCCGGAGCACCCCGGCCCGGCGCCGATGCCGATCGTCGGGATGCGCAGGCGCTGCGTGACCTGCTCGCCGAGCTTGGCCGGTATCGCTTCGAGCACGATGAGGCCCGCACCCGCCGCCTCGAGCTCCACGGCGTCCTCGATCAGTTTCTGCTCGGCGTCCTCGCCCTTGCCTTGCACGCGGTATCCGCCGAACTGGTGCACCGATTGCGGCGTGAGGCCGAGGTGGCCGCACACCGGGACGCCGCGCTGGGTTAGGAATCGTATCGTGTCGGCGAACTCCGCGCCGCCTTCGAGCTTCACCATCTGGGCGCCCGCGGCCATCAGCTCGGCCGCGCTGCGGAACGCCTGCTGCGGAGACTCCTGATAGCTGCCGAAGGGCATGTCGGTGACGAGAAAACTGCGCTTGCTGCCCTGCGCGACCGAGCGCGTGTGATAGGCCATGTCGGCGAGCGTGACCGGCAGCGTCGTGTCGTGTCCCTGCAGCACCATGCCGAGCGAGTCTCCGACGAGGAGGCTGTCCAGCCCGGCTGCGTCCAGCATCGCCGCGAAGCTCGCGTCGTAGCAGGTGAGCACGGCAATTTTCACGCCATCGTCGCGCAGCTTCTGCAGCGCCTTGATGGTCATTCGCGTCATCCTAGTCTCCCCAGTTGAAGAACTCACGGTGGCCGCGCATGGCTCCGACGCGCTCGATGAGCAGCTCGAGGTCGCGATCCTGGCTCACGAAGTTGAGCTTTTCCGAATTCACGATCAGCACGGGGCTCCCGTCGAAATGATAGAAAAAACGGTTGTAGCTGTCCGCGAGCAGGGCGAGATACTCGCCGGTGATGAGCCGCTCGAATTCTACCCCGCGCCGGCGCACCCGCTCGTACAAGATCTCCGGCTGCGCCTGGAGGTAGATGACGAGATCGGGTTTCGGAGCTTGCGGCTTCAGCGAGTCGTATATCTGCTGATAGAGGTGCAGCTCCTCGCCCGAGAGCGTCAGCCTCGCGAACAGCGGGTCCTTCTCGAGGAGAAAATCGCAGACGGTGAGGCGCGTGAAGAGATCCATCTGCGCGAGCTCGCGCAACTGACCTATCCGCTGGAAAAGGAAGAACAGCTGCGTCGGCAGCGCGAAGCGGGACATGTCCTGGTAGAAGCGCGGCAGGAACGGATTCTGCTCCGGACGCTCCAGGACCAGGGTCGAGTTCAACCGGCCGGCCAGACGCTTGGCGAGGCTCGTCTTGCCGACGCCGATCGGCCCTTCGACGACGATGTAGTGATATTTGGAAAGCGGCACGGCGGGCTCGTGACAAACGGCGCCCCATGATACACAACACGCGCCCGAGGTCGCGCGCGGATCATGTGGGAAGGCCCGCTCACCTAGGCGTACCGCCGGGCCATGGAGGCGCCGGGGATGACGCGCTCGAGCTCGCCGCCCTTTGGGCCGCGGGGAAATCCCGCCTCTTACGCCGGACGTAGCCAGGCAACCCTGGGCTTCGAGCACACGCGCCTCGTCGGCAGGGATTTGACGCTAGCCCGCTAAGGTATTTGACGATGGCGTTTTCCTGTTTTTACCGGATGTTCTCGTCTCGCCGCAACCGCTAGATTGACTCCACCTTGAACCAAGAAGGAGTACATCGTGAACAGATCGACGAAAGGAATGAATTCACATCGAAAGAAGATGCTGACTAGGCTCTTCATTGGTGCTTCCATCGCCCTGCTGGGCACGGCTGTCCTCGCTAACCCGTTCGTGCTCGACTGGCGGGTCATCGGGTTCGGGCAGGACACCGGGACCTGCGTGGGGAGCTTCATGTCCGGTTGTACGAGCACCCCGGCGGGATCTGTGCAGGGTACGCACATCGGCAGCGGGACCTTCGCCTTGAGCGTCACTGCCGGCAGCGATAACGGTGGTCCTACGGACCCTTCCAACCACGCTACCAACTCGTCCGGTGGAAAGTGTCTCCCTGCCAACAATAGCAGTGGCCTATTGGGCCCGATCCCGGGCACCGTCACCGCGGCCGATGGGAGTACCATCAACTTCAATACAGTCGGCTGGCTTTGCCAGGAAGCTGGTAACCCCTCCCCCTATCACTATAACGGGACGTACCGCATCACCGGCGGTACGGGCCGGTTCTCGACCGCTGTAGGAGGAGGGAGCTTGACGTACACCGTCGACACGGGCGTCATCACCTCCAACAACAGCTATATGAAGATCGACGGGACGATCAACTTCTAAATCGATCCGGTAGTGTGCGAGCTGGCAGCCACGGCCATCGCCATGGCTGCCAGGCTTGCATTGCATGCCCGCTCCCGTGCTTTCGATCCCTCCAGTTGCCGAACGTACGCGGGGCAAAGTAGGTTTCCGAGTGTCATATCGGTTTGCACGTCAAGGTGCCGTTTCAGAGAACGAGAAACGTGTCAAAGCCGGCGTCGAAGACATCGGCGGGGATTTAACGGTAGCCCGCTACGGTATTTGACGATCGCGCTTTTCTGTTTTTACCGGATGTTCTCCTCTCGCCGGAACCGTTAGATTGATTCTTCCTTTAACCGAGGAAGGAGTACCTCGTGAACAGATCGACGAACCTCGGAAGCAAGCTTTCGAGCATCGTGCTGCTGATTGGCGTTATGGAGCTGATCGGTGCGCCCGCCTTTGCCACCACAGCCACGGGCACGCAGAACCCGGGGCGCGCGGTTAGGCATGACTTTCCCACTGCTGGACATTGCATCGCACAGGGGGAATCCGAGGGGGCGTGGCCCTTTTCAACAACTTGTTAAGGCTGAAGCAGGCCGCGCCGGATGGCGTAACGCACCAGCCCGGCGATGTCGTGGATGTCGAGCTTCTTCATGATCCGGTTGCGGTGCGACTCGGCGGTCTTGAAGCTGATGCTGAGAAGACCCGCGATCGCTTTGGTGGTTTTGCCTTCCGCGATCAGCTGCAGGATCTGGCGCTCGCGCGCCGTGAGCGGGTCCTCAGGTTCATTGCCCTCATGCAGGTACGCGTCGACCAGAGACGCGGCCACGCCGGGGCTGAGATAGATCGCGCCGCGCAAGACCTCCTGGATCGCGCGGATCAGGTCGTCGGCCGCCTGCGTTTTCAGCACGTAGCCCTTCGCGCCCGCCTGCAATGCCTGCAGGACGTAGGGTCGATCGGTATACATCGTCAGGAGAATGGTCCTGGTGTCGGGCGACACCCGGTGGATCTCCCGTATTGCATCCAGCCCGTTCAACAAAGGCATCGCCAGGTCGAGCACCGCGACGCCGGGCTGGAGAGTCTGCGCCAGCTTGCAGGCCTCGTGTCCGTCGGAGGCCTCGCCGACCACCTCGTGCCCGGACTTCTCCAGCAGCGCGCGCAGGCCCTGGCGCACGATCTGATGGTCTTCGGCAAGCAGTACCCGGGAGCGCATTTCACCTCTTCAGAGGGATTTCGGCCCGCAGGGTCGTGCCGCCGCCGGGCTGCGAGGCGATGTGCACGGAACCGCCGAGCGCGCCGAGCCGCTCGCGGATGCCGACCAATCCGAGCCCTGTGCCGCCCTCGAGCCTGTTCGCGGTGAAACCGACGCCGTCATCGCGCACGGTGCACGATACGCGCTCCGCGGTGTGGCAAACCTCGATGTTCGCTGCGCTCGCCCGGGCGTGCTTGATCACGTTGTTGAGCGCTTCCTGCGCGATCCGATAGAGCGTGATCTCCACGGTCGGCGCCAGGCGAGCGCCGAGCTCGCCGCTCACCCCGATGGCCACCCCGGCACGCCGGCCCACGTTCTCGGCAAGAAACTGCAGCGCGGGCACGAGCCCGAGCCGATCGAGCACCATCGGCCGCAGCTCGTGGGAGATGTTGCGCAGCTCCGTCTCGATCTTGCCGAGGAGCCACTTCACCCCGTTGAGACGCTCGCGGTGGTGCGGCGGCAGCTCGTCCGCGATGTCGGCGATTGCGATGTGCACCGAGGCGAGAAGCTGTCCGGCCTCGTCGTGCAGCGCGTGGGCGATCTTTTTCGCTTCGTTTTCCAGCGTTTCGGTCAACTGCCGCCATACGCGTGCGCCGCGGATGGCCTCCTGCTGCTCGCGAATGACGCGCTCTCGCTCCTGCACGAAACCGACGGCTACGGTGTTGGCGATCCGGTTCGCCGCCGGCTCGTAAGCGTCCAGGATCCGGTTGAGCAGTTTGAAGTCCGATCGATATTTGGCGAAGAACGAGCGCGCGAGTACGTCGCGCAGCAGCAGCACAACGCCCACCACCTCGTCGGTCTGTACCCCGCGCGGGATGATGCGCCCGGAGAGGTTGCGCGCGTAGGCTTGCAATGCCTCGAACGTTCCCGTCTCCAGCGCATCCACGTAGTTGTCGTACACGGAGGTCACCTCGGCGAAGATCTCCTCGTCGGTCATCGTGTTCAGCAGTTTCGCCGCGATGATCCGGCGGGCCCACTCCTTGCGCAGCTCGGTGCGGTGCTCGCGCAGGTGGGCGACCAGCCCGCGCAGCAGCACAGCGCTCGAGTCGGCACCCGTCTCGAGCGAACGCGGCGCTTTCGCGTGAACGTCTGTCATGGCTGCCTCCTCAGGGAAAAGCGTGGACGGTACATTCTAAATCTGGACCCATAAGCCGATGAAGGCCTGAAAGACTTTCCCGCTCGCGCCCCAGGTGTTTTCCTCGCGGGAATTAGGTTAAATACCTGAGGCCGGTTTACCGGGCCCTCCGCGGGGCGATCGCCGCTAGCGCCAGAGATCGACCGATTCGCCCTTCTCGCGCATCGCCTGCGCGCGCGCCCGGATGAAGCGCTGGAAGCTGGGTTCGCGAAGGTAAGCCGCGCTCGCGACGTAGTCGAGCGCGGAAGCGAGGTGAAAAGGCCGCAGGTAGGCTTCGATGCGGAACGCCTCCTTGCCGTCCGTGCCGAAGAAAACCACCGAAGGCGTGTAGGAGAGGCCGAGCGAACGCGCCCAGTCCTCGGCCGGGAGCCTGTCTCCCGCCGGAGTCGTGACCGGAGTGCGTTCCGCGAGCGCGAAGCGCGCCACGTCGAAGCGCTTCAGCGACTCGGCGATTCCCGCGCGGCGGAAGCCCTCGCGGTGCAGCTCGTCGCAGGCCGCGCAGGACGGCGTCTCGAAGA
Organism: Betaproteobacteria bacterium; assembly: GCA_005881575.1. Classification (GTDB taxonomy): domain Bacteria; phylum Pseudomonadota; class Gammaproteobacteria; order Burkholderiales; family SG8-39; genus VBDM01. Next base: position 69,725 of record VBCA01000015.1, read on the forward strand.
AAACGGCGAGCGGTTTTGCGCCGCGCCTGCGCAGATCGTACGGCGGTTTGAGAAAGAAGGGCTCGTCGTGCAGCTGCTCCCCGGCCGGCTCCCGCACCGCGGTGCGCAGGTACTCGGCGAGCGCGATTTTCCTTTCCCTGCGGCGGGCGACCCAGTCGAGCACCGGCTCGAAGCGGTGCGGCGGGTAGTAGCCGTTCAGCCGCGCCACGATCCCGCCGCGCTCGTCGAAAAAGACGAGCGTGGGCGTGAACTGGATTTTCAGGAAGGCCACGAGCTGTTTCTCGGAGAATTTCTTTCCGTCCGTCCAGGTTACCTCGCGGTCGCCCCAGATGTTGAGCGAAACCGCGAGGAAATTCTTTCGCGCCTTGTCGGCGATCGCTTTCTGGCTGAAGTTGGTCAGGATCAGTTCCTTGCAGTAGGGGCAGTCGTTCTGCTCGAAGAGGATCATGAGCCGCTTGCCCTCGCGCGCGGCCTGGCCCACGTCTTGCCGGAAATCGAGGAAAGTCTCGGTGAACCACGGCGGCAGTGCGACCGGCCCGGCGGCGGCGGCCGACGCGGGACCCGGAAGGAGGAAAAGGCAAAAGAGCAGAGCGGGCAGCTTCATCGTTGCGCGCCGCAGCCGGTCAGCCGCGGAACATGAAATACACCGCACCCATGATACACAACGACGCCCAGAGGTAGTCGAGCTTGAGAGGCTGGTTCATGTAGAAGAGCGCGAAAGGGACGAACACGACGAGCGTGATCGCTTCCTGGAGGATCTTCAGTTGCGCCAGGCTGAATTGGCTGAAGCCGATGCGGTTCGCGGGAACCTGGAGCAGGTATTCGAACAGCGCCACGCCCCAGGACACGAGCGCCGCGATGAACCAGGGCTTGGAGGAAAGCTCCTTCAGATGCGCGTACCACGCGAAGGTCATGAACACGTTCGAGAGCGCGAGCAGTCCGACGGTCTGTGCAAGAACGGTGGAGTTCATCGTTTATCCAATCTTCTCTATTCTCTGAGCGGCGCAGGCGGCGAGCAGCGCAGCGGCGCGGCCCTTGCCCGGGATCGCGATGTCGGGAGCGATCTCGGCGAGGGGCGCGAGCACGAAGGCGCGCTCGTGCATGCGGGGGTGGGGAACGACAAGTCCCGGCTCGTCGATCACGCGATAGCCGTAGAGCAGGAGATCGAGATCGAGCGTGCGCGGCGCGTTGGGAAATTCGCGCGTGCGGCCGAAGCGCTTCTCTTCGGCGAGCAGCGCGTCCAGCAGGGCCCGCGCGGTGAGCGCCGTCTCGACCGCGGCGACGGCGTTGATGAAATCGAGCTGCGCGACCACGCCCACCGGCGCGCTGCGGTAGAGCGAAGACGCGGCGAGCAGCCGCGTCCCAGGCAGCTCGGCGAGCGCCGCGAGTGCGCGGCGCACTTGAGCTTCGGGCTCTCCGAGATTCGCGCCCAGTCCCACAAAGGCTTTCGTCGCGAGCTTATCCATTGAGGGTAAAACGCCATGCGTCTCCGGATCCGCGCAGGACGAGCGGCGCATTTGTTGAGCCGTGCCACGCGGCGACGCGGGGAATCCAGTCCTCCGCCGTCGCGGCGGCAGCGTTTTCCGGGCTGCGTACCTGTTCGCAGCGAACGGCTCCGGGCATCATCTTCTTCTGAAGGAGGCACCAGTCGCTGCGATGTGCTGCGCCGCCTGAGGCGGATTCCTCCACCCAACCGACCAGCACTCTCTCACAGTCCGCGAGCCAGCGTTGCGCGAGGTGCGGCAGCGAAGGCCAGGCGTCCGGGGCGAGAGACAGGCAGGCCGCGCGCGTGACCGGATGCGAGCGCTGCGCGAGCAGCGCTCCGGCGAGATGCGGCTGGGTCGCGATGAAGGTGAAAGGCATCGCCGGCTCACCGAGCTTGAGACTCTCGTCGAGCGCGGCGCGCGTAGCGTCGAGCGCGCCGCCCCCTGTTGCCCACAGGACCCCGAGCGGGCCGTCCCCACCCGCGGCGTCCAGGCAGGCTTGCGCGCCGAGCAGGCAAAGCTGCGCGAAGCGGCCCGCGCGGCGCAGCTCGGAGGCGAAGCGCGAGCGCACCCGTGCCGAAAAATCGTCCGGAGCGATACGCAGCGCGGCGGGCGCGAGCAGATACACGGTCAACCCGCGTTTTCCAGCGCGAGGCTCATCACGCTTCCGCCGAACCCGGAAAGGTTGAACAGCACGCGGCGCACCCCTTGCGCGTTGCCGCCGGAGGGCGCGAAGCCGAGCGCGTCGTCGGGCTTTGAAAATCCCCAGGTCGCGGGCACGCGCCCGCGCGCGAGGCTCGCGAGGAGCAGCGCGAGCTCCGCGGGGCCGCTTGCGCCGAGCGTATGGCCGAGCGCGCCCTTCAGCGATACCGATCTCGGCACAGGGGAGAACAATTCGCGTACCGCGTTCGCCTCGGCGAGATCGGCCAGCGGCCCGCCGCCCGATTGCAGCTTGATCAGATCCACCGCGGCGCTCTCCCAGCGCGCGCCGGCCATCGCGGCCCGCATCGTCTTTGCCGTCGCCGTGCCGTCCGGCGACGGACCGGTCACACTCGCCGCATCCATCCCGGCGGCGAGCGAGGCAATGCGCCAGGGGGCGGGCACCGCAGACACCAGCACCGCGCCCAGCGCTTCGCCGAGCACCAGTCCGTCGCGCCCGCGGTCGCAGGGACGTGCGGCCGTCGCAGAAAGGAGCTGGAGTCCGGCGAAGCCCGCGACGGTCAGCCGATTGCGGAGCTCCACGCCGAGGACCAGCACCTCGCGGGCTTCGCCTTGTGCAATCAGCCCGAGCGCGATATCGAGCGCGGCGAAGCCCGAGGTGCAGGTGGTGCTCACTGCCGTCACCGGGCCGCTAACGCCGAACGCCTTTGCGAGCCTCAAGGAAAAATCGAACGAGGGCTCGAGCGCCGCCCAGCCGCCCTCGTCCCAGGCGCCCACGGAAAACGAGGACGAGCCGACGATGCACGGGAGCGCCGCCCATTGCGCCGGCGCGAGCGCGGCTTTGCGCCGCAGGTCCTCAGCCACCGAGCGCGCGATGGCTTCGGCGCGCCTCCTCCAGTCGCCTTCGGCGACCGGGATGGCGAAATAGGGCCAGGCTCCCCCGGTTTTCGTGTTTCGGGCAGGCACCGCGGGCGCGCCCGCGAGGCGTTCGACGGCCGCCTCGAGATCCGGTCCGAGCGCGCTCGCGAGCGCACAGGCGCGCACGAAGGCTCCGGTCATGCGCGTTTTTGCAGCAAGTGATCCGCGAGATTTCCCACGCAGGCCAGGAGGCGCCGAGTTTCCTTGCTGTCGGTGAGGCGCACGCCGTAGCGCTTCTGCAGGGCCATGGACACCTGCAGCGCGTCGAGCGAGTCGAGCGCGAGCCGGGTCTCCGTCCCGAAAATCGCTTCCTCCGGCGACAAAGGCGGCGCGACCGGAGCCTTCTCGGTCGCCTCGAGGATGAGCGCTGTCAGGTCCGCGATCAGGGCGTCGCGAGGCGTCATTGCGCGGGAGCCAGGACGCGGCGCCGGTGATGCACCCACAGGGCGGCGGCAAAGAGCGCTAGAGCGAGCGCGAGCAGCTTCACGCAGGGCGCAGCGATGTCGGCTGCGCCGCCCTGGCGCAGGATCACGGCGTGGAACCCGTCCAGGGCCCAAGCCATGGGCGACACCTCGGAGAGCTTCTGCATGGTTTCAGGCATCACGAAGCGCGGCACCATGATGCCGCCGAGGGCTGCGGCGAGAATGTTGCCGACGCCGCCGATCACGGTCGCCTGCTCGAGCGTGCGCGAGCACACCGCGACGAAGAGGCCCCAGCCGATGGCGGCAACGCTCGTGCAGGCCGTCACCGCGGCGAGCAGGTCCCAGCGCGCGGGGAGCGCGAGCGTCTCGCCGCCGAACCAGGGCACGAGCGTCCGGCCGGCGAGCAGCATCAGCGCACCTTGAGCGAGATTGACGACGAAATACGGTCCCACCTTGCCCAGGAGCAGCATCGAAAACGGGACCCGCAGGCTCACCAGGCGCGCGAGCGTGCCCTCGCGCCGCTCCACGATGAAGAGCGAGGAGATCGGCATCACCACGAAGAACATCCCGAAGATGAGCCAGGCCGGCGTGTTCTGCTGTACCGAAGACGGGCGCCCGGCGCCGCCGATCGTTTCGACGTTCAAGGTCGCTGCGTGTTTCAGATCGAAGGCATCCGCGTCGGCGGCGATTCCGGCCCGGCGCATCATCGCCGATACGCGAAGCGCGAGTGCCACGCCGAGAACGCGCTGCCGGAAGGCGAGGAGCTGCGTCGGCGGCAAGGCGGGATCGGCGAGGAGCGTGAGCTTGGGCGGCGTACTTTTCCCGTCGAGCGGCGCGTTCAGGGCGCGCTCGAAATCGCGCGGCACGAGGAGGACGAGCGAAGGCGTTCCGCGGCGCACGCCGTCGCGCGCAGCGGCTTCGTCCGCCGGCGCCGGCGCGGCGCGAAAACCCTCGCCCGACAGGCTCCGAACGAGGCGCTCGGCGAGCTTCGGATCTGCCGCCATGACGGCGAACCCGGTCAGGCGCGCGGCGCCGCCCTTGAACACGTCGCTCAGGGCGAGCGACATCACCACGATGAACGCGGCAGGCATCAGAAACAGCACCGCGAGCCCGAGGACATCGCGCGAAAGCGCGAGCCATTCCTTTTCCCACAAGGCGAGCAAACGGCGCATCAGTCTCTGAGCGACCGGTGGGTCAGCTGCATGAAGAGCTCTTGCAGGCCCGAGCCGTCCCGGGTCACCTCCGACAGCGCGCCTGAAACGAGCACGCGTCCGTGGTCGATGATCGCCACCCGGTCGCAGATCGCTTCGACCTCTTCCATATAGTGACTGGTGTAGAGAATCGTCCGTCCCGCTCCGGCCAGCGAGCGGATCGACTCGAGCAGGAAGGCGCGCGCCTGCGGATCGACCCCCGCGGTCGGCTCGTCGAGGAGCAGGATCTCCGGTTCTACGAGCAGGCCGATCGCGAGATTCAGACGGCGTTTCAGGCCCCCCGAAAGCCGGCCTGCGCGGCGTGACAGCGCGCTTTCGATGCGCGCGAAGCGGGCGGCGGCGGCGACGCGTTCCCTGAGCCGCGCGCCGGCCAGGTCCTGCACCGCGCCGAAGAAGCGCAGATTCTCCGCGCAGGTGAGCATGGGGTAGAACGCGTATTCCTGCGGCACGAGTCCCAGGCTGTGCGGCCGGCGGCGGCGCAAGCCTTCGAGCGGCTCGTCGCCGGCGCTGATGCTTCCGGTCGCCCCGCGCAGTTGCCCCGCGAGGATCGAGATCAGCGTGGTCTTGCCCGCGCCGTTCGGTCCGAGCAGACCGAAAATTCCACCCGCGGGAATCGCGAGGCTGACCTTGTCCAGCACGGTTTCACCCCGGCCGGGGTAGCGAAACGAAACGCTCTCGAGGTTCAGCGTGCCCATTCGCGCTGGGCGCGGTGCAGGCTCTGGAAAAAAAACTTTTCGTCGGCGGCCAGAGCGCGCAGCCGCGCAGCCAATGCCGGCGGGGAGAGCGCGTCGCGGCCGCGGATCATGCGCGCCGCGGCGAGCGCGAACTCGCGCCAGCGGTCGCCGATCTCGACCAGCCGCGATGCGAGCCCGTCGAGCGCCGCGTGGCCGGTCTTGGCCGCCAGCTCCTGCAGGAACGACGCATAGAGGAACCGGAAACCGCCGCCGCCGGTGCCGATCTCCTCCTGCATGCGAACGATGTTGCCGATGTACAAGCGCGCCCGCTCCCCGCCGTCGGCGAGCGGCAGGCGCTCGATTTGCCGCGCGAGCAGCTTCATTCCGCGCACGCCGACGAGGGGCAGGGGAGCGAGCATGATGCGGGCGGTGCGCGCGAGGGCCCGCCGTCCGAGGCGCACCCAATCGGGCGCAGCAGGCGGCGTCTCCAGGAAATAGAGCAATCCTTTGGGCGCGAGCACCCCTTTGGCGAAGCGCGCCCTGGCGAGATCCGCACGCGCGCAGCGCACGGTCATCTCCGCCACCGGGTCGCTGATGAGATATTCGTCGCGCTCGCGCCCGTAGACGAGCAGGTTGTGCGCGTTGAAATGAAACCGCAGATCGGGCGGAAAATAGGGGAGCCAGTAGACCGAAGTCTGCAGGCCGACGAGCTTGCCCGAATCGAGCAGCGCGTCGAGGCGCTGCATGCCTGCCGAGGGCGAGCGGAAGGTCTCGAAACGCATGTCCAGGCCCAGGGCGCGCGCAAGGCCGCGGATGATGGCGCGCGGCGGCATGCGGTAGGACACGAGCGGCAGGCCGTTGATGCGCACGAACGGAAGGTAGGCGAACGACAGGGCCGACGCCAGCCCGAAGGCCATCGCTTCGGAAAAAGGCAAGCCGTGGTGGCGCAGCAGCGAGGACATCACGCCCGACTCACAGTGCGAAGCGTGCGCGTGCACGAACCCGTCCGGCATCGCTATTCCACCTTTTCCAGGGCCTCGGGGGTGATGCCGAGCGCTTCGGCGTAGCGCGTCTTCAGTGCGGGCGGCAGGCGGGCGAAGGCGGCCGGCTTGAGATGGCGCCGCACGCGCCAGCGCCACAGGCCGGTGATTTGCGACAGCAGCTCGACATCCATGCGCGCGCGATACATGTGGTATTCGAGCGGCGAGGCTTCACCCGAAAGCGCCCGCGCCCGCGCCCGCATCGCGCGCCTCTCCAAGTCCTCGACCGCCTGGCGCGTGACGATTTCCTCGACCTCCCAGCCGCGCGAGGACACGAGCCGCAACCTACCGTCGTCGGCGATCGCGTAGACGCCTTTGCGATGCCCCGCGAGGGTCGCGTTACCCTCCTGGGGCACATCGCGCTCACGCATGCGCGATGACGGTGAGGTAGATGAAACCGCTCGAGAAGCGTCCGCTCTCCGGCACCCAGCACAGGAGGTGCTGCCCGTTTCGCAGCCGACCGCTTTGGAGCAATTCGTCGAGCATGATGTAAATCGAGGCCGATCCGACGTTTCCCACCCGCTCGAGATTGGTGAACCAGCGTTCCTGGGGAATCGGCAGCCCGGCGCGCGCGATCCCGTCGGCGACCGGCGCGCGGAAGAATTCCGATGAATAGTGAGGCAGGAACCAGTCCACTGCTCCAGACGAAAGCGCGCGTTGCGGAATGACGCGCTCGAGCGGTTTGATCAGAGTGTGCTCGATGACTTTGTCGTTGAGGAGCTTCACGTCCTGCTTCAGGGTAAACAGCGATTTTGTCTCGCGCTCGCGTGCCGAGTAGCTCAACCAGCTGCGCAGCGCGCCGCCGGCGTCTTTTTCCGCGCCGTAGTACATGCACGCCGGCAGCAGATGCGCATAGGAGAAAATATCGATCCACTCGATGCGCAGGTTGAGCCCGGGACGCGGCGCGGACTCGATCAGCAGAGCGCCGGCGCCGTCGGAAAGCATCCAGCGCAGAAAATCCTTTTCGAAGGCCAGTTCCGGATGCGTCTCCAGGGCCTGCGCGTCGCCGGGGCGCTCGTCGCGGTAGTTCTGCGCGCGCAAGCCGAGCGAAGCGGTCTCCGAACCGGTAGCGATCGCGTTTTGCGAGCTGCCCGACACCACCGACATCCAGCCGTACTTAAGGGCCGTCGCGCCTGAGACGCACACTCCGGCGGTGGCGACCACCTCGCAGACGGCGGCGCCGATCTCGCCGTGGACCATGACCGCGTGATTGGGCAGCAGTTGGTCGGGGTTCGAGGTGCCGCACACGAGGCACGCGATGTCATCGAGCCCGAAGCCGTCGTAGATCAGGCCCTTGACCGCTGCGGCCGTGAGGCTCGCGTTGGTAAAGTTGGGCTCACCCGTGGCCGGGTCGATGACGTAGTAGCGCTGGCGAATGCCGTTGCTGCGTTGGACGACGCGCCGCGCGCGAGACGGACGATCGCCGACCTGGCCCAGAATCGCTTCCACCCGGTCGTTCTCGACCGGAGCGTTAGGCAGACAAACCGAGCTTCGCGTGATGTAGGCGGTATTGCAGTTCATGCCCGGATTCGATTGCTCATCAGCGCCCCGACGGCAGCTCGTAATACGCTTGCAGGGATCGCAGGCGCCTCTTCAGTAGGGGCCGCGTGACCCATTGCAGGAGCAGGCTCGTCGGCACGACGGTGAGGATCATCGCGACGAGGTAGACGCAGAACGCGGCGAGCAGGGGCAAGCGCCCGATCGACCCGGGAGCGCCGCCGAGACGGATCAGCCGCGACCATACCGAAAACGCCCGCTGCGCCGCCCGTTCGCTGAAAATCAGCTGCGGATCGACGCACGCTGCTCCGAGGCCCGCAAGCATGGGCGCATCCACGCGCTCGCGATCCGCGCGCAGGCCAGCGAGCAGCGCGCGGCCGAATCGATCGGAGTTCGCGATCTGCTCTTCGGCCACGCCGGCGGCCGGTAGTCCCCAGAAAGCATTGCGCCGCCCGGTCAGGACCCAGCGCGGAGTCGTGATGAAGGTCGCAAGCGCCCGACCTTCGTCTATGAACGCCACGTTGTCGCGCAGCCTCCCGCCTGCCTCCCGGATCAGCTGCTTGACGGTTTCCTGCGCCACCAGCCACATGTTGCGGCACGCGATGACGGTCACCACCGGCCGGCCGCGCAGCAGCCGTTTTCCCGCCTCGCCCTTGAGAAATGCCGTGATCGGGCCGGAGGGCGCGAGGTACCATACCTGATAGGCCAGGATGACGAGGTCGAAGAGCTCCTCCGCGCGCACCGACAGGGGTTCGAGCTCGGGTGGCTCGAGCAGCACCGTCTCCGGCATCACGTCCAGGAAACGCCAGGCCGGCCAGGGGAAGGGATAGGGCTGGCGCGGACGCAGGACTTCTTCGACGAGCTCCACATCGCCGGCCTCGGCCAGCGGCGACACCAGCCGGCGCGCCACGCGCGCGAGCTGGCCGGTTTGCGAAAAATGCACGACCAGAACCCGTTTCATGCCCCCCCAAGGCGCGCGCGTCGAAAGCGGCGCATCGGTTGTCGGCCTCCCCCGAAAGAATAACCCGCGGGGCGGCGGGTGTCATCGGATTTTCCGCGAAAGCCCACGAGCTGTGCCTTGTCAAGCCTGCGCCGGGTCGGGCGGCGGCGACGCGCTCTTGTGCCGGCGGCGGCGACGCCGGCGGCCCTTCCGCTCGCCCGGCTGCGGCGCCATGAGCATCGCCTGGCGCTCGGCCTCGCCCGAGTGCTGAAATTTTTCCCACCATTGCGCGAGTTCCTCGGGCGCCTCGCCGCTGCCGCTCCTCAGCACGAGGAAGTCGAATCCGGCCCGGAATCTTTCGTGCGCGAGGAGGCCGAAGGGACGGCGGCCGCTCCTCTGCTCGAAGCGCGGCTGCAGCGCCCAGATCTCCTTCATCACCGCGGTGAGGCGGCGCGGAACGGCGAGCTTGTCGGTCTGGATGTCGAGCACGGTGTCCATCGCCTCGAACAGGGCCGGGATCGGCTTCAGCCCCCGCTGCTCGGCTTTTTTCCACGCCGCGAGCACTTCGTGCCACAGCAGCGCCGCGAACAGGAACGCGGGCGACACCGACTTTCCCGAACGCACGCGGCTGTCGGTCTGCTCGAGCGCGAGAGTGACGAAGCGCTCGCCCATCGGCTGCTCGAAGATGACGTCGAGCAGGGGCAGCAGCCCATGATGCAGGCCTTCGCTGCGCAGTTCGCGCAGGCCCGTCGCAGCGTGGCCCGAGAGCAGCAGCTTCTGCATTTCCTCGTAGACCCGGGACGGGGGGACGTTCCCCACCAGGTGAGCGAGCTCGCGTATCGGTTTTCGCGTGCGCTCGTCGATGGAGAATCCCGCCTTCGCGGCAAAGCGCACGGCGCGCAGCATCCGTAGCGGGTCTTCCCGGTAGCGGGCGCGCGCGTCGCCGATGATGCGCACGGATTTCCGCTGCAGGTCCCGGAGGCCATTGTGGTAGTCGAGGAGAGTCTCGCTCGCCGGATCGTAATACAGCGCGTTGATGGTGAAGTCGCGGCGGATGGAATCGTCCTCGCGCGTGCCGTAGATGTTGTCGCGAAGCACCCGACCGTGCTCGTCGGTCTCCGCGGGGGTGCGCGCGCGGAAGGTCGAGACCTCGACGGTTTCCTCGCCGAACATCACGTGCACGAGCTTGAACCGCTTCCCGATGAGGCGCGAGCGCCGGAAGAGCTTGTGCACCTCTTCGGGATAGGCGTCTGTGGCGACGTCGAAGTCCTTGGGCCGAAGGCCGAGCAGCAGATCGCGCACCGCGCCGCCCACGACATACGCCTGATGGCCTTGGGCGTGCAGCACCTCGCAGACCTTGCGCGAGCCCTGCGAGATCGCCTCGCGGCCGATGCCGTGCTGCGCCTTCGGGACGGTTCTCGGCTCGGAGCCGGAGCCGAACCGCAGGACGCGCCGGATGAATTTCTTGATCAAGAGGGAAGAAAACTCCCGGTGCCCGCAGCTTCCAGCCGGCACTGGTACAGCGCTTCGAGGTTGGCTTGGGTGAGCATGTCGCTTGAGCGCCCCAGGCTCGCGCGGCCCGCATCATACAGTAAAACCGCAAAGCCGCAGTGCCGAGCGGCGTGTCCGGGCTCGTGCAGCGCCGCGAGCACCGTCTTTCCGCCGGACGCGCACCCGGAGAGGGTTCGCATCACCTGCACCTGGTGGCGCAGGTCGAGATGCTGCAGCGGCTCGTCGAGCAGCAGGATGTCCGCGTCCTGCAGGAGGACCTGCGCGATGCGCGCCCGCTGGCGCTCCCCGCCGGAAAGCGTGCGGTAGCCTTGGGCCGCGCGATCGGCCAGGTCGAGCTCGGCGAGCCAGTGCCGCGCGGCCGCCGCGCCTTCCTCGTCCCGGCTCCAGGCGCTCCTCGAGCGCGGATACCGTCCGAGCATGACGTAATCGAGCACGCTGCCCCAGAAATCGGGTTCCTCGTCCTGCAGCAGCACGGCGATGCGCCGAGCGAGCTCGCCGCGCCGGTGCGCGGCGAGCGCAATGCCGTCGAGCGCGATCGTTCCGGACTGCGGGGCGCGCAGGCCGCCGAGGGCGAGGATGAGGCTCGTCTTGCCCGAGCCGTTGCGCCCGAGGAGGGACCAGAACGCGCCCGGCGCGAGCGAGAGGTCGAGCGCGCGAACGAGCTCGCGCCCGCCCGCGGAGACCCCGAGTCCGGCCGCTTCCAACATCAGCGCAGCTTTCCGAGCAGAAAGAGCAGCACGGGCACGCCGATCGCCGCGGTGAGGACGCCGACCGGGAGCTCGGCGGGCGCCGCGGCCGTGCGCGCGAGCGTATCGGCGAGAGCCAGCAGGCTTCCCCCTAGGCAGGCGGAGAGCGGGAGGAGGGCGCCATGGCGGTGGATGCCCGAGAGCCGCAGCAGGTGTGGCACCACCAGCCCCACGAAACCGATCGAGCCCCCGAGCAGGACCGCGGCGACCGTGGCAAGAGTCGCGCAACCGAAGGCGATGGCCTGCAGCCGCGTCACCGCGACGCCGAGCGAGCGCGCCTTGTCTTCGCCGAGAATCAGCACGTCGAGCGCGGCCGATTGCGAGAAGGCGAGCGCGACGCACGCCGCGAGCACGACCAGCGCGACGCTCGGGTCGCCCGCGGGCGAGAGGTCGCCGAGCAGCCAGAAGAGCATTCCCTGCACCTGCGAGGAGGGCGCGAGCGAGAGCATCAGCCCGACGAGCGCGCCGAATCCGGAAGCGAGCGCGACGCCGGTGAGCAGCACCCGGTACGGGTTCCAGCCCGAGCGTCCCAGGGAGAATGCGAAGACCGCGCCCGCCGCGATCGAGGCTCCGGCGAGCGCAGCGAGATTCAAGGCCGCCGCGCCGACTCCGAGCAGCATCGCTCCGAGCGCGCCGGCCGCCGCCCCGCCGGACACGCCCAGAATGGTGGGGTCGGCCAGCGGGTTTCTGAGGAGGACCTGAAGCAGCGCGCCCGCCAGCGCGAGCAGCCCGCCGCAGGCGAACCCGGCAAGCGCCCTGGGCGCGCGCACGCCCCAGACGATTTCGCGCGCGATCTCGTCGCCGCGGCCAAGGAGCGCGTCGGCGAGCTGCGCGGGGCCAAGATCGACGCTGCCGAACGCGATCGCGAGCGCGAGGCTCGCGGGAACGAGCGCGACGACGAGAACCGGGGCGACCTTCATTCCAGGCTGATGATCTGCCAGCCGCGCGCGCTCGCTTCCCGGCGCAGGATCTCGTCGGGGTCCACCGCGACCGGGTGCGTCACGCGCTCGAGCAGCGGCAGGTCGTTGTGCGAGTCGCTGTAGAACCAGCTCGCGGAAAACGATGCGAGCGTCCGGCCCTGGCCGCCCAACCATTCGGCCAGCCGTGTCACTTTGCCCAGGCGGAACGAGGGCACGCCCGAGGGCTTCCCCGTGAACCTGCCGTCCTCGACTTCGAGCTCGGTCGCGAGCAGGTGATCGACGCCGAATGCGCGCGCGATCGGCGCGGCGATGTAGGCGTTGGTGGAGGTGACGATCGCGCAGAGATGGTTGTCGCGGAGGTGCCGCTGCACGAGCTCGATCCCCTTGGCGCGGATCATGGGCTCTATCCGGAGCCGCATGAATTCGCCGTGCCATTCGTCCAATTTCTCGCGGGGGTGGCGCGCGAGCGGGGCGAGCTGGAATTCGAGAAACTCGTGGATGTCGAGCCTGCCCTCCTTGTACTGGCGGAAGAAACGGTCGTTCTTCGCTTCGTATTCGGCGCGCTCGAGCACGCCGCGCTCGACCAGGAACTGCGCCCACTCGTAGTCGCTGTCCCCCGAGAGGAGCGTGTTGTCGAGGTCGAAGAGCGCCAGTTCCAAGTCCTCGTCCTCCGGCGTCAACGCTTGGCGGCGTCGAGCAAGCCGAGCGCTTCCCTGAGGAGGGGCAGCGTGATCGCGCGCTTGCGTTGCAGCGAATACCTGTCGAGGGCGTCGAGCGCGGCGATCTGCGTGCCCATGTCGCGATCGAAGTGCGTGAGGAGGTAGCGGATCAGCTCGGCGTCGAGCGCGATGCCGCGCGCCGCAGCGTGCGCGTTGAGTGCCGCGGCCTTTTCCGCGTCGTCCAAGGGGCGCAGCTGGAGCACGATTCCCGACGCGAGGCGCGAGCGCAGATCCGCCCGCAGGCCGAGCCGCGCGGGCGGCGCCTCGCCGCTCGCTGCTAGGGCGCCTTTCGAGGCGCGCAGCCGGTTGCACAGGTCGAACAGCGCGACCTGCTCCGCTTCGCCGAGGCGGGCGACGTCGTCAACCGCGGCGGCTTCGAGTTTCGCGGCCGCGGCCGCCTCGGAAAAAGCGCGCAGGAGGTGGGTTTTGCCGCTCCCGCCCGGTCCCCAGAGAAAGACGAAGCGCTCGCCGTCAGCGAGCGCCTCGCGCAGCGCCTTCAGCGCCGCGCCGTTTTTCCCGGGGGAAAAATTGTCCAGCGTCGGGGGCGGAGGCGGGGCGAGCTCGAGCAGGAGTTGTTGCATCAATCCACGCCGCCTTTAGGCGGGCGGCGGACATTTCAATTAAAATTCGGGGGGCGAAAACACGTCACTTTATCCGCAACCCCCAGACTTGACCAGCAAGAAGCCGATCACCTACCGCGACGCCGGGGTGGACATCGACGCCGGGGACGCGCTGGTCGAGGCGATCAAGCCCTTCGCGAAGAGGACCCTGCGCCCGGAAGTGCTCGCCGGAATCGGCGGATTCGGCGCGCTCGCCGGGATCCCGAAGAAATACCGGGAGCCGGTGCTCGTGTCGGGGACCGACGGCGTCGGCACCAAGCTCAAGCTCGCATTCGAGCTGCAGCGGCACGACACGGTGGGCATCGATCTCGTGGCGATGAGCGTGAACGACATTCTCGTCTGCGGGGCCGAACCACTGTTCTTCCTCGACTACTACGTCTGCGAGACGCTCGATGTGCGCGTCGCCACGGAAGTCATCAAGGGCATCGCGCGGGGCTGCGAGCTGGCCGGCTGCGCTCTGATCGGCGGCGAGACGGCCGAGCATCCGAACGCGTTTCCCAAGGACGAATACGATCTCGCCGGATTCGCGCTCGGCGTGGTCGAGAAAGACCGCATCGTCGACGGGCGTTCGATCCGGCCGGGCGACGCGATCCTCGGGCTTGCGGCCAGCGGCCCGCATTCCAACGGTTATTCGCTGATCCGCAAGATTCTCGAGCGCGCCAGGCCGCCGCGCGGGATCGACCTTCTCGAGCCTACGCGCATCTACGTCAAGCCGGTTCTCAAGCTTCTGGATTCGGTGCCCGTCAAGGGGCTGGCTCACATCACGGGCGGCGGCCTGGTCGGCAACGTGCCCCGCATTCTTCCGGAAAAGACCCGAGCCGTCATCGAGAAGGCTTCTTGGCCGCGGCCCGCGGTCTTCCAGTGGCTGCAGCGCGAAGGCAAGGTCGCCGAGGCCGAGATGCAACGCGTGTTCAATTGCGGCATCGGCATGGCGGTTGTGGTCGCGGCGGAGCACGCCGACGCGGCAGTCCGCGCCCTGTCCGGCGCCGGAGAAACGGTGTTCCGGATCGGCCGCATCGAAGCGCGCAAAGGCGCCGAGCCGCAGGCGGTGATCGCCTGAAAATGGACAAACGCATCGAGCGGATGATCCAGGTCGTCGCGGGCACTGCGCTCGCGATCGGCTGCCTGATGGTGCTCAAGCCCTTCCTCGCTGCGCTGCTCTCGGCCGCGATCTTGTGCTTTTCGACCTGGCCGCTCTACCGGCTGATCGAGCGCAGGCTCCGAGGACGGCGAACCCTCGCCGCGCTCGCAATGACCTTGCTCATGATCCTGGTGCTGGTGTTGCCCCTCGCGCTGATCGCGGGGTCCTACGTGGACGACGTCCCGCAACTGCTCGAAAGACTGCGCGACACGCTCGCCCAGGGACTACCCACGCCTCCAGGCTGGCTCGCCTCGATTCCGCTGGTGGGCGAGTCGCTGGACGCTGGCTGGCGAGAGATCGCCGGCAGCAAGGCGGCGCTCACCGAAGCGCTGAAGCGGATCGCGCAGCCGGCGCGCGCAGTGCTGGTGCAGGCCGGCATCATCGTCGGCGAGGGCGTGCTGCAGTTCACCCTGATCGCCTTCATCGGATTTTTCTTCTACCGCGACGGCGCGGCGCTGGCGCAGGCTCTACGCAACGGCCTCGACCGCGTCGCGGGCGATATCGCCGGCCGCCTGCTCGAGATCGTCGGCGGCACCATCAACGGCGTGATGTACGGCATCGTCGGCACCGGGCTCGCGCAGGGCCTCGCAGCGGCGATCGGCTTTCTCATCGCGGGCGTGCCCGGAGCGCTGATGCTCGGTTTCATCACCGCCATCCTTTCCATCGTTCCTGCGGGACCGCCGCTGATCTGGATCAGCGCCACGGTCTGGCTCTTCTTCCAGGACCAGCCCGGCTGGGCCGTGTTCATGGCGCTGTGGGGGTTCTTCGTCGTGAGCGGCATCGACAACATCGTGAAACCGCTGCTGATCAGCCGCGGCTCGAGCCTGCCGTTCGTGCTGGTGCTGCTCGGCGTGCTCGGCGGAGTGCTCGCATTCGGCTTCGTCGGCATCTTCCTGGGGCCCACGCTGCTCGCGGTCGGCTTCAGGTTCGTGCGCCGCTGGGCGGCGCCGCAAGCCGACGAGGCCGCTGCGGAAAAATGACAAAAATGTAATCGGGCCGTCAGCTTCCCACCCGTTGCCGCTCGCTAGAGTGGCCGCACTTCTTTCCCCGATGGACCGCCTTCGATTATGAAACTGCGT
>VBCA01000073.1 GCA_005881575.1 Betaproteobacteria bacterium
TCCCCACCACGCAGCTCAAGTCATACCCGCAGGTGCTCCACCGTCTTCTCGCTCCCGCGTCCTAGCGTCCGGTGAATCAAGGCTCGATCGAGCGAACCAAGTCCTCACAAACGCGAGTTCTCGAAGAAACTCGGGCGGTCAGTCGGACCATCACCTGAAGAACCATGTGTCGCCAGTTCGATTCTGGCCCTCGGCACCGAGCGCTTTTGCTGGGGTTTTTCATCCGGCCCCTTTTCGTTTGTGCCTTACGGAATTGGCGCGTTTCGCGAAAACCGATGTAACGGAGCATGCGAACCATTTGCTTCGGCTGCTTCTGACTAACTCGCATTTTAGTGCCTGGGAGCTCGTCATCCGCGACGACGGACGCGGGCGCCTCCTGGCACTCGTTCGCGACGGACTATGTCCAGGCTGCCGGCGTACCTCCTCAGATTGTCTTTGGCGATGCGCAGACGGGCTATGCCACCGTCCGTGGCGGCATCCAGCGCACGAGCGATGGCGGCGTGCACTGGACGAACCTCTCGACGCCGGGAACGATCAGGCTGCCGCCTTAACAGGCTGGACGGGGGGTGACCGGCTATGAAATTGCAAAGAATCATCGCTTCGACAGCACTGGTCGCCGCGCTCATTACAACCGGTCTCGGAATCGCGGTCGGCCTCTTTGTAGCGCTCGCGCCGACCCAGGTTAGGTGCGAGCTCCCCGCACTCCAGACGGGCATCGGCATAACCGGCTCGGGGAACTGTGCGCGGGTCAACATCTTCGAAGCGGGCGAATCGATTTGGCCCTTGCCGATCATTCCAATTGCGGTCTGGTCGCTAGCGCCAGCCCTCAGCTTGTTCGGCGTCCTTCGCATCCTGGGCCGCAAGCGCGGCTTTCCCGTCGTTCTCATGGCGCTACTCGTCGAGGCGACCGCGATCATCAGCTTCGTGACCGGACCCGTGTTTCTGCTCTACGTCTTCGTGCCGCTCGCCGTCACGACGTTACTTGCATCGATCGCGGCCGCGCCGCGGCTACGTCACCCGGCCAGTGGCTTTTTATAGGATCGAACCGGTGAGCAGCGGCGCCGTCGCGGTTGCAGAAAGGACGGAGAAGCCTGCTCGCTGAACAATTTGTTAGTCCCAGGCATGCGCGGCGTCCGCGGGCGATCCTAGAGTCGGATCACCGACCGGATCACTGTTCCACTGGTCATCGCGGCGAAGGCGTCCTCCACCTCGTCAAGTCCGATCTCGCGCGTGACCATCTCATCCAGCCGCAACGTGCCGTCCAGATACCAGCGCATGAGCCGCGGGAAGAACTCGGACGGGACCATGTCGCCGCCGCTGCACGAAGTCAGGGTGACCTTCTTGTTGAAGAGACCGCCCCGCGCGAGCGGTAGCGTGACCGTCGAGTCTGTCGGTGGGACGCCGACGATCACTACCGTTCCGCCGTATCCCACCATGCCGACGGCCTGCGCGATCGTCGCCGGAAGGCCGACTACTTCGAACGCGTAATCGAGCGGCCCGCCGGCAGCCGCACGAGCAGCTTCGACGGGATCGCCGCTGCGCGCGTCGACCGCGTCCGTCGCGCCGAAC
Organism: Betaproteobacteria bacterium; assembly: GCA_005881575.1. GTDB lineage: Bacteria > Pseudomonadota > Gammaproteobacteria > Burkholderiales > SG8-39 > VBDM01. The sequence goes on from VBCA01000073.1 coordinate 1,570, forward strand.
TGGCGAGCCCACTCGAGCTTCTGTGGCGTGAGATCGACAGCGACGATCCGATCGGCGCCGGCGATGCGCGCGCCCTGCACGACGGACAGGCCCACAGCGCCGCAGCCGATGATCGCGACGCGTGAGCCTCTGCGGATCTTCGCCGTGTTCAGTGCCGCGCCCACTCCCGTCACGACGCCGCAGGCGATCAGACAGGCCTTGTCGAGCGGAATCGCGCGCGGCACCGGGATGGCCTGGGCCGCATCAACGACCGTGCGGGTAGCGAAGGTACCGGTCGAGAGGACGCGGGCGAGATGCTGGCCATCGCGCGCACGGCGGACGCGAGGCTGGGCGACCCTTTGCGTCTGGCAGAGGACCGGATCACCGCGTCGGCAGATCGCGCACGCGCCACAGGGGACGCGCCACGAGATCACGACCCGGTCATCCGGCCGCACGGAGGTCACCGCGCGTCCGACGTGCTCGACTACGCCGGCGCCTTCGTGACCGAGGAGGATCGGGAAGGCCATGCCCCAGCCGTTCATGTTCTTGACGTGGAGATCGGTGTGGCAGACACCGCTCGCAGCCAGGCGGACGAGGATCTCGTCGTCGCCGAGATCATCGAAAGCAATCGGCTCGATAGCGACACTCTCGCCGGGCGCGTTCAGCATCGCCCCCCGATCGCTCACTGCGAGAGGCTACGCCCCCCGTTTCTACCGAACGGTCGTTTGGTATATCGTCCCCGCCCATGGCACGGCTGGGGGGATGGTGAGCGCGCCTACCCTCGGGCGGCGGCGGCAGCGTCGGTCCGGCGAGCGCGAGAAATCCATCCGCGCAGCGGCGCTCCGCATCTTCCGCCAGAAGGGTTACCACGCCGCCTCGATGCAGAACATCGCGGATGCCGTGGGCCTCTACAAGGGCAGCCTCTACTACTACGTTTCCTCGAAGGAGGAGCTACTCGTTCGACTGTTCGAGGGGCGAGCAGATCAGGTCCTGGGCGAGTTACGAGTCATCACGGACGGGACAGGAACGTGCACCGAGCAGCTGCGCGCAATGGTGCGCGCGTACGTCCTCGGCGTTCTGAGAAATCTCGATTCTGTTCGCGTGTACCTCCATGAGGAACATGTGCTGCCACCGGCGGCGCTGCGGCACGTGCACGCCGAGCAACGAACGATGCGTGACTTGTTCGAGGGCGTCATCGACGATGGCATGCGCGACGGCACGTTCGTCGGGACCGACCCCAAGCTCGCCGCCCTCGCTCTGCTCGGGATGTGCACCTGGGTCCATCGCTGGTATCGGCCGAGAGGGCGACTCACCGAGACCGCGATCGCCGACGACTTCGCCGAACGCGCGATTCGGATGCTGAACGTGTGACGCTCGAGGTCCCCGTCGCGCTGACGTTGGTCTAGAAACGAGGAGCACGGAAGCCGCATGCTCTCAGTCGAACCGGACATCCTCACCGATCTCCCGTGGGGACAGCTGCTCGTCAACGGGCTCGCGCTCGGCAGCCTGTACGCGCTGACCGCGTTCGGCATCGTCCTGATCTTCAAGACCACCCAGGTCATCACCTTCGCTCAGGGGGAGACCGCGATGTTCAGCACGTTCGTCGCCTTCACGCTGCTCACCGTTTTTCAGCTGCCGTTCGCCGTCGCATTCGCGCTGACCTTGCTCTTCGCGGGCCTCTTCGGCGCGCTGATCGAGCGTGTCGTGCTGCGCCACATCAGCACGACGACGATCTTGAACCCGGTGATCGTGACGGTCGGGCTGAGCCTCATCTTGCTCGGGGCGGCGGGCTGGATCTGGGGCTATGAGATCCGGACCTTTCCCGCACCGGCGGCCGGTCCTCCCTTCCGCATCGGCACGGTCGTGGTGAGTCAGCTGAACGCCGTGATCTTCGCGGTCACGCTCGCACTGATGGGGGTCCTCTACGCCTTCTTCCGCTATACCCGGACGGGGATCGCTATGCGCGCCGTCTCGCAGAATCGAACGGCTGCGCAGCTTATGGGCATCAGCATCAATCGAATGAATGCCCTCGGGTGGGGAATGGGCACGGCCATGGGGGCGGTGACCGGCATGCTGATCGCACCGCTCAACTACCTCGACCCCGGCATGATGGGCGACGTCGCGCTCAAGGCATTTGCGGCGGCCGTGGTGGGCGGACTCACCAGCCTTCCCGGCGCCGTCGTCGGCGGCCTGTTGCTCGGCATCTTCGACAGTGTCGTCGGCTTTCAGGTGCCTGAGCTTCGCAACACCATCGCCTTTTCGCTCATCGTGCTCGTGCTCGTCGTGCGCCCAGGCGGCCTGCTTGGGAAGCACGAGGTCAAGAAGGTGTAGGCGCTGGTGATGGCGCGCTGGCTGGGAACGCGCGGGCGAGCGGCAGCGCCTTACGGTCTGGGGCTGATCGCAGTCCTTCTCATCCCCGCGCTGCTGAACGTGATCCCAGGCATCGCCCCCGGATACGTCCTCTATCTGGTCTCGCTTGCGCTGATCTACGCCATCGTCGCGATCGGCCTCGGAATACTGATCGGGCACACCGGCCAGTTCTCACTCGGACACGCCGGTTTCTTCGCGATCGGCGCCTATGCCTCCGCCCTGCTCACTCTCCGCTTGGGTCTCCCATTCGTCGTTGCGCTGCTCGTCGCGGGATCCGTTTCGGCGGCCATCGGGTTCTTGTTGGGTCTGCCGGCCCTGCGCCTCTCCGGCCCCTACCTCGCCGTTGCGACGCTCGGCTTCGGCCTCGCGGTCCCGCAGCTCGTCATCTGGCAGGGCTCGTGGACCGGCGGCGCATCGGGACTGCACGGTCTACCGCTCGCGTCGCTCCCGCTCGGCGCGTTCACGATCGTGTTCCGCACCGATCAGGACTACTACTACCTCGCCGCGGCCGTGCTCATCGTGTTGACGATCTTCGCGAGGAACGTGGTCACGGGCCACACCGGCCGCGCGTTCGTGGCCATCCGCGACAGCGAGATCGCCGCGCGCGCGATGGGAGTGGATCTCGTGCGCTACAAGACGACCGCCTTCGCGCTCAGCGCCCTGTACGCGGGGATCGCGGGCAGCCTCTACGCGCATCTGCTGCACGGCATCAGCCCCGAGGACTTCACCGTTCTGCTTTCGATCGACTTCCTGACGATGATCGTGCTAGGCGGACTCGGGTCCGTGGGCGGTGCGCTCTCCGGGGCGTTGCTGCTGACGTTCCTGCAGAACGCGCTGACGCGACTCCCGGTGGTACACGACTTCAAGAACCTCTACATCGTCGTTCTGGGCGTGATCCTCATCTTGACGATCGCCTTTTTCCCACAGGGTCTGGCCGGGATCGCGCGGAGCGCGCGCCTGCGCTGGGCCACACGCACGGTGGACCGCCCGGCGGGCGCGGGCCAGATCGTCGAGCTGGGTGAGCGGAGCGGCGTGCGGTGACCGGCCCTCTCCTCGAGATCACTGATCTGACGATCAGGTTCGGAGGCCTCGTCGCCGTCGACGGCCTCGACCTCCGCGTCAACGCCGGCGAGATCGTCGGCCTGATCGGACCGAACGGAGCCGGGAAGACCACCGTCTTCAACTGCATCAGCCGGTTCTACCAGCCCGATCGCGGGACGATCCGTTTCAAGGGACGCGACATCACGAGCTCTCGCTCTCACGAGATCATCCGCTTCGGGATCGCGCGCACCTTCCAGAACGTGGAGCTCTGTCGCAGCATGACCGCGCTGGAGAACCTGCTGGTCGGACAGCACGTCGCGATGCGCGGCGGCGTGATCCGTGATGGCTTGCGTCTGCCCGGGGTTGGCGCAGACGAAGCTCGGGCGACGCAGCGCGCGGACGAGATGCTCGAGCTCTTGGGACTCACACGTGACCGCGACCGCGTGGTCTCCACCCTGCCCTTCGGCCTGCAGAAGCTGGTCGAGCTGGGTCGGGCGCTCGTCTCAGACCCGGCGCTGCTCCTGCTCGACGAGCCCACGGCGGGTGCCGACAAGCAGGAGATCCAAGGGCTCGCCGACCTCATCCGCCGAATGCGCGACCGGTTCGATTTGAGCGTGCTCGTCGTGGAGCACGACATGTCGTTTGTCATGGGGCTCTGCGACCGGCTCTCTGTGCTTGACTTCGGCCGGCGCATCGCCGAGGGGGCGCCGGCTGACGTTCGGAACGACCCGGCGGTCATCGAAGCGTACCTGGGCGAACCCGAGGTGGAGGTCACCGAGGTCTAAGTGGGTCGTCCGCTGCTGACCGTGCACGAGCTCGAGGCCTACTACGGGCGCGTGTGTGCCCTGCACAGCGTCAGTCTCGAGGTGGCCGAAGGGAGCGTCGCCACGCTGCTCGGCGCGAACGGCGCGGGCAAGACGACGACGCTGCGCGTGATCTCCGGTCTCCTCCGCCCCACGCGCGGCTTGGTCGAGTTTGACGGCAAACGTATCGACGGGTCCGGCCCGGACCGATTGGTGCGTTCGGGGATCGTTCAGGTGCCCGAAGGACGACAGATCTTCGCGGATCTCACCGTGCGCGAGAACCTGCTGCTGGGTGGGTACGCGCGACGGGATGGCGGCTCCGCCCGCCGGGAGTCGCAGCGCGTGTTCGACTATTTCCCACGCTTGGGCGAACGGCTGCGGCAGCTCGCCGGAACGCTCAGCGGCGGCGAGCAACAGATGCTCGCCATCGGACGGGCCTTGATGGCGCGGCCGCGCCTGCTTCTCCTCGACGAACCTTCGCTTGGCCTAGCACCGCTCCTGGTCAAGGAGATCTTCCGCGTCATCGGCGATATCCGCGCTGCCGGGACGACCGTGCTTCTGGTGGAGCAGAACGCTCACATGGCGCTCAGCGTCGCCGACCACGCGTACGTCTTGGAGACCGGACGCGTGATCCTGGCCGATCGGAGCGCGGCGCTCCGGCAGAGGGAGGAGGTGCAGCGCGCATATCTGGGGCACTAGGGCTCGGAAGAAAAAGGGAGGACATCTTGACACGGCAGCTTTCGAGGATGCAGAACCGATCGGTG
>VBCA01000016.1 GCA_005881575.1 Betaproteobacteria bacterium
CATCGACCCTACCAGACGCTGGGGCGCGAGCTTCGTGACGGTGCTCAAGCCCACGGGGGACAGGCAAAGCTCCCCGATGGTGTGAAGAACATATCCCCCGATCAGCCACATCGGGCTCACGCGTGAGTTGCCGCCCTGGGCGGAGACAAAGGCTGCACCCGTAATGACGAAGAACCCCAGGCTTAGGAATATCAGGCCGAACATGAACTTCGCGGGGCTCGACGGCTGGGTTTTGCCCCAGCGGACCCATAGCCAGGCAAAGAGCGGGGCCAGAGCGAGAATCCCGAGCGGATTGACGGATTGGTAGTAGCTCGCCGGAAACTGCCAGCCGAAGACGGAGTTCTCGGTGAAGTTCCTGGCAAACAAGGTGAGACTCGATCCCGCCTGCTCGAAACCCGCCCAGAACAGCATGGCGAACACGAAGAAGGCGATGATCGCCCAGACGCGCTTCCTCTCGACGGGATCCCTTCCCTGGCGCAGCAACGACCAGAAAACACCGATAGTTCCAGCCAGCAACACGTAGTCCCGATAGTCCCAGAGGAAGTAAAACACCGCGACAAGCGCGAGCACTCCGAGCGTAAGCTTGCCCCAAAGAAGTCCCGCATCCTCCGGCTTCTCTCTCAGAGTGCCGGCATTTCCGAGACGTGAACCACCCAGCACATACTGGACGAGGCCCAGTGTCATCCCCACTCCTGCCGCTCCAAATCCCCAGTGCCAACCGATCCGCTCGCCCAGGGTTCCACAGACCAAGGGCGCGAAGAAGGCGCCCATGTTGATCCCCATGTAGAAGATCGAAAAACCCGCATCACGCCGATTGTCGTCCGCGGAATACAGCTGGCCGACGATGGCACTGATGTTGGGTTTGAGAAGGCCCGTACCGAGCACGATCAAGACGAGTCCGGCGTAGAACGTCGGCCTGGAATCGATCGCCAGGCTGTAGTGGCCCATCGCGATGAGGATTCCACCGTAGAGCACGGCATTGCGCTGGCCGAGGAGCCGGTCGGCGACCCAGCCTCCCGGAATGCCCATGAAGAAAACCGCGGCGGTGTAGAAGCCATAAATCGCGGCTGCCGCGGCGACGTCGAGTCCGAGTCCCCCATCTGTCACTTTAGCAACCATGAACAGCGTGAGGATCGCCCGCATTCCGTAGTAGCTGAATCGCTCCCAGAACTCGGTGAAGAAGAGCGTCGTCAGGCCTTTAGGGTGACCGCCCATTCCGCCGGTGGAGCCTTGCTATCGCGTGTCGCTTCGCTTGAACTCGGACCCTGCTTTCCATTGAGGAATTTCCGAGCCCTGCGCGACATCGTAGCCGACCATGAACAGCAGCCGCGCATCTTCCACGGCGCCTGCGAGATTCCAGTCACTCCGAACCGTGTCGGTCACCTTGTGGTAACGCTGCGCAATGTACTCGTCGACCCTCTCGCGGGCGTAGCTCTCCGGCTTGCCGATATAGTCTCTGCCGCCCTTGACGTAAACCACGGGCACTCCGACTTTCGCAAATTCAAAATGGTCCGCGCGGTAGAAAGTGCCGAGTTCGGGTCGCGTTTCGGGGCGCACGGTGCGTCCTTGCATCGCCGCAAATTTCCTGACGCTATCGTCCATGCTCGATTGACCGAAGCCGATGATTTCCACATCCTTGGTGGGTCCCCAGGTGTTTATCCCGTCGATATTGATGTTGGCCAGCGTTCGATCCAGCGGGTAGAGCGGATGGTGCGCGTAGTATTGCGCGCCCAGCAATCCCTGCTCTTCGCCAGTCGTCGCGATAAACACAATGGTGCGCTTCGGCGGTGCCGGCAAGGCCTTGTACGCCTTGGCCAACTCGAGCAACATCGCCACCCCCGACGCATTGTCCAACGCGCCGTGGAATATCTTTTGGGCCCGCGTGCCCGGCAATTTGTCGTTGACGCCGAAGTGATCCCAGTGCGCAGAGTAAACAACGCACTCGTTTTTCAGCTCCGGATCGGAACCTTCGATTTTTGCCACGACGTTGTTCGAGGCGATTTCACGCAACGTGTTTTGCACCTGGAATGTCGCCGTCACCCCGAGGCTGACCGGTTTGAATTCCCTCGATAATGCCGACTTTTTGAGCGTCTCGAAGTCCAGTCCCGCCGCACGGAACAAATCCCTGGCGCGGTCCAGGTGTATCCACGCGGGAACCGGAGGGAAGTTCGGGTTCGGACCGTCGGTTTTCAGGCTGAAGTTTTCACGCACCCAGCTGTTGACGACGACTTCATACGGGTACGCGGCGGGCTTGGTTTCGTGCACGATGATCGCGGCGGCGGCGCCAAGTTTCGCCGCCATTTCATATTTGTAAGTCCAGCGCCCGTAATAGGTCATGCCCTCGCCTTTGAACATGGCCGGATCGAGCTTGGCCGAATTGTTGGGGTCGGGAACCGGAGGATCGTTGATCAGCATCACCAGCGTTTTGCCGTGCAGATCGGCGCCTTTATAGTCGTCCCAGCCGAACTCCGGCGCGACTACGCCATAACCGACGAAGACCATTTCCGAGTTATCCACCCTGATGTCGCGCTCGGCACGCGGTGAGAATGCTACAAAATCGCCAGGGAAATTGAGCGGCATCGCTTTGCCGGCTACAACGAATGTAAGCTTCGGCGTGGACGTCACGCCCATCATCGGCACCTGCTGCACATAAGTGCCATCCGGATTGCCGCTCGCCAGCCCAAGCCGGGTGAAGTGCTGTTTTATATAGGCGACGGTCAAGGTTTCTCCTTTGGTACCAGGCGAGCGCCCCTCGAATTCATCCGAGGCCAGCACCTTGATGTGCTTCAGCAAGTTGCCGCCATTGATGGCTTTCAGCGGCGCCGCAACCGCCGACGTAGCGGGCGCCGGAGGAGTCCGGTCCTCGGCGCCTGACGTCCCATACATGCAAAGTCCCAGGCCGGTAACAAATAGGAAACGGCGCAGACGCGTGCTCAAGATAATCCCTCCCGTCATTATGAAATGGGCGACGCTCAACTATACGCCCGAGGAAGCGGCTTGATCTCGAGACGACTGCTGGATTGTGATTCCGATTGTGGCGGGTTCGAACCCCAGCTGCCACCCACACCCGCCTGCCTGTTCCGCGCCGCCCCTCCCGCGCCGCCCGCTAAAATTCGGGCGCCCTAGGCGGAAACTCTCCTATCGACGGCTCCCTCCGTCCTGAGCAGCGCCGTGATGCTGCCGCGAGGCACGGGCTTGCTGAAGAGGTAGCCCTGCATCTCGTCGCAGCGCGCGAGCCGCAGGAAATTGGCCTGATCTTCGGCGTCCACCCCCTCGGCAATCACCTTCAGCCGAAGGGCTCGGGCCAGCGAGATCATGGTCGAGACGAGCGTCATGGTGTCCGGTTCCTTGAGCATCGTGATGATGAAGGACCGGTCGATCTTGAGCGACTGCACTGGGAGCTTCGCGAGGTAACCGAGCGACGAGTAGCCGGTGCCGAAGTCGTCGATCGAGACGCTCACTCCCAACTCGCGCAGCGCTCTCAGCTTCTCGATGTTCGCCGCCACCTCCTCCATGAGCAGGCTCTCCGTGATCTCCAGGTCGAGCCCGTGCGGCGAGGCACCGCGTTTGATCGCGGCCTCGACGATGCTGACGAAATTCGACCTGCGCAGCTGGATCGCCGAAACGTTCACCGCGATGCGCGGCGCGATTATTCCCTGCTGCAGCCAGTGCGCGTGGTCGCGCACGGCCTGTTCCAGCGCCCAGCCGCCGACTTCGAGGATGAGGCCCGTTTCCTCGAGCAGCGGGATGAACTCGAGCGGCGGTACGAGGCCGCGCTCGGGGCTGACCCACCGGATCAGCGCCTCGACGCCGATCACGCGTCGGGTGTCGGTTTCGACCTTGGGCTGGTAGTGCAGGACGAACTCCTGCCTCTCGAGCGCCTGGCGCAGCTTGTTCTCCAGGGAGAGGCGCTCCGCGATCCGCTCTGTCAGCTCGTGCGTGTAGAAGAGGTAGCGCTCGTTCGTTTCCTTTGCCTTCTTGAGCGCAGCTTCCGCGTTCTTGAAGAGGGTGTCCGCGTCGGCACCGTCGTTCGGGAACACCGCGAGCCCGACCTTGGCCGAGATCCGCAACTCGGCCTCGCCTATGCGGAACGGCGTGCCGAAGCACTGAGCGAGCCGCTGCTCGGTGAGCCGCGCGACGTCGTCCTCGCGGTCGATGCGCGCGAGCACCACGCCAAAGCGGTCGGCCGCCACACGGGCAAGCTCGCTCGGGTCCTTCACGTATTCGGAAATCCGGCTCGCGATCTGCTTGAGCAGCTCGTCGCCCGCCGGGCGGCCGAGCGAATCGTTGATGGTCTTGAACCGGTCCACGTCCACGAGCCCGAGGGCGAGCTTGTGCCCCGCGCCGCGCGCCGCGTCCACGAAACGCGCGAGACGCTCGCGGAACAGCGTCGCGTTCGCGAGCCCCGTAAGGGGATCGTAGTAAGCAAGGTAGTTGAGCCGCTCGCCCTTCTCGATGTGCTCGAGCGCGAAAGCGATGTCGCCGGCGAGCTCCAGCAGCAGCCGCATCTCGTCTTCGTCGTCGAAAAAGCCAGGCGAGTCGGCATACAGCGCGAGCACTCCGACTGGCACTTCCGCCACGAGCAAGGGCAGCATGGCGAGAGAGCGAAAACCCCGCTCGTGCGTCTCTTTTCGGAGCGTGACGCGCGGGTCCATCGTCATATCGTCGACGATCATCGCTTTGCGTTCCTTGACCGCGCGCCCGGCAAGGCCGTACTCCCCGGGCGCGTTCTCGTCGAGGCCGAGCGGTATCATTCCGATGTAGTCCTCGCCGACTCCCTCCCAGGCCATGGGCCTCACCCGATTCGCTTCCCCGTCCACGAGGCCGAGCCATGCCAGCCGGAATCCCCCGGCCCGCACCACGATCCCGCAAGCTTCGCGAAGCAGTTCCTCGCGCTCACGCACGCGCACGATGGTCGAGTTGATGCCGCTCAATACCGCGTAAATCCGGTTGAGGCGGGCGATGTGCCTTTGCTGCTCCTGGCGGGCGAGAAACTGCCCGATTTGGCTGCCGATCGCGTGCATTGCTCGCAGCAGCCGGTCCTCCGGCTCCCGGACTTCGCGGCTGTCGAAGGCCAGCACGCCGATCGTCTTGCCTTCGGCATTCACGGGAAAAACGAACCCCCCGTGCAAACCCGCGTTGCGAGCAAGCCCAGCCTCCTCGATGCGGGAATCGCGGGTGATGTCGGCGACCCAGAGAGGCTGTCCCGACTGCCACACTTGGCCTGCCGGGCCGACGCCAGGCGCGTAACGGATATCGCGCGATTTCTCGATGAACCGCTCGATGTCCGAACCGGCGGGGCTCCAGGCTTGACTGAACCGCAGCACCCCGGCCTTCTCGTCCGCACGGAAGTACCGGCCGACGTCCCAGCCTTCGGACTCGCATATCGCGCGAATGATCGCCTTCAGGCCGATCGACGCGCTGTCGGCGCTCGCGATGTGCCGGACTACGGTGTGCTCGAGCGCAAGCAACTGCTCTTCGCGCCTGCGCTCCGCGCGGGCGGCCGCCTCGCTCACGGCCCGCTCGATCGTAGGCGGCAGCCGCACGAGGTTGCTCTTGAGGACGTAGTCGGTCGCGCCGTTCTTCAGGGCCCGGATGGCGTAATCCTCGCCCAGGGTTCCGGAGACGAAGATGAAAGGGACGTCGGGGACGATTTCGCGCGCGATCCTGAGCGCGCTCATGCCGTTGAATTGCGGCATGGTGAAGTCGGAGAGGATGACATGAGGACGGAATTCTCCGACCTCGCGCCGGAAGTCCTCCTCGCGCTCCACGCGGCGCGCGAGCACGGCAAGGCCGGCGCGCTTGAGCTCGCGCTCGGCGAGCTCGGCGTCGCTCTCGACATCTTCTACCATGACGATTCGGAGTTCCTGGCCCATAGGCCCTCCTAGATTTGGACAAACCTGCCGGCTTCTGCGCGTCCTTTGCCCTCCAAACCGACCATAGGTTAAGAGTATAAAAACAGCAAGCTTTCCCTGATGTTATCTAGCGGAAATTCGTGCTTTTCCTTCGAAATCCGAGATTGCTGTCAGGAAAACCCGACGCGGAACGTAGCGAAAACTCTACAGGGTTGCGATCAAGATTGGTCGCGCTCATGGCCGATCCACAGTCTGATTCTCGAACGTGTCGCCGCTGACGAGCCGCTTGCTCAGCGCCACCAGCGGCGAGAGAGCGAAGCGTACGATCGCGCGCCAATCGTCATGCGCTCGCAGTTCATCGGCGAGCGGCGGGCTCAGCCGGTAGTACTGCTCCACGAACCATCGGCCCGGCTTGTTGGTCAGCAGGTACTCGTCGCGGAATGCTCGCAAATAACGCACTTCCCGCGCCATCGACGATCCATACGCCGCCGTAGCGATAAAGCAGCGGCTAGCGGGGGGACCATCGGTTGCAGGCTCGGGCAGCGTGGTCGCCGAGACCGGTGCAGTCCTTGCCGAGTTGTTACCGGCTGCATCATGCGAGCTGACGCGGTAGTCATAAGTGGTCCCCGCGGTCAGGCCTGTGTGCTCGAACGACGTCGACGTCGTCGTGGCAACCGCGACGTCATTGACGTAGACATCGTAGCCGGTGACGCCCACGTCGTCGCTGGAAGCGTTCCAGGACAGATCGATCCGCGAAGAGGAAACGGCCGAGGCGGAAAGTCCGGTCGGGGTTGACGGCGCAGTGGTGTCTGGCGGAGCTGCTAGAAGGATCGCCGCATTGTGGCCCCCTAAGGAGATCGAGCTCACGATCGGAATGGAGCCGAGCGTCGATAACAGATTGTCGTGCGTGAGCTGCCGGCTCGCCCGTGGCAGAGTCACCGACGCGACGTTGCCGGTCGGATTGACGTACACGTAGCCCTTCTCGAACTCCCTTGAATAGATATTCACGCCGCCGATCGTCGTAACGGCATAGGAGCTCAAGGCTTTTCCCAGGTCGATCTTGTCGTACTCGTCGTACCACGCGATCTTGCTGTAATCGTCGTTCCCTCCGTGGAACGCGAAGTACGCGTTTCCCAGGACGTCATTCTTGCCGAGAAGGTAGGATCCCAGCGAGTACCAAAGGGTCTGCCAGAAGCTGACGGTATTGCCGAAGTTGTCCGACCCGGATTGGCCCGCCACGAGTTGCGTGTGGCTGAGCATCGCGACTTTGGAGTTCTTCAGGGCGCCCATGATATCGATCTGATGCTTCCATTCCGACTCCTGGGGGAACTGGACGGCCCAGGCCCCCCACATGACGGCAAAGGCGCCTTCCTCGAGGAGTACGTCCGGAGGGTTGGCGCCGGCATCGAGAGACAGCCACGCGGCGCTCCCGTCGACCGACCGGGTCTCGCCCTTGTTGCACCACAGCTTCTGGCCGTAACCATGCAGCCCCATCGCGATCGCGCTCACGAAAGAATTCATGGCGGCGGAGAACGCGGCGTCGCTTGGATACTTCACGGAGGTCGCGCTGTACCCGACCTGAGCCGGGAACGCCACGCAGTTGTCCGTGAAAATGCCGTCCGCGACCCAAGGCTGATCGACGATATCGGCCTTGACCGCCGTCAGCCAGTACGATTGAAAGGCGGGGGAGCCGAAGTCCATGAGGTAGTTGTATATACCGGCGTCGGGGTTCGAGTAGATCGTGCTGTAGATGCGGTTCCCCCCGGAATCAAGCAGGTATAACTCCGGATGATCGCCGTTGAGACTTCCCATGGGGTGCCCGCGCGAAACGTTATACCGGCTGATGGCGTTGATAAACATCGCGGGCAGCGTGTCTTGATTGTTGTAGACGTTCGGGCCGTCCTCGTAGAGGTAGATCTGCACCTTGGGATTGAGGGCTTTGATTGCCGCCCAAGTGTTCGAGCCGATCTGGTTGTAGCGGAAGCGGTCAAAATCGAGCAGATCGAATTTCGCGAGCTTCGCCGCGTCGGAGGCGACGAGAGTGGGGCCACCGCCGTAATAGATCAGGAAGGTCTGGACGGTCTTGCCCTGCGCGGCGGTTTGAGCCGAGAGAGGCAAAGCGGCCCCCAGGAGAAGCGCAAAGACAGCGGCGCGTGTCGCGTTCCCGAGACCGGCGTAGTTGATAGAGGCGCAGTAGTTTGAATATTTCATGATGTCCTGGATGTAGTCGACCCGTCACAGCTACGCAGCGACCGTATGACGAAGTCATGGATTTATGGCGCGGCCGAAAAGCGCGCGCTAGGCAAAGGCGGTGCAGACGCCGGCCTCAAGGCCGACTGAGCAATCGCGCCGGTCGGTCAGTGACGCTGGTATTGCGTCGCCCCGAAAAGGATCTCGCGCGCTTTCGGATCGTACTGACCCGGAGGCGTGGTCTGAACGTCGGCGAGAACCTTCAAAGCGCGCTGCACGGCTGGGCGTGCCGCGATTCCGTCGAACCACTTCTTGACTTTGGGAAACTCCGCCCAGTCGATGCCGTTTCGCTCGCTCGCCCGCAGCCACGGAAAAATCGCGATGTCGGCGATCGAATATTGCGTCCCGGCGAAATACGGTGCCTCCGAGAGGCGCTTCTCCATCACCCCGTGCAAGCGCCTGACCTCGTTCGTGTAGCGATTGACCGCGTACTCGAGGCGTTCGGGCACGGCGTTGCTCCGGAAATGGCCAGCCTGCCCCATCATGGGTCCGACCGATCCCATCTGGAACATCAGCCATTGCAGCGCAATGTACTTTTCGCGATCGTCGCGGGGCAGCAGCTTCCCTGTTTTTCCCGCCAGATAGATCAGGATCGCCCCGGACTCGAAAACCGCGATCGGCTTTCCGTCTGGCCCGTTGCGATCCACGATCGCCGGAATCTTATTGTTAGGGCTGATTCTCAGGAACTCCGGTTTGAACTGCTCGCCGGTGCGGATGTTGACGGGTCGGACCTCGTACTCGAGGCCGGTTTCCTCGACCATGATGTGGATCTTGTGCCCGTTGGGCGTAGGCCAAGTATGCACTTCGATCATCGGGAATTCCTTTCGTTCAGCAGTTGCTCCCCATACGGAAACTCAACGGAGACAATTGGCGCGCCCGGCGGGAGTCGAACCCACAACCCCCAGCTTAGAAGGCTGGTGCTCTATCCAGTTTGAGCTACGGGCACGGGCAACGTTCACTCTGCAGCCGACTCGGCCGCCGCAAAAAATCTGGTCGGGGTGGAGAGATTCGAACTCCCGACATCTTGCTCCCAAAGCAAGCGCGCTACCAGGCTGCGCCACACCCCGCGCGGTGGGATCTTACGCCTGCGAACCCGCAACGGTCAACGCAATTAGACTGATAAATACGGGAGAAAATTCACTTGCCCGCCGTTTTGATTTCTGGTATCAGTGCCTCTCTTGCGACAATACGGAGAGTGCGATTCAACGCGGAGGATGCGATTTGGATCTGCTCCACAAATCCTTCCCGCCCTACCTGCCTAAAAAGGGTGAGGAGTACATGAACCCCAGGCAGCGCGCGCATTTCAGGCAGGTCCTCGAGGCGCTGAAGGTGGAGCTGTCGCAGGATATCGATCGAACCGTCCACGCGATGCAGGACGACGCAACCGTGTTTGCTGATCCGAACGATCGCGCCAGCCAGGAATCCGACATCGCCCTCGAGCTGCGCAACCGCGATCGCGAGCGCAAGCTCATCAAGAAAATCGAAGAAACGATCGCGCGCATCGACAAGGACGACTACGGCTACTGCGAGAACTGCGGCGTAGAGATCGGCCTCAAGCGGTTGGCGGTGCGGCCTACCGCGACTTTGTGCATCGACTGCAAGACGCTAGACGAGCTCAGAGAGAAGCAGGTCGCAAAGTGACCCGCTGAGGGCGAAGCCGTCCAGCGGGTCATCCTGAGGAGCGAAGCGACGAAGGATCTGCTTCTTAAGCCCGCAATTGAAAAGGGCGCCGCTGGCGCCCTTTGTCTTGCTGCGGACCCGCCGCTTTAGGATGACGTTGCGGCAGCCGCCTCCTTGACTGCTTTCATGCTGAGGCGTACGCGGCCCTTCTCGTCGGCCTCAAGCACCTTGACTTTCACCTGCTGCCCTTCCTTGAGATAGTCGGATACGTTGTTGACGCGCTCGTTTGCGATCTGCGAAATGTGCAGCAGGCCGTCCTTTCCGGGAAGCAGCTGCACGATGGCTCCGAAGTCGAGCAGCTTCAGCACGGTCCCGTCGTACACCCGGCCCACCTCGACGTCCGCCGTGATGTCCTCGATCCGCTTCTTCGCCGCCTGGCCGCCCTCGGCGGAGACGCAGGCAATCGAGACGGTCCCGTCGTCGGAGATCTCGATCGTGGTCCCGGTCTCCTCCTGCAGCCCGCGTATGACCACACCGCCCTTGCCGATGACGTCGCGGATCTTCTCGGGATTGATCTTGATCTTGATGATGCGCGGTGCGTAGCTCGAGATTTCGGCCCGCGATCCCTCCAGCGCCTCCTTCATGATGCCGAGGATGTGCATCCGGCCCTCGCGCGCCTGTGCGAGCGCCACCTGCATGATCTCCTTGGTGATGCCTTCGATCTTTATGTCCATCTGCAGCGCGGTGATGCCGTTCTCGGTGCCCGCGACCTTGAAGTCCATGTCGCCGAGGTGATCCTCGTCGCCCAGGATATCGGTGAGGACCGAGAAGCGCTTTCCTTCCTTGATGAGCCCCATCGCGATGCCCGCGACGTGGGCCTTCATCGGAACGCCGGCGTCCATGAGGGCGAGGCTGCCGCCGCAGACCGAGGCCATGGAGGAGGATCCGTTGGATTCGGTGATCTCCGAGACCACGCGCATGGAGTACGCGAATTCCTCGGGCGTGGGGAGCATGGCGGCGAGAGCGCGCTTCGCGAGCCGTCCGTGTCCGATCTCGCGGCGCTTGGGCGAACCCATGCGCCCGGTCTCGCCGGTGGCGTAAGGGGGCATGTTGTAATGGAGCATGAAGCGCTCCTTGTACTCGCCCATCAGCGCGTCGATGATCTGCTCGTCGCGGCCGGTGCCCAGCGTGGCTACGACCAGCGCCTGGGTCTCGCCGCGGGTGAAGAGCGCCGAGCCGTGCGTGCGGGGCAGAACGCCCACGCGCACGTTGATCGGGCGCACCGTGCGCGTATCGCGGCCGTCGATGCGCGCCTCTCCGTCGAGAATCTGCTTGCGGACGATCTTCGATTCGAGCGCGAAGCAAATATCCTTGACGGCGTTCGCTTCGGGTCCGCCTTCGGCGCCGACCCCAACGGCCTCGAACACGCGCTTCCATATCGCGTCGATCGCCTCGGAGCGGGCCTGCTTTTGCTTGAGCTTGAACGCCGCGCGCAGGTCGCTCTCCGAAAGCTCGCGTATGCGCTCGGCGAGCGCTTCGTCCTTCGCGGCGGGTTTCCAATCCCAGGCCGCCTTCGCCGCCTCGTCCGCCAAGTCGTTGATCGCCTTGATCGCGGCCTGCATCTGCTGGTGCCCGAACACGACCGACCCCAGCATCACGTCCTCGGGCAGCTCGCTCGCCTCGGATTCCACCATCAGGACCGCGTGCTCGGTGCCCGCGACCACGAGGTTGAGCCGGCTCTCCTTGAGCTGCGTCGCGGTAGGGTTGAGCACGTATTCGCCGCTGACGTAGCCGACGCGCGCCGCTCCGATCGGTCCCTTGAACGGGATGCCGGAAAGGGTCAGCGCCGCCGAGACCCCGATCAGTGCCGGGATGTCCGGATCGACTTCGGGATTGCACGACAACACCTGCGCGACGACCTGCACTTCGTTGTAGAACCCGTCCGGAAACAACGGGCGGATGGGCCGGTCGATCAGCCGGGAAGTCAGTGTCTCCTTTTCAGAAGGCCTGCCTTCCCGCTTGAAAAAACCGCCCGGAATCTTACCTGCGGCGTAGGTCTTCTCGACGTAGTCACAAGTGAGCGGCAGAAAGTCCTGGCCTGTTTTGGCCTGCCTCGCTCCAACCACGGTGCACAGCACGACGCTGTCGTCCATGTTCACCACGACCGCTCCGTGCGCCTGGCGCGCCATTTCGCCGGTTTCCAGCGTCACTGGGTGCGCGCCGTAGGTGAATGTCTTTTTGATGGTAGTCAGCTGCATGATTTTCTCGATCGGTTAAGCCGGGCGCACTGCCCGGTCATTTTGATGTGCCGGCTGCGACGCAGAGGCGCCGGGCCGTTTCTGGAAATCAAAACGCCCATCGGAATCCCATGGGCGTCGGGGATTTACTTGCGGAGGCCAAGTTGCTCGATCAGCTCGTGATATTTCCCGTTGTTCTTTCGCTTGAGGTAATCGAGTATCTTGCGACGCTGGCTCACCATCTTAAGCAATCCGCGCCGCGAATGGTGATCCTTGACGTGCGTCTTGAAGTGGTCGGTCAGCCCGTTTATCCGGGCCGTAAGCAAGGCGATCTGCACTTCCGGGGATCCCGTATCGCCCGCTGCGCGCTGGTGCTGCCGGACGATTTGCGCTTTTTCCGTAACGCTGACCCGCATGCTCTAGCTCTATTATCTATTCGCGAAAGGCCGGCATTTTACCTTGAAATCAGCGCCTTCTACAAGCAGTTTAGGCTCGCAATACGGGTTTCAGGACAGCGCGAGCAGCCGTTTCGGCTGCAAGGTGCCGCTTGCGTCCACTTGCCCGATGCCCAGGAACTTCGCGTCCTCGCCGAAAACGGCGACGCTGCCGCTTGCAGAGTCGACCGACATCGTCCGCCCTTGCCGGAAACTAGCCGCAAGGGGGGGCTGGAGCGTCAGGCGCGGCCAGGATTGGAGCAAGGCTTCCAGAGGCAGGAGCCGCTCGCGTCGCTCCGCAGGCGAAATCGCCTCGAGTGCTTCCAGCGTCGTCGCCTGCGGCAACGCGAACGGGCCCACCGAGGCGCGCTGCAGCGCCGCGAGATGCGCGCCGCAGCCCAGCTCCGCGCCGATATCCTCGGCAAGCGCCCGAATGTAGGTGCCCTTGCTGCATTCGACGAAGAAGCCGACCGTATTGCCTTCGAACCTCTCCAGCTCGAGCCGGCGGATCGCGACGCGCCGGGCGGCGCGCGGAACGTGCTCGCCGCGGCGGGCGTAAGCGTACAAGGGCCTGCCCCGATGCTTGATCGCAGAATATCGAGGCGGCAGCTGCTCGATCTCGCCTCGATAGTGCTCCAATGCGGCGAGCAGCTCGCTTCGGGTCACCTTGACTTCGGTGTGCGAGACCACCGCACCCTCGGCATCGCCGGTCTCGGTGCGCTCGCCGAGCTTCAACTGCGCGCGATAGCTCTTGTCCGCACCGAGTATCCCGCCAGAAAACTTGGTCGCTTCGCCCAGCGCAATGACGAGCAAGCCGCTTGCGAGAGGGTCGAGCGTTCCCGTATGGCCCGCACGCGCGGCCCCGAGCAGGCGCTTCGCTCTTTGCAATACTGCATTCGAGCTCGGTCCTGCCGGCTTGTCGATGAGCAGCACCCCGTTGACTGGCGCGTGCGTATTTCCCACGGAAGCTCAATCCCCTTTCTTTCCGGTGACTGCCGCATCGATCAGCTGCGAGAGACGCACGCCTCGCTCGACCGAAGCGTCGTGCATGAAGCGTATTTCGGGGGTGATGCGGAGTCTCAGGCGCCTCCCGAGCTGAACCCGCAGGAATCCCGCCGCGCGATCGAGACCCGCCTCGATCGTCGTCAAGGATTCCGCATCGGCCAAAGTGGTGAAGAAAACCTTCGCATAGGCGAGGTCCGGGGAAACCTCGACGCCGGTGAGCGTAATCATGCCGACGCGCGGATCCTTGAGTTCGGCGCGCAACAATTCCGACAGCTCGCGCTGGATCTGATCGGCGACGCGGCGTAGGCGTTGCGGGTTGGCCATGGGGTCGGAGCCTAGCGATCGGCATCCTACAGCAGATCCTTCGTCGCGCTAAGCTCTCCTGGAGGATGGCGCGGACGTCAGAGCGTCCGCGCCACTTCCTGGACTTCGTAGATCTCGAATTGATCGCCGACCTTCAGGTCGTTGAAGTTTTTCACGGACATGCCGCATTCGAAACCGGCTTTCACTTCGCGCACGTCGTCCTTGAAGCGCTTGAGCGAATCGATCTCCCCCGTATGAACGACCACGTTGTCGCGCAGCACGCGCACCGACGCGTTGCGCCGCACCAGGCCTTCGAGCACCATGCATCCGGCGACGGCCCCGACCTTGGAGATCTTGAATACCTGGCGCACGTCGACGAGGCCGAGTATGGCCTCTTTCTTCTCGGGCGCGAGCATACCCGAGAGCGCCGCCTTCACTTCGTCGACAGCGTCATAGATGATGTTGTAGTAGCGTACGTCCACACCCGAGGCTTCGGCCGCCTTGCGCGCAGCCGTATCGGCGCGGGTATTGAAGCCGATGATGACGGCCTTGGAAGCGAGCGCCAGATTCACGTCGGACTCGGTGATCGCGCCCACCGCGCTGTGCACCACGTTGACCTTGACCTCGTCGGTCGAAAGGCGGCTGAGCGCATGAACGAGCGCCTCCTGCGAGCCCTGTACGTCTGCTTTGATGAGAAGCGCGAGCACCCTCGCCTCGCCTTCGCCCATGTGCTCGAACAGGTTTTCCAGCTTGGCGGCCTGTTTCTTCGCGAGCTTCACGTCGCGGAACTTGCCTTGACGGAACAGCGCGATCTCGCGCGCCTTGCGCTCGTCGCCGAGCGCCATGACGTCCTCGCCGGCCGCGGGCACGTCCGACAGGCCCTGGATCTCGACCGGAATCGATGGACCGGCCTCGTGGACCGCGCTTCCGCTCTCATCGAGCATGGCTCGAACCCGGCCGAAGCTGCTCCCGGCGAGCACGATGTCGCCGCGCCGGAGCGTTCCGGATTGAACCAGCACCGTGGCCACCGGTCCTCGGCCCTTGTCCAACCGGGCCTCGATCACCAGGCCCTTGGCGAGCGTGTCCACCGGAGCCTTCAGTTCCAGCACTTCGGCCTGCAGCAACACTTGTTCCAGCAGCGTATCGATTCCGGCGCCGGTTTTCGCCGACACCGGGACGAACGGCGAATCCCCGCCGTATTCCTCGGGCACGACGGCCTGCGCCACCAACTCCTGCTTGACCTTTTCCTGGTTTGCCTCGTGCTTGTCGATCTTGTTGATCGCTACGACGATGGGGACCTCGGCTGCCTTGGCGTGATGGATCGCCTCGATCGTCTGCGGCATCACGCCGTCGTCCGCAGCAACCACCAGCACGACGATGTCGGTCACTTTTGCGCCGCGCGCGCGCATCGCCGTGAAGGCCTCGTGCCCCGGCGTATCGAGGAACGTGACCATGCCGCGCGGCGTCTCGACGTGGTAGGCACCGATGTGCTGGGTGATGCCGCCCGCTTCGCCCGAGGCGACCTTCGTGCGGCGGATGTAATCGAGCAGCGATGTTTTTCCGTGATCCACGTGCCCCATGACCGTGACCACGGGAGCGCGCGGCATCAACGCGGCCTCGTGGTGCTCGGGCACGTCGGCGAGGAGGGATTCCGGATCGTCGAGCTTCGCCGCCTTGGCCACGTGGCCCATTTCGGTCACGACGATCATCGCGGTTTCCTGGTCCAGCACCTGGTTGATCGTCACCATGTTGCCGAGCTTCATCAGCACCTTGATCACTTCGGCAGCCTTGACCGACATCTTGTGGGCGAGATCACCGACGCTGATGGTCTCAGGCACCATGACCTCGCGCACCACCGGTTCGGCGGGCGCGCTGAACTGCTGCACGTTCTCGGCTGCCGGCGCGACCGCGGTCTTGTGCCTGGCCCCCTTGGGCGTATGCCAGCCGGAGGCGCCCTGTACGTCCCCGCGCGTTTTGATCGTGCGGCGTTTGACGCCTTCGTCCTTCCAGACCTTGATTTCCTTCGCTTTCTTCGCGCCCTTCTTCTCGGCCCCCGGTGCAACCTTCGGTTTGTGCAGCGTCGTGTCGGAGCCGGGAGCGGAAGCCGGCGCCAGTGTCTTCATCTCGCTCGGCTTACCCTCCGCGAGCTTGCGCTCGCGCTCCTGTTTCTCCGCCAAGTCCGCGGCCTGCCGTGCCGCCAACTCCTCGTGCCGACGTTGCTCCTCCTCGCGGAGCTCTGCCTCGCGCGAATCAACCGTGGCGCCGGAAGAACCGGGCGCCTCAGCAGGCGCACCCGGCTCCGCATCGCGCTTGACGAAGATGCGCTTTTTCTTGACCTCGACCTGGATGGTGCGCGCTTTTCCGCTCGCGTCGGACTTCTTGATGATTTCGGAGGTCTGCTTACGCGTCAGCGTGATCTTGTTCTTGGGTTCCGACGAGCCGTGCGATTTGCGCAGGTATTCCAGGAGCCGGGTCTTGTCCTGCTCTGAAAGAACGTCTTCGGCCACTTGCTTATGCACGCCTGCTGCCCGCAGCTGCTCGAGCAGCTGCGACGGCGGCACTTTCAGCTCGCCGGCAAATTGGGCAACGCTCGTCTGGGCCATCGGCCGGCTTACTCCTGCGCAAACCAGTGTTCACGAGCCTTCATGATGAGGCTCTTGGCACGTTCGGGGTCGACTCCCGCCATCTCGACCAGGTCGTCCGTGGCGAGATCGGCGAGGTCGTCGCGAGTCTTCACCCCGGACCGGGCGAGCTTCGTCGCCAGGTCCTTGTCCATCCCCTCCAGGCCGAGCAGCGCCGGATCGAGGTTTTCCGCCTGCTCCTCGCTCGCGATGGCCTGCACCAGGAGCGCGTCGCGCGCGCGGTTGCGCAGCTCGTTCACGGTGGCCTCGTCGAAACCCTCGATCTCCATCATTTCGTTGATCGGTACGTAGGCCACCTCTTCGAGAGTCGAGAAGCCTTCCTGGATGAGGGTGTTGGCGACTTCCTCGTCGACGTCCAGCCGCTCCATGAAGAGCTTTCTCACCGAGGAGGCTTCTTCCTCATTCTTCTTCTGCGACTCCGCCTCGGTCATGAGATTGATCGTCCAGCCGGTCAGCTCCGAGGCGAGTCTGACGTTCTGTCCGCTTCGACCGATCGCGATGGCGAGGTTCTCCTCGTCCACCACCACGTCCATGGCATGCTTGTCCTCATCCACGAGGATCGATGACACCTCGGCCGGCGCAAGCGCACCGATCACGAACTGCGCGGGGTCCTCAGACCACAGCACGATGTCCACGCGCTCGCCGGCGAGCTCCTGGGTCACGGCCTGGACGCGCGCGCCGCGCATGCCGACGCAGGTCCCGATCGGGTCGATGCGCTTGTCGCGGGAATGCACGGCGATCTTCGCGCGAATGCCGGGGTCGCGCGCGGCCGACTTGATCTCGAGCAGTCCTTCCTCGATTTCTGGGACTTCGAGGCGGAACAATTCCATGATGAATTCGGGCGCGGTGCGCGAGAGCACCAGCTGCGGTCCGCGCACATTGCGGTCGATTCGCATGACGAAGGCGCGCACGCGGTCTCCCACGCGCAGATTCTCCTTGGGGATCATCTGATCGCGCGGCAGCACCGCCTCGACGCGCCCGACCTCGATGATCGCGTTGCCGCGCTCGACGCGCTTGATCGCGCCGTTGATGAGCTTTTCGCCGCGACCGAGAAAATCGTTCAGCAGCTGCTCGCGTTCGGCGTCGCGGATCCTCTGGAGGATCACCTGTTTCGCGGTCTGCGCCCCGATGCGGCCGAAATCGATCGGCTCGAGAGCCTCTTCGATATAGTCCCCGAGCTGAATGTCCGGGTATTGCTTCTGCGCCTCCGAGAATGCGACCTGCTGGGCCGGATTCTCCACCGCTTCATCGGCCGCCACCAGCCAGCGGCGGAAGGACTCGAAGTCCCCGGTATTGCGGTCGATCGCGACGCGCACGTCCACGTCCTCGTTGAAGCGCTTCTTCGTCGCGGAAGCGATCGCCATCTCCAGGGCGCCGAACACCACGTCCTTGTGGACGTTCTTCTCCCGGGCGAGCGCGTCCGCCTGCAGCAGCAGCTCGCGGCTCATATATCCTTGGGGCATCACGGCTTGGGCACCAGTCGCGCGCGGTCGAGGTCGGCGAGGTCGAACGCGAGCCGGCCGCTGTCGTAGTCGAATTCGATCCGGTCGCCTTCCACAGCGCGCACGGTGCCGACGAAATTCCTGCGGCCGTTGACCGGATGGCGCAGGCGCACCTGGGCCTCATGCCCGGCGAAGCGGGCGAAATCCGCCGCTTTTTTCAGCCTGCGGTCCAGGCCCGGGGAGGAGACTTCCAGCCGGTCGTACTCGATTCCCTCGACTTCGAACACCCGCTGCAGCTGCCGGCTCACGGACTCGCAGTCGGCAAGGGTTACCCCTGCCCGCTCGGGCACGAGTTCATGTGTTTTCTCAATAAACACGCGTAACATCCTACCGTTGTTTATATATTCGAAGTCAGCAAGCCCGTACCCCAGCCCGGCCACGGTGCGCTCAAGCAAAGACTCAAGCGGGCTCACGACACCTACAACCCTCGAGCATAAATAAAAAATGGGCTCGAAAGCCCATCTCTAAAACGTCGAAAGTATAGCAAGAAACTTCACCCGGAACAACGGAAAGGAGTCTGCGGACCGGCCTTGAGCAGCGGCGCGGCCTCTCTCGGGTCGAGCTCGCGCCATTGGCCTCGGCGCAGATGGGGCGGCAGCCGGATCGGGCCGAAGCGCACGCGCATCAGGCGGCTCACGGTGATTCCCAGCGACTCGAACATTCGTCTGACCTCGCGGTTGCGCCCTTCGCGCAGCACGACCTGGTACCAGCGGTTCGAGCCGCTGCCTCCGCCCGGGGAGATGCTGTCGAACCTTGCCGGACCGTCTTCCAGAGCGATCCCTTGAGCGAGCCTGCGGAGGTGCTCGCGAGTGAGCTCGCCGCGCACCCGCACCGCGTACTCGCGCTCGATCTCGTTGCTCGGATGCATGAGGCGGTTGGCGAGCTCGCCGGAGTCGGTGAAGAGCAGGAGCCCGCCGGTATTGAAGTCGAGCCGGCCGATCGCGATCCAGTGACCACCCCGAATTCTCGGCAGATGGTCGAACACGGTCGGCCTGCCTGACGGATCGCGCGTCGTGACGAGCTCCCCGGCCGGCTTATGATAGATCAGCAGGCGCGGCGCGCCCTCTTCGAAGCGCAGCGAGACCGGATGCCCGTCGAGCATGACGCGATCGCGCGACCCGACGCGCTGCCCCAGAGCGGCGCGCGCGCCGTTGACCACGAGCCTGCCCGAGGCGATCGCAGCTTCCATGTCGCGGCGCGAGCCGAGACCCGAGCGTGCAAGAACCTTGTGAAGCTTCTCGGCGCGCGCCGTCGGCCTAGACCGCGCTGGGTTGCGCGGCCGCCGACTCGTCGGGCGCGGGCTGCGAATCGGGCTCGGACTGCGGAGCGGGCTCGGACTGCGGAGCGGGCGCGGGTTGCGGATCGGGCGGCGGGGTCGGTGTGAGATCAAGCGTCTGGGCGATATCTTCAAGGGGCGGCAATTCCTGCAATGAGCGCAGGCCGAGATCGTCGAGGAAAGTCTTGGTGGTCGCGTACAGTGCCGGGCGGCCCGGCACCTCCTTGTGTCCGATGACTTCCACCCAGCCGCGCGCTTCCAGGCGCCCTATCACCTCGGCTGAGACGGTGACCCCGCGAACCTCCTCGATGTCGCCGCGGGTCACCGGCTGGCGGTAGGCGACGATCGCGAGCGTTTCGAGCACGGCACGCGAGTAGCGGGGCGCTTTGTCCGGATGAATGCGCTCGAGGAATTTCTGGTACGAGGCGCGCGTCTGGAAGCGCCAGCCGCTCGCGGTCGCCACGAGCTCGACACCACGGTCCTTCCACGCCTCGCGCAGCTCTTCGAGCAGCCTGCGGATCGTGTCTGCGCCGATATCTTCGTCGAATATCTTGCGCAGCTCCGAGATCGGAAGGGGCTCCTGTGCGGCGAGCAAAGCCGCCTCAAGCACGACCTTCACTTCACTCGGATTGAGCATGAGCCAGCTTCACGTAGATGGGCGCGAAAGATTCGGACTGCGTGACCTCGATCAGATTTTCCCTCACGAGCTCGAGCACCGCGAGGAAATTGACGATGAGCACCGGCACGCCGCGCCCCGGTTCGAACAGCTCGCCGAACTCGGCGAACCCGCCGCTCCGCAGCCGGCGCAGGATGAGGCTCATGTGCTCGCGCACCGAAAGCTCCTCGCGTGTGACACGGTGGTGCTGCATCATTTTCGCACGCACGAGGAGGGCGCGCCACGCTTCCTGAAGGTCCATGACGTTCACCGTCGGCAGGCGCTGCGCGAGAGTCTGCTCGATCCAAACCTCCACCGGGAAGAAGTCGCGCCCGAGCTGCGGCAGGGCGTCGAGCTTCTGCCCGGCGAGCTTCATCTTCTCGTACTCGAGCAGGCGCCGCACGAGTTCCGCGCGCGGGTCCTCGTCCTCCGCGCCCGGCATCGTTTGGCGCGGAAGGAGCATGCGCGATTTGATTTCCATCAACATCGCCGCCATGACCAGATACTCGGCGGCCAGCTCGAGATTTCTCGTGCGCATCACCTCGACGTACTCCATGTACTGCTCGGTGAGCCGCGCCATGGGAATGTCGAGGATGTCGAGGTTCGCCCGGCGGATGAGGTAGAGCAGCAGGTCGAGCGGCCCTTCGAAGGTATCGAAGAAGACCTCGAGCGCGTCGGGGGGGATGTACAGATCGTGCGGCAGCTCCCTATACGGCTCGCCGCGCACTTTTGCCACGAGCGCACTCGGCGCGCGTGTCGGGACGGAGGGCTGTGCCGGCTCGCTCACGTGTAGGCGAGCCCCATCGCTCCGCGCACCTCGCGCATGGTCTCCCGCGCTAGCTTGCGCGCCTTTTCGCACCCGTCCGCGACGATATTGCGAACCAAGGTCGGATCGTCGAGATACTTCTGGGCGCGCTCCCGCATGGGTCCCTGCTCTGCGAGCACCGCATCGATCACCGGCTGCTTGCATTCAAGGCACCCGATGCCGGCGGTGCGGCAGCCCTGGTTCGCCCACTGGCGGGTCTTCTCATCGCTGTAGACGAGGTGGAACTGCCAGACCGGGCACTTGTCGGGATCGCCGGGATCGCTGCGCTTCACCCTCGCCGGGTCAGTCGGCATGGTGCGGATCTTCTTCCTCACCGATTCCGCATCCTCGCGGAGTGAAATCGTGTTGTTGTAGGACTTGGACATCTTCTGGCCGTCGATGCCAGGAAGCTTCGACGACTCGGTGAGCAGGGCCTCGGGCTCGACCAGGATCAGGCGTCCGCTTCCTTCGAGGTAGCCGAACAGGCGCTCGCCGTCAGCGACCGAGAGGTTGCCCTGCTTGTCCAGGAGCGCACGCGCGGTCGCCAGCGCCTCGGCGTCGCCCTGTTCCTGGTACTTCGTACGCAGCTCCATCAGCACCTTGGCCTTGCGGCCGCCGAGCTTCTTCGCGGCGGCCTTCGCCTTGTCCTCGAATCCGGGCTCGCGGCCGTAGACGTGGTTGAAGCGCCGTGCGACCTCGCGCATCATCTCGACGTGCGGGACCTGGTCTTCGCCGACCGGAACGTATTTTGCGCGGTACACGAGCACATCGGCCGCCTGCAAGAGCGGGTAGCCGAGAAACCCGTACGTGGAAAGGTCGCGGTCGACGAGCTTTTCCTGCTGGTCCTTGTAGCTCGGTACCCGCTCGAGCCAGCTGAGCGGCGTGATCATCGAAAGGAGCGTGTGGAGCTCGGCGTGCTCGGGGATGCGCGACTGGATGAACAGGGTCGCCTGCGCCGGGTCGATGCCTGCGGCCAGCCAGTCGATCACCATGTCCCAAACGTTCTCTTCGATCACCTCGGGGGTTTCGTAGTGGGTCGTGAGCGCGTGCCAGTCGGCAACGAAGTACAGGCACGGATACTCGCTCTGCAGCTTCACCCAGTTCTTGAGTGCGCCGTGGAAATGTCCCAGGTGCATCGCGCCCGTGGGGCGCATGCCGGAGACCACGCGTTCTTCGAACATTTAGATTGGATGCAGTTGAAAAAGCGTCGCGATTACCGATCTTGACGCACCCATCACCGGATCGAGGAACATGCCGAGAACGTTGTAGCCGTACGAGCTGATGACCACGAGTCCAAGGAGGATCGGCAGCCCGAATGGTTCGAGTCTTGCGAAACTCCCCGCGAGAGGACCGGGCAGCAGCGAAACGACGACCCGACCCCCATCGAGAGGAAGAATCGGCAAGAGATTCAGCGCCATGAAAACGAGATTCACCTCGACCCCCGCGAGCGGCACCTGGATGAGGAAATCGCCTTGTGCGAGCCCCGACAGCGCTCCCATCTTCAAAACTGCAGCCCATCCGAGAGCCATCGCCAGATTTGCCGTCGGGCCGGCAAGAGCCACCCAGAGCATGTCTCGCTTGGGATGCCGCAGGGCGTGAAAATTGACCGGAACGGGTTTAGCCCATCCGAACATGATCCTTCCGCCCGTTGCGAATAGCGTGACCAAAGGCAGAAAGACGGTGCCGACCAAATCGATGTGACGCGCCGGATTGAGGCTGATGCGGCCGAGCTTGAAAGCTGTCGTATCTCCGAAGTGGCGAGCGACATAGCCGTGAGCGGCTTCATGCAAGGTGATCGCGAAGAGGACCGGCACGGCGAAAACCGCGATCATCTTAGTGATCTCATTGAATTCCATGGTCGGCCCGCTCGCTCCAGCGCGTCATTTTATCAGAGCCGCCCTGCCGTCCCGCGCGTCCTACCAGTCATGCCAGACGGGTTTCAGATCGTAGGGCAGCTGCGGCAGCGTGCCCAGATCGGCCCTGCTTTCCCCCTTGCCGTGATAGTCCGAGCCGCGCGAAGCGGTGAAGCCGAATTCGCGCGCGATGCGGGCAAATTCGAAGTATTGCTCGGGTGAATGGCTTCCGGTCACGACCTCGATTCCGGCGCCTCCGCAGTCCCGGAACTCCGCGAGAAACGCGTGCAGCTCGAGTTTGGAGAAATTATAGCGGCCCGGGTGCGCGACGACGGCGATTCCGCCGCTTGCGCGTATCCAGCTCACGGCGTCGCCGAGAGAGGCCCACTGGTGCGGGACGAAACCGGGTTTGCCTTTCACGAGATAGCGCTGGAACACGCTCTTCACGTCCGGCGCGAGTCCCGTTTTCACCAGGTGGCGCGCGAAATGCGAGCGGCTGATGAGACTGGGGTTCTCGGCGTAAGTCTTCGCCCCCGCGAAGCTGTCGGGAACGCCGGCCGCGGCGAGCGCTTCGCCCATTTTCTCCGCCCGTGTCGCCCGGCCTTCCCGGATCGACTCGAGCCCGGAGCGCAAGACCGGGTCTTCCGGGTCGATCTGCAGCCCGACGATGTGAACCGTGGACCCTTCCCAAGTCACCGAAATCTCGACGCCGTCGACGAAGCGAACGCCTTGCGACTCGGCTTTTGTGCGCGCCTCGGCGAGCCCCGACACTCCGTCGTGATCGGTCAACGCGAGTATCTCGACGCCGTTCGCCGCGGCCCGCGCGACGAGCTCTTCCGGCTTGAGCAAACCGTCGGAAGCGGTCGAGTGACAATGCAGGTCGATGTTCAATGGGCCATCTTACCCGAGAAACTCCTCGATCACTGCCGCGAGCCGCTCGGGCTGGTCGTGATGCAGCATGTGACCCGCTTCGGGAATGACGCGCTCGGTCAACCGTTGAAAGCAAGTCTTGCGCGCAGCGAGATCCTGAGGCGATAGCTTCAAAAACTCCGCCGCCTTCGACTCGGCGCCCACGACCCAGAGCACGGGCGCTGCGACCTTGCGCCAGCAGGCTTCGGCTTCCTCGACTCGGTAGAGAACCGGGTTGACGAGCTTGTGCGCGGGATCGCTCGCGAGCTCGACGCGGCCGTCGGGTTTCGACCTCCCCCAATGGCGCGCGAGGAACGCGGCCCTCTCGCCGCTCAGCCGGGAATTGTTGCCGCGCAGGCGCTCGGCGAGCGCTTCGAAGTTCTCGTAGTCGCGAAACGCGGGCTTTTCGCGGAGCTCGGCCAGCCAGCGCGCGTAGCGCTCGGGCGCCTTCTCCGCGCGCGTTCCCGTGAGCCCAAGACCTTCCAGGTTGACGAGTTTCGCCACGCGCTCGGGGCGGATGCCGGCGTACATCGCGGCGACGTTGCCGCCCATGCTGTGGCCGACGAGCGTGGTTGGAGAATCCGCCTGGAAGTGCTCGAGCAGCCGATCCAGATCGGCAAAATAATCCGGGAACCAGTAGCTGTCGCTCTTCGCCCATTCGCTCAAGCCGAAGCCGCGCCAGTCCGGCGCGATCACGCGCCAGTCCCGGTGCAGTGCGTCCACCAGGAACTGGAACGAGGCCGACACGTCCATCCATCCGTGCACGATGAAGAGCTTCGGCGCGCGCTCCCCGCCCCAGCAGCGGCAGTGGTAACGCAGGCCGCGGATCTGGACGAACTCTGATTGGCTCGGCTTCATGAAGCGCGTGATGATAACAGGCGCCGGAACCGCAGCGCGCTTCCGATATAATCGGCGGCGATCATGGCCGTGTTCTCACTTGGCGAACGCAAAGTAACATTTCACGGCGAAGAGTGGTTCATCGCGCACAACGCTACCGTGATCGGCACCGTGATCCTGCACAACCAGGCGAGCGTCTGGTTCAACGCCGTGGTGCGCGGCGACAACGACATCATCACCATCGGCGAGCGCAGCAACATCCAGGACGCCGCGGTCCTGCACGCCGACCCGGGCGTCCCGCTCACGCTCGGCAAGAACGTCTCCGTCGGCCACCAAGCCATGCTGCATGGCTGCAGCGTCGGCGACTGCACGCTGGTGGGTATCGGCGCGATCATCATGAACCACGCCGTCATCGGCAGCCGCTGCATCATCGGCGCGGGCGCCCTCATTTCCGAGGGCAAAACGTATCCCGACGGCGTCCTCATCCTCGGCTCGCCCGGCAAAGTCGTACGCGAGCTGAAGCCGGAGGAAAAGGAAGAACTGCTGGAAAACGCCGACGTCTACGTCCGGCGCTCGAAACTCTACCGCGAGAAGCTGAAGCCGCAGGAACGGTAGCCGCTCAGATGAATGCTCGGTACGACAGTATTGGTTACGGCTACGCAACTACCCGCCGAGAAGAGCCCCGCTTCCGCGAGATTATCATGGCTGCATTGGGTCACGCGAAATCGGTCGTGAACGTAGGTGCCGGGGCAGGTTCCTATGAGCCTCGTGATCGGTATGTGCTCGCAATTGAACCCAGTGACGTCATGGCGGCCCAGCGCCCGCGCGAGTTGGCGCCTGCGATCCGCGGGGAGGCGCATTGTCTACCCTTGCGCGATGGTAGTGTTGAGGCGGCAATGTCTGTACTTTCGCTGCATCACTGGGAGACACACCAGGAGCAAGGGGTTAGAGAGCTGCGGCGTGTTGCGAGTGGTCCGGTTGTGCTTTTCACGTGTGATCCGGAGGTCAGTGGCTCGATGTGGCTCATGAAGGACTACCTTCCGGAAGTCGCTGACCTGGATCGTCGGATCTTTCCGGACATCAAACGACTGGCGACATGGCTCGGCGGCAGGACACGAATCGACGTCATCCCTATTCCCCGTGACACATGCGATTGGACGCTGATGTCATTCTGGGCTCACCCGGAGCGCGTGCTCGATGCCTCGGCACGCAACGCCACATCGGGATTTGCCAGAATGTCCACCGACGTTGTCGAACGCGTCGTAGCATCTGTAGAGCGCGACCTCCATGATGGAACCTGGGATGCTCGCCATGGCCACCTCCGAAAGCTCGACGAGTACGACGCAGGCTTGAGGCTTGTGGTCAGTACAAAGACCTGAGGATGGTCGCCGCAATTCGCTTGAGAGCGAGAATCTCGTTCGTCAGAGTTCTCTTACCGGACGAGTTCAGCGCACTATTGCAGTCCGAATCGGCGAGGTACGCTAAAGTCGTGCGCGAAGCGGGAATCAAAGCCGATTGAAAGGGGGAAACGTAGCGGGAAAATGACGCGCGCTTGCGCGCGCGTCACTTCGGCGCCATGCGGATGGCGCCGTCCAGCCTGATCGTCTCTCCGTTCAGCATCTCGTTCTCGACGATGTGCCGGACGAGCTGGGCGTAGTCCGCCGGCCTGCCCAGGCGCGGTGGAAACGGCACCTGCTTCGCGAGCGCCTCCTGCACGTCCTTCGGCATGCCGAGCAGCATCGGCGTCTCGAAGATTCCCGGAGCGATGGTGCAGACGCGGATTCCGTCGCGCGAGAGGTCGCGCGCGACTGGAAGGGTCATGCCGACCACGCCGCCTTTCGAGGCCGAATAGGCGGCCTGCCCGATTTGCCCGTCGTAGGCGGCGACCGACGCCGTGTTCACGACCACGCCGCGCTCGCCTGCCGCGTTCGGCTGACCCTTCGCCATCGCAACCGCGGCGAGGCGGATCATGTTGAACGTGCCGATAAGGTTGATGTTGATCACGCGCGAGAACGAGGCGAGCACGTGCGGCCCGTCCTTCTTCACCGTGCGCTCGGCGATGGCGATGCCGGCGCAGTTCACCAAGCCCTGGAGTGCCGCGAAATTCTTCAGCGCCGCGTCCACCGCAGCCTGGCCGTCCGCTTCGCTCGTCACGTCGCACCGGACGAAGCGCGCCTTAGACCCGAGCTGCTTCGCGAGCGCTTCGCCCTTGTCGGCCTGAAGGTCGGCGATGACGACGCTCGCGCCGGCTTCGGCGAGCATCTTGACGGTTCCCTCGCCGAGGCCCGAGGCGCCGCCGGTGACGATGAACGTGCTGCCTTTGAGCTGCATGGACTCCCCCTAAGTCTTCTTCGCGCTCTTCTTCTTCTCCGGCATCAACCCCGCGCGGTCGCGCAGCAGCGGATCCAGGCCGCTCTTCGCAACGAGATAAGTCCAGCGCTCGAGCTTTTTCTCGCGCTCCATCTTCTCGACGAGCTTCTTGCGCCGCTCCTCGAACTCCTTGTCGTTCTTCGCCTTGTCTTCCGCCTTCTCGCCCTTCGCGGGCGTGCGCGTCTTGCTGGGCTCGCCGGCCACCGCCACCCTGACGTAGTAATTGTTGCCCGCCTGCTTGCCGACTCTCAGCGTATAGCTCAGGCCGTCGAAGGTATCGGCCTTGATGACGATCGCATGATCAAGCCCGGTATCGTCCTTGGCGGGGTCGGCGACCACGTCGACGAGATTCACCCAGCCGAGCGAGCTCGCGAGGTCGGTCGCCTTCTGCAGATCGGGCTTTTCCTTCGATCCGCTGAATTTCCAGTCCGCCGACTCGGTCTCGCGCGCCACGCTCCAGCGCTCTCTTCCGTCCTTCGACGAGGAAATCGACTTCGCGCCGTCGGCCCGAAGCAGATCCTTCACCAGCCACCGCTCGGGGCTGGACTCGACTTCGGCCAGCGGCTCCCCGACTGCGAGCAGCGTCGCGGCTTCGCCGCCCGCGACGAGGTAGCGGCCCGTCGCCTCAGCCTCACCGCGCGAGAGCGAAGCGACCGGCGAGCTCTTCACGATTTTCTTTCCGAGCAGGAGGCGCCCGAGCGAGCCACCCTTGGCGTCCTTAAGCTCGATCAATGTACCGGCGCCCGCCACCTTGCCCTTCGGCTCGAGCAGCTCCAGGCGAACGCGCTGGCTCTCGGGCAGGGGTTCGCTCTGAACGATCTTCAGCTCGGCGAGCTTCACGAGAAGCGCCGCGATGCGATCGGTGTCGGCGGCGAAGCCGGCGCGCTCGCGCACGCTCCAGCCGGTCTCGCCGCGCGCGAGGTGCAGCTCGCCGCGAGGGTCGGTAATTGCGATCTCGGCGACCTCGCTCAAGCGCAGGCCCGCGATCGCCTTCTGCCCCGCACGCGAATCGGCGCTCGTCCAGGCCGAGCGGTCGGACAGCACGACGGCGGCACCCGCGGCGGCGAGGATCGCGAGCACCGCGAGCGCGATGAAGAATTGCCTGCGGTTCATATCGCGGGCGTCCTGCGGCGGCGCAGGATCGCGAGGCCGATGCCGGCGAGCGTCACGAGAAGGGGCATCAGCGCGATGTTGAGCACCTTGGTCCAGAACTGGAGAGCTTCGCTGTCGGCGCGCAGTTCGCGCCGCACTTCTTTCAGCGCGAGGCGCGTCTCCGCGGCTTTCCTGCGGAAGTTCTCGAGCTCGGTCTGCTGCTCGGCCGTGAGAATCGCCCCCGCGCCCTGCCCCTTGCCTTTTTGCAGCGCATTGAGCTTTTCCTGCGTCTGCCCGAGGTTGTCCTCCAACTCCTTGATCTTGCCGAGATAGGCCTGTTGCGCCTTCGCCTCCATGTCGCGGATCACGGTGAACGGCCGCGCGGCGCTCGCGCGCCCGCGCAGCTTGATGAGCGCAGGGTCGCCTGCGAACTGGTCGACCAGCGCCTGTGCGAATGCGATGTTGCCGTTGCGCGGGATCACGATCCGCTGCCCGAAGATCTCCTGGATCTGCACCGCCGCACCGTCGTTGATGAAATCGCTGTCCCCGACGAGCACGACTGCGTTCTCCCCTGCGGATTCCTTGAGCTGAGCGGCTTCCGGCTTCGCCTCCGACGCCTTCCCCGCTTTCTTCTCGCCCTTGTCCTCGTCCTTGGGCCGCCCCTCCGGGAACGCGGTCTTGAATTTGCCGGTCAGCCGCACGGCCAGAGGATATTCGGTACCCGAAGGCTTGAACGCCCGGATGGCGGCCTCGCCCTGCGTCGTCGCCGCGAACGAATCGACGAGCTGAGAGTACGCGGAGCTCTTCATCAGGACCGCTTCGCTCAGCCCTTCGACGGGCTTACCGGTGAACGCTCCGGCAAAAGGCATGAGCAGTGACCCCAGCCGCGCCGTCGCGATGTCGTGCGGATCGAACGCGTTGTCGTTGAGCGAGAGCAGCGTCGGCAGCGTGCGCGCTCCCGCGCCCGTGAGGTAACGCATGTCGAGCACGACCTTCCCCGAGTCGAAGGCGAGGCCCCACGCCTTGAGCAGCCTGTCGAGGGAGGACGGCGTGCCCCCGCCGCCCATGCCTCCCATCTGGCCCAACTGGTCGAAATAAGCGCTGGGATCGAGGAAAGCGATGAGCTTCCCGCCGCGCAGCACGAACTGGTCGAGCGCGTACTGCGCCTGCTCGCCGATGCCGCGCGGGTGGATCACCAGCAGCACCTTGATGTCGTCGTCGATTTTTTGAGCGTCCAGGCCGACGCGCTTCACCGTGTAATCGCGGCGCAGCTCGCCGATGAACACCTGCGGCTCCATCGGTTGGCCGCCGGTCATGGGACTGGGCGGCATGCCGAACACCGGCAGCGCGCTCATCACCCCGATCACCGGCTTTGCCGTCGCGGCGGCGCGCGCGATCGCGCGCGTGAGATCGTACTCGAGCAGCGGCTCGCGATCGGGCGCAAGCGCCGGCAAGGCGAGCTTCTGGTCCGCGTAGCTGATCGAGGCGCCGAGGTAGAACTTATCGCCCGAAGGCGTGACTTGCGCCTCGACGCCTTCCAGGGTCGCCGAGTCCTCGGCATCGGAGTCCGGCTGGGGATCGAGCTTCTCGACCGTCACCTTGCCGCGGCCGGCCTGCTTGAACTCCGCGAGAAGATCCTCGACCCTGCGCCCGTACGCCTTGATGGGCAGAGGGATGTCGCTTTGGCTGAAGTACAGGCGGATCTTGACCGGGGATTCGAGCTTGGCGAGAACCGCGCGCGTGCCCTCGGAGAGCGTGTAGAGCCTGCCTTGCGTCAGGTCGATTCGCCCCCTTGCGGCACCCAGCACCAGATTGAGCAGGACGAGGGCGATCAGGGCGGCGACGAGCCCGCCTGTCGAATACAGCAGACTTTCGGTCTTCTTGTGCATGACCGTTCTCAGCCCGTGCGGTGGTTGCGGATGACGACGCCGGTCGCGAAGAGGGCGTAGGCCATCACCGAAAGGAAATACAGCAGGTCGCGCGAATCGAGCACGCCTTTCTGGAAGCCGTCGTAATGAGTGAGGACCGAAAACTTCGAAACGGCCTCCACCAGCCAGGGGCTCGCCCAGCGCGCGAGGAGATCGGTCAGCGGCGAAAACCCGACGAGGATCAGAGCGAGGCACAGGACTACTGCGAGGATGAAGGCGATGACCTGGTTGCGCGTGAGGGCCGAGGTGAGGCAGCTGATCGCGAGGTAGGCCCCGGCGAGGAGCGCCGCTCCGACGTAGCCGCTCGCGATCACCCCGTTGTCGGGATCGCCGAGCCAGTTGGCCGTCGCGACGATCGGGAAGGAGAGCGCCAGCGCCACGACGAGGAACAGCCACGAAGCGAGAAACTTGCCGACGATCGCCTGCCACGCCGCCACCGGCATCGTCAGCAAAAGCTCGATCGTTCCGAGCCGCCGCTCCTCGGACCACAGGCGCATCCCCGCGGCGGGCACCAGAAACAGGAACAGCCACGGCAGCCAGTTGAAGAACGCCGCGAGCGAGGCCTCGCCCCGCTCGAAGAAGCCGCCGAAAGTGAAGGTAAAGAACCCGGAAAGCAGGAGAAAGATCACCAGGAACACGTAGGCGACCGGAGACTCGAAGTACGCCGCCAGCTCGCGCTTCGCGATCGTACGGATCACCGCCCAGCTCGCCCTCATGCCGCCTCCGCAACCGTGTCTGAACGGGTGATCGACCGGAAGAAATCCTCCAGCTTTCCGGTGGCGGCGCGCGCCTTGAGCTCCTGCGGTGTGCCGTTGGCGACGATGCGACCGCGGTCGATGATGATCGCTCGGGTGCAAGCCGCCTCGACCTCTTCGAGGATGTGCGTGGAGAAGATGATCGCCTTGTTCTCGCCCATCTCGCGTATCAGCGTGCGCACCTCGTGCTTCTGGTTCGGATCGAGCCCGTCGGTGGGCTCGTCAAGGATCAGCACCTCAGGGTCGTGGATCAGCGCCTGTGCGAGGCAGGTGCGGTGGCGGAAGCCCTTCGAGAGCGTATCGATCGCCTGCCCGAGAACGTTCTCCAGATGGCACAGCTCGACGACGCGGCGTATCGCGCTGCGCCGTCCCTCGCCGCGCAGTCCGCGCATCTCGGCTGCGAACTTGAGGAACGACAGCACGGACATTTCAGTATAAGAAGGCGCCGCCTCCGGAAGGTAGCCTATGCGGCGCTTCACCTCGATCGGGTTTTCCTGCACGTCCAGGCCGCACACCGAGACGCTGCCCGCGCTCGGGGGAACGAAGCCGGTGATCATGCGCATCGTCGTCGACTTGCCCGCGCCGTTGGGGCCGAGGAACCCCAGCACCTCGCCCTTTCCCACCTCGAAGGAGACGCCGTCGACCGCGCGCTTCGACCCGAAGGACTTGCTGAGATTCTCCACCTTGATCACGGCGCCCCTCCAAAACACATACACAGACCGGCACGGGTTGCCTGAAGTTCCATGCCGGGGCCGGCGGAACCGGATTCTATCGCAACCTCGATCCGGGTATAAGCAAATGACCAATGACCATCAAACCCGCGCTTTCAAGCGACAGGACGAAAGCCTTATAATTTTAGGTTTTCGACGCTCCCCTCGGGTGCGCCGCCAAACTCAAGGATCGCGCGATGACCCACGTCGTCACGGAAAGTTGCATCAAGTGCAAATACACCGACTGCGTCGACGTCTGCCCCGTCGATTGCTTCCACGAGGGGCCGAACATGCTGGTGATCGATCCGGACGAGTGCATCGATTGCGCCGTGTGCATCCCCGAGTGCCCGGTGAACGCGATCATTCCGGAGGAAGACCTGTCCGAGGAGCAGAAGAAATTCACCTCGCTGAACGCCGAGCTCGCCAGGATCTGGCCGGTGATCACCGACGCCAAGCCCGGACCAGAGGACGCCGACCAGTGGAAGGACGTGAAGGACAAGCTCCCGCTCCTGGAGCGCTAGGCACGGGATGCTGAAGCTTGCTTACGGCCTGTCCTTCGCGGAACTCTACGAACGCGACGGCCTTGTCAGGCTCGATGCCGCTTTCCTGGACCATCTCGGCGCCGCGGAATCCGCGCTGAGACCGCAGCTCGAAGCAGCGCGCGCGACTGACACCCTTGATCCGAAGGCCGAATCGGCGCTGATCATCGAGATCGCGCCGCATCTGGACGATTTTCTTGCGAAGCTGTTCGGCATCGAGGCCGAATTCCGCGCGCTCGCCGCCCGCCACAACGAGCTCGCCCCGCTCTACAGCGTCAAGCGCCAGTTCGTGCAGCGCCGCGCCGCGAACAAGGTGAAGCCCGAGGAGGCGGCCAAGCTCGACGGGCCCGCTCTCGAGGCCGAGCTGAAAAAAAATCACCTGGA
This sequence comes from Betaproteobacteria bacterium, assembly GCA_005881575.1. Taxonomy (GTDB): domain Bacteria; phylum Pseudomonadota; class Gammaproteobacteria; order Burkholderiales; family SG8-39; genus VBDM01. The sequence goes on from VBCA01000016.1 coordinate 31,962, forward strand.
CGGGCGCTTCGATGAGCTGACGTTCGCGAAAAAAGTCAGCCATTGGCTCGCGCATGAGGCCGAGCACGCGGTTCCGCTAGACCTCGCGCTGAAGTACTCGGCCTGGGCGCTGCACACGCCCGCGGGCCGCGAACGTATCAAGGCGGGTGTGCTCTTCAAGGCGCCGGCGAAGATCGATCCGCAAAATCTCCTCGTGCACGCACAAAAGAGCGACCGCGAGGGCGTCGTCACCTACACGATCCGCCCCGAGCACATCCGCAGGCGCAAGGGCTTCGCCCTCACCGACCCGGGGACCGACCTCGTCGGCGCCCTCGACCAGGCCAACTACTGCATCTGGTGCCACACGCAAAGCAAGGATTCCTGCTCCAAGGGTCTAAAAGAGAAACCCCCCGCGGAAACGCCGGGCAAGGTGGTGTTCAAGAAAAGCCCGTTCGGCGTGACGCTCGCCGGCTGCCCGCTGGAAGAAAAGATCTCCGAATTCCACACGCTCAAGGCGCAGGGCAATGCGCTCTCGGCGCTCGCCGTGATCGTCATCGACAATCCGATGGCGGCCGCGACCGGGCATCGCATCTGCAACGACTGCATGAAATCCTGCATCTTCCAGAAGCAGGAGCCGGTGAACATCCCGCAGATCGAGACGCGCACGCTGAAGGACGTCCTCGAGCTGCCCTGGGGCTTCGAGATCTATTCCCTGCTCACGCGCTGGAATCCGCTCAATTTCCGAAGGCCGCTGCCCCGCCCTGCGACCGGCTACAAGGTGCTCATCGCCGGCATGGGGCCTGCGGGCTTCACCCTCGCCCACTACCTCATGAACGAGGGGCACGCGGTGGCCGGCATCGATGGACTGAAAATCGAGCCGCTGCCGGCCCGATTCTCGGGAATCAAGGAAGACGGGAGCCGCGCGCCCCTCGAGCCGATCCGGGACTTGCAGACCCTGTATGAATCTCTCGACGACCGCGTCATGGCGGGATTCGGAGGCGTCGCCGAGTACGGTATTACGGTGCGTTGGGACAAGAATTTCCTCAAGCTCGTGCGCCTCCTGCTCGAGCGGCGCGCGCAATTCGCGATGTACGGAGGCGTGCGCTTCGGCGGGACGGTCGGCGTCGAGGACGCGTTCGAGCTCGGCTTCGACCACGTGGCGCTTTGCATGGGCGCGGGCAAGCCCACGGTGCTCGACATCCCGAACGGCCTCGCGCGCGGCGTGCGCGCGGCCTCGGACTTCCTGATGGCGCTTCAGCTCACCGGCGCGGCCAAGGCGAACTCCATCGCCAACATGCAGCTGCGCCTTCCCGTGGTCGTGGTCGGCGGCGGCTTGACCGCGATCGATACTGCGACCGAATCGCTCGCCTACTATCCGGTGCAGGTGGAGAAGTTCCTGATGCGCTACGAGACCCTCGTCGCGGAGACGGGCGAGGATGCGGTGCGCCGGAACTGGGACGACCAGGAACGCGAGATCGCCGAGGAGTTCCTCGCGCATGCGCGCGCGATCCGCGAGGAGAGGGCCCTCGCCGCGCGCGAAGGCCGGGCCGCGCGCGTCGTCGAGCTCCTTCGGCATTGGGGCGGCGTCACCATCGCGTACCGGCGCCGCCTCATCGACAGCCCTTCGTATACGCTCAATCACGAGGAAGTCGAAAAAGCGCTCGAGGAAGGCATCGCGTTCTGCGAAAGTCTGTCGCCGGTAGCGGTGGACGTGGACAACTACGGCGCCGCACGCGGCATCCGCTTCGCCCGGGAAAGCGGACTCGGCGGCGAATCCGCGGAGCACTGGCTGCCGGCGCACACCGTGTTTATCGCCGCCGGGACCCAGCCGAACACGGTGCTCGCCCGCGAGGACGCGGCGCACTTCCAGCTCGACGGAAGATATTTTCAGGCGTGCGATGAGGACGGGCGGCCCGCGAAGCCGCAGCGCGCGATATCCAAGCCCGAGCGCGCCGAGGTGCTGCTGTCGCGCCTCCCCGACGGGCGCTTCGTGAGCTTCTTCGGCGATCTGCACCCCTCCTACTTCGGCAACGTCGTCAAGGCGCTCGCTTCGGCCCGCCAGGGTTACCCGGTCGTGTCGCGCGCGCTCGCAAAGACGCCGCCGCGGACACGCGGCGCGCCCGCCGAGTTCTTCGCCTCGCTCGCCGGCGAGCTGCTCGCCACCGTGCACAAGGTCGAACGGCTCACCCCCACTATCGTCGAAGTGGTAGTAAAGGCCCCGCTCGCCGCGCGCAAATTCCGGCCCGGCCAGTTCTACCGTTTGCAGAATTTCGAGACCCTCTCGCCTGTCGTTACGAACGCCGCCACGACGACCCGCCTGCAGATGGAGGGGCTCGCGATGACCGGAGCCTGGGTGGACCGGGACCGCGGCCTCGTCTCGACCATCGTGCTCGAAATGGGCGGCTCGTCCGACCTGTGCGCGATGCTCGAACCCGGGGAGCCCGTGATCCTTATGGGGCCGACCGGGAACCCGACACATATCGCTTCTGGTGAAACGGTGATCCTCGTTGGGGGAGGCCTGGGGAACGCGGTCCTGTTCTCGATTGGCGCGGCGTTCCGGGCGCGCGGCTCGAAAGTGCTGTATTTCGCCGGATACAAGAAGGCCATCGACCGCTACAAGATCTCCGAGATAGAGAGCGCCGCGGACGTGGTCGTGTGGTGCTGCGACGAAGAGCCGGGATTCAAGCTGGAGAACGCGAAAACGCGCCCGCGGGACAGGAGCTTCGTCGGAAACATCGTTCAGGCGATGGACGCCTACGCCCAGGGGAGGCTCGGGCCCCCCGCGATCCGCATGGAGGACGCCGACCGGCTTATCGCTATCGGCTCCGATCGGATGATGGCAGCCGTGGCACGCGCGCGGCACGACGTCCTCAGAGGCTATCTCAAGCCCGGTCATCTCGCGCTCGGCTCGATCAACTCGCCGATGCAGTGCATGCTCAAGGAGATCTGCGCCCAGTGCCTGCAGCCGCAGCGCGATCCGCGTACCGGAAAGAGAAGTTACGTGTTCTCCTGCTTCAATCAGGATCAGGAGCTCGACCGCGTGGATTTCGGCGCGCTCTCGGAGCGCCTCAGGCAGAATTCGCTCCAGGAAAAGATCACTGCGCAGTGGATACGGCACTGCATGCCCGAGCTGCGCAAGCAACGGCAGCTAGTTTGAAGCGTCCGTAGCTTTAGTGCCAGTCCCTGCGGGGCGGAATCGGCAGCGGCATCACCGCAATTCCCTCTTCGAGGAGTTCGCGCGTCTCCTCGCCGGTCGCCACGCCGCGGATGTTTCGCTGCGGGGCTTCCTTGTGATGGATACGCCGCGCCTCGACAGGAAAATTCTCTCCCACGTTCTCGGTGTTGAGCAGGATGTGGTCGATCATCTCGTGCAGGTTGCGCGGCTGCGCGGCCGGCGGCTGCGCGCTCTCTCGCGGCGCTTCGACATCGGGCCTGCCGATTTTCGCCGTGAGCAGCTTTTCGATGCTGGAATCGCTGCAGACCGGGCACGACAACAGGCCGCGGGCCTTCTGGCCCTCGAAGTCGTCCGCCGAGACGAACCAGCCCTCGAAGCGGTGGCGATCCGCACAAATGAGCTCAAATACGATCACGTTCGCGTTCCTCGAAAAACATTCTACCGCCCCCGGAGCATATCGGCGCGCTCATGCATTCTTTCAAGGGCTGAACCAGGTCCGATAAGCCCACACCCCGCACAGCGCGGCCGCGGCGATCCAGACCGCGACGATGACGAACGCCGCAACGCGACTCACGGGATGAGCGCTCGCCATCCTCTCCCGCGCCCGCGCCCTGCACTCCTCCAGAACCGGACCTGGGATCATCCTGATCGCAACGACGATCCCCAGCGGGATCAGTATGAGATCGTCGAGGTATCCCAAGATAGGAACAAAGTCCGGGATAAGGTCGATGGGGCTCAGCGCATAGGCTACGATGCCCGCGACCAGAAGTTTCGCGTACCAGGGCGTGCCGGGGTGGCGCGCGGCGAACCAAAGCGCGAGAGTTTCGCTCTTGAGATGTCGCGCGCGTTGTTTGAGGCTGGAGAGCAGCGGCATCGCCGTCGGAACTAGGCGTCGCCGGCTTCCCGAGTCGGGCCGGCCGGCGCCTTCTCGAGCGACATCAGGATTCCGAACAGCACCGCGATCACGGCGATGATTAGCCACAGGAGAGATTCGGCCAGGCTGCCGCGGGCCGAATATTCCGCGCGCGCGTAGTAGGCCACCAAGCGCTCGCGCCGCAGCAGATCTTCCTGGGTCAGAGCGAGGGTCCTGGTCTCGCCGGCGCGATCGACGTAGCTGGCAAGCGTCCCGGACTCCATGAACGTCCGGCGCGCTCGCGCGACGTTCAAGACTTCCCTTTTCTCCGGCGAGAGTCTGGCCCAATTCGCGACCAGCGGAGCGGCCGCGGCCTTTCGCTGATTCATGCTCAACGTCGCCTTCAGGTCAGAATATTTCCAGTAGGCGAACCCGCCGTACAGGGCGCAGATGCCGGCCGCGAGAACCGTCATCAACACCGCCTTGCGATGCACGCCGTAGGCGCAAAGCCGCCGCGTGCCGTCGAACAAGCATAGGAACGCGGTCGCTCCTCCGATGACGTTGAAGACGAAATCGACCCAATTTTCGATCATGGCGAGCGCCGACCTCCCGTAGGCGGATGGTCACTCGAATCGTCGTCGAGTGTCATTGAGAACGGAGAGAAATGTTGCGAAATTGCACACTGCACCTCGAGTTCATGTTACGCCGGTGGTGCCCGGGGCAGGGGTCGAACCTGCACGACGGAATTACCCGTCGAGGGATTTTAAGTCCCTTGTGTCTACCAGTTTCACCACCCGGGCTTTAGGCGGGGGATTGTGTCAGAAAGAAACTGGAAGCGGGTGCCGTCTAGTCCGGTTGGAGGCGGGGGTCGGAATCGAACCGGCGTCCACGGCTTTGCAGGTCGAAAATGCATCGAAGCCCAACAAGGAGTTACGGAACGATTCTCAAAAAAACAGCGCGTTGCGATTTTTGATGATATCTAACAATAACGCTGTGTGACCGCTTTTCCCCGCCAACTGTCCCAAAAAGTCCCAAACGAAGCTGCGCTGCGCGGCCTCGTCACGCAGCTTGCTTTTCGACCGGCTTCACCGCGATCCGTAAGCCAGTTGTCTTCAGCACGGCGGTCAAGCTTCTTAATTCTGGATTGCCGGATTTCGACAACATCTTGTAAGTCGCCTCGCGCGTCAGCTTCGCTTTACGGGCGATCGCGGCAACGCCGCCTTGCGCTTGGGGAACCTGCCGTAACGGCGCCGCCCGTTTCCCTGCAGCCGTTCGGCGAGCACGCGCGCGACGTTGTCCGCCTGGCTGCCGGGCCCAAGCGGCACCACCATACTGATCGTTTTGCTTGGATACGCCTGGGGGAGACCTTCACCCCAAAAAGCTAGGCAAAGAATAGCTGTAGCTAACCTGAGAAATTGTGAAGTCACGACGCCCTCGCAGGAAAATGACCTATGCGCTTCCAGCCCATTTTAGCCCTGAGGTCTGCAGGGAGAAGCCGAGGCTCGAATAGACAATAGGAAGGCGTTTGACGGAGGCGTCGACGCCGAGGATACTTCCTCCCGCGCGGTTTGAAGGTCCGATCCCACCCTTTCCCTAGAACTACGCCGACATCATGTCGTCACCAGCGAAATGTAGCCCGATCCTCTTCGGCGCTGCTACCGTGGCCTAAGCCGGCCCATGGGCAGAACCGGGAGAAGAGGATGAGGCGCTCCGTTGTCTGTGCCCGTTTGATCGCGGCCATCGCGGCGTGCGCCGCGATCGGCAGCTGGGCCCAGCCTTATCCGACGAAGCCGATCCGCATCATTTCGTCGTTCCCGCCCGGCGGGACGACCGATGTGCTCGCACGCGTCATCGCCACCGAAATGACCAAGACCATCAGCCAACCGGTATTCGTCGAGAACAAGGCCGGCGCGGGCGGCATCGTCGGTACCAATGCAATCGCCCAAGCGCCGGCCGACGGCCACACCATCGGCCTGATCATCAGCGCGCACGCGGTGCACCCGGGGATGGACACGAAGCTTCCCTACGACTCCGCGAGCGACTTCACGGCGATATCGCTGCTGTGCCGCATGCCGAACGTGCTGTCAGTACATCCCTCGCTGCCGGCAACAGACCTGAAGGAGTTTCTCGCGCTGGTGCGCGCAAACCCCGGCAAGTATTCGTTCGCATCCCCCGGAACGGGGACAGCGGCGCATCTTGCCGGTGAGCTCTTGAAGTTGCGCGGGAATGTGGATATTCAACACGTGCCCTATCGCGGTGGCGCTCCCGCGGTCCAGGACTTGATGGCCGGACAGATCTTGTTGGGGTTCAATAACGTGAACACGATCTTGCCGGTCATTCGTTCGGGGCGGGTGCGTCCGATCGCGGTCACCAGCACCACTCGCTCGCCGGTGCTGCCCGAGGTCGCGGCCATGGTCGAGCAGGTGCCGGATTACGAGAGCGCCGAGTGGTACGGCATGGTGGGCCCCAAAGGCATGTCGAAGGACATCATCGCCAAACTCCAAGCCGAGATTCATCGCATCCTCAACGAACCTGCGCGTAAGACTCAGTACCTGGAGTTGGGCGTGGAACTCATCGGTAGCTCAGCTGAGGACTTTGATGCGTTCTTGAAGGCGGAGTTGCGACGCTGGCCGCCACTCGTCAAGCAGCTTGGCATCAAGGGCGAGTGATCAGGCCCGAGCCTGCGCACTAGAAGGCGAAGCGATGAATCCTCCCGCAGCGAGGGCAGTTCCTACCAGGAGGTCCGGAATGGGCAACCTTTTGTCCGCGCTCGCACTTGCCTTCTCGTTCGCGGTCACTGCAATTCCCGCCTCGGCACAGTTTCCGACCAAGCCGATCCGGATCATCGTGCCATTCGCCGTCGGCGGGACCACCGATCTGCTGTCGCGCGCGGTCGGCGCGAAGCTCGCGGCAGCGCTCGGCCAGCCGGTGATCGCCGACAACCGGTCCGGCGCCGGCGGGGTGATCGGCACGGAGATCGTCGCCAAGGCGCCCCCGGACGGCCACACGATCGGCATGCTGATCAGCACGCACGCGGTGAATCCGTTCGTGATGAAGAGCCTGCCCTACGACACGATCAACGACTTCGCCCCGATTACGCTCGTCGCCCTGGTGCCCGGGATTCTCAGTGCGAACGCGAACCTGCCCGTGCACAGCGTCCAAGAGATGGTGCAGCTCGTGAGGTCGAAACCCGGGCAGTTCAACTACGGTCTGCCCGGATCGATGACCTCGGGCCACCTGTCGATGGAGCTCCTGAAGGTCATTGCCGGGCTCGACATGGTCGCAGTTCCGTACAAGGGAGGGGCCCCCGCGGCGGCCGACCTCGCCGCCGGGCAGGTGCAGTTCATGATCAACAGCCCGCCGACCGTGCTGCCATTCGTGAAGGCCGGCAAGGTGCGCGCGCTCGCGGTCACCGGAGCTCAGCGCTCGCCGGGGTTGCCCGACCTGCCGACTATCAGGGAGTCGGGCTTCCCCGATTACGAGACCTACGAGTGGTACGGGTTGTTCGCGCCGGCAAAGGCGCCTAGAAAAATCGTCGCACGGCTCAGCCAGGAGGTTGCAAAAATCCTCAAGGATCCCGAGCTCCGCGAGCGCATGTTGGTGCAGGGTGCGGAGCTTATCGGCAACTCGCCCGAGGAGTTCGCTCGTTTCGTGCGGTCCGAGATGGACAAGTGGGGCGCGCTCGCGAGGAGAATAAACCTCCGAGTCGACTGAACTCAGATGTGGGTCGAGCGAAGCGAGGCACTGATTGCCTTCACTGAATGTTGTGCTCCGGTAAACCCTCGCCGATATCTGTCATGTCCCTTCGGACTGGGTCATCGCTTTTTCGGCGTTAAGTTGACAATACCGTTGGCCGAGTGATGGCACCGCGTATTCTATTTCTCGACGATGATCCGGTCATTCGCGTGCTGCGGATGGTGCTTAGCGACGCCGAGGACGATCCATGGGTCCGTGATTACTTCGCCCCTGAGAAGGTGGACCCGTCGCGGCTCGTGAAGGCTGCGAAGGGGTTGCGCCGCAGCGATGGCGCCGTGATCGGGCTGGCGAGCGATGGAAAATTCGAAAACGCCACTGCCATTGTGTTTCGGCGCGGCGAAGTGAATCGGGACCTCCTCGCGCGACATCCGAATCTCAAGCTGATACAGCGTCTCGGCGAGCGCTCGCAGGACATCGACCTCAAGGCGGCCGCGGAGCGAGGGATCCGCGTGTCTTGTCTGCCGCGACGAACGTTGCACTACACCGCAGAGCACGGGATCCTGCTCATGCTGGCACTTGCCAAGCGCCTTATTGCATCCGACAGGGCAGTGCGGGAAGGCGCTACCGCCGCCGCAGGTTTCGGCGACCTGGGTGGAGTCGTCTATAACTGGGCGGGAATGCACGCGAACGGGCTCTACGGCAAGACGCTCGGCATCGTCGGAATGGGAGAAGTAGGGCTTCTGACAGCGCGGCTTGCCCGCGCCTTCGGGATGACCATCCTTTATACCAAGCGCCGCCGCGCGACACCTGAGCAGGAGGCGGCCACCGCGGCGAAGTTGGTCGAGCTTGGCGAACTGCTTGGCCGCTCGGACTTCGTGTCGCTGAACCTCTCCAACATCCCAGAGAACGCGGGGTTCGCCAATCGTTCGTTCTTCGCCGCCATGCGAGCTAGCGGGTTTTTCATCAATACCAGCCGTGGCCGGCTGGTCGACGAGGACGCGCTGTACGAGGCGCTGAAAGCAGGCACGATCGCCGGCGCGGGCCTCGATGCGCACGCAGTGGAGCCTCGGCCAGCGGCCGACCGCTTCGCCGCGCTGCAGAACGTGGTACTCACTCCTCATGTCGCCGGTGGCGCGAAGAGCGGCTTGCTGGATGAGTTCGAGGTCGTAATCCGCAACTGTCATGCGGCATTACGGGGCGAGCCGGTGCTCCATGAGGTCGGCGGGGCGAATGCCGCGTAGTGTCCGATTCCCATCAGCAGACAGTACGTCGTCAAAAGAGTTTCTTCATGGCTATGCCGCTCTATGATGTCGAACGTTTCCGGTTGCCTACGGTGGAAATCGCAAGCAGGCATAGCTTGCGCGTAAGTCACCGAATTTGGTGGATCGCTATCATTGACCCTGCGTTTAGTTAAGGACTAGAGTCATAGTACCGTCCCGTTAGGCGACTTCGAAACGTCTTGGATGACGCACCGGCGTGCGAACTACTCCCCCTGTATCTGAGAGGTCCTCATGTTGCGCTCGACCGTTCGGATTGCGACCCTTGTCGTTCTGGTAATCGCTGCGCCAGCGCGTGCTCAGCAGGTTACGGCAGTCACACATGCCGTGCTGATAGATGGGAACGGAGGTGAACCAGTTCCAGATGCCGTGGTGGTGATTCGCGGCTCCGTGATCGAGGTACTGGGCCCGGCTAGGTCTGTTTTGGTGCCGAGAAACGCCAACGTCATCGACGCCCACGGTCGGACGCTTATGCCAGGCCTTGCGGACATGCACGTGCACCTCATGGGCGGCTGGGATGGCGAGCACGTGGACATGCTGGGCTACCGGCGATACCTGAATTCACTGCTCTATGCAGGCGTGACCACGGTACTGGACATGGGGAATGTCCTCCCCTACATCCAGCAACTTCGGCACGAAATCGCGGCGGGCAGGATTCCTGGTCCGCGGATCTACCTAGCCGGTCCCGTAATGGATGGCCCCGACCCCTTCTGGCCACCCATTTCATATGTGGTGTCGTCCGAGGCCCAGCTGCCCAGTTACGTCAATCAACTCAAGATGGCCCGAGTCGACGTCGTGAAAGCCTACGTCGGCCTTTCTGAGAGACTCTTGACGGGCCTCGTGCGGGAGGCGTCGAAGGAATCCTTGCGCGTCTTTGTCCACTCCTGGTCGCTCGGTTCGGCGGACGTGATTCGGACCGGAATCGCGGCCTTTGCACACGTCGGCAGTCCGCCCATCTCTGACGAGGCCGTGCGACTGATGCGAGAGCGGGGCGTTGCCTCTATTACGACGCTCGCAACCCTTGAATCTTTTTCACAGCGTCGCCTCGACAAGCTCGCCTTTCTCTCGGCGCCGCTCGTCGCGCAAGTGACGCCCCCCCAGTTTCTTGCGGCGCTCCGTACCTTCGCGGCCAAGGCTCCGACACCGGCGGAGAGCACCGCGCGGGCACGCGGACTAGTGCGGCTGCAGACCGCGATGCGGAACGTCAAGCAGCTGGTCGACTCGGAGATCGTGGTAGCGGCCGGCACGGACGCCCCCTATCCCGGCGTATTCCTCGGTGAGGGAATGCATCGCGAGCTTGAGCTGCTCGTCGAGGCGGGCCTCACTCCTCTGCAGGCCATTAGCACCGCCACACGGAACGCTGCGCTGCTCATGAAGGACACGACTTGGGGAACGATCGCAGTGGGTAAGCGGGCGGACCTGCTTATCATCAACGGAGACCCCGCCCATCACATCGCGGACACCCGTGACATTGAGACGGTGATCTTAGGTGGGCAGGTGCTCAACAGAAAGGAGCTCGAGTTCGACCCCAAGTCGGATCCCGGATTCGAGATTGCCGGCTCAGTAGCCCGAGAATGACGCGCGTGCCGAAGCTGCCTAACAAGCGATTGAAGCTGACAGGCGCACGTAAGCAGGGAAGAATCGTCTTACCTCGCCCGCGAGCTTCTCGCCAAATTCGTGCACCTCGTGCGCGATCCGGATCGCAACGTGATTGAGCTGCACCAGCGCGGCTAAAAGCCGGCGCAACTAAGTGGTGCGCCCACTATGGAGGAGAACGATGAAAAAATGGTTCGCACTCTGCATCGCGGTTGGCTGTGCCCTGGCCGCGTCCGTTCTCCATGCTCAAACCTGGCCCCAGCGGCCGGTCAGGGTGATTGTTCCTTACTCCGCTGGTGGCTTGTCGGACACCCAAGCGCGTGTAATTTCCGAGCGGCTCTCGGCGGCGTTCGGTCAGCAGTTCCTGGTTGAGAACCGCGTGGGCGCTACGGGAGCAATCGCTGCCGAATACGTGGCGAAGTCCCCGGCCGACGGCTACACGCTGTTCTGGGCCACCACCCCGCAAGTCTCGATCGTACCGTTAATACAGAAGGTGAACTACGATCCGCTAAAGGACTTCGCGCCAGTCTCGATTTTCGGTAAAAACACATATGTGCTTGCCGTGCACATCTCGATACCCGCGAAAACGCTCAAGGAGTTCATCGAGTACGTGCGGGCGCACCCCGGAGAACTCAGCTACTCCTCGGCCGGCACCGGCAGCGCTGGTCATCTTAGCGCGGCGCTTTTCACTTCGCGTGCCGGTTTGACGATGACCCACATTCCCTACAAGGGCGTGCAGGCGGCAACTGATCTCGTTGGCGGCCAGGTGCAGATGTACTTCGGTCCCGCAGCGGACCTGATCCAGCATTCGAAGAGCGGCAAGATCAGGCTGCTTGCCGTCTCCGGCGGGAAGCGCGCGCCGATATTGCCCGATCTGCCGACGATCGCGGAGTTCTACCCGGATTTTCGCGCTGACACCTGGAACGGACTGATGGCGCCCGCTGCCACGCCGAAACAAATCATTGACCGCATCGCGCAAGAGGTGGCGAAGGCAGCGCGCGACCCGGGCGTTATCGAGAGGCTGAACAAAATCGGCGTTGATGCGTACGCCAACACGCCGGCCGAGTTTGCCGCCTTGATCCGCAGCGAAGCGCCGCTGTGGCGCGACGCGGTGAACGCCGCGGGCATCAAGCAGGAATAGCGATGGATGTAATCCGACAACGGCGCCAAGCGGAAAGACGGGGTAACTCAAGGAGGGCTCCATGGGTGCTCACGATTGCTTTGGCGGTTCTCGTCGCTGCACCCGTTGTGGCGCAGACGCAGAACTCTCCGAGTGACCGGGTAACAACCAAGGAACAGCGGGCCGCCCGTGCCAAAGAGCGTTGCAAGCTGAACCATGGGGTCGATTGCGACACGCCCGAAGGCCTGAAGGAGTGGCTTTTACAGGAGCGCAGCCGCCAGGAAGCGATCCGCGATCGCCGGCTGCCGACTCAGCCTGCACCGGCGACGTCGCCGCCTTGGGCTTCAACCCAGCCACCGAAGACCGCAACCGGCCATGAGCGGACGTTTACGTGGCCACCACCATACTCCGCTTGCATGTTTACGCGGCTCCGGCCGCTGGACCGCTCTCCACCGCCCTTTTGCTTGGCCCTGGCGTAGACTCATGGCACGCTCTTCAGCTTCCGGCTAGGACGGAGAAAGGCATCGCCATGATCTGGGCTCGACTGTCATGTGCAATCGCGTTCAGCTCGATTTTCACTCTAGGGCTCCCAGCCCGTGCGCAAACTTACCCGGTAAAACAGATCAAAATCGTGGTTACGTTCTCACCGGGTGGATTTACAGACGTGACCGCACGCATCGTTGCTCAACATTGGACCGAACGTTTCGGTCAATCCGTCGTCGTCGAAAACAAGCCGGGCGCCTCGACCGTGATCGGCACCGATGCGGTCGCGAAAGCCAAACCTGATGGATATACGCTGCTCTACACCGGGGGTAGCACCTTCACAACCAATCCCATCGTGCTCAGCGACCTTCCTTATGATCCGCTAAAGAGCTTTGCACCGATCGGCATTGTAGGGAACACGCCGCTGATGGTTCTCGCGCATCCCTCGGTGCCCGCAAGCAATATTCGTGAGCTTGTTGCTCTGGTGTCCGCCAGATCCGGCCAATACAACTATGGTTCCTACGGCACCGGTACCCCATCTCACTTCGCCGGAGAGCTACTGTGGTCCGCCCTCGGCGTTAAATTGCTGCACGTGCCCTATAAGGGCAGCGGCCCATTGATGATCGCTTTGGTCGCCGGGGAGGTTCTGTTGTCAATCGATACTGTTGTCGTCGCGGCTCCACAGATTCGCGCCGGCAAAATCAAAGCGATTGCAGTGACTACCATAACGCGGTCATCGCTCTTGCCGGATGTCCCCACGTTGGCCGAGTCGGGCTATGCGGGATTTGACGTGGGAGCGTGGGTCGCTCTTTCTGCGCCCGCTGGCACGCCCGACAGCGTGCTTAAGAAACTGCGGGACGAGACGGCGCGGCTTCGTACCGTCCGGGAAATCCAAGACAAATTCTCGGCATTAGGCGTTGAAGTTGTTGGCTCCTCGCCGGACGAGTTCGTCGCAAGAGTAAAAGACGAGATCCAAAGGTATTCTCGGATTGCAAAAGCGGCCAACATTAGGGCGGACTGAGGTACAACCTTGACCGCTTAGGGTCGTTTTGCGACAAGCCTGCAATCGGCCACAACCAGCCGGTCGTGCTCACAAGGACCGGGCACTCGGGCCCTACGCATCCGCTGTTGAGCTGGCCACCGGCTTCTTCTGGTGGTTACGCACCTAGTTTCTTGACAGCCAGGTCGACCGCGGCCGCCAGATCCATATTCGCGCCGGCGGTCCATGCGTCGTCAAAACTACCGCGGAGCAGCTCCCGCAGCTTGGCAGTCGTGTCCGTCATCAGTCGCGCGTCGATCGGTTCAAGCGCCAAGCCAAGCGTGCTGCACGCCTTGGAGACCGCGCCGCCGAGCCGGGCACCCGCGTCCGGGTCGCCGCGCGCGAGCGCAACGGCGGCGGCTGCGGCGAGGCTCCACGTGAGAGTGTGTGCGTCTCCGATCGAGCTGCTGAGCCCGAGGCTCTCGCGCAGCTTCGCCGCCGCGGCTTCGGTCTCGCCGCCGTGCAGGTCGATCACCGCGAGGTTTCCGAGGCAGCTCGCTATCCCGTACGTGTCGCCGACGGAGCGGTAGCCCTCGAGCGCGCGCTCGATCAGTGGACCTGCGCGCCGGTCGTCGACGCTCATGAGCATGTAGCCGAGGTTCGACCGGACGACCGCAGCCCCTCGAGCATCCCCGCTACGGTCTGCAAGGTCCAGCGCTTCATCGTTTATTGCCGCTGCACGCAGCGTATCGCCTAGGCAGATGTACGTCCCCGCAAGGTGGGTGAGGGCGAGCACAAGCCAGCGCGTGTCACCGATCTGCCGCAGAACATCGGCGGCCTCCTCGAAAAGGGCTCGGGAGCGCTCGAAATCGCCGCCGGCGTCGACCATATGGGCCATCCCGAACAGGCCTCGCGCTCGCGCCGTCGGAGATGCGTTCTGGCCGACGGCGAACGCCCGCTCGTACCAGAGCGACGCCTCGGCGATGCGTCCCCGGTTCCACCAGAAACGCCATATCGTCCCGGCCAGCATCAGCGCGCGTTCACCGTCGCGACTCTCGCAGGCGTACGCGAGCGCCTCGCGGAGATTGTCGTTTTCCACCACGAGACGGTCGTACCACTGACGCTGCTCGGGCCCGGTCAGCTTCGGCTCGGCCTGCTCGACCAGCTGGAGGAAAAACCCCAGGTGCCGGTCGCGGATTTCGTCCCGCTCGGAACTCCCCTCGATGCGCTCGCGACCGAACTCGCGAATCGTCTCGAGCATGAGAAACCGGCCCTCGCCGACGGGCTTCAACAGGCTCCAGTCGACGAGTGCGGTGACCTGGTCGAGGTCCGTTCGGGCGACGACCTCTGCCGCCTCGAGCGAAAAGCTGCCTGGGAAGACCGCGAGCCGATGGAAGGCTCGCTGCAGCGGCTCCTCCAGGAGGGCGTAGCTCCAACCGATCGTCGCGCGGAGCGTCTGTTGCCGTTCGGGCGCATCGCGCGTGCCGCCGGTCAGCAGCGGGAGGCTGTGAGCGAGCCGCTCCAGCAGCAACGACGGGTCGAGCACCTTGACCCGCGACGCCGCGAGCTCGAGCGCGAGCGGAAGTCCGTCGAGACGCTCGCAGATCGCGCTGACGTCCGGATGGGAGCGCAAGTCGGGCCGCACAGCTCTCGCTCGATCGAGGAAGAACTCGGCGGCATCGGACGGCGGCAGCGGATCGAGCGCGTACTCGCGCTCGCCGGAAAGCCGGAGCCGCGCGCGACTCGTGACCAGAATCTTGAGGTCAGGCGCGAGGGACAAAAGCGTGCTCACCTCGGCAGCCGCCGGCAGCAAATGCTCGAAGTTGTCGAGCACCAGCAGCGCGTCCCGGTCGCGAAGCTCCTTCAGTTCGCGCACTCCTGCGGCGAGCGCGATCGTCGCGGCGACGAGCGCCGGCTCTTGAACCGGCGCGAGGGGAACGAAGATGACACTCCCGCGGACGTCGTCGACCAGCCCGGCAGCGACCTGCAGTGCCAGCCGCGTCTTGCCGCTCCCGCCCGCGCCCGTCACCGTGACGAGACGCGCGCCGCCGGCCAGCATGCCGCGCAATTCGGTCAACTCCCGCTCGCGACCGATGAAGCGCGTGCGCTGCTCGGGCAGGCCATGCGGGATCGCCGGAGACGTTGAAGCAGCGGCCGGCGCCGCTTCGTCCGCGCCGAGCGACACGGTGAACCGATAGCCTCGCCCCGGAATCGTTGCCACCGCGTGCGGCCCCAGCAGTTTGCGCAGCGCCGAGACCTGCACCTGCAGGTTGTTTTCCTCAACGACCAGCCCGGGCCAGACCAGATCGAGCAGCTCGTCCTTGCCCACGACCCGATCGCGGCGCTCGATCAGCGCCAGCAGCACATCGAAGGCGCGAGCGCCCAGTTTGGCGGGCACCCCGTTCACGAGCAGTTGTCGCGCCTCGGGTTGCACTTCAAAGGATCCAAATCGTACGGGGTTGGTGCCCATGGCCAGTCGCTGAGGGCAATGCGGACGACATAGTACCCATCATTCGTTCGACCGGGTTGGCGCGGCGAGATCGGCGTCAGCCGGTGTCGTTCTACGAGACGTGGCTTAACCAGCAGTCGAAGACATGGCGGGCCGCGTGATGGCTGGTCGTCGGTGCCCGAAAAACCGATGGAAGGTCACACCTTTCAGAACGTTTAAGGCCGGCTAAAGGACTGAAGCACCTCGCGGCTAGGAAAGTACGTCCCAGCAGCACCGGACCTTCCCCGACTGAAACACGACTGCAAGGAGATCGCCATGAGCGCCAAGCCCATCCTTACCCACCCCCGCGTTGCCACGACCATTGTCGCCGCCGTACTGTCGGCCTTTATCGCGATCGGGCTTCTCAGCGCGGTCGCCGGACTGTTCCAGCGCGACGGTACCCCGTTGGCGCAAATCGTCATCGCCGAGCGCGCCTGCGCCAATTATGCATTCGTATCCGAGCGCGAGACCTGC
>VBCA01000074.1 GCA_005881575.1 Betaproteobacteria bacterium
GCAACGGAAGTTGCATCGGTCCGTGACCGAGATGCGCAGGTCGTGCAGCCTGCGGCCGAGCCTGTCCTGCCCGGGCTCGGATCCACCCGATTCCCCCTTGGGAGGAAAGGGTTTTGTCCTGCGCCCATCGTTGATAGGAATGACCCGGTCCGTCATGGTTCGCGTAGCCGCATCATGAAATGCGGTTCATAATTCATCGTTCCTCAACCGCTGAGTATAGCCGCAAAATGCCCTACCCAAACCTCGCCATCGCTGTCGTCATGGAGCGCACACAGCTCGACAACCGCTGGCAGTCGGAGAAATGGGAGCCGATCGGTGTGCTGGCCGATTCGAGCGGACCCGGCTCGGCGGCGCGGGTGCTGCGTCAGGACAGCGTGAGCACGCAGTGGCTTCATCCGGGATTCAAGCTGGAACTCTTCCACGACGAGTCGGAAGGGTATTACCTCAACCTCTACTCACCGCAGCCGTATGTGTTCGTGAATTGGCTGGAGGAGGACGGGAAGGGCGTGCCGCAATCGGTGACGGTGAGCTACAACGAAGCGGCGCGCCAGATGGATGGCGGAGCGCGCGTGGACGGCGTGCCGATGCCGGCCGAATGGATCTCCTGGCTTGCCGAGTACGTCGAGAAGCACTACAAGCCCGAGCCGAAGAAGAAACGCAGCCGCCCGCCTTCGTTCAAGGGCGCTAAGAGGGACGCCGCGTGAGCACGGACAAGGAGCCGTTTCTGTCGCGCTGGTCGCGCCGCAAGCTCGATTCGGCGAAGGGCCCGGCTGCGCCGCGGCCAGTCGCACCCGCAGCGCCGCCGGCAGTCGGCCCCGGCGCTGCACAATCGCCCGCAAAGACCGAGTTACCTCCCGTCGATACGCTCAAGGGGCTCGCCTCCGAGTACAAGGGTTTCTTGCGCCTTGGAGTGGACGAGAAGCTGCGCCAGTCCGCGCTCAAAAAACTCTTCCACGATCCGCATTTCAACGTAATGGACGGGCTCGACACGTACATCGAAGATTATTCCAAGCTGGACCCGATTCCGGGGGAGATGCTGAAGTCGCTGAAGCAAGCGAACCGGCTGCTCTTCCCGGAGGAGGCGGCGGAAAAGGACAGGGAGACCGACGCCGGAGCCGCCGGAGCGGCCGTTGCGGACGCGGGAAGCATGCCGGCGACGGAGGCGCCGCCGCGTCAGGTTGCGTCGGACGACGAGCGCGTGGCGCCCGAGCGCGAGTCTCCGCCCGCCCGGGATGCGACGCATCCGACAAAGCCCGCCTGATCCGATTTATGGCGCTAGACGACAAGACGCTCAAGCTCTGCAACTGCAACCGGACCATGGCGCTGGACCCCAAGGCGCTGGCGGGAGCGCTCAAGCTCACGCAGCCAATCGAAATCCACACGGAGCTGTGCCGCAAGCAGGTCGCGAGCTTCCACGGTGCACTGAAGGACGAAGCCTGCGTGATCGCCTGCACGCAGGAAGCGCCACTGTTCTCGGAGCTGGCGGATCGGGCGGGCTCCAGCTCGGCCATCAAATTCGTCAACATCCGTGAGCATGCGGGGTGGTCGAAGGAAGGCGCCAAAGCGACTCCCAAGATCGCGGCGCTGCTTGCGCTCGCCGATCTGCCCGAGGCCGAGCCGGTGGCCGGAGTCTTTTACAAGTCGGGCGGCGAACTCCTGATCGTCGGACCGGCCGAAGCGGCGATTTCCTGGGCCGAGAAACTCGCCGAGCAGCTCGACGTCAACGTGCTGCTCACCCCGGGGCGCGGCGGAGAGTTGCCCGCGGAGCGGCGCTACCCGGTATGGTCCGGAAAAGTACAGTCGGTGAAAGGCTATCTCGGCGCGTTCGAGGTCGCCTGGCAGCAGGACAACGCGATCGATCTGGAAGTCTGCACGCGCTGCAACGCCTGCGTTCACGCCTGCCCTGAACAAGCGATAGATTTCTCCTATCAGGTCGACATGGAGAAATGCAAGTCGCACCGCCAATGCGTGAAAGCCTGCGGCGCGATCGGAGCCATCGACTTCGATCGCGCTGATCGCGCGCGCAGCGAGCGCTTCGACATGGTGCTCGACCTTTCGCGCGATCCGCTCATCAAGACACCCCAGCCGCCGCAGGGCTATCTCGCGCCCGGTGACAATCCGCTCGAGCAGGCACTCGCGGCGGCACAGCTTGCGCAGATGGTCGGCGAGTTCGAGAAGCCGCGGTTCTTCGCCTACAACGAGAAGATCTGCGCGCACAGCCGCTCCTCGAAGATCGGCTGCAACCAGTGCATCGACGTGTGCTCGACTGCTGCGATCGCGCCCGACGGCGATCACGTCAAGGTCGACCCGCACCTGTGCATGGGCTGCGGGGGCTGCGCGACCGTGTGTCCATCGGGCGCCATGACCTACGCCTATCCGCGCGTGCCTGACTTCGGCGCGCGGCTGAAGCGCCTGCTCTCAGTCTACGCGCAGGCAGGGGGCAAGGACGCGTGCCTACTGCTGCACAACGCGGGCGAGAGCCGCGCGCTCATTGCAAAGCTCGCGCGGCGCGGGACAGGCTTGCCCGCGCGTGCGATTCCGCTCGAAGTCCATCATCCCGCTTCGGTCGGCATCGACGTTCTGTTGGCGGCCCTCGCCTACGGGGCGAGCCAGGTGCTCGTGCTCGCAACGCCGAAGGAAGCAGGCGAGTACGGCGACGCGCTGAGGAAGCAGATGGGGTTCGCCGAGACCATCGTCAACGCTCTCGGCTATGGCGGCGCCCATTTCAGGCTGCTCGCGATCGATAGCCTTGCGGTGCTCGAGAAGGAGGTGTGGGCGCTCCAGCCGGCAGCGACGGCATCGAAGCCCGCGACCTACAATCTCGCCGCCGAAAAACGCGCCACGCTCGAATTCGCGCTCGAACACCTCGCGAAACTCGCACCCAAGCCGCAGGAGAGCATAGCGCTCGGCGCCGGAGCGCCGTACGGCCAGGTGCTCGTCAACAAGCAGACCTGCACGCTGTGCATGGCCTGCGTCGGCGCGTGTCCGGAATCGGCGCTGCATGACGGGCGCGACCAGCCGGTGCTGAAGTTCATTGAGCGCAACTGTGTGCAGTGCGGGCTGTGCGAGAACACCTGCCCGGAAAACGCGATCACGCTCGCGCCGCGCCTGCTGCTCGCGGCGCAGGCGAAGCAGGAGGTCGTTCTCAACGAAGCCGAGCCGTTCAACTGCGTGCGCTGCGGCAAGCCCTTCGGCACGCGGCAGATGGTAGGCAACATGCTCGGCAAGCTCACCGGCCATTCGATGTTCGCGGGCGACGGCTCGCTGAAACGCCTGCAGATGTGCGGCGACTGCCGCGTGGTGGACATGATGGAAAACAAGGACGAGATCTCGATACAGGACGTCAAGAAGTGAGCGCGACCGTCACCCCGCTCAAGTTCCGCGCGCCGCTGGTCCAGGAGGATGAGGCGCGCGCCGGATACTACGCGCTGTTAGCGCGGCTTTTCTACTCCGGGCCCGACGCGGGCCTGCTCCAGACTATTTCAGGGTCCGCCGAGTTCGCCGTCGCCGGCGGCCAACTGACCGGCCCCTGGAACGCCTTGGCGGCGGCGGCAAGCGCGACGGCGGCCGAGGCAGCGCGCGTGGAGTATGACGAAGTCTTCGTCGGAACGGGCAAGGCCGAGGTAACGCCTTACGCCAGTTTTTATCTCGCCGCGACCGGCCGGGAGAAAATCCTCGTCCAGCTCAAGCAGGACCTCGCCTCCCTCGGTTTGGGCAGGGCGAACTCCGCCCGGGAGCCGGAGGACCACTTTGCCGGGCTCTTCGAGGTCATGAGACATTTGATTTCAGAGGGTTCTGACGATGCTGCGCTGCAAAAACAGCGTGGCTTCTTCAGCGCCTACCTCGAGCGCTCTTTCCCGGGGTTTTGCCTCGCAGTATCAGCCAGCGAAAGGGCGAAGTTCTATAAGGACGTTTCCCACTTTGCCTCGTCATTCTTAGTGGTTGAAACCGAGGCCTTAAAGGTGTTCTAATTCCCTCAAGCAATAGCGCGCATATTCGGCGTCGATAAGAGGAGGGAGACCACACATGAAAAATCAAACTAAATCCAAACTCAGCCGCAGGAACTTCCTACTTGCAGTCGGCGCTGGCGGGGCCGCGACGGCGGCCGCGATCGCAACCCAGGCGGTCGGCCCGGCAACCGCGCAACCCGCAACGAACAACAACGATAAGAGACGCGGGCGGGGCTATCAGGAAACTGCCCACGTCCGCAGTTACTACAACACCGCAAAAGTCTGACCCGAGGAGGCGCAACCATGATGCTCACCAGGAAATCCGCTGGCGCTCCCGCTCATCTTTCTTCCGGCAACAGCCGTCTTTCGCGCAGCCTCTCCGGGATGTTGGCGAAGACGATCGACCGCCGCGCTTTCCTGAAGCGCTCGGGCGTCGCGGTCGGCGCCGGCGCGTTCGCCACTCAGCTGCCGTTCAACATGATCGGCAAGGCCGAGGCCGCCGACGACAAGGCCGGCAAGATCGAAGTGAAGCGCACGGTATGCACGCACTGCTCGGTCGGATGCGCGATCGACGCGGTGGTGCAGAACGGCGTGTGGGTGCGCCAGGAACCGGTGTTCGATTCGCCTCTCAACCTCGGAGCGCACTGCGCCAAGGGTGCGTCGATACGCGAGCACGGCATGGCCGAGCACTCGCACCGGCTGAAATACCCGATGAAGCTGGTGAGCGGCAAATACCAGCGCATCTCCTGGGACACGGCGATCAACGAGATCGGCGACAAGGTGCTCGCCCTTCGCAAGGAGTCCGGCCCCGACTCGCTTTACTTCGTCGGGTCCTCCAAGCACTCCAACGAGCAGTCCTACATGCTGTGCAAGTGGGTCAGGCTCTTCGGGACCAACAACACCGACCATCAGGCGCGCATCTGCCACTCGACCACGGTATCCGGCGTCGCGAATACCTGGGGTTACGGCGCGATGACCAACTCCTACAACGACATGCACAACAGCAAGGCCGCCCTCTATATCGGCTCGAATGCCGCCGAGGCGCACCCGGTGTCGATGCTGCATTCGCTGCACGCGAAGGAGACCGGCTGCAAGATCATGGTCGCCGACCCGCGCTTCACGCGCACGGCAGCCAAGGCCGACCAGTACATCCGCATCCGTTCGGGAACCGACATCGCTTTCCTGTTCGGTGTGCTGCACCACGTCTTCAAGAACGGCTGGGAGGACAAGAAGTACATCCATGACCGCGTCTACGGGATGGACAAGGTCAAGGAAGAGGTGATGAAGGTCTGGGTCCCATCCGAAGTCGAGCGGGTGACGGGCGTTCCGGAGGCCGAGGTCTACAAGGTCGCCGAGACGATGGCGAAGAACCGGCCGAGCACGATCGTGTGGTGCATGGGGCAGACGCAGCACACCATAGGCAACGCCATGGTGCGCGCCTCGTGCATCCTGCAGCTCGCGCTCGGCAACATCGGCGTTGCGGGCGGCGGCGCCAATATCTTCCGCGGGCACGACAACGTGCAGGGCGCAACCGACCTCGGTCCGAACCCGGACTCCTTGCCGGCGTACTACGGCCTCGCCCCGGGCGCGTACGCGCACTGGGCGCGGGTGTGGAACGTGGATCTGAAGTGGCTGCAGGACCAGTTCGCTTCGCCGGCGATGATGACCAAGGCCGGCATTACGGTGTCGCGCTGGATCGACGGCGTGCTCGAGAAGAACGAGAACATCGATCAGGATCCGAACATCCGCGGCCTGTTCTTCTGGGGTCACGCGCCGAACAGCCAAACCCGGGGCCTGGAGATGCAGGCGGCGATGCACGCGCTCGATCTCCTCGTGGTCATCGACCCGTATCCGTCGGCCACCGCCGCAATGGCGGCCATGCCGCTCGACGAGCAGGGGATGAAGGTGCTGAAGGATGCTGGCAAGCAACCGAAGGCGGATCGCGCGGTGTACCTGCTGCCGGCTGCGACCCAGCTGGAGACCTCCGG
>VBCA01000052.1:0-1443 GCA_005881575.1 Betaproteobacteria bacterium
GCGAAGCTGCTGCCGGCCTCGGTGGCCGTGGCGAAGCTGCTGCCGGCCTCGGTGGCCGTGAAGCTGAAGCTCGCGCTGCTGGAATTGCTGACGGCCGGCGGCGCTGCCGTGATGGTCGTGTCCGGCGCCGTGGTATCCACCGTCCAGGTGTAGCTCGCTGGCGTCGGGTCGGTGTTGCCGGCCGCATCGGTGGCGCGCACTTGGAAAGTGTGGCTGCCGTTGGCCAAGCCGCTATAGCTCTGCGGGCTCACGCAGAGTGCGAAGGCACTCGCGTCGAGCTGGCAGGCGAAGCTGCTGCCGGCCTCGGTGGCCGTGAAGCTGAAGCTGGCGCTGCTGGAATTGCTGCGGGCCGGCGGCGCCGCCGTGATGGTCGTGTCAGGCGGTGTGGCGGTCACGGTGCTCGTGTTTATCAGCACCGAGACGGTGTTAGAACCAAGGTTGGCCACCGCCAGATCCGGCTTGCCATCGCCGTTGAGGTCGCCCACGGCCACGGATGCAGGATTAGTGCCCGCAGCGAAGGCCAACGGTGCTAGGAAGGTCCCAGCGCCGTTGCCCAACAGCACCGAGACGTTGTTGGAACCAAAGTTGGCCACCGCCAGATCCGGCTTGCCATCGCCATTGAAGTCGCCCACGGCAATGGAGAAAGGACTAGCAGCGCCCACACCGAAGGCCAGCGGCGCCCGGAAGGTCCCATCGCCGTTGCCCAGCAGCACCGAGACGTTGTTGGAATTGAAGTTGGCCACCGCCAGATCCGGCTTGCCATCGCCATTGAAGTCGCCCACGGCCACGGATGTAGGACCATTGCCCACACCGAGGGTCAGCGGCGCGCGCAAGGTCCCATCGCCGTTGCCCAGCAGCACCGAGACGGTGTTGGAATCGAAGTTGGCCACCGCCAGATCCGGCTTGCCATCGCCATTAAAGTCGCCCACGGCCACGGAGAAAGGACTAGCGGCGCCCACACTGAAGGCCAGCGGCGCCTGGAAGGTCCCGTCACCGTTGCCCAGCAGCATCGAGACGTTGTTAGAACCATGGTTGGCCACCGCCAGATCCGGCTTGCCATCGCCATTGAAGTCGCCCACGGCCACGGAGATAGGACTAGTGCCCACGACCAACAAGGCCAGCGGCGTCTGCAAAGTCCCATCGCCGTTGCCCAGCAGCACCGAGACGGTGTTGGAATTGAAGTTGGCCACTGCCAGATCCAGCTTGCGATCGCCATTGAAGTCGCCCACGGCCACGGAGATAGGATTAGTGCCCACACCGAAGGCCAGCGGTGCCTGCAAGGTCCCATCGCCGTTGCCCAGCAGCACCGAGGCGGTGTTGGAATTGATGTTGGCCACCGCGAGATCCGGCTTGCCATCGCCATTGAAGTCGCCCACGGCCACGGAGCGAGGATTGCCCACAACGAAGGCCAGCGGCGCCTGGAAGGCCCCATCGCCGTTGCCC
>VBCA01000052.1:1518-37419 GCA_005881575.1 Betaproteobacteria bacterium
TTGAAGTCGCCCACGGCCAGGGAGAAAGGACTAGCGCCCACAGCGAAGGCCAGCGGCGCCTGGAAGGTCCCATCGCCGTTGCCCAGCAGCACCGAGACGGTGGTAGAACCATTGTTGGCCGCCACCAGATCCAGCTTGCCATCGCCATTGAAGTCGCCCGCGACCACCGAGTGAGGATTGGCGCCCACAGTGAAGGCCAGCGGTGCCTGGAAGGTCCCATCGCCGTTACCCAGCAGCACCGAGACGTTGTTGGAATCGAAGTTGGCCACCGCCAGATCCGGCTTGCCATCGCCATTGAAGTCGCCTACGGCAATGGAGAAAGGACTTTGACCCACGACGACGGTCGGGGCCGCCCGGAAGGTCCCGTCGCCATTGCCCAGCAGCACCGAGACGTTTCTGGAGTTGAAGTTGGCCACCGCCAGATCCAGCTTGCCATCGCCATTGAGGTCGCCCACGGTCAAGAAGCGAGGATTAATGCCCACGGCGAACGGCAGCGGTGCTCCGAAGGTCCCGTCGCCGTTGCCCAGCAGCACCGAGACGGTGTTAGAGCCATCGTCGGCCACCGCCAGATCCAGCTTGCCATCGCCATTGAAGTCGCCCACGGCCACGGCGAAAGGATTAGAGCCCGCAGCAACGGTCGGCGCCGCCCGGAACGTCCCATCGCCGTTGCCCAGCAGCACCGAGATGGTGTTGGAATCAAAGTTGGCCACCGCCAGATCTTGCACTCGATCGCCATTGAAGTCGCCCACGGCGACGAAAGTAGGATGAGCTTCGACAGCAAAGTCTAGTCGGGAACTGAACGGTACCGTCTGAGCGAACGCGAGGGCTGAAACCGTTGACGAAAACAATGAAGCCGCGGCGACGAGCAGCCATCGCCTCGCTGAGTTTCTGGCCATATCCCTCTCCCCTCAACTGTCCAATACGACGATTCGGTCAATGCTCGCCGAATGCTAGGCTGAAACGATGGTCTCGACCCCGGGCGGGCCGCTTGGGGCGCCGCTCTCATGTCGATGTCATACTACAACATACGTCGTGAAATCTCTACTGGAAGTCGAGAAAACTCTACTGAGCCGCAGCTGGCCGGCCTCTGCGCGCCGACATTGAACCCCTATAATCGTCGCGTCTCCGGCCTCGTTTCCCGCCGGAACGATTGTTGAGCCGGGGAGGGCGTGTGCACCTTCACACCGTCAAGCAATTCACCGCAATTCTCGGCGGCTCCGTTCTCGCCGCCTGCTCGGGCGCACTCGGGCCGCTCGGACCCGGCGAAGCCCCCGACCTGGTCCTCTACAACGGCAAGGTCGTCACGGTCGATTCCGCGTTCTCGATCGCGCAAGCGCTGGCGATCCGCGGCGATCGTTTCGTCGCGGTCGGCTCCGACGACGCGGTGCGCCGTCTGGCCGGGCCGGTGACGAAGGCCATCGATCTGCGTGGGCGCACCGTGATCCCGGGATTGATGGACGGGCACCTGCACAACGCGGGCGGCGGGCCCGGCGTGAATCTCTCCGAAGTCCGCAGCATGGCGGAGCTCCTCGCCGCGCTCGAGGCGCGGGTCAAGGCGAGCAAGCCCGGCGACTTGGTGGCGTCCAATTCCGACTGGCACGAGGCGCAGCTGCGCGAGAAGCGACTGCCGCACCGCAGGGACCTCGACCGCATCGCGCCGGACAATCCGGTGGTGCTGGTGCGCGGCGGGCACGAGTTCATCGTCAACTCAGCCGCGATGAGGCGCTGGAACATCACGCGCGTTACGCCCGTGCCGCCGGGCGGGGAGATCGGCCACGACGCGGACGGCGAATTGAACGGCGAGCTGGTCGACACCGCGCGGGGCCTGGTGAAGCTGCCGCCGCCGCCGAAGCTCGTGGAGAACGAAATTCTCGCTCAGATGAAGATCCTCAACGCGGCCGGGCTCACGGGAATCCGCATTCCGGGCCAGTTCCAGTTCGGCGGCAGCGCGATCGAGCCTTACCGCATGTTCCAGCAGCTGAGGGCGCAGGGGAAACTGAGCCTTCGCGTCAATTACCTGATGCGCATCTTCGACTACTCGAGCGTCGAGAAGATGCGCGAGACGATCGCCTCGTGGAACGTGAGGCCCGACGAGGGCGACGAATGGTTGCGCATCGGTGGAATGAAGACCTTGGTCGACGGCGGATTCGAAGGCGGGCACATGCGCACGGCCTACGAGGAACCTTTCGGCAAAGGCGGTAAGTTCAAGGGAATCCAGGTCGTGCCTCTTTCAGAGTACGTTGCCGCGGTGCGCGAGCTGAACCGCCTCGGCTGGCGCGTCGCCACGCACGCGGTGGGCGACGCCGCGATCGATCAGGTGCTCGACGCCTACGCCGCAGCGGACCGCGACCGCTCGATCCGCGGCAAGCGCTGGTCGGTCGAGCACTTCTTCATCGGCCGGCCCGACCACTATCCGCGCGTGAAGGCGCTCGACCTCGCAATCTCGGCGCAGGACCACCTGTATCGCGCTGGCCCGAGCCTCGTCAAGTACTGGGGCCGGGAGCGCGCGGAGCAGGTGACGCCGGTGCGCAGCTTCCTCGACCAGGGAATCCTCGTCGCAGGCGGCACCGATTCGCCGGTGATCCCCTACAACCCGTTCTGGGCGATGTACCACTTCATCTCGCGCGAGACGATCTCGGACGGCGTCTACGGTGCCAACCAGCGCATCACCCGGGAAGAGGCGCTGCGCCTCTTCACCATCAACAACGCGAGGCTCACTTTCGAGGAGAATCTCAAGGGGTCGATCGAGCGCGGCAAGCTCGCCGACTTGGTTATACTCCCGGCCGACATCCTCTCGATTCCCGAGAAGCAGATCGAGAGCCTGAAGCCGGTCGCCACCATGGTCGGCGGGCGCTTCGTATACAGCGACCCGGCGGTGCGGCTCGAATAGACTGGAAGAGCGAGCCTTGGACCTCGAGAAGCATCGGCCGGTGTTGTTGAGGTTCGCGATGCTGCAGCTGCGGAACCAGGCGCAGGCCGAGGACGCCGTTCAGGAGACGCTGATGGCGGCGATCCGGGGCGCAAAGGATTTTGCCGGAAAGTCCTCCGTGCGCACCTGGCTGGTGGGGATCCTCAAGCACAAGATCGTCGACCTCATCCGCCGCGCGAGCCGCGAGCGGCCCCTCGATTTGCCGGACGAGGAGGCGTCCCTGGAGGATTTCGATGCTCTGTACAGGGAAGATGGCCACTACGCCAGCGTGCCGGCCGAATGGGGCGATCCCGAAGCGGCGCTTTCCCAGCGCAGGTTCTTCGAGACGCTCGAGGGCTGCCTGGAAGGCCTTCCCAAGAACACGGCGAGGGTCTTCATGATGCGCGAGGTGATGGGGATCGAGACGGACGAGATTTGTAAGGAGCTTGCGATCACGGCGACCAACTGCTGGGTGCTTCTGTACAGGGCCCGTATGAGTCTACGCGCTTGCCTGGAGGAGCGATGGTTCGCGATAGGCGCATGACGAGGTGGCGCGCGCAATGAAGCTGAAGCTCACCTGCAAAGAGGCGGGCCGCCTGATTTCCGAGGGGCTCGACCGGAAGCTCAGTCTCCCGCAGCGCACCGCGCTGCGGCTTCACCTCGCCATCTGCGACGCCTGTACGCGGATCCACTTGCAGTTCCGATTCTTGCGCCGCGCGGCATCGCGCTACCCCGGCCCCGAGCGCGAAGGCGGCGAGTCCTAGGGCAGCCGATTTCGGAGCTGTCAGGCTCCAACGCTGCCGCTCAAGCTGCTGACACAACGCTGTCAGCAGCGGGGCTTGATCCTTTCAGGCGTGCGAATCCCGCACTTAACTCGAAGGAGACTGAAATGAAGAACGCAGTGGTCTGGAGCGAAATCGCGGTATCTGATCTCAGGCGCGCGACCGCCTTCTACGAAAAGCTGCTCGACGGCAAGCTGAAAGCCGAGACCTTCGGGCCCTACGAAATCGCGCTGTTCCCGCACGCAGCGGACGGCATCGGCGGCTGCCTCATGAAAGGCGAAGGCTACGAGCCCTCGGGAAAGGGGACCGTGACCTATCTCGCGGCCGAGCCCGGGATCGACGCGGCGCTCAAGCGCGCGACCGCCGCGGGCGCGAAGGTGCTGATGCCGAAGATGGCGCTGCCCGGCAACCAGGGCTACATCGCTCACGTGTCGGACTGCGAGGGCAACCGCATCGGGCTGCACGCGATGAGCTAGCGAGGCCATGCGACGCGCCGATCGCCTCTTCCAGATCGTCCAGTTCCTGCGCGGCCGCCGTCTCACGACGGCGGCGTTTCTGGCGGGCCGGCTCGGCGTGTCGCTGCGCACGGTCTATCGCGACGTGCGCGACCTGTCGCTCTCCGGCGTCCCGGTCGAGGGCGAGGCGGGCGTCGGCTACCGGCTGCGCGCGGGCTTCGACATTCCGCCGCTCATGTTCACGCTGAACGAGATCGAGGCGCTCGCGGTGGGCGCGCGCATGGTCGAAGCCTGGGGCGGGCCGGTGCTCGCCGACTCGGCGCGCACCGCGATCGAGAAAATCGTCGCGGCGCTACCCGCCGACCGGCGCGTCGCGGTGGAGAAGACGCGCCTCTACGCGCCGGGATTCCACGTCGACGGCCGCGCCATGCGGCAGCTGGAATCGGTGCGCGAAGCGATCGGCTCGCGCCGCGTGCTGCGCCTCGATTACCGCGACTCGGGCGGAAAGGCGAGCGAGCGCGACGTCTGGCCGCTCGCGCTCTACTACTGGGGCCGCACCTGGACGATAGGCGCCTGGTGCGAGCGGCGAACGGATTTCCGCAATTTCCGCGTGGACCGGATCGCGGGGCTGGAGATGCTCGAGCGCCGCTATCCGGACGAGGCGGGCAAGCGGCTCGCCGATTTCATCCGCGCGATGGAGGCGCGATGATTATCGGTCCGGCGTAAAACGTTCCCCGGCGGCGCCGCCGGAGCGAGGCATGGCGGCGAGGCGCTCGGCCAGCTCGGCGAGGTCTTCGAGCGCCTGCAGGCGCTCGCGAACCGTGAGAGCGAGCGCGGCGCGCAACTGCGCGCGGCGGCTGCCCTCCCAGGTCGCGGTTTCCCAGCCGGCTTCGGCGGGTCGATTCATTTGCGTCGCTTCTCTTCCATGATCATGCGCAGGTGCTCGATATCATCCAAGTCCCGCGGCCGGTTGGCGAGCTGTTTCATCGCGATGAGCGTGGAGATCGACACGAAGCGCACCGTGAGACCCGGCGCGAGCTCGCCCTGCATGGCAGCCTCGTATTCGCCGTCGAAATCGAAGGGCTCGGTCACGAACACGTCGACGGTCACGGGACGGTAGTGCTCGCTGTGGAAATTGAGCACCTGCATGCCCTTGTCGCGTATCCAGCGCGCGCGCTGCGCTTCGTCCGCGAACTGCTCGGCCTTCACGGGAACTGTGGGACGGTAGCCGAGGCCCGCGAGCGCCCCGAATGCGGTCCGGATGTTGTCCGCCTTGAGCTGGATCACGAGATCGACGTCGTAGGTCAGGCGCAGGCATCCGCGGCTCCGGCATCGACTGGCACGACATGGAGTCCTACTTCAGGCCCGACGGGATCGGGAAGTATTCATTCGTCGGGGATAACGAGATCGTCTTCAACAAACCCGGCCGGCAGTTCGATGCGGTGATCATCGCCGACTGCAGCCAGTGCCCCATCCATCCGCAGCTCAAGGCGGTGTTCCACCGATACGCGAGGAAGCAAAGCGAGGTCGTGGTATGCGGCGGTTTTCAAGAGGTCGCCGGTGGGCAATGCCTACGCCGCGGGAATCGATCCCGCCACTGCACGTTTCCTGCAGCAGACCGCGCAGGACACCGTTCAGGAGTACTTCGGACGCTGACGCACCGGCCCTCGCTTGACGCGTCAGGAGTTTCCCGCCTAGCATCCTAAAGCGGAGCAGCGCACGCATTCCACCCGGGAGGGCCCGCATGAAGAAGTCGATCGGCCATGCACCGAACCGCGACGCGCCGGACACAGCGGAAGGCCGCCGCAGTTTTCTGAAGCAGGGCGCCGCGCTGGTCACGGGCGCCGCGTCCGCCGGGCTCGCGCAAGGCGTGAACGCGCAAGCCCTGGCAGGCCAGCCCTGGGAGCGCGTATACGGCGCGGGGTTCACGGGCTACGGCCAGCCCTCGCGCTTCGAGCAGCCGATCGCGCGCCACGTCGGGCGCCCGTATGGCGATCTCGCACCGGGATCGGGCGCGGCCCTCGCGCCGATCGAGTCGCTGGAAGGGATCATCACGCCGAGCGGCTTGCACAACATCCGTAGCCACAGCGGCACGCCCGACATCGATCCGACGCAGCACCGGCTGCTGCTGCACGGCCTCGTGGCGCGGCCGCTCGTGTTTTCCATGGAAGCGCTGCGGCGCTACCCGATGACGACGCGCACCCATTTCGTCGAGTGCTCGGGCAACAGCAGCCGTGCCCTCGCGCCGCAGCCCGCCCAGGTGCCCGCGGGCGCGATGCACGGCAACATCGCGTGCAGCGAGTGGACGGGCGTCCCCTTGCACATGCTGCTCGAGGAAGCCGGGCTGCTGCCGCAGGCGAAGTGGCTGCTCGCCGAGGGCGCCGATTCGGCGCACATGAGCCGCAGCATCCCGGTCGAGAAGGTGCTCGACGACGCGCTCGTCGCGCTCTACCAGAACGGCGAGCGCCTGCGGCCCGAGCAGGGCTACCCGGTGCGCCTGCTGCTCCCCGGCTGGGAAGGCAACATGAGCGTGAAGTGGCTGCGGCGCCTGAAGGCGACCGAAGGACCGACGCACACCAAGGACGAGACTTCCAAGTACACCGATCCGCTGTCCGACGGCCGCTCGCTGCAGTTCACCTTCGAGATGGGCGTGAAGTCGGTGATCACCAAGCCTTCTTCGACCATGGTGCTGCCGCGCGCGGGCTTCTACGAGATCTCGGGGATCGCCTGGAGCGGCGCAGGCCGCATCCGCCGGGTCGAAGTCTCCACCGACGGCGGCGCGAGCTGGGCGGAGGCGGCGCTCATCGGCGAGGAGCGGCCGAAGAGCCTGGTGCGTTTTCGTCTTCCCTGGGAATGGACTGGCCGAGCGGCGGTGCTGCAGAGCCGCGCCACCGACGAGAAAGGGCGCGTGCAGCCGGCGCGCAAAGTCTGGCTCGCGCAATTCGCGCCGGACATGCGTTATCACAACAATTCCATCGTCAGCTGGGCGGTGGGCGCGGACGGGAACGTGAAAAATGTCTACGTCTGAACGCGCCCTGGTCATCGCGGTTTTTGCCGCGGCGCTCGCGGCCTGCGCAAGCTTGCAACCTGCGCCGGGCAAGCCGCCGGCGTTCGGCGCCTCCGTGAGCGCGGAGGAAGTCGCGCGCTGGGACATCAGCATTCCGCCGAGCGGCGCCGGGCTTCCCGGGGGCGGCGGCAGCGCGCGCCAGGGGCTCAAGGTCTACGAGGAGAAGTGCCAGTCCTGCCACGGCGCCAAAGGCGTCGGCAAGCCCGCCGATCCTCTCGCGGGCGGGATCGGTTCGCTCGCCGGCAGAACGCCGCTGCGCACCGTGGGAAGCTACTGGCCGTACGCGACCACGCTGTTCGACTACGTGCGGCGGGCGATGCCGATCACCAATCCGCTCTCGCTCACCGACAACGAGGTCTACGCCGTGAGCGCCTATGTGCTCTTCTTGAACGGCATCGTCGGCGAGGATGCGGTCATGAACGCGCAGACGCTGCCGCAGGTGAAGATGCCCAACCGCGACGGATTCGTGAGCGACTGGCCCCCGCGGGCGCGGAACTAAAGACCAGTCCTCGGCGTCGGGTTCAATCGAGGAGGAAACCATGAGGAAAATATCGTCAGGAGCGATCTTGTTTGCGGCGTTCGGCGCGCTCGCCCATGCTCAGACGCAGCAGGAGTTGCTGCGCGACGGCAACAGCGGCAGCACCGACAACGTGCTGACCTACGGCATGGGCTATCACCAGCAGCGCTACAGCCCGCTCAGGCAGATCAACAAGAGCACGGTCAAGCGCCTTGTCCCGGTCTGGAGCGCTTCGCTCGCGAATGAGTTCGGAGAGCAGGGGCAGCCGCTCGTCTACAACGGGGTGCTCTATGCCGCCAACGTCAAGCGGGTGGTGGCCATCGACGTTGCCACCGGCAGGCAGCTGTGGATGACGGCACTCGAATGGGACCCGGCGGTTGCACGCGTGGTGTGCTGCGGGCTTTCCAACAGAGGCGTTGCCCTCTACAACGGCAAGCTGTTCGTCGGTTCGGTCGACGCACACTTGAGGGCGCTCGACGCAAACACCGGCAAGGAAGTCTGGAAGGTCAAGATCGCCGAATGGAAGGAAGGCTATTCGATCACTTCGGCGCCCACGGTCGCGAACGGCGTGCTGATGACGGGGATGACCGGCGGCGAATACGGCGTCCGGGGTTTCGTGGACGGTTACGATCCGGACACCGGCAAGCACCTGTGGCGCCGTCACACCACCGCCGGTCCCGGAGAAAAGGGCAACGAGACTTGGCCTGCGGGCGATGCCTACCTGCGCGGGGGCGGGTCCACCTGGATCACGGGCTCCTACGATCCCGAGCTCGACCTGACCTACTGGGGCACGAGCAATGGCGGGCCCTGGACCGCGGCGGCGCGTCCGGGTGACAACCTTTGGATATCTTCGGTCATCGCATTCAAGCCGAAGACCGGTGAACTGGTCTGGCATTACCAATGGACGCCCGCCGAGACTTACGACTTCGACGGCAACAACGAGAACGTGCTCGCAGACATCATGGTCGATGGCGTCAAGCGCAAGGTGTTGATGCATGCCGATCGCAACGGGTTCCTGTATACGCTCGATCGCACCAACGGAAAGCTGATCGCCGCGAACCCGTACGTCAAGGTGAACTGGGCCGAGCGCATCGACCTGACGACGGCGCGCCCGGTCGAAACCGACGTGGCGAAGCGCCTGCGGGCGGGCGAAAAAGTGGAGGTGAAACCGAGGTGGACCGGCGGCAAGAACTGGATGCCCATGGCCTTCAATCCCAACACCGGGCGACTGTACCTCGCCATGCTGGAAGAGACCTCGGTCTACCAGCTCAACAAGGAATTGCCCGTCTACAAGGCGGGCGAGCGCTATATGGGCGTGGAAAATACCACGGCGCCTCGGACGCCGGGCGAGCCCTGGGGCTACTTTGGGGCGCTCGATCCGCTGACTGCCAGGCCCAAGTGGAAATTGCCGCTGATGGATTTGCCGAGCTGGTCGGGGATGCTGGCCACCGCCGGTGGACTGGTGTTTTCCGGCAGGTCGACCGGCGAATTCGTGGCGATCGATGAGGACACGGGCAGCATCGTATGGCAATTCAAGACCGGTTCCGGGATCAACGCGCAGCCGATCACCTACACGCACAAGGGCCGGCAGTACGTCAGCGTGCTCTCGGGGCTCGGCGGCGGGACCTCGGCGAAGAGGGAAACCGAGGGCAAAGTGCTTCCCGGTGGATCGGTCTGGACGTTTGCCCTGATGCCCGATTGAATCGCGCGAAGATAATCCTGACCGCCTGGCTGCTCGCCTTGGCGCAGCCTGCGTCGGCGCAGGACCCGTTCAAGCCGGAGCAGGTCAAGAGCGGTTCGGAAACGTATGCACGGCATTGCGCCCCGTGCCACGGTCCGCGCATGGCCGATCCGGAAGGCGCGCCTGATCTGCGCAAGTTCCCGCGCGATCAGCGCGAGCGATTCCTCACTTCGGTGTCGAAGGGCAAGAACTCGATGCCGCCGTGGGGAGATCTGCTCAAAGCTGATGAGATCGAAGCGCTGTGGGCGTACGTGGCCACGGGCGGCAGGAACTGAAAACGCACGTCGGGCGCGCGCGTGATCCGAATGGAGCAGGGCTCGCCTTGCGCTTCGGACTCGCGTGCTGGGTAGCTTAGGCTCATGCCGTTCGAAGCATCGAGTTCCGGATTCAAGATTCCGGCGTTGGGAATCTGCCTGGTTTTCTTCGCTTTGCCGCTGCTCTTGGGCGGCTGCAAGGGCGGCAATTCCGACGCATCTTCATCCGCGATACCGATCAATACCGCAGCCGGCTTGTCGGATTCCCCGTTCATATCCGGAGACGGGCGGAGGCTCTATTTCACGTACTCGAGATACGACTTCGGGCAGTGGTTCATCAGCGGGGGAGCGCAGCCGCCCGTGCTCTCTGGGCCCGACAGGGCGGGTCTGCACCACAGCGCAAACCCGTTCGATGAATCCGACATCTATGTCGCGACGAGAAATCCCGACGGAACCTGGTCGGAGGCCGTCAACCTGGGGCTGAACGGCGCCTATGCAGACTCCGGCGGAATGGAAATCAGCGGAGGGAACACTTTCGTCTGGCTTCAAGGCAGCGGAACGGCAAGCAACATCGTCATGGCGAACAGGAATGCGGATGGAACGTGGGGGCCCGCGGTCGACCCCGGACCCGGGATCAACGAGCATTCAGGGGGAGCGCTCCAGGACAGCCCGAAACTCTCCGCCGATGGAAAAACGCTTTGGTTCACCTCCAACCGCCCCCTGGGCCACGGCGGCAAGGACATCTGGTTTTCGTCCAATTCGAACGGAAGCTGGTCCGCTCCGGCAAACCTGGGCGCGCCGGTCAATACCCCCGGAGACGAAGATCGGTTCTGGTTTTCCTCAGGCGGCCCCGATCTCTATTGGAACGGCTCCGGGGGAATCATGCATTGCTTCTCCACCGGCTCGACCTGCTCGGGAACTCCCGATGCCGTGACGATTCCCGGCTGCAGCTTGCCGTCCTGGGTCTCCGTCACCGACGACGGACAGATCATGTATTTCGCCTGCCGCGTTCCGGAGACGGGCCGAATGAAGATCATGTATTCGGTAAAGCAGATTAGCGGAGACTGGGGCGTCGCGCACCTCGTGGATTGATCGCGGTCACGCCGCGTCTGCTCTACCTCCCGGCTTCGATCAAGCGCGCCTGCGGCGCACCCGCGCGGTTGTCCTCGATTACCACCATCACCCCCAGTGCCGGAGTCTTCGCGAACTCGACCGGATCGACTGTGACCGGCACCGTCGCCGTGGCGTTCGGCGCCACGGGAACGAACATCGCGTTGGAGACGGCCGGCGTGAAGGCGTTGAAGGACGCCGTTCCCGGCAGCGCCGCCGCGCTCCCGTCGAGCAGATTGAATACCTGCGCGGAGTAGGTGAGGCGTGGATTCGCCGCCGTGATGCCGAGGTCCGATGCCAGCACCGGCAGCAGCACGGTCGACCCGTCGGTCGGCGCATCGGCGAGGAAGCGGATAAGCGCCGCCCCGGTCTTGAGGTTGATAAGGACGGAAGCGAGCCGGCCGTTGGAGACGCCGGCGGTGATCGCGCCGAGGTCTACGCCGGCCAGGAGGAAACCGAAAACGAGCTTGCCATCCTTGTCGCGCTCGCCATTGCTGACCAGGATGTCGAACTCGCCCGCCGCGGCATTGGAGAAGCGCTCGAAGGTATTGACCGCGAACACGAGAATGCTGTCCGTCTGCACGATCGGGGGTTTCTTCGAGAAAATCGCAATCGTCTGCACGCCGACGGCGCGGGGGTCGAAGAACTGAACTCCCTGCCGCTTTCCTTTCAAGCCCCAGGCGTAGAAGTCGGCATTGCCCGCGAGTGCGCCGCCGAAGTTCGTCAGCTTCACGTTGGCGCTGGGTCGCGACGGACCGGCCGGTTTGCCGACGAAGGCGGACGAAACGTCGGAGCGCACGCGCGGCACCAGGTAGTAGGGCACGCGCAGGCTCACGCCGCCGTTCATCGAGGCATCGGTCGGCGTCAAGGTGACGAACCCGGCCACTTCGCGATAGGCGGATGCGTCGCCAATCGTAGCGGCCGGCACCCTGAGCCTCACGTCCACGGACGCGTCGTCCGTCGGACCGAGGAAGATCGTCGCGCGGCTGAAGCTGACGGTGTGCGGTACGCCGCCCACCGGCGTTGCCGTGACCTTGAACGCGATCGGCGTTCTGCCGAGATTGCGGACTTTCAATTCGAGACTCGAATTGAAATCGTGGAGCAGCTCTTCGAATCCGAAGGAGAGGCTGTCGCGGTCGCGGCCCCCTCGATTGCCGTTCTCGCGGTCGCCCCTCTCGCGATCGCCTCTGTCGCCGTCGCCGCCCGCGGCAAACGCCACGGCCTGGGTGCGCGTGGCGCCAACGGGCTGCACCAGTCCGCCCTCGATACGCAGCGCAAAGTTGTTGAGTTGCCCCGGGTCCGCAGTCTGCACTACGGCTGCGCTCAGCGCGCGCTGGTCCCATGCGGGATTCGCCTGGCGCACGAGCGCCGCCACACCGGCCACATGGGGCGAGGCCATCGACGTACCGGACAGGCGCTCGCCTTGATTGCCGCTTCCCGAAAACGTGGAGAGGATGGACACGCCCGGTGCAGCCGCATTGGGCTTCAAATGACTGTCGCCGAAGCGCGGGCCGCCGGAGCTGAAGTCCGCCGCCGCCTTGAAGCCGGGGTTGGCGAGCGTGCCGCTTGCCAGCGCAGCCGTTGCGGAAGCGGTCAAGCTCGGCGCATCGGATGTCAATATGCCCAGGAACGGGATCGCCACGCCGGGAATATCGCCTTCGAACGGGGGAAAGCCCGGGCCGTTGTTGATCATCACCACGGCCGCGGCACCGTGGCGCTGCCCGAAGACGGCGCGATCGACGCGCGCGCAGGTGCCGCGCAGCGTGACCACCAGCTTGCCCGCGATGCTCGCGTTGACGTATTCCTTTTCGTCGCAGCCAAGCGAAACACCGCCGTTCGAGTTGCGCAGCACGAAGACCGAGAGGGCGCTGCCGGACAGCGGCGCGCGGTTGGCATCGATCGCCGTAATGCTCTTGCCCCCGGCGAGGGCCATCACCGCCGCCGGGAAGCTCGCGGTCGAGTCCACCGCCGCGACGCTGATGACGCCGTTGCCCGACGCGGGAGTTCCGGTGATGTACGGCGCGGGACCGGCGTTGCCCGCCGAGGCCACCACGATGATGCCGGCCCTTGCGGCATTCTGTGACGCCAGCGCATCGGAGGTCTTCCCCGTGCCGAAGTCGGAGCCGAGCGACATGTTGATGACGTCCATGTCGTTTTGCACGGCCCAGTCGATCGCGTCGGTCACGACGTCGGTCGAACCGTTGCAGCCGAAGACGCGCACGGAGTAGATGTCCGCCTTCGGGGCGACTCCGGGCCCGATCCTGAACCCTTGTTGAAACGCAGCGCTGTCATACGGCCCCGCGTAGGTTGCGCCGTGGGCATCCACACCGAACCCCGCGGCGGTACCCGCGACGTGGCTGCCGTGTCCGTTGCAGTCGAGCGGGTTGGGGTCGGGATGCGGTATCAGCGCCGGGCTGCCGGCAGGCGCGCTCGCGTCGTAGTCGTCGCCGACGAGGTCGGTGCCGCCCTTCACCTTGGGCGCGTCAGGCCCGAACAGCGCCGGATCGGCCGGCTGCGTGCTGGCAGCCGCCGCCGCTTGGAACGCGGCGACGGTGCCCGGGCCGCCGAAGTTGGCGTGCGTGTAGTCGATGCCGGTATCGATGATCGCGATCTTGACGCCTTCGCCGCGGAAACCCGGACTGCCCTGCCACACGGTCGGCGCGCCGATGAACGGCACGCTCACTGCGTTATTCGGGCGATGCTTGATAACCGGCAAGACCTCCACGACGCCGGGCAGCGCGGCGAGCGCCGCCACCTGGTCGCGGTCGATTTCGATCTTGATTCCGTTCAAGGCGTGGCGGAAGCGCTTGAGCACGTGGCCACCGCGACCCGAAATTTCGGGTTCGACGCCCTGCTGCTCGGCCGCAGCCTGGTCTTCGACCGCGCGCCTCTCGTCGCGGGTAAGCGCGCGATCCGGGAACCGCGCCCGCGCTGCGGCGACCGAGTCGGACGCCATGACGACCACGACCTTGACGCGGCCGCCGCCCTTCACGCCGAGCGGAACGACAGCCGGCTTGAAAGTTTGTGGTGAGTCGTACTGCTGGAAGCGGCCCGCGGCATTGGAGCCCTGCGCGAGCGCGGCCAAGGGGAACGCGAAGATCGCCGCCAGCAGCAGAACGGGAACGTTGCGCGTCGCTGCCGCAAGCGAGCCGGTGACAAAGCCAGCGATAGATTGTCGCGGGTGCTTATTCATCTGAGAACCTCCCCAGGTTGTTCTTCGCGAATCAGGAAACGACGATAAGACCCAAACTAACGGACGACGCGCGCTCGGTCGCTCCAGCCCAGCGCTTCCGACGCTCCGCTTCGCGCGCTGGCGAATCATGCGCCGGGCGCAGGAAATCGGTCAAGGGGCCGATGTGCCCGTCGCGCTCGGGCGATGCTGGGAGGGGGATTATTTTTTTCCTTCCCCGGCAACGACATACGCCCACAGCGCTTCGATGTCGTCGGGCTCGAGCACATCCGCCCACGGCGGCATGTTTCTCACGCCGTAAGTTACCGTATCGACAAAGCGCGCGTGGTCCTCGCGCGGAAATTTTCGCAGATCCTTCGCCCACTCCGGGTTGGCGAGGCGCGGCCCGTGACAGGTCTGGCAGTGAGTCTCGTAGAGCGCCGCGCCTTTGCCGATCTGCCCAGCGGCGAACGGCTTACCGCCTGGGTCCTGAGCCGCGGCGCTCGCGCAGGCAAGCGCGAGGCCGAGGATGAATGTGCCGCGCAGCCTCACGGCAGAAGGCCGAACACGCTCAGTTCGGTTTGGGTGCCCACGTAGACCTTGCCGTTGGCGACCGTCGGCACGGTGAATTTCACGGCGTTGCCCGCAGCTCCCGCGCCGCTCGTCGGGCTGCTGTAGAGCTTGTTCAGGTTTGTCGCATCGTAGGCGAAGAGAATCGCCGGTGCGCTGGTGGCCGAGCTGTTGGTGCCGTTGTTGGTCGTATCCAATGCCCAGACGATGCCATTCGTCGCGCCGTTGGAGGAAACGACAGGCGACGCCCCGGGGATGCCGAACATGTCGCTTGCCTGGCGCGCTGGTAAAGAGGAGAGCACGCCGTTGGCGAGCATGTATTGCTTCAGGACGTCGCCGATCGCGACGACGTAGAGTTTTCCTTCCCAGAAAGCAGGCGTCGAGAAGAGGCCGCATATGATGCACGCGGGGCCCGCGGTGATCGCCACCTTCTGAATCTGATCGCCATTGGAATTGAATCCCGTCATGTTATCGCGGTCGATCACGTAAAGAACTCCCTGCTTGTCTCCCCCGATCACCAAATGTGGGTGTGCCCCAGCGGAATCCACGACGATTGCGCCCCCGGACCCCACGTCGAAGTCGTTTGAATCCAGAAAGGACTGATTCGCCGGCGTAAAGAAATCGCCGACCGACAGCCCGCCGCCGGCTGTCCTCAATTTGATGAAGCTGTCGCCGTAGTTAGTGCGCGTACCCATCGTGTCGAACGTCCCGTTGCCCGTGATGACGTAGATATTTCCGTCGGCATCGGCGGCCGGACCCGTGCCGGTCATCCAGATCCCGCCGAGACCGCCATTCGGCGTGGTATTGAAGACAATCGGCGCCTGCGTGAGATCTGCCGCGTCGTAGCCGATTACCCAGCCGTGGTACGGCTGAATGTCTCCGTGCGATGCCCAGGCGACGTACACCGTTCCATTCAGCAGCAGGAGGCCCGGCCGCTGGTTCTCGCGGAGCGGGCAGAACGGCACGTTTCCCGCCGAGCCGGGGCACGTGGCCTCGCCCGTGTCCCCGCTGCCAGGAACCGTGATCGCGGAAGAAATGTCCGCCGGCCCGTTGAATTTTTCGCTGCCGGTCGCGAGGTCGAGCGCATGCAGCCGCTGGAAGTAACCCGTCGGTTCCTTGGTTTTCGCCACGACGTAGAGCGTGCCAGTGGCGGGATCGATCACGGGAGTTCCCGTGATTCCGATTATCGTGTTGATGTCGCCGTCTTCACCGGTATCGGCCGGAGGAACGGGCGTGACGCCTGTCCCGAGGAAGCTCTTCTGCCAGTATGGGACGCAAGAGCTCGCATCGGCGTCAAAAGCATAGACGCTGTCGTTCATGGTCGCGACCAACACGACATTGTGCGTGCCGCCCGCTATCGCGAAGTTCGCAACATAGAGCGGCTGGGCATAGACCTCGCCGTCCACGGCGCACGCGAACAGCTTCCCGAAGGTCGAATCAGTCACGTTAGAGGGTGTCAGAATAAACTCCTCGCGGTTCTGTCCGGTCCGCTGCGCGTCGTAGCGCTGGGTGAAAACGCCGGTGAAGCTTGCCGCCGGGCCACCACGGCTGCAGGCATAAAGCACGAGCAGCGCGCTCGCCGTCGAGAACGAAATCCAAACCGCGAAACGAGTTCTAGCGTTCATGAACGAGACCCCTTGCAGCGTCTCGCCTTCATTCGGGCATCAAGGCAAACGTCCACACCGAGCCGCCGGTGGGTACGCTGTCGGTCACGACGCGGTTGGCGATGCTGCCGCCTCGCCCGGACAGAACCGTCACGTATTGCCGGCCCTTGTGCGTGTAGGTGATGGGCGGCGCGTTGACCGACGAGCCGGTCTTGAACTGCCACAGCGTCTTGCCGCTGTCCTGATCGAGCGCGATGACCTCGCCGGTCAGCAGGCCCGTGAACAAGAGGCCGCCGTCGGTCGCGAGCATGCCCGCCGAGCTCGCGACCTCCATCATCGGAACCTGCCACGCCACTTTGCCGGTCAGCGGCTCGATCGCCATGTGATAGCCGGCCGGCTCACCCTTGGGCGTGGTCATGGTGGACTCGATGCCGGTGGAACCCGCGCCGAGCACGAACTTGAAATCCACATATTTCATGAGCCGCGGAAAATTCCACGAGTTGAGGTAGACGAGCCCGGTCTTCGGATTGAAGGCGATCAGCGTGGCGTTCGTGCCTCGCGACGGGAATACGTTGACGGTTTCGCCCCTCATCGCGCGCTCGAGGAGATCGGTCAGGACCGGGCGGCCGGTCTTGAGATCGATGTGCGTGGCCCAGTTGACCTTGACGTAAGGGTTCGCCGCGATCGGCTTGCCGTTGCTGCGGTCGAGCACGTAG
Source organism: Betaproteobacteria bacterium (assembly GCA_005881575.1). GTDB lineage: Bacteria > Pseudomonadota > Gammaproteobacteria > Burkholderiales > SG8-39 > VBDM01. The sequence continues at coordinate 18,412 of VBCA01000052.1, forward strand.
AGGAACCCGTTCTTGTGCGCGTTGATGAGCACCTTGCGCGCCTGACCGTCGACGCGGAGTTCGGCGAGCAGGCTCTCGGCTGTCGCATCGAAGTCGAAGCTGTCGTTCGGCACGGACTGGTAATACCAGACCATTTCGCCGGTCTTGGGCCTGAGCGCGAGAGTGCTGGCTGTATACAGACAATCGGCGCCGTCGCGAAAGGTCGGGTTGTACGGCTCGGCATTCCCGGTGCCGATATACAAGAGGTCGAGCTGCGGATCGTACGATGCGTATTGCCAGGTCGCCCCGCCGCCGTATTTCCACGCGTCGGGCTTCGTCTGGTTCGGCCAGGTCTCGGACCCCGGTTCCCCGGGCGCGGGGATCGTGTAGCGGCGCCACAATTGCTTCCCGGTCTGCGGGTCATATCCGTCGACGAAACCGCGCGTGGTGCTGTCCCCGCCCGCCATCCCCGAGATCAATACGCCGTTGGCGATGAGCGGAGCGATGACGCCCTTGTAGCCTTCCTTCCAGTCGGCGTACTTCTGGTTCCAGATCTCCTTACCGGTCTTCATGTCGAGGGCGAGCACGTGCGCGTCGACCGTCTGGCGAAAGAGCTTCCCCTCGTAGATCGTCGCCGGGCCTCGCATGAGCGCTCCGCTGGTCGCGACGCGCAGCGCCCCGCGCTCGTACTGCACTGGAGTGCGCCAGATCTGCCTGCCGGTCGCGACGTCGATGGCGAAGGTCCAGTTGCCGTTGACCACGTACATGACGCCGTTGTAGATCGTCGGCTGCGAGTGCTCGCCCATGTCGTTTGACAGGCTGAAGCCCCAGATCGGTACCAGGCGCCTGACGTTGGACTTGTTGATCTGCTTGAGCGGGCTGTACATCTTCAGGTCGTAGCCCAAGCCGAAGGTGGTGACGTTTTCGGTGTTCTTCCCGTCGTTGAGCAGCTCCTCCGCTGTCTGGGCCCATCCGAGCCCGCACCCGAAACACAGCAATGCCGCGAGTATTTTCTTCATGATCGCCTCCTTTGAGCGCGATATTGTATGCCCGCGCGCGAGCGCGCGAAACGCAGGTCGATGTCCGCTGCTTGGGCGCGAGTCAGTTACGTCTTCTCCGCGAGGAACGATCCGCTCAGCGCCGCGAATTCGTCCGCGGCGTCCCATTGGACAAGATGCTTGCAGCGGTCGACGAGGTGCAGGTCGAGCCCGGGGTGCAGCTCGATCGCGAGCGCGGCGCGTTCCGCGGCATGGCCGCGGTCCTCTCTTCCGTAGATGAGCCGCAGGGGCACCGGCACTTCGCCCAGGCGTTTCCACAGCGGCTTCGCTTCAGGCTTTGCGTCCTTCTTCTCGCCGCCGCGCGCGCGGGAGCGTTCGAGGAAAGCCCGAAAATTCTTTCCCGTGCTCATGCGGTGGCGCGTCTGCAGCGCGGCCGGCGTGATCAAGGTCCGGTCGAAGAGGTTCTCCTCGAGGAGCCTGCGCGTTTCCTCGAGCGTGGGTTCCACGGCCCCGCCTTCTTCGCCCTCCGCGGCATCCGGCTTGCCGCGACCGGGCAGCGGCGGCAGCAGGCTCCCGGTGGCGAGCACGACGACCCCGGGCACGCGCTCACCGTGCTCGAGGGCAAGGCTCACGGCGATGCGCCCGGACTGCGAATGGCCTATGAGACACGCCTTCGGAAGGCGCAGGGCATCCATGAATGCGAGGACGAAGCGCGTGCGATAGGCGACGGAAAAGTCCCCGGGGTCGTCGCTCAGGCCGAACCCGGGCTGATCGCAGGCGATGACGCGCAGGCCGCGCGCTGCGAGGTCCGCGAGATTCCCCGCCCAGACGTCAGCCGAGGAGCCGAGCGACGCCCCGTGTAGCAAGAGGACCGCCGGCCCGCTCCCCTCCTCGAAGGTGCGGATGCGCAGCCCTTCCACCTTGATGAAATTCTCCTTCATCGTCGCTCGGCGATGTCGAGCAGCACGCCGTCGGGGTCGGCGAGGTGATGGGCACCGCAGGGGCAGCGCTCGAAAAGCGCGAGCCGCGCTTGGCCCTCAGGTCCCGCGCCCAAGGGGAAGGGGCGCAGATGCGGATTGTCGTCGCCCACGGTTTGCAGGCGCTCCTTCACCGCCTGCAGGCTCTCCACTCTGAAGCCGATGTGATCCGGCCCGGGCCGCGTGATTCCGCCGCCCTCGTAGTCGAGGATGCTCCAGGGCATGACGATCAGGGTGACCCGTCCGTCGCTCAGATAATGGTTCGCGTCGCCGGCTTTCCTGCCTAAGCGCTCGAAGCCGAGCAGGTCGACGTAAAACTCCGCGACCTCGTCGGCGCGCAGAGTGCGCAGGGCGAGATGGCTGATGGCCCGCGGCTGCTCGCGCGGCGGCTCGACATAGACCGAAGTCCGGTTCTCCATGTCCTGCTGCGACAGGTCGAAGAGGTTGCCCGCGGGATCGTGGGTGCTGATGCCCGCGAAGGGGCGCGTGCCGGGGCGCTTCAGGACTTCGATCGCGGGGTAGCTCTCGCGCAGTCGCGCGCAGACCCGTTCGGCGTCCTCCACCTCCACGCCGAAGTGGTCGAGCCCCGCCGGGCGGCCCGCCTTGCGCGGATTGATGTTGAGGCCCACGTAGCCGTCGCTGACGGTCACCGCCCGCTCCGGGCGCTTGTCGGCCGCGCTCCTCATGCCGAACACCGCCTCGTAAAATCTGCCCTGGAGCGCGTACTGGTCGCTGACGATGGCGATGTGCTTGATTTTTGCAGGCATAAATCAGCGGCCTCGCAGAAATATTTCCCGGAATTCCTTTTCGTACCTGTCCGCTTCGCGCGCGAGACGCGGGCTCACATAGTGCTCCTTCAGCGGAATCGGGGCCTGCCCTCGCGCGAGATCGTTGCGCGCCGGGACGCGTCCTCGATCCCGGATGAGCGCCTGGCCTTCGGTCGAAAGCAGCAGGTCCGCGAGCCGGCGAGCGCCGTTCGGGTGCGGGGCTCTGGCCGAGACCGCGACCTGGCTAGTCGAGGTGATGACCGGGTCGAGGGTCCTCACCCAGTCGACGGGCGCTCCGGCCCGCCTGGCCTCGTCCATTTCGGCGGCGTGCACCAGCGCCAGGGGAAAATCACCCGCGATCAGCAGCTTGGCGAGCAGGCTGTGGCCGCGGCGGAATTGCGGATTCTGCCGCGCGAGCGAGCGCATGAAGGCGGGCCCTTTTTCCGCGCCCAGATACTCGAGCATGGCGGCGTACCATTCGACGTCGCTTTCGTCCATGGCGAACTTTTCCCTCCACTTCGGCGCGAGCAGATCCTCCCAGCTCTTCGGGGCCTCCGGCCGCGGCACCGAGCGGGTGTTGTAGCCGATGACGTATTGGCGCACGTAAATCGCTGCCCAGCGGCCCTGGGGGTCGACCGCGCCGGCGGGAAATCCGCTGCGCGTTTCCGGGGACGCGTAGACGGCGAGCAGCCCTTCCTGCGCGAGCGCGTCCATGTCCAGGTGGTTGAACGAAACCACGTCCCAGAAAAACTTTCCCGCGCGCATCTCGGTGAGGATGCGCGTGCGGATCTTCTCGCCCGGCTGGCGCAGGATCGTGAGATTCAAGTCGGGATATTTCTCCCGGAAGCGCTTCCGGAGCGGCGCCGCGTCGGGGGTGTTCATCGCGGTGTACCAAACGACCTCGCGTTCGCCTCCGGCCGCGTCGGCCGCGCGCGCAGGCGCCTGCGCGAGAACCGTACCCGCTTGGGCGAAGATAAAAAGGGCCGCGAGCAGGGGTGCGGACCTCGCGGCGGGATTCGACATGGAATGCCAGTCTAGCATCGGACTGCGGATCGGCAGCGCCGGAGAAATTGCCGAGCAAGCCGGGAGCTGCGACGGACCCGCTTCATCGGCCCGCCGCGAACGCCTTCAGTACACGTCGCGCTGGTAGCGACCCGCCTTTGCCAGTTCCACGAGGAAACTCTTGGCGGCTGCGCCGTCCATCCCGCCCTGCGTGACCGCGATCTGCTGCAGCGCGAGGTCCACGTCGCCCGCCATGCGCTGGGCGTCCCCGCAAACGTAGAGATACGCGCCGTTTGCGAGCCAGCGCCAGAGTTCCTGCGCGGCCTCGAGCATCTTGTGCTGCACGTACACCTTGTTCGTCTGGTCGCGCGAGAACGCGAGGTCCATGCGGCTGAGCACGCGCTTCACCGCGAACTCCTCCAGCTCGGTTCGATAGAGAAAGTCCGCTTCGCGCCTGTGGTTGCCGAAGAACAGCCAGTTGCGGCCGGCGGCGCCTGCAGCCACGCGTTCCTGGAGAAAGGCGCGGAACGGGGCGATACCGGTGCCGGGGCCGACCATGATGACCTGGGCGGCGAGGTCGGCGGGCAGGCGAAAGGCGTGGGCGCGCTGCACGAACACCGACAGCGCGCGCCCCGGACGCAGGTGCTCGGAGAGGAATCCGGAACCGGTTCCCACGTAGCTGCGGTCGTTCTTCTCGTAGCGCAGCACGCTGACGGTCAGATGCACTTCGCGTGGGTGCCGCTTTTGCGAGCAAGCGATGGAGTACAGCCGCGGTTGCATGCGCGCCAGTGCCGCAGCGAATTCGACTATGCTCGGGCGCGCGGACGGAAATTCGAGCAGCGCATCGAGCACGTCGTGTACGCCGAGCCCGTCGGCCCGGGAGTCGTCCTCGGCAAGCTTGCAGAGCCGGGAACGGTCGGCCTCGTCCTTCGCTTCGCGTGCGAGGAGCGCATAGAGCGCGTCGCTCGGTGCGCGCAGGTCGCACTCGCGGCACAGCGCCTCGCGCGCGGCGACCACCACGCCGTCCGGGAGCGTCACGGCTTCGGATCCCTTGGCGCGCAAGATCGCGATCAGCAACTCGACTTCGTCGGGGTTGTTGCAGGGCCAGATTCCCAGCGAATCGCCAGGCTCGTACAGCAGGCCCGATTCGCCCAGTTCGAGCACGACATGGCGGACTTCGCGCTCCGAGCCGAAGGCGGTGAGGGACACGCTCGATATCAGGCGCGCAGTGACGGGTGCGGCACGGCCGTAGCCGCGCTCGACCGGCGGCGGCGCGGCGATCGGGGCGGCCGGCGTCGCGGCAGCGCTAGGGCGGCGCGCGAGCAGTTCCTTGATTTTTTTGGCGGTGATGCGTCCGCCCGGAACGCACTTGCCCAGGTCGGCTTCGGCGCCGCCGGCAATCGCCTCCGCGTAGGTCTTGCACAAATAGCCGCACTGGCCGCAGTCGAGCTGGCCCATGGCGGCCATCAGCTGGCGCTCGAAGGACCGACCATGGGCGAGCTTCATGCGCTCATCGAGCGCGAGCGTCGGATCGTGCCAGGGGAAGTCCTCGTCGATCTGCGGTGCGGCTGCGGGTGGCCCGGGCGACCCTTGCGCGCGCTCCATGCCGAGGAGCCCGGCGACGAATCCGTTCAGCCAAGCGCGCTGGGATTCGGTGAACGGCGCGCTGTCCGGAAGGAATACCAGCTGCTGCATCTCAGGCGGCCTGCGGAAGCTTCGCCCGGGCGAAGTCGCGCAAAGCTTCCGCACCGTGGCGCTTCGCGAAGCCCTGAAAGCTTTCTTCGGGCGAAGCGCGCCGCTCGAGATAGGCGCGCAGGAGCCGCTCGATTGCGTGGGGTGCTTCATCCGCGGGGATATCGCGCAGTATTTCGCGCCCGAGCCCGCGCCGGTCGCCGAAGCCGCCGCCAGCGAACAGGTGATAACCCTCGACTTCGGCGGAGTCGGCCGCGACCTTGGTCGCGAGCAGGCCGATATCGCCGACATGGTGCTGCGCGCAGGAATTTGGGCAGCCGGTGAGATGAATGTTGAGCGGCGCGTCCACCTTGAGACGCGCATCAAGATGGTCGGCGATCGCTAGGGCGTGGCGCTTGGTGTCGCTCGCCGAGAACTTGCAACCGGTGTTGCCCGTGCAGGCGACGATTCCGGCGCGAGCCGATGACGCCTCGGCGCTCAGGCCGATCGCCGCCAGGGCCTCGGCCGCGGCGGCGCGATCGGCTACGGCGATGTCCGACACGATCAGGTTCTGCCACGGCGTGAGGCGGATCGTGCTGCTGCCGTGGCGCCTGGCGATGCCGGCGATCGCGCGCATCTGTGCCGTGGTCATCCTTCCGACCGGCAGGGCAACGCCGCAATAGACCCTCCCCGGCTGCTTCTGCGCGTGAAAGCCGACGTGCGCGCCGCGAGCCAGCGGCGGCCGCGGCTCGCAATCGGCAAGGCCAAGGCGCGCGAGCGGCGCCGCAAGGCGTTTTTCCACTTCGGCGAGAAACCGCTCCAGGCCCATTCGATCGAGCACGTACTTCAAGCGCGCACGCTTGCGGTCGGTGCGATCGCCTTCGTCGATGAAGACCCGCACGATCGCCACGGCCACCGGAACGCATTGCTCGGGCGCGACGAGCACGCCGAGGTCGCGGGCGAAATCGCCATGCCCCGTGACCCCGCCGACCGCGACGCGAAAGTACGCGCCCTCCGGCATCGCCTTGCCGGGTCCGACGCGCACTGCGGAGAAACCGATGTCGTTGGTGTCTTCCAGGGAGGCTATGCCGCCGCCACCGTCGAAGGCGATGTTGAATTTGCGCGGCAATCCGTAGAGCTCGCGGTGGTTGAGGATCGCGTGATACAGATCGAGGCCGAGCGGCCGCGTGTCGTACAACTCGAGCGGATCGATGCCGGCGGTCGGGTTCCCCGTGATGTTTCGGATATTGTCTGCGCCGGCGCCGCGCGAAGTGAGGCCGGCCTCGGCGAGCTTCTCCAGCACCCGCAGCGCGTGTTTCGGTGCGATCTCGCGGATCTGCAGATTGGCTCGCGTGGTGACGTGCGCGTAGCCGGCGCCGTACTCGTCCGCGATCGCGGCGACCGCCCGCAGCTTGTGCGCGGCTATGATTCCGTTCGGGTTCCGCAGCCGCAGCATGAAAGAGTTCTGCGCCGGCGCGACGTGGAAAAGGCCGTGAAATTTGTATAGGAAGACGTCGGTGCCCTTCGGAAACTCGCCCTTGGCCGCATTCGCAGCGATCTCGTCCCACATGTCGAACGGGTGTTTGGCGCGCTTGGCTTCCTCCTCCTTGGTCAGCTTGCCGCCCGCGGCGAGAACTCGATTCTGCGCGGCGAAATGGATGCGCTCCGGTCCCGCGGGCTCGGCGTCGCCGGCTGCAGGCAGCGCCCCGCGCGCCGCCGCGAGACCGCGGCCGAACCCGTCGAGGTAGAGCTTCTGTTCTTCGGTGAAATCCACCTTAATTCGGCTTGGCCGGCTCAGGAGCCGTCTCGTCGCCTACGTCGACTTTCCCGGGAAACCCGTTGGTCGCGACCCAGTAAGCGCCGGCGACGAATATTCCGCCCCCGATGGCGTTGCCGAGCGTGACCCAGAGGAGGTTCCAGGCGCCGCCGGCGAGGGAGACCGTTTCGGGGTGGTTGCCCGCGAGCGCGAGGCTGAGCACGGTCATGTTGGCGACGCTGTGCTCGAATCCGCAGGCGATGAACGCGAGCAGGCACCACCAGATGACGATGCACTTCGCGGAATCGGAATTGACGCGGGCGGCCATCCACAAAGCGAGGCACACGAGCCAGTTGCACAGGACCGCGCGCGCGAGCAGACTCAAGGCCGAATCGTTCATCTTGAACGCCGCCACCTTCATGACCAGGGTGTCGGGAGCCGAAAGCAGTCCGCCGCCGCCGCCCGCGGCGAACAGCGCCACCAGCGCCACGGCACCGGCGAGATTCCCGGCCCAGGTCATTCCCCATGACGCCGCGATATCCGCCAAGGTCCCCGTGCCGTTGAATCTGCGCAAGGCCATGAACATCGTGTGGCCAGTAAAGAGCTCGGATCCGGCGATCGCCACCAGCGTCAGCGCGATGCCGAACGTCGCCCCCATCACCAGTTTCTGGAATTCCTTGGGGACTTGGCTGCCGAGGGTGAAGATGAGAAGAATGCCGACGCCGACGTAGGCGCCGGCGAGCATGCTGGAAACGAAAAATCCGCCCGGATGCCTGCGCATCGAGGCCAGTTTTTTTTCCGCGGCCTTCGAAAACCCGTCGATAGTTTCGGAGTACATGGTCTGCGCTCTCGTTGTTGGCCAAGAGGGAAGTCGCAAGCGCCGTGCCAACCGCTTAATTTCTAGTTATATGACTGATTGATATGAGGAAGCGTCGATCGCTTCATCGTGCGGCAAGCAAGCCGCGCGCACTGCCGCAGTGCAACAGTCAACGCGGTTGCACCATTCCGGGAGCCGATACCGACATCCATGATAGGGATCATCCGTGCCAGAATTTCGCTTCACGCCGCCACGCCACAGGGAGCACGCCATGTCGCAGGCAGTCGGTCCGTTCGCCAATCTCGACGAGGGCGCGTTGCGCGCGCTCGCGCCCCATGGCGCGGTGCGCTCATTTTCCAAGAATGCGGTGGTCGTCAGCGAAGGCGACGAGACCGACTCCCTCTACATCCTGCTCTCCGGACGCGTCAAGGCGTTCGTGAGCGAGGAGGACGGCAGGGAGGTGGTGCTCAGCACGGTCGGCGTGGGCGACTACTTCGGCGAACTGGTTCTCGACGGGGGCGCGCGGTCCGCTTCGATCATGACTCTGGAACCGTGCCGCTTTTTCGTGATTCCGCGCGGCGACATCGAGGGATTGATCGATCGCAACCCGGCGTTCGCGCGCCACCTGATCCGCATGCTGATCGGCAAGGTGCGCAGCCTCACCCAGAAGGTTCTCGACCTCGCCCTGAAAGATGTCTACGGCCGGTTCGCCAAGTTCATCGACGAGAACGCGGTCGAGCAAAAGGGCATGCGCGTAGTGCCCGAGCGTCTCACCCAGCACGATATCGCCGCGCGAATCGGCGGTTCGCGCGAGATGGTGAATCGCATCGTCAAGGACCTCGCGGCGGGCGGCTACATCTCGGTCGACGCCAAGCAGATTACGGTTCACAAGAAGCTCCCGTCGCATTGGTGAGGGCGCGGCGGCGCCCCGCGCACGGACGCTCGCCGCCGAGATGTGCATCCGGCACAAAACCCATGTGTCAGGCGACGGCGAGAACGGGCGACCGGAAGCCTAAAGTGGTCTCCATGGGGCAGGCGACTTCCGCCGGCCCGGAAACGAGACAAGGAGACCACCATGATCAACCGCAAAAATCTCACCGGCGAGTCCGCTTTCTTCGCCGTCACCGCGATCGCTATCTGCGCCGTCCTCGTGGCGGCAGCGGCGGCCCTGCTGGCCCCGGCGGCGGCGACCCCCGGCGTTTCGAGCAGCAGCACCGCGACTTACGCCGTCCCCGCCGGCTATTTCCCGGAACAGTTCGTCAATCAGGCCAAGGAAGTCGAGCCGATGCCGGAGATGTACTACTGAGCCGGAGAAGCCGCGGAAAATTCGCAGCCCGCGTCGCAGGCGGCCGTAGGGTCGACAAAGCCGCCTGAAAGACGCGGGTGCCGGACAGGCCTGGGGAACCCCGGGCTTTTTTTTCTCACGGGTTAACCCGACAATTCTTGTACCGGTTGCCTGACAGACTGTCGCTTGCAGGAGACAGATCGCGGTGCTTTCCCGCCTTTGCCGCCACAAGATCCAAAAAAGCAATCCGCGCGTCACGCTTTTCTTTTGCTGCACCCCGACTTCATGATATTGTTACGCCGCTACCTTAGCATCCTAGTCAAAAAGGGGTGGGCTCATGAGTTGGATCACACTGGTGGCGGTACTGGTCACGTGGTGCATGATCGGGCTGGGCGTGGCTTATCTGTTCGGGCGCTTCATACACGGAGTGGAAAGCTCCGGAAGCGTGAGCGACCTCCCGCTCCCCGTAGTGAGCTACTTGCGTCGCGTGAAGCGCGGAGCGAAGGCAAGCCAGACCAAAACGCGGCGCGAAGCCATCGGCGGGCGCCGCCCGCACTAAAATCTCCTCGCCGGACCTCGATCTTATTCTTTGACCGCCAGGAACGTGCGGCCGGCGGGTAACGCGCCGTCGCTCTGAATTTCGCCCGCCGTCTGCTTCAGCTTCAATATCATCGATGGTTGCGATGACAAAAGCCCGACTCGATGTCGTCGCGCTCGGCAAGCATATCGGGGCGGAAATTCGCGGGCTGGACCTGCACGACAGGCCCGACGACGAGACCATCAAGGCGATTTACCGAGCTTGGCTCGATCACCTCGTGATCGTTTTCCCCGGCCAGAAGCTCGAGCAGGAAGACCTCGTCCGCGTCACCGGCTATTTCGGTGAGATGGGCATGCCGCGCCGACCGCCGCGATTCTTTCCAAAGGGGTACTCGCGGCTCCTGCCGGGGATCATGCTCATCTCGAACATCCGCGAGAACGGCGAGCCGATCGGAGCCCTGCCGGACGGCGAGATGATGTTCCACCACGACATGATCCACTCCGAAATGCCCGACAAGGCGACCCTGCTTTACTCTGTCGAAATTCCCGATAGCGGCGGCCATACGCTGTTTGCGAGCGGCTATGCCGCCTACGACACGCTCGATCCCGCGGTTCGCAGCAGGCTCAGCGGACGCAAGGCCGTCCATCACTACAACTATGGCTCGACCCTGAAGGGCGACGGCAAGGGCACCGAGGCGTTCGGCGAGTGCGTCCACCCGGTATTCCGCACCAACGAGGACACCAACCGCAAGGCGGTCTACGTCAACCGGCTGATGACCGTCGGCATCGTCGACATGCCGAGGGAAGAGAGCGCTCCGCTGCTCAAGGCCGTGTTCGACCACGCCGAGAGGAAGGAGTTTGTCTACGAGCACGTCTGGCGCGTCGGCGACCTTCTCCTCTGGGACAACCGCTGCTCTTCTCATGCGCGCACGGATTTCCCGACGACGCAACGTCGGCTGATGTGGCGAACGACGGTCAAAGGGGCCAAGCGACCGTACTGAGCGGCCATCGGCAAGACACTAACGGGTCGTGCCCTTGAGAATGATCTGCTCGAACAGGTCGAACGATTTTTCCTGCTCGTCGAGCAAGGTCGCGGCATCGAGAAACTTGAGCTTGACGCCTTTGACCGGCGATTCGATTTTCGAGTGAGTCGGTACGTAGCCGATCTTTGCCAGCATGCGCTGTCCTCCCGCACCGATGATGTAGTCGTAGAACAGCAAAGCGGCGTGCGGGTGCGGCGCCCTTCTGGCGACGCCGATCGCGTTCGTGATGCTTACCGCAGGCTCGATCGCGAACCAGTCGATCGGAGAGCCCTTCTTCTTCGCCTGCTCCACGCTGTATTGATAGACCGTCAGCGCGAGCGGCACTTCGCCCGAGGCGACCAGGTTCGTCAGCAAAGGATGCCCGCTGCGGACTGAAAGCCCGTTGCTTGCGACGAGATCGCGGAAGAACTTGACGCCCTCGGCTCCGCCCATGTCTGCGATCACCGACGACACCCATTCGTGGTCGTCGCCTTCGATCGCGAGTTTCCCTCTCCACTTGGGCGCGAGCAGATCCCGATACGTCTTGGGTAGGTCTTCCTTCCTGACCTTGTCGGTGTTATAGGCCTGCACGAACACGTGGTGCAGGGTCGCGACCCATTCGCGGTGCGCAGGCACGGCGGCAGGGACCAGGTCCTTTTGATACGGAGAGTGAATTTCCTGCAGCAGATTCTCGCGCCGCAGCGCTTCCTCCTGGGGCGAAATGATCGCGATCACATCGGCGCTGGGCCCGCCGGCGCGCGCTTCGGTGATGACCTTCCGCAGGACGATTTCGGAGCGCGCGCGCCAGACGTCGACCTTGATGCCGTATTGGGTCCTGAACGGCTCGATCAGCTGGTCGGCGTATTCGACCGGGAAGGTCGCATAAAAGAGGAGCGAGCCTTCCTTTCTTGCACCTTCCACCAGGCGCTGCTGTCGGTCTTCGCCCCGATACGCTGCGAGGTTTTGCAGCGTCTGCGGATGCGCGGTGTGAATCGCAGACGACACCGCGAACGCAAGTGCAGCAGAAACGCGCTTCAAATCGGGGAGCAAAACTCTCATCGGCCGCCCTGCCTGAGTATCACCTCCTCGAAGGACTTGGTCCATTTGTCGCTCTGGTCCAGCGCGACACCCGGATCCACCAGCGTGAAGCGCCGCAAGGCGAGCGGCGACCGCGCTGTGGCGTTCGTCGGAACGTATTCCATGGTCACAAGCAATTCCTGCGCCTCGGTCGAGAGCATGAAATCGTAGAAGAGGAGCGCAGCATTCGGATGCGGCGCGCGGCGCGCGATGCCGACCCCGCTCATGCGCGCGACCGCCGGCTCCAGCGCGAACCAGTCGATCGCCGCGCCCTTGCGCCTGGCGGCTTCCGCCATGAAGTTGTAGACCGTGAGCGCGAGCGGCACTTCGCCGGCGAGGACCATGTTGTTGAGCAGCGAATGCCCGGTGCGCACCGAGATGCCGTTGCGCGCTACCAGGGCGCGGAAGAACTGGATACCCTTCTCCTCGCCCATGGAGAGGACCACGGTCGAGTACCACTCCGGGACGTTGGCCTCGATCCCGAGCTTGCCTTTCCACTTCGGGTCCAGCAGATCCTGGAACGTATTGGGCAGGTCCTCCTTTTTCACGAGCTGGGTGTTGTAGGCCTGCACCCAGACCGACAGGTAGGTCGCCACCCAATCGTGATGGGGCCGCAGCGCACCCGCGATCAACTCCTTCGAGTACGGTGACGCGACCGCTTGCAGGAGTTTCTCCCGATGCAGCGTCTCCATTTCGAGCGCGGAGGAGTGGATCGCATCGACCTCGTAGCGCTTGGCCGCCGCTTCGGCGAGGGTCCGCTGCAGCACTTTCTCGGACCCGGCGCGCCAGACCTTGACCTTGACGTCGTATTTTTTCTCGAACAGGATGGTCAGGGGCGGCAGGTCTTTTTCGGCGAAGCTCGTATACAGCGCGAACGAGCCCTCCTTTTGCGCCGCAGCGATCAGCCTCCGGGACCGATCCGGGCCGCCGTAGCGCAAGAGCGACGTATCCTGGGCGAGGGCGGGCACGGCCGTCGCCATCGCCCCCAGGAGCAGGAGCAAACTTGAGGTTCGCACCGCACTAATCTAACATCGTGACATTCCGCGCGCTGATCGATTCGGGGCGCGCTCTCGAGAAGGAGAGATCCATGTCCATTCAGGCCACCGATCGGGACGACCGCGGACACGACATCACCCGTGCCGGCGCCGAGGCGGCGGCGAAAAAGCCGTCGTTCTTCAAGATGCGCGCCCAGATGCTGGAAAAGGGGCGCACCAACACGGCGCTCGCCAGGACCGAGAACATGTGGGCGACGCTCAAGGTCTACGCCTCCGGTGGCGAAAACGGACTGCACACGCATCCGAACGAAGACCACGCCTTCATCGTGCTGCAGGGCAGCGCGCGCTACTACGACGCGGACGGCGGCCATACCGACGTCGGCAAGCACGAGGGCATCATGCTGCCCGCAGGGGCGTACTACTGGTTCGAGGCCACCAGCAAGGAGCCTCTGGTGCTGGTTCGGGTCGGTTGCCGCGTGGGGGCTCAGGACGCTAGCGGTCGGCTGAATATCCGCGGCGAGCCGATGCCCGGCGATTCGAAGGAGAACAAGCGCGTGCCCGTCGTCGTCCGCGACGGCGAGTTCTTCGAGTAGCCGGCGAAGATGCGCGCTGAAGGGATCGACGGTGTCATCATCTCCGCGGATTCGCACGTGATGGAGCCGGTCGACCTCTGGAAGAAGGGTGTCCCGGAAAAATACCGCGAGGCCGCTCCGCTCTATCCCCCGCACAAGCTCGGCGAAGGCTTCCAGCAGCGCGAGGGGGGCTGGGACCCGAACGCGCGCATCACCGAGATGGAGGTCGACGGCCTCTCGGCCGAGGTCCTCTACCCGACGCTCCTGCTCAAGCTCTTCGCGCTCGACGACGCCGGGCTGCAGGAAGCCTGCTTCCGCGTCTACAACGACTGGCTGATCGAGTATTGCAGCGTGGACCGGGACCGCCTGATCGGCGTTGCCGCGATCTCCGCATACAACATCGACAGCGCGGTCAAGGAGCTGGAGCGCTGCCGCAAGGCGGGATTGAAGGGCGCGCTCGTCTGGCAGGCGCCGCATCCCGACCTGCCCTTCCATTCGAACCACTACGACCGGTTCTGGGCCGCCGCCCAGGACCTGGAAGCACCCGTGAGCATGCACATCCTGACCGGGCACAGCTACCACGTGAAGGAAAGGAAGGGCATCGAGCACTACAGAGGCAGCGTCAACCTCAAGCTCATGGACGTCGCCAATGCGCTCTTCGACTTCATCTTCTACGGTGTGCTCGAGCGCTACCCGAAGCTCAGGCTCGTGACCGTCGAGAACGAGTCCGGCTGGCTGCCTTTCATGGTGCAGCAGTGGGACTACTACTACCGGCGCTTCCGCGGCGTGAACCCGCCGCCGATCACCAAGGAGCCGGGCGAGTACGTGCGCAACCAGATCTTCTCCTGCTTCTTCAACGATTCGGTCTGCGGCCGCAATCTGGAATGGTGGGGCGAGGACAATCTCATGTGGTCGAACGATTTTCCCCATCCGAACTCGACCTGGCCGAATTCGATCAAGGTCATCCGGCGCGATCTGGGCCACCTGCCTCCGGAGAAGCAGACGAAAGTGCTCGCCGCGAACGCTTGCAAGCTATACGGCCTCGACATGTCGGCGCTTCCTGCGGGCATTTCCAGGGCGGCGCAAGCCGCCCAGGCAGCGCAAGCTGCGGCTTGATCCATCGGCTGATCTCAGCGTTTCTGCTGGCCGTTACGGCCCCGCTCGCATCGGCGCAATCCTTTGCCGATCTCGCATCCGACGAGAGCCCTTCCCGTCATCAGCGGTTGGTGGAGGCGGCGCGAAAGGAAGGTTCTTTGACCCTCTACACCTCCAATGCCGCACCGACGCTCCAGGTGCTGAGCGCCGATTTCGAAAAGCGCTACGGCGTCCGCGTCAACGCCTGGCGGGCATCCTCGGTCAAGGTGTTGCAGCGCGCGGCGGCGGAAAAAAGAGCGAACCGCTGGGACTTCGACGCGGTCAGCGTCTCTTCGCCCGAGCTCGAAGCGCTCTACCGGGAAAAGCTTCTGCAGGAGACCCACTCCGGTTGGCACCCAGAGATGCTGGAAGGCACTCTGCCCGCCCATCGCGGCTGGGCTCCGCAATTCATCAACGTTTTCGTGCAGGCGTACAACACCAAGGCAGTCGATAAACAGGAGCTCCCGAAACGCTGGGCCGACCTCCTCGATCCCAGATGGAGAGGCAAGCTGGGCGTGGAAGCGAAAGCCGGTGAATGGTATTGCAGCGTGCTCAAGAATCTGGGCGAGGAGAAAGGCAAGGAGCTCTTCCGGCAGATCGTGGCGCGCAACGGCTTGTCGGTGCGCAGCGGCAATTCGGTCCTGGCCAACATGGTCGTATCGGGCGAGGTGCCGTTCGCCGTCGCCGTCTACAGCCACATGATCGAGGAGGCCAAGCAACAGGGCGCGCCGGTCGACTGGTTTTCGATCGATCCGATGATCGCACGCTCGAACGGCATCGGCGTATCGCGCAGACCGCCTCACCCGAATGCCGCGTTGCTGTTCTACGAGTACGCGATCGGCGACGCGCAGCCGCTGATGTTGAAGATGAACTACCTGTCGCCTGTGAGGAAGCTGGCCTCCGCGCTGCGTGGTGCGAAAGTTCTGTTCGTCGATCCCGCGGCAAACAGCGCGGAGGTCGAGCGTTGCGACAACGCCTACGACGCGCTGATCAAGGCGAGAAAGTAAGCGATCGACCCAGGGTCATTCCTGCTCGATGGTATCGCGGGCACTGGGTTAGGAGCCCCGATCGGAGAGCCACCCCGGTACGGAAACGGGGCACCCGGTCACTCCCGCGTCTGACTTGCACCCGATCACGGAGAATTGCTCGCTGTTGTCACCGGGCCGGCTGCCTTTCCAAATCAGTTGCCAGCCGCCCTGCAGTGGGCCACGCCCGTCTCCGGCTCTGCCCTGAAGCAAGATGTAGCCGCATCGCGTATCGGAGACTTCCCGCCTCACCGAGATGATACCGGTCACGTACTGCAGCATGGCCCGCTCGTGTTCACCGAGATGCTGGCTGGCAAGGCAGCCGTGATTCGCTGGCAGGGCGCGCTGCATCGAGGCAAACATCCCGCGGTAGCTTTTCGCGTTGTCGAGCCACGGCAGCCACAGCATCGAGCACAGACCCCACACCAGCGTGAGTCCCGCCGTCCAACTGAGCAGGGGGCGGATTTCCAGTTCCCTCAGTCTGGGCAGCAGCAGGACCCAGGCCAAAGTCAGGGCCACGGCGGCGGCCAAGGCGAAACCCTGGAAAGGCGGCTTGAAATCCATGGGCAGGTAGCGAGCCAACCACGACCATTCGGGCGGATGCCCTCGGAACATCATCTCCATCCAACCCCACCATAGCGCCAGGGCAAGCACACCGAACACGACGCGGCACAGCCAGTCGATACCCGCCGCGGCGCGCTGCGGAATCAAGTGCACGGCACCCGCCGCAAGCACCGACAGGGGCACCAAGACCGGCAACGCATATTGGGTACCCGCCGAGGCAGAGGCGCCGAGAGCCGCAAGCATCACGATAAGCGCGAGCACCGGCAGCTGCAGCTCGGGCCGCTTCAATCCCTGCGGCCCGAGCCGCCACGCGCTCCACAGCGCGAGGGGCAGCGCCGGCCAGGCAAACCACGGCAAGGTGCGGGTGTAAAACCAAGGTTCGGATTCCGCCCCCAGATGAGCGAATCCGAAATAGCGCCCGAAGTTGTTGATCCAGAGCCATTGCATGAACAGTTCGGGCGACCTTTGGTAGAGGGCGTAGGGCCAGAGGGTGAGCCAGGGCATCGCCGCGGCGAGGGCGATCGCCAGGCAGCGCGCATATCCGCGACTGCGCCACGAGGCGGACAACGCGGGCAGGGATACGGCCATGCAAGCGATCATGCCGGGGGCGAGCAGTCCCTTGGACATGAAGCCGATTCCCACGCCCGTGCCGAGTGCAAGACCCGCCCAGCCGGGGCGGGTCCGGCTCAGTGCGAATCCATAGAACGACAGCGCGAATCCCGTGAGCAGGGCGATGTCGGTGTACATCAGGTGCGAATCGACCAGCAATCCGAAGCAGCCGAGGAACGCCGTCACCGCGACTAGGCCGCGTCCCGCGCCCCACGTTGCGCGCGCGGACAGGCCCACGAACACCAGAGTCGCTGCCATATATATTCCCGAGGTGAGACGCGCCGCATCGTGCAGCGGCAGCCAGGAAGAAAACAGCGTGGCCACGGAGGCAGCGCTGATGTAGAACAACGGGGGCTTCTCCATGAACGGCTCCCCCGCGAGCATCGGAACGACCCAATCGCCGCCGCCCCAGATGTGGTAGATGAGTCCGAAGCTGTACGCTTCGTTGGGTTTCCACGGATCATGCCCGACCAACCCCGTCACAACATAGGCAATGCCGAGCAATAGGATGAAAGGCAGCGCGAGCTGCCGTTGCGGAGTCAAGACACCCTCCCCTTTGTGAAGCCAATTATGTGGGCATTGTACTTGCAGCGGACTGACAAAGAGGGTTTCATACGGAAATGCTTCGCAACACCCCCGATTCCTGGGGCGCTCCGGCCAAGCTGTTTCACTGGGTCATGGCGGCGCTGATCCTGGCGCAGATCGCGCTCGGCGTGATGGCGGCGAACTGGCGGGTGTCGCCGACCAAGCTCGAGCTTTTTTTCTGGCACAAGTCGACCGGTATCTTGATCCTTGCGCTCGTCGCGCTGCGCCTCGCGTGGCGGCTTGCCAATCCCGTGCCTTTGCTGCCCTCCGGCATGGCCGCCTGGGAGCGCGCCGCCGCGCGCCTGGGTCACCTCTTTCTCTACGCGCTGATGATCGCCCTGCCCGTGACCGGCTGGATCGTCAACTCCGCCTCCAACGTTCCGTTCCGGATCTTCTGGCTGGTCCCGCTGCCTGCGATCGTGGCGCCCGACGAGCCCACCGCCGATTTCGTCGCGGAAGTGCACGGAGGGCTGGCCGCCCTGCTTGCGCTCGTGCTGGCCGCGCACATCGGCGCGGCGCTATGGCATCACTTCGTCAAACGCGATACGGTGCTCGAGCGAATGCTGCCCCGCAGGGCGCCATGAAGAGAATCGTCCCCGTGCTCGGGTTGTGCGGCCTGTTGGCCTTCGCGCCGCTCCCCGCTCAAGGCGCGGACTGGAAAATGGATCCTGCCGGCAGCAAGCTCGAATTCATCGCCACCTTCGAGAAGGCCGCGGCTCCGGGCGAGTTCAAGGAGTTCGACGCGCGCCTGCGCTTCGACCCGGACAAGCCCGCCGGAAGCCGCCTCGAAGTCACCGTCAAGGTCACGAGCGCCGATATGAACGTCGCTGACGTGAACAAGGAAATCCGCGGCAAGGACTGGTTCGACTACGCGGCCTTTCCGCAGGCGGAGTTCCGCTCGACCGAGCTGCGCCGCATCGAAGGCAATCGCTACGTGGCGCGCGGCACCTTGGTGCTGAAAGGCGTGAAGCAGCCGATCGAGGTGCCCTTCAGCTGGACGGCTTCCGCCGACGGCGCCGTCATGGAAGGCGAGCTTCTGCTTTCGCGCGGCGCATTCGGAATCGGCACCGGCGAGTGGACGGCGAGCGATGTCATCGGCGCCGACGTGAAAGTGAAATTCAAGGTGAAGCTGCGCAAGGCCCGCTAAAGAATGCGCTCACGGGCTCTTCGCGCCGTTCTCACGGCGACGCTTTTATCGGCGCTGCTCGGGGGCTGCGCGCCGCTCCTGCGCGGGCCGGCGCCCGCGCCCGCAGCTCCGCCGGCGGATTTTCCGGAAGGCTATTACCGGGAGGCTCTGGCGCAGGGGAAGCCCGTGTTCCGGGTCGATCCCGCCGAGTCGCTCGTCGTGATCGAAGTGCGCCGCTCGGGCTCGCTCGCGCGCCTGGGGCACGACCACGTCGTCGCCAGCCGCGAAGTCGTCGGCTACGTCGCGCCGGACGAAGGCCGCGCCGATCTGTATGTGGCCCTTGCACGCATGCAGGTGGACGAAGCGGCGCTGCGCGCAGAGGCGGGCTTCGATACCCAGCCCACCGAGTCGGACATCGAGGGGACGCGCGCCAACATGCTGGCGAAGGTTCTCGAGGCAGACAAGTTTCCGTTCGCCCTGATCAGCGTCGCTGGCGCGAACGCGAAGGAG
>VBCA01000017.1 GCA_005881575.1 Betaproteobacteria bacterium
AGCGCTTTCCGCGCGCGCATATCGTGGCGCTCGTCAACACCTACAACGAAGCCGTGCTCTCCGGGAATCCGGCTGTCGATGCCGTCTACGCCTACGAAAAAGGGAAACACCGCGGCGAAAAACGCTCCATCATTTCGGTCTATGCCGGCCGGCTGAAGCTCATGATGAGTCTCCGCAGGGAAAACTTCGACTACGCGATCCTCGCCACGCCGGGGTTCGAGCCGCGCTCGCTGCGCTTGGCCCGGATTGTCGGGGCGCGGCACGTTCTCGGATATACGGAACCCGGCAAGGCTCATCCGAGCCTCGACATCGCGCTGACCTACGATCGCTCGCGTAATCGGCACCAGGTCGAGGACGTATTCAGCCTGCTCAGGGCGCTGGGGTGGACGGCACGCCGCCGCCGGCACGCGTTTTCCCCGACCCCGCGCATCGCAGCCCGCGAGCCGCGATCTTGCCGACCTGACGGTCGAGGAAGCGCGTGCGGGATTCGCGCGCCAGTGGCGCCCCTGGCCCTCCCTCACGCCTTTTCCTGAATCTCGCGCACGCCGCCCTCTGCGGCGGCGGACGGGTACCCGGGCAATCTCCTCGCGAGTTCCCGCTTGACCTCTTCATCGGCCGGAGAGCGCGGTTGCGAGAGCCAGGTTTCGATCTCGGCGAGCCAGGCCTCGCCGGGCGCCTCGCCGGCTCTGGCGATGCGCAGCTTGGGGTGCGGCGTGGGCAGGGTGCTCTCGCGGTCCGAGAGGAGCTCTTCGTAGAGTTTTTCCCCGGGCCGCAGGCCGGTGAACTCGATCCTGATGTCCTCCTCGCTGAAACCCGAAAGGCGGATCATGTCGCGCGCGAGGTCGACGATCTTGACCGGGTCGCCCATTTCCAGAACGAAGATCTCACCGCCGTTTCCCATGAGGCCCGCCTGCAGCACCAGCTGCGCGGCCTCGGGAATCGACATGAAGTAGCGAGTCACTTCCGGATGGGTCACCGTCAGGGGTCCGCCGCGGGCGATCTGCTCGCGGAACTTGGGGATGACGCTGCCGGTGCTGCCGAGCACGTTGCCGAAACGGACCACGACGAAGCGCGCGCCGCCGGGGCGCTGCAGGGCCTGGCAGACTTCCTCGGACAAGCGCTTGGTGGCTCCCATGACGTTGGTCGGGTTCACCGCCTTGTCGGTCGAGATGAGCACGAATTTCTCCACGCCGTGATCGCGCGCGGCGCGCGCGAGGCGCAGCGTCCCGAGGACGTTGTTCTGCGCTGCTTCCCAGGCATTGTCGTTTTCCATGAGCGGCACGTGCTTGTAAGCAGCGGCGTGGAACACGACCGCCGGTTTGAATCTGGAGAAAACCGCCTGCACACGCGCCGGATTGCGCACGTCGCCGATGATGGGCGTAATTTCCGGCCTTTTTTTCGAAGACAGGAATTCCTGTTCGATGCTGTACAAGGCGTACTCGTTCAGCTCGAACAGGACCAGGCGCTCCGGCGAGAATTTCGCGACCTGGCGGGCGAGCTCGGAGCCGATCGAGCCGCCGGCCCCCGTGACCATCACGACCCTGCCCGTGAGGAGCCGATGCAGGCCGCCGTCGTCGAGCACCACTTGGTCGCGTCCGAGCAGGTCCTCCAGTTCGATGCGACGGATCTGGGATACGGTGACCTTGCCCGACAGCAGATCGTCGTAGGAAGGCACGGTGAGGACCGTCAGCCCCGCGGCGGCGGCGCCTTCCGCGGCGCGCCTGCGCACGCCTGCGGAAGAAGTCGGAAGCGAGATGATCGCATGGCGGGACTCCAGCTGCTGCGCCCAGCGGCCGACATCGCCGAGTCCCCCGAGCACCTTCACGCCCAGAAGGACCTGCCCGTGCCAGGCCGGGTCATCGTCGAGTATGCCGACCGCGCGCCACTGACTGGAACGTTCCATCTCGCGCAGCAGATTGACGGTGATGTCGCCCGCGCCGATCACGAGCACCGGTTCGCCGGTGAGGTGGATGTGACCGTACAGGGCGCGCTCCTTCCAGGCGCGATAGGCGATCCGGCTACCCGACATGATCGCGGCAAGGAGAAAAGGCGCGAGGATGAACGTGGAGCGCGGCACGTTGACGTCGGCGCGAAAGAACGCGAGCAAGGCGGGCACCGCGAGCGCGCCGATCAGGCAGGCGAACGCTATTCGTTTCAGATCCGGCAAGCTCGCGTAGCGCCAGCTGCCCCGGTACAGGCCGAGCGACCAGAATATCAAGGCGTGCAGGGGAACGGCCGCCGTCACCGCAGCGGCAAGCGCCGGGAGAAACTCATCGGGGGGGAACTCCAGGTTGAAGCGCAGCCAGAACGCGAGCACCCAGCAAGCGGCGGAAGCGAGCACGTCGTGCGCAAAAGCAAGCGCGGACCGGTAACCGGGCTTAAGCGGATTCAATGGATTTGCTCTCGCGGCGCCGGCACGCGTGGTCCACCCACAGCGCCAGCGTTGCATGGAGCGCGACCAGCCCTGCGAGGGCGCCGAGCTGCACGGGCAGCGGCTCGCGCAGCGCCCAGAGCGCGGTCGTGCCGCAGGCGAGCATCAGGGCGTATTCGGCGAGCGCCGTGCGGCGGTGGCCCCAGCCCATTCGCACGAGGCGTTGATAGTAGTGCTTGTTGTGCGCTTGCCAGAAACGCTCACCGGCGCCGATCCGCTTCAGCAGAGTCACGGTGGAATCGGCGATGAAAGGCGCAAACACCGCTCCCGGAAACCAGAGCGGCCAGTCTCCATCGCGCCAGCCCGAAAGAGAGAGAAGGGCGGCGAGGAAACCGATCGGGACGGACCCGGCGTCACCCATGAAAACCCGCGCGGGAGGAAAATTGAACGGCAGGAACGCCGCGCCGGCGGCGGCCACGATGGCGCACTCGATCAGCAGGGCGTCGTCGCCGCTCATCCAGGCGCCGGCTCCCAGGAACGCAAAGCCCGCCATCGTCATGCCGCCCGCGAGTCCGTCGGAGCCGTCCATGAAGTTGTAGAGATTCGTCATCCATAGGATGCCGATTACGATCAGGACGAGCGAGGGGAGCGCTACCGTGGGGAGGGCGCCGAAGGCGAACCCTGCAGCGGCGGCGAACTGGGCGCCCAAACGGATCGGAATCGGCAGGCCGCGAACGTCCTCCAGATGCGAAACCGCGACGAGCGCGGCGGCCGGGAGCACGACCACGAGCGGGGTTTGCAGGATCGCGAAGCCGGAAAAAATGCCCGCCATCATCGCAATGCCACCCGAGCGCGGCACGGGACTGACGTGCAGCGAGCGTTGGTTGGGCACATCGAGCGGCCACCGGTCCTGCGCTCTCTGCATTCCAGCGATGAGCAGCAGCGTCGCGAGCGCCGTGACGATCGGCGAAACGGGGGCGATTTCCGGGATCGCCACTCACCTAGTCCGCTCGGGGAAACACGGGGCGCATTCTAACGTGTTCCGAAGACTCTCAGGCGCGCACGGACTTGAACCAGCGCGCCGTTTGTGCGAGTCCCGCGTCGAGCGTGTACGGGGGTCGCCAATCGAGCAGCCGGCGCGCTCTAAGCGAGTCGATCGCGAGATTGCCCGTCAAGCGCCGGATTTCGTCGCGACGCCCCGCGATGATTGCTGCCGCGCGCAGAAGCGCGAGCGGTGCGGGAAGGAGTCTTGCAGGCTTCCCGAGCGCGCGGGCGATGCGCGACACCAGCTCGGGGGTCGAAACGCTCTCGTCGTCGCTGACCAGAAAGGGCCCGCGTGCGGCGGGGTGCTCGGCAAGGCGCGCGAGCGCGTCGACGAGATTGCCGACGTAGATCAGGCTGCGGCGGTTGCGCACGCTCGCGAAGGGCAGGGGCAGTCCCGAATCGACCCAACCGAGCAAACGCAGAAAGTTGGCCTTGACCTCGGGTCCATATACGAGAGGCGGCCTGACGATCACGAGCTCGATGCCGCTTCGGGCTGCGGTTTCGGTCAGGGCCCGCTCGGCTTCGAGCTTGGAGCGGCCGTAGGAATCCTGCGGTTCGAGCGCGTCGTCCTCAGCGTACGTCATGCTGCCCGAATCCTCGCCGTGCACCTTCACCGAGCTCAGGAAAATAAAGCGGCGGACGGATCCGGCAGCGGCTTGGGCGAGCCTGACCGCCGCGTCGCAATTGACGCGCCGCATTTCCCCGTCGTGGAGGTTTGATCGATGCGCGATCGCGGCGAGGTGGACGACCGTTCCGACGCCGTCGACGAGCGCGCGGCGATCGAACTCGGCGGCGATATCGGGGACGAGGATCTGATGCAGTTGGGACGGAACGGCGCTCGGCGGGACGAGGCGCCTTACCGCGGCGCGGACCGTGTGTCCGCGCGCGAGCAGCTCGCGGCACAGGGCGGTGCCGACGAAGCCCGACGCACCGGTGACGAGAATGCGCATGTCCGAACTGCGGGAAGAAGTGCCGCCTTCCCCATTGGAGCGATCCCGGATTCTAGCAAGCCCCTATCTGCGGGGAGCGGCTGCCACTACAATACGCGCTTTATCGAAACACAAGGCCGCGCGAGTGACGATTTCCTTCTACCCCGTGATTCTCTCCGGCGGATCAGGCACCCGCCTGTGGCCGATGTCGCGGCGGCTTCTGCCGAAACAATTCCTGCCCCTCGTTTCCAATCGAACCCTGCTTCAGGACACGGTACTGCGGGTGCGAGGTTTCGACGGCGCTCGCGCCCCGATCGTCGTTTCGAACGACGAGCACCGGTTTCTCGTCGCCGAGCAGATGCGCGAAATCGGGGTGAAGCCCGAGATCCAGATCCTGGAACCCGTCGGCCGCAACACCGCGCCGGCGATCGCGGTCGTAGCGCTCCACGTCCAGAACCACCATCCCGACGCCTCCATGCTCGTGCTGCCTTCCGATCACCTCATCCGGAACGTGCCGGCGTTTCACGCGGCCATCGCCACGGCGCTTCCCCTCGCCGCGGGCGGCTCGCTCGTCACTTTCGGGATCACGCCGCGGGGGCCGGTCACCGGATACGGCTACATCGAACGCGGCGACCCGGTTCGAGGAAGCGAGCGCAGCTTCCGCGTGCGGCGCTTCGTGGAGAAACCCGATCTCGAGACGGCGCGGCGCTATTTTTCGAGCGACCGGTTTTTCTGGAACAGCGGCATGTTCGCGCTCAGGCCCAGGCGCTTTCTCGAGGAACTGCAGCGCTTCCGCCCCGAGATTCTGGCCGCAGCCAAGGCGGCATTGGAGGCGGGCAAGAGCGACCTCGATTTCCTGCGGCTGGATTCGGCCGCATTCACCGCCTGTCCGTCGGACTCGATCGACTACGCCGTGATGGAGCGCACCTCCGCGAGCGCAATGGTCCAGGCCGACATCGGTTGGAGCGACGTCGGCTCGTGGACGGCGCTTTGGGAGGCCGGAGATCAGGATGCGAGCAAGAATGTCGTGCGCGGCGACGTGGACCTGCGCGAGGCGAGCGGTTGCTACGTTCGCGCCGAGCACCGCATGGTCGCGGCGCTGGGCGTGCGCGACCTCGTGATCGTCGAGACCGATGACGCCGTCCTCGTGGCCGACAAGTCGCGCTCGCAGGAAGTCAAGGAAGTGGTCGAGACGCTTGCCCGTGAGGCGCGGACCGAGCACGTCTCACACAGCCGGGTGTATCGGCCCTGGGGCTACTACGAGAGCATCGATGCAGGCGAACGCTTCCAGGTCAAGCGCATCATGGTCAAACCGGGCGAAGCGCTCTCATTGCAGATGCATCACCACCGGGCGGAGCACTGGGTGGTGGTGTCGGGCACCGCGAAGGTAACGCGGGGCGACGAAGTCAAGCTCCTGTCGGAAAACGAATCCACCTATATCCCGATCGAGACCAAGCATCGACTCGAAAACGTGGGAAAGGAGCCGCTTTTCCTGATAGAAGTCCAGTCGGGGAGCTACCTGGGCGAAGACGACATCGTGCGTTTCGAGGACCGCTATCACCGAAACTGAGAAGCGGCCCGGCCTTTAGCGTGCTAAGTCCTTCGCGGCCTTGCGCCGCCTCCGGGAAAGAATATAGCGAATCATGCTGTGCAGGTGCCAAACGAGATATCTGATGTCCCGCCGGCTCTGGCGTCGCGCGAGATGCACTGCGGAGACGCTTGGGACTAGGCGGATGTCGTAACCCGCCAGCCTGAGGCGGGCGCAGAGGTCCACGTCCTCGTAATACAGGTGATAGCGCGCGTCGAATCCACCCACCGCGGCGAAAGCGTCCCTCCGAAGCAACATGAACATGCCGCCGACCCAATCCGGGGAGATGCTTTCCTCGCCGATCTCGTAGTACCGCTCCGGCGCCGCCCCCAGTGCCTTGCCAACCAGGCTTGATAGGGTCGGAAACGGACGCGCGCTGTCTTCAATCGCGCCATCGGAGTCGAGAATGAGGGGAGCGGCAGCGCCGACGCCGGGGTTCGCGAGCTCCCCAACCAGCGCCCAAAAAGGATCCGCGGTGAGGCGAATGTCGGGATTGAGCACACAGAAGAAGTTTCCGCGGGAAAGCTCGAACGCAGCGTTGTGATTGGCCGCGAAACCTCGCGGATTGGCGTTTCGGATCATTCTTACGGAAAAAGGAAAAGAGTCCGGATCGAACGGCAGCGCCTCCTCGATGTTGAGGGTGAGGATGACTTCGATTCCCCTCGGCTTGTGAACGCGCAGGTCATCGAAGAGTCGCTGAGCGAGCTCGGCGTCGCCGTGGCTTACGATAGAAACCGATATTAGATCCGGAACGCCGACCATGAGGATCCCGCTCGCCTAGCGACGCAGCCTGACACAGAACAACAGCGCGAGATTGCGCATCAAGCCCGGCATGAGGATGCCGTGGCGCAGGAGAATCCGCCTTCGGCCCAACCAATTTCTCCCGGGTAGATTTACGAAGTCCTCGATCAAGGTCCGGTATTCGGGAGCAAGTGAAGCATGGCAGCGCTCGGAGAGAGCCGCCGCCTGCCGGCGCAGGGCCCCCATATCCCATTGCGCGAATCCGCCCGCGAGGCGACCCAGGAGGGCTTTCAAGCGATAAGGCCGGGCTCCAATCACGTTGCGTGGGTGTTGGCGATAAGCCACGAGCGGCTCTTCGACGATACCGAGGTGGCCGGCGGCGCCGGCCACCAGTGCAAGCCAGTAGTCGTGCACGAGGGCAGCCCGCGGTACGGGAAGCGCGAGCTCGATCAGGGCCCGGTTGACAAGGGACGCACATCCGGTAACGGTATTCTTGATCAGCAATCGCGGAAGGCTCGTGCCTCCGGGATCGAAGCCCGAATAGCGCCAGAACGAAGAATGCCGCTCGCGAAGCGTTTCGTCGACGACGGTGAGATCGCTGTGCACCAGGAGGGGAGTGTCGGGGCCGTGCTGGCTCTCCAGATCGCGCATCACGCCGAGCAAAGTGCGCAGCTTGTGCGGTACCCACACGTCGTCCTGGTCGCTCAGGGCGGCGTACGGCGCCTTTGCTTCGCGGAGAAGGCAGGCGAAGTTTCCGACCGCTCCAAGATGGTCCGAGCCGCCGACGCGAATGAAGCGGTCCGGTCTCGTGCGCCTGTAGTGCTCGATCACCGCCGGCGTCTCGTCCACCGATCCATCGTCTCGGACCAGGATGCGGAACGCCACGTCCTCCTGGCCGAGTATGGAATCGATCTGGGGCCGGAGATAGCGCGCTCCATTGTAAGTGGCGAGCAGGACGTCGATGCTTAAAGAGTCCATTTCTGACGGCTCACCGCTCGGCGTAATCAGTGCGTTCTACGATCATCTCAAGGTGAACGGGGCACCACGTCCAGCTTCGGAAGCGGAAATACAAGCGCGGCCTTCTTCGGTTTGTATTTGCGGAGAAAAAACTCCCGAAAGTGCCAGGGCAGAACCAGGAAAAAATCCGGCTCGTCTCGGAGCAGCTCTTGTTCCGGTCGGATCGGGATCAGCGAGCCCGGCGTGAAGCAGCCGAATTTGTCTTCGTTCACTTCCCCGATCGCGTAGAGCTCGCGCTCCGATAAGCCGCAATACTGCAGCAAGACGTTGCCCTTGGTCGAAGCCCCCAGGCCGGCGACGCGCTGGCCGCTGGCGTTCGCCCGCGAGAAAAAAGAACGCAATTCTTCGCGGCTGGCTGCGGCACGGGCGGCGAACGCCCGGTACGGTTCCGGACCGTCAAGACCGGCTTGTCTTTCCCTGTCGAGAACTTTCTGCAATCCCCGGAACTCGGGGTAGGTCGAGGAAATCTTCGCGGCCGCCACGGAAAAGCTTCCTCCGTTCATTTCGTTGAATTCCACGTCCACGATCCGCAGTCCGACGCGATCGGACATCCACTTGACCTGGGCGAGCGCGTAGTACTCCAGGTGCTCGTGGCAAACGGTATCGTAGGAGTTCCGTTCGAGCATCGACGGCATGTAGCTCTGCTCGAATATCCACAGGCCGTTGTCCTCGAGTATTTCGACCACCTCTCTCATGAACGCGAGCGGGTCTTCGAGGTCGTAGAACATGGAAAACGAGGTCACGATCCTGGCCTTGCGTCCCCGTGCGGCGTTCATGTAGGTCGCTGCGGAGAAGAACTCCGGAACGACCGTGACCTTGTCGGGATAGTGCCGGCGGAATTTGTCCGCGGTCGGGTCGATGCCGACGAGGTCGCAGCGCGTCGTGGAATACGCGCGCAAGGTGGTGCCATCATTGCTCCCGATGTCCAAAACGACCGGATGTCCGGACAAATCGGCGAGCCCGAGTATTTTCTTGATCTTCCCGCGGAGATGCTCGACCATGCTCTGATTGAGGCCGGACCGGTACCCGTAGTTGCTCCCGTACATCTCGTCGTGATCGTAGGAATGGGCGAGCTGAAGCAGTCCGCAGCAGGCGGCCTCACCGGTGCATTTGACGAGTTTCAACGGCCCTTCGGTCACAGCTTGCTCCCGGGTCGCGGGGAAAACCCCCGTGAGAGCTTGCACACCCAGATCGAGAACCTCGAGGAACTTGCCGTTTCCGCAGATACGGCACTGCTTCACCGCCCTATGCACGAGTGCGTCCCTTGGGGGATCGATTTTCGCCCGGAACCGGGTCGGGCGAAAGCGCCTCGTAGTCGGCATCGACCATCATGTAGACGAGCTCCTCGAAGCCGATCGCGGGCCGCCAGCCCAGCTGCAGGCGAGCCTTTGCGGAGTTGCCGCGCAATTCGACGGCATCCGCTTCGCGCTCCTGGCGAGGGTCGACCACGACGTGCTTGCGGTAATCGAGGCCCAGACGGTCGAACGCGAGCTCGCACAGTTCTCTCACGGAATGCGTTTCGCCGCTCGCCAACACGAAGTCGCCGGGCTCGGGCTGCTCGAGCATGAGCCACATCGCATGCACAATGTCTCCGGCAAAGCTCCAGTCTCTTCGCCCGTCGAGGTTTCCCAGAACCAGAGACTTTTCCAGCCCCGCCTTGATTCGGGCTGCGCTCGAGGTGATTTTGCGCGTCACGTAGTCCAACCCCCGCCTGGGGCTTTCGTGGTTGAACGGGACGGCCGTGCAGGCGAATAGGCCGTAGCGTTCGCGGTAAGCTTCGACCATGTTCTGGGCCAGCACCTTCGCGGCGCCATAGGCATTGCGGGGTCGCAAAGGAGTCAGCTCGTCTTGGGGTGACTGCGCAGCCTTGGCGAACACCTCGCTGCTGGAGACCTGGCAGAAGCGCGTCCGTGCGGATTCGGTCCGTATCGCCTCCAGCATGTGAACGACGGCAAGCCCGTTGATTCGGGTCGTTGCCACGACATCGTCGAAAAGCTGGGCGCTCGATGCGCGCGCCGCAAGGTTGTAGAGATGATGCGGTTGGTATCGCTTGACCAGTGCGCGAATCGCCTCGCCGTCGGCAAGATCCAGTCCCAGCACCTCGATCTCCTTTGCCGCGCCAGGCCGGGTCCTTTGCGCGCCGCGATGGGAGGTGCCGATGATTCGATAGCCTTTGGTCGTCAGCAATTCCGCGAGATAGGAGCCGTCCTGGCCGAGCACGCCTGTGATCAGGGCCGTCTTCGTATCGCGCTCACTCATGCGGCCGCCCCCAGACATGGTAGCGGCTGTGGCGCAGATCGTAGAGCCCACCCTTGCGCGAACGCGCAAACAAAAACCCATAGACGAGCGCCAGCAGATTCAATAACCGCCCGGGCGTAAGCGCCACCAATGCGGGGAGCCAGCTCGAACGCCCGGACTGCAGCGTGGGGCGGATCGAAGCCTGATACTCCTTCCACGAATACCAGCCCTTGGCGCGCAACAGCAGCAAAGTGCCCAGGCTGCGCCAAGGCTCGCGTGGAGTGACTTTCGCTCGCGCCGCCTCCGAAATGTGCGAAAACGACCATACGAGCGCCGGCCATGTGAACATCCATACCTTGAAGGAACGAGACGTCCAGCTTGCGACGCCGTATCGAAGCCTTACCAGGGGCTCGCCGACGGCGAGAACCGTACCGGTCAGGGGCGCCTGGAAGATCACTCCGAAGTGAATGAACTCCGTTCCGTAGTAGGGACGTCTTTGTCTCGCCATCCATGCGGCTCGGCGCACGACCGCGCCGCCGATGTATGTCAGATGCTGAGCGCATTCCACGAACAGCTTTTCAACGTCACGCGCTCCGTATCGCCGCTCCCCGCTGAACGGCAATCTGCGCTCGATCAGGATTTTACTGAAATCATCCGAGCAGACCTCGACGTCGACGATCAACACCTCCGGATTCGTCTCGAGCAAGCCGAGGACGCGTTTCACGGCACCGTCGACGAGAAGATCGTCATCGGACAGCGGCCAGCAGTATTCTCCGCGGGCGAGTTCGACCGCCTTGTCGAAATCGCCGTCGATTCCGGAGTTCGAGGACTGCGGACAATAGCGGATCTGAGGGAAGCGGAGCCGTTCGGCTTGGACGATTTCGGCCGTGTTGTCGGTAGACGCTCCGTCCACGACCACGACCTCGGTATCTCCAGTCAATTGGCTGCCGATTTGCTCGAGCGCCTCCCCGATGAGCTTGGCTCGGTTTCTCGTCGCAATGCAAATCGACAGACGCTTGCCTTGGGGGCTCATGCATGAGTCCCCTTACCGGGACTGCCCATGCGGCCGGGCCTCCCCGTTCCGGTGACCGACGGGTCGTCGCGCCTTCGCTGGCGCCACCATGAAAGGAGCCGCCGCGCAGGCGGCTCTAGAAAAGGCGGGAATCCCCAATACAACGCAAGCTTCCACCAGCCGGGCGGACCCGCGTTTCCGTGACATTGCACGAAGAGGCGGTCGAGTTGCGCGCGATTTTCGCGTTCCGGGTCGCTCCGGCAGGCGGCCTTCGCTCCGATGAAAACCGTGACGGGCAAATCGGCACGTACCAGACGGCGGATCTGCGCGGCTTCCCACTCATCGCGTGCGAACTCTCGCGCGATGCGCTCGTAGCCGTCCACCGCGAGAGCTAATCGACGCACAATCCCGCGGTCGCGAAAAGAATCATTTTCGCCGCGCCGATTCACCAAGGGCCGAGGATGGTAGATCACCTCAAGTCGATTGCGGGCGATTTCCAGCAGTCGTGCGACGTGGCCCCAGCCGCTCCGATCGAAGTCATACCGCGCCGGCATCGAGTTCCACGTCTGGCGGCGCACGACTAGCGTGCTCGCAAAACTGAAGAGGGCTTCGGTGTTGAGGGCTTGGGTTAGCCAGAGACGCCGGGCGTCGCGCTGGCCGAGGTCTGCCCGCAGCGGCCCGATTGTAGCCAACGCCGGGTGGACCCTGAGGATTTGCATGTCGAGAGTACAGTCCGTGTGGGTCAGCAGATGCACATCGACACCGGATTCCAGCGCCGAGAGCACGTACGCGACGCCCCCGGATTGCAGCGTGTCGTCTCCGCTGAAAAGCCAGCAATACTCCCCACGCGCTGCATCGATGCAGGAAGCCAGATCGGCGTCGATACCGCCTCGCACGTCGCGGCGCAGATAGCGCACCCGCGGATCCCGTGCGCAGATGTCCCCCATTAGCTCGGGAGTGCTGTCGGTCGAACCGCCGTCGAAGACGACGATCTCCAACGCGTCGTGCATCTGGGGGAGAATGGATTCGAGCGTGGCCGGCAGGAAAGCGCCAAAATTGTGGACGGGGATGCAGAACGACAGTACCGGTGCGGCCGTCATCCGGCCATCCTCCGGTAGGAGCTCTTCGCCGCGAGGTAAAGGCGATACAGTAACGCAAACGTGCGCCCGAACGGGTCGTCAGGGAATTTCACCACGCCATCGAATAGGTTCGGCGGCAGCGCGAAATGCTTCAGCAGCGCGTCGCTTTCCCGGCGCACATAGAATCGATTGAGACCGTCGTACCAGGCGTGAAGATAGCCGGAGTCGAGAAGGAGAGGCTCGAAGGTTCTCCACACAGGTTCGCGCGTAGCGGTAACCGACTCCACGACCACGATCCAGGGTCGGAAACGATGCCAGTTCCCGCTTCTCAGCACCACCGCCTCGTGACCCTCGACGTCGACTTTCATGAAATGGATCTCGCGATCGGCGACGTGCTGCTCGCACAGTGCAGCCAGCGTAGTGGCCTGGGTCTCGAAGGTTCGCGTTGCGAACCCGTGACGGCGTGCCTCGACCAGCACTGTGTCGTCGCAGCCCGAGATGCCCGAGCGAGGTGTTTCGTGGAAGCGAACCGGCCCGAGGTGGCTGGAAACGGCGAGATTGAGGTTCAGGTCGCGCGGCCTGCGCCGCTTCAGCAACGAGAAATACGTGCGGCCCGGTTCGACATTGATTCCGTTCCAGCCCAGCTCGTAAAAGTGACGAGTAACGGAATGGCGATCCGGGTGCCACGCGCCGATGTCGATATAGAAGCCGCGCTCGACCGATTCCAGCGCCCGGGCAAGCATCACGTCTTCGAAGTTCTGCGCGTAACTAATCATAGTTGCTCGCTCCAGACGGGTCTCAGAGCGAAGACCTCCACGACCATACGCCAAGCCTTCCTCGCACTCCCGGCGTCAGAGTCAGCGAAATCGCCAAGGCAAGCACCAGTAGAACCAGAAGTTCCATCGCCATCCCGAAACCTTCCCGGGACAACGGCATCCACGCCCGGGCTCCGGCGATCAAACAGACAGAAGGCGCCTGACCCACGAACATATCGCGGTAGAAAAGAACCCAATTGCGCGATCCGAGGCAGAGGCTCCAGGTCAAGGGGAGGCCCGCGATCAGATACAGCCCGTTGAGCGCGGGCCATACGGACGCTCCCCCCACGATGCCGAAGTGATACGTGAGGAAAACAATGCTCGGCACCATGACGACGCAAAGCACCAGGTTGATGGTGAAGCCGATTCTAGTATTGCCACGTGCGAGCTGCAGCGCGTACGGAACAAACATGAGGCCGTTCAGCGCCGTTCCGGTCGCAAGCAGCGCCAACAAGGGCGCGGTGGGCGCAGCGACCTCCGGGTTACGTGTCCACAGAACCAATACTTCGTATGAGAAAAGGACCAAAAAGACTACGGTAGGAACCAAGATCGCGCCCATCAAGTTGCTGGCGGACAGAAAGGACGTCCGCAAGCGGGCCTCGTCCCCGGAAGCGACAAGCTCGCACAGCCGCGGATAAACGGCGTTGAATATCGGCAGAATCACGACGGACAGGCCGCTGGCAAGCACCTGCGCCATCGCATACAGACCGTACTCCTCTAGGGGGACCAGTTTTGTCAATATCAGCTTGTCCATCTGCGTCAGGATGGTCGCGGTAATCGATATGCCCAGCATTCCCGCCGAAAATCGCCATCCGGCGCGTATCACCGCCGTGTCGAACCGCGATCGTTCCCGGAGCGCGGGATCCGCCCTCCACGCTATCCATCGAATCGTCAACAGCTGAACGAGCGTACCTGCGGCCAGAGAGGCGAAGAAGACGACGATCGTAGGCTTTGCGACCCAAAGTGCAAGAACAGCGCAGGCGTTGACTATCGTGTACATGCCCGCATTGGCGATACTCAGCCTTACCTGCTGCTGCAGCCCCTGGAGCGTCGCTACGTAAGGGGCTTGCGCCCAGCGCAGCAAGAACAGCAGCCCCATGAGTCGAACCGCCGTTTCGATTTCACCCTGTGGGACGACGGATGACCTGAGCCAGTGCTCTCCCACAAAAGGCGCCGCGCTCACTATGGCGACGGCCACAACCAGGCCGATCCCCGCGAACAGGATCTCGAACGTTCGCAGCACGGTCGCGCCGCGCCATGGGGCGTCGACGGAAGGCAGGTGCCTTGCCATGACCCGCGTCAGGAGAGGGGTGAGCCCCAGGTCGAGGATGGCGAGCACGGCCACGAGGGTTGTGTAGAACCCGACGAGGGCAAAAGCGCTCGTCCCGAGCTTCCAGACCAGCAGCGGGGTGACGACAAGCTGGACTGCGGCGATGCAGCCGGTGCTCACCAGATTGGCAACGACGTTCCGGCGAAATCTCGAAACCATAAGCCGCAGATTCTCTAAGGCGCGCCCGAGATTTTTCTGAGACCGACTTCCCACGTCGGCAGGGTAACGCCGAGGCGCCGAAACAGCTTCTCGTTGGACAGACGCGAGTTCTTGGGCCTTCGTGCGGGCGTTGGATACTCGCTCGATGCAATCGGCACGACTCGGACCCGAAATTCGCACCTTTCCAGGCGTACCAATTCCGTCGCAAATCCGTACCAGGACGTGGATCCGGAGGACGTGGCGTGATAAGTCCCCCGCGCGTCGCCCAGCCCGGCGGCGCCGTGGCGACGGAGAAGTTCGGCGGTCGCCTGCGCGAGGTCGCCGGCCGTGGTCGGTGCCCCGATCTGATCGGATACGATGCGCAGTTCATCTTTCTCCCGGAGCAGACGCCGTACGGTGAGGAGGAAGTTCTTGCCCCGCGTCGAGTACACCCAGCTCGTGCGCAGTATCAAATGAGCGCCGCCGATGTCGTGAATCGCCTGCTCTCCGGCGAGCTTGCTGCGGCCGTAGGCGTTGATGGGATTGGGGTGGTCCTCCTCGATATACGGGGCATCCTTCGTTCCGTCGAAGACGTAATCGGTCGAATAGTGGACGAACAGGGCTCCGACCCGTTTCGCCTCTTCGGCCAGGACGGCGACTGCGGCGGCATTGACGGCGTAGGCGGCGTCCGGCTCGCTTTCCGCGCGGTCGACGGCCGTATAAGCCGCGGCATTGATGAGCACTTCGGGCCGCACCGAGCGAACGACCGAGACGATCTGGTCTGGAACTGCGAGGTCGAGATCTTCGCGGTCAAGGGCGATGACTTCGCCGAGCGGTGCGAGCGCATGCGCGAGCTCCCAGCCGACCTGCCCGCTCCTTCCGGTCAGCAGAATCTTCACTGAAACACTTCGGCATCCCGCAGCCGCGTCCCCGCGGCGTCTTTGGCCGATAGTGCGGGAGCGCCGCCGGGGATGGGCCAATCGACGTGGAGTTCCGGATCGTTCCAGAGGATGCAGCGCTCGTCCTCGGGCGCGTAGAACTCCGTGGCCTTATACAGGACCTCGGCAAAGTCGCTCAGCACGCAAAAGCCGTGCGCGAAACCGACCGGGATCCACAGCATCTTGTGCGATTCCGCATTCAGGTGAACGCCCTCCCAGCGGCCAAAAGTGGGTGAGCTGCGGCGGATGTCCGCCGCCACATCGAAGATCTCGCCGGCGACGACCCGGATGAGTTTGCCTTGCGGCCGGCGGATCTGATAATGCAGCCCCCGCAGCACGCCTCGTCCCGAGCGCGAGTGATTGTCCTGGACGAAACGGGCACGGATTCCTATACGCTCGAACTCCCGTTCGTTCCAGCTCTCGAAGAAGAATCCGCGCGAATCGCCGAATACGCGGGGCTCGATGAGCAACACTCCAGGAAGGCCGGTCAGCGTAACCTTCATTTGTCGTGCGGGCCGCCTCGCAGCAGCGACAGCAGGTAGGTCCCGTAACCGCTATTCCTGAGTGGCGCCGCCAGCGCCTCGAGCTTCGCGTCGTCGATCCACTTCTTGTTCCAGGCGATCTCTTCGGGGCAGCCGATCTTCAGACCCTGCCTCCGCTCGAGCGTCTCGATGAAGTGGCTCGCCTCGAGCAGCGATTCGTAGGTGCCGGTGTCGAGCCACGCGTGCCCCCGTCCCAGCGTTTCCACGTGAAGCATGCCCTCTACGAGGTAATGGCGATTGACGTCGCTGATCTCCAGTTCCCCACGCGCCGAAGGCTTGAGCGATTTCGCGATGCGCACGACCTGGTTGTCGTAGAAATAGAGCCCCGTCACTGCGTAGTGCGACTTGGGCTTCGCCGGCTTTTCCTCGATGCTGATGGCGCGGCCTCTCACATCGAGCTCGACCACGCCGTAGCGCTGCGGGTCCTGCACCCGGTAGGCGAACACCGTCGCACCCGAGGATTTCTTCGCTGCTTGCCCGAATGTGGGTTGCAAGTCGTGGCCGTAGAAGATATTGTCCCCGAGCACCAACGCGCAGGGCTCGGTGCCGATGAACTTCTCGCCGACGAGGAACGCCTGGGCGATGCCCTTCGGCTCCGGCTGTATCTTGTAGCTGAAGCTCACGCCCCAGGAGGCGCCGCTGCCGAGAAGCCTTTCGAAGCGCGGCGTGTCATCCGGAGTGGAAATGACGAGGATGTCGCGGATATCGGCGAGCATCAGCGTGCTCAAGGGGTAATAGATCATCGGCTTGTCGTAGACGGGCAGGAGCTGTTTGGAAACGACCTGCGTCACTGGGAAGAGGCGCGTGCCGCTGCCTCCGGCGAGGATGATGCCCTTCACGCTTCGCCTCGTTTGGCATAGTTCTTCTCGATCCATTGGCGGTAGGCGCCGCTCGTCACGTGCGCGACCCAATCCGGGTTGTCCAGATACCAGGCGACGGTCTTGCGCAAACCGGAATCGAAGCTCTCCGAGGGTGTCCACTCGAGCTGAATGGCGATCTTCGTCGCGTCCATCGCGTAACGGCGATCGTGTCCCGGACGGTCCTTCACGAAGGAGATCAGCATGGAATGCGGGCTCTTGCGATTGGGCCTCGCTTCGTCGAGCAGCGCGCAGATTGCGTTCACCACCTCGAGATTGGTCTTCTGGTTGTAGCCGCCGACGTTGTAACTCTCGCCGACGCGGCCGCGCTCCAGGACCCGTCGGATCGCCGTGCAATGATCCTGCACGTACAACCAGTCGCGCACGTTGCCGCCCTCGCCGTAGACCGGCAGGGGTTTGTGGGTGATGGCGTTCAGGATCATCAGGGGAATGAGCTTTTCGGGGAACTGGTAAGGGCCGTAGTTGTTCGAGCAGTTGACGGTCAGCGTCGGCAGCCCATAGGTGTGATGGTACGCCCGCACCAAGTGGTCCGCGGCTGCCTTCGAAGCTGCGTAGGGGCTGTTCGGCGCGAAGGGAGTCGATTCCTTGAACGGCGGATCGTGGGGCGCTAGCGAGCCGAATACCTCGTCGGTCGAGACGTGCAGAAATCGGAAATCCTCGCGTCGAGAGGGCGCTTGCTTTTCCAGCCAGCTGCGCACTTCCTCGAGCAAGGTGAAGGTGCCGAGGATATTGGTCTGGACGAAATCACCGGGCCCGTGAATGGAGCGATCGACGTGGCTCTCCGCCGCGAAGTGAACGATGGCGCGCGGGGCGTGCCGTTCGAGGAGGCTCCGCACCAGTTCCCGGTCGCAGATATCCCCGTGGACAAACACGTGCTCCGGGTTGTCCTTGAGCGCGTGCAGATTCGCAGGATTGCCCGCGTAGGTGAGCTTGTCCAGGTTGATCACGGGGCCTGCGCCTTGCGCGAACCAATCCAGGACAAAATTCGAGCCTATGAATCCGGCACCCCCTGTGACCAAAATGGTCATTCCGAGGCGCGCTCCAGCGCCTTCAGTTTCGCGTACTTGTTGAAGCTGTTCATGCAGCCGATCGTGATGTGCACCAGGCCCGGCACGCCGTCGAGGAATCCAAGCCGCCAGAGGTAGAACTTGACGAAGCGCAGCAAGGGTGAGAGCACCAGCTGGCAGGCATTCGCGCGGCGACCCGCGGCGCGCAACGATTCGGCCTGCAGGCTCGTGTAGCGGTTCTGCTTGTCGAGATACTTCTCCAGGGTTTCCGCCGAATCGTGCAGCAGGTCGCCTCGAAGCCTGAGCACGGGCGATCGGGTCACGATCCTTTCGTGCACCGGCTCGCTTCCCCAACGCGCATGCTCGCGGTGAAACAGGCGCACGTTCCAGTCGGGATAGCCTTCGCCGTGCTTGAGCCAGCGTCCCAGAAAGCGATTGCGGCGCGCAACGGCGTAGACGAAGCCGCGCGGTGCTTTCAGCTCCGCGACGATAGCCTCGCGAAGCTCGGGGCTCAGGCATTCGTCGGCGTCAACGCACAATACCCACACGTGGCTGGCAGCGTCGACGGCGTACTGCTTTTGCGCGCCGAACCCGAGCCATTCCTTCCGGACTACGCGCGCGCCGTGGCGAGCGGCGAGCTCGACCGTGCCATCCGTGGAGCCGGAGTCCACCACGACGACCTCGTCGGCGAAGGCGATGCTAGCAAGGCAA
This sequence comes from Betaproteobacteria bacterium, assembly GCA_005881575.1. GTDB lineage: Bacteria > Pseudomonadota > Gammaproteobacteria > Burkholderiales > SG8-39 > VBDM01. The sequence continues at coordinate 18,379 of VBCA01000017.1, forward strand.
CGTTCCAGTTGGCCGGCGGCATTGCGTGTGATGATGGTTACGGACAAGGGCATGGGCAAGGAAGAGACGGCAAACCCGTATAATCAGCGGCTTATGCGCGGCATTCTAACCGCCTTTGAGGCCGTCGGGGCGTTCTGATGTGGCGGGCCGGCTATAGCTTGCTCCTTTGGTTCGCTTTTCCCTTCGTGCTCGCGCGCCTGTGGTGGCGTGGGCGACACGAGCCGGCCTATAGGCAGAACATCGCCGAGCGATTCGGCTTCTACGGCAGGACGCCGGCGCGGCCGGTGATCTGGCTGCACGCCGTGTCGGTGGGTGAGACACGTGGCGCGGAGCCTCTGCTGCATGCGCTGCGGTCCCGCCACCCGGGCTGCGATTTGTTGATTACCCAGATGACCGCAACGGGCCGGGAGGCGGCGCAGCAACTGTTCGGTGGCGCTGTGCTCGTTGCGTGGCTCCCTTACGATTACCCCTCGGCCGTCCGGCGGTTCCTACGCAGCTTCCGGCCACGGCTTGGCATCCTGATGGAGACCGAAATCTGGTTTCACCTCGTGGGCGAGTGTCAACGTTCTGGCGTGCCGCTTCTGCTCGCCAATGCCCGAATGTCGGCCAAGTCGGCGCGCGGCTACAGCGCGGTCGCGCCGCTCGTGCGGGCCGCTCTAGGGAGCTTGAGCGCGGTCGCCGCGCAAACCACCGAAGACGCCGAGCGGCTTCGATCCCTCGGCGCGCGCGATGTGGAAGTCACCGGAAACCTCAAGTTTGACGCTGATCCGGACCCCCGGAGCGATTCGCTCGCAGCGCAATTCCGGCACCGGTTTGGCACTCGAGCAGTGCTGCTTGCCGCCAGCACTCGCGAAGGCGAGGAAGAGCTGCTGCTTGACGCCTTGGAGCCCAACGCTCTCGGCGACGCACTTCTGGTCATTGTGCCGCGGCACCCGCAACGGTTCGACTCGGTAGCGCAGCTCCTTGCATCCCGGGGGCTGAAGTTCATCCGGCGCAGCACGAACGCGCCGCTCGATGCCGACTGCGGCATCGTGCTCGGGGACAGCATGGGTGAAATGGCAGCCTACTACCGGGCCTGCGACCTTGCCTTCGTCGGAGGAAGTCTGCTCACTTACGGCGGTCACAACCTGATCGAAGCTTGCGCGGCGGGCGTGCCGGTACTGATCGGGCCCTACACCTACAATTTCGCGCAGGCGGCCGAAAGCGCGGTCGCGGTCGGCGCCGCGGTGCGTGTCAACACCGCCGAAGAAGTGATGCGGGTGGCCCGATCCATACTTCAAGACGCCGGGCTGCGCGAGCGAATGGGAAAAGCTGGAGTCGCTTTCTGTGCGGCGCATCGAGGCGCCACCGAGCGGACGCTCGCGATCTGCGAGCGATTGCTGAGGTGACTGCGGAGGTCAATTCGTCCCCAGCAAGCGGTTCACCTCTTCGACGTCGGCTTCGCCTAGCGTCCCCGAGGCCGACTTCAACCGCAGGCCGTTCAGGATCGTGTCATAGCGCGCCCTCGAAAGATCGCGCAACGTGCTGAAGACCTGTTGCTGGGCGTTCAAGACGTCGATGTTGATGCGCACCCCGACCTCGTAGCCGAGCCTGTTCGAATCGAGCGCGCTGCGGCTGGAAACGAGCGCCGCCTCCAGGGCTTTCACCTGGGCCATCCCATTGGTGACGCCAACGTAGGACTGGCGGGCGGATAACGCGGCGGTACGCCGCGCGCCCTCCAGATCCTGCTGCGCTTTTTCGCGGTTGGCGACCGCTTGCCGCACAAGCGAGCTGACATTGCCTCCCGCATAGAGGGGAATGGCAAGCTGCAAGCTGATCGCGCTGCTGGTCGCGTCCGAGGCGTTGTTGTTGATCGACGTAGAGGTGCTGATGCTCGAAGAACTGCTGCCAGTGCTCCCGACGATGTTCAGGGTGGGCAGATGCCCGGCGCGCGTTCGCTCGATCTCGCGCACGGCAATTTCGAGCGCCGCTTCCTGCGCGCGTACCGGATAGCCTTGGCTGGCGGCGGCGGTGGCCCAGTCTTCCATCGAGTTCGGCTTGGGCGGGTTGAGCTCGATGTTCGGCTTCAGCGGCTCGAGCCTCTCAGGAAACTTGCCCACGATCTGCTGCAAAGTGCGCTTCTTGATTTCGAGATCGCTTTGCGCCGCGATTTCCTGAGAGGTCGCGAGGTCGAAGCGGGCCTGCGCTTCGTGAGTATCGGTGATCGTTGCGGTGCCGACCTCGAAATTGCGCTTCGCCTGTGCGAGCTGCTCGGAGATCGCCACCTTCTGCCCTTGGATGAATGCCAGGCTGTCCTGCGAAGCGAGCACGTCGAAATAGGCTTGCGCGACGCGCACGATCAGGTCCTGGGTCGCTTGGCCGAATGTGGCTTCGGCTTGCGCCGCCTTGAACCCGGCCTCCTTGTACGCCTGGATGTTTTGCCAATTGAAAAGAGGCTGCGTGAGCGTCACGGTGAACCCGTTGGAATTGCCCTGCCGCTGGGAGTCCGGCGCCGCACCGCGAAAGGAAATATTGTTGCGGTTATCCTGGGTGAATGCGGTAGCGTTGACGGTGGGCAGGATGGGGGCAAGGCCCTGCGGCAGACTTTCAAGACCCGCGTCGCGCGTCGCGCGCGCGGACGCGTAGGTGGCATCGTTCGCGAGAGCGTCGCGGTAGATCTGCAAAAGATCCGCTGCGCGGGCGGGCACTGCCGATAAGGCAACGGCGAGTGACAGGGGGAGACAAGACCGCGGCATGAGCACTGCGACTCAGGCTTACCGTTAAAATTCGAAGCGCGCTGGCTGCAGCGCATTCTTGAGCGGAGCAAGACAGGTCTCGAACAGAGCAGTCGTATGGCATGAGTCTTCGCCAACGCTGGTAATGAGCCGCGCTTCCATGACCGGGGGATCGCCCACGACCGCGAATAGCCGTCCCGTTACCTTGAGCTGCAAGACCAATGTTTGCGGCAAAATCGGCGTGGAGCCGGTGAGCACGATGACGTCGTAAGGCGCATGTGTAAGCCAGCCTTGCGCCGCGTCTCCGAGCTGGACATCGGTGTTCTCCACGCCGCTGCGCCGAAGATTCTCCTCCCCGAACGCCTTCAGCTTCGGATTGATTTCAACGGAGTACACATGGTGCGCCCGGGCGGCGAGAAGCGCGGTGAGATAGCCGCTGCCGGTGCCCACTTCGAGCACGCGTTCGTTTTTCTTCACCGCGAGTTCCTGCAGAATGCGCGCCTCCACCTTGGGCTGCATCATGCGCTCGCCCTCGTCTGCGCCCTCGTACAGGGGAATTTCCATGTCCGAGAAGGCAAACGCCCGGTACTCGGCGGGGACAAACTCCTCGCGGCGCACCACGTATAAGAGGTCGAGCACATCCTGGTCGAGCACCTCCCACGGGCGGATCTGCTGCTCGACCATGTTGAAGCGGGCTTGCTCGACGTTCATGTGGGACTGGGAGTTGCGCGAAAGGCGCCGATTCTAGCATTGATTGCGGCGCGTTCCGGCGCTAGACTTCTGACTATCACTGACGTCAGCGGCGAATGGAGACCGAGGCGCCGTCCCAGCGGCTGCACTTGAAGCGCGCTGAGCGATGAATCAAAATAGCCCTCGACAGCAATAATTTCTGAACGGATGCAATTCTCGATACGCCGCAAGCGTGTTTAACGGTCCGGGGGGGTCTATCCGTTCCATGCATGTATCCCAAGAGCGTTACGGCGACACGCTGGTGCTCACCCCTATCGGGCGAGTCGACAACAGCACGACCGACCGGTTGAAATCCGGGCTCGACGCCTATATAGCCAGCTCCCGAGCAGGGGGAAATCGCCTGGTCTTGGATTTTTCGAAGGTGGACTACATTAGCAGCGTCGGGTTGCGCGTCTTGATGCTGGCGGGCAAGGAAATCCGTGAGCAGGGAGGCTCGATCGTGGTAGCGGCGCTCCAGCCTGTGGTGCGCGAAATCTTCGAGATCAGCCGCTTCAATCTTGTCTTCCAGTGTTTTGGGTCGGTTCGCGAAGCTCTGACCAAGGTTTCGCCGACAGCCCTGGCGGCCTATGACTCCGCCCATGGCACTTGACCGATGGCACTGTGGGTCACGTTCTGGGGAACGCGCGGCTCCATCCCCGTCTCCCTGGACTCCGCGTCGGTCAGGGACAAGCTCGCCCAGGCGATAGTCGCGGCTTCGGGTGAGCGTCTCGACACGCAAGAAAAGGCGCGGGCTTGGGTCGACTCAGAGCTTGATTTCGCCGTCTCGCACACTTTCGGAGGCAATTCCGCCTGCGTGCAGCTCGATGCGGGTGAGGACGAGCATGTATTGTGCGATCTCGGGAGCGGCGTACGCGCCTTCGGAAACCATGTAATCACCCGTGACGGTCCCGCCAAGACCAACGTCTTCCACGTGTTCCAGTCCCACCTTCACTGGGACCACATCATGGGCTTCCCCTTTTTCGCCCCCGCCTACATCCCTGGGAACAGGATTCTGATTTACGGCTGTCACACCAATCTCGAAGAAGCGCTTCGTCGCCAACAGGACCCGCCCTGTTTCCCTGTGCCGTTTGATCGCCTAGGAGCGTCGGTAGAGTTCGTCACACTCCAGCCTGGCCGGAGCTACGAGGTCGCCGGATGGAGCGTGACCGCCAAGCTGCAGAGCCATTCCGGAGATTCCTACGGGTATCGATTCGTCCGTGACGGCCGGATCATCGTCTATTCGACCGACTCCGAGCACAGGCTGGACGTCCCGGATGCGGTCGAAGGCGCCGCAACTTTCTTTGCGGACGCCGACTTGGTGATTTTCGACGCCATGTACTCGCTCGCGGAAGCTGTGTCGGTGAAGGAGGACTGGGGACACTCGAGCAACGTGGTTGGGGTCGAGTTGTGCCAGCTTGCCCATGTGAAACACCTGGTGCTTTTCCACCACGAACCGGCCAACAACGATGAGCGCATCGCCCAGATTTGGCGAGAAACCCTGCGTTACGAAGAAATCTCGCGTACGGGTGAAGCGCTTCGCATCTCGGTCGCCTACGACGGCCTGGAGATCGAGCTCTGAGGAGCAAATCCTTACCGGATGCCGGGGACGTCGGCCCGTACTCCGGATCGGAGTTGGTCGCCCGGGCAAATCCTCTCGGGACGATGTTCAATTCACGCGGGGTTGGTCACGGTGTGGCGCTGCTTGCGCTGCTCCTGGTGCCGATTCTGTGGCAGGACATGCCCATCGTCGGTGCAACGCGCCTTGCGTGGCTCGACGGCTATCAGGAACTGTCTCCGCGCGAGAGGCGCTCGGCGCCTGCAGTCATCGTCGCCATCGACGAGGTGAGTCTGGACCGATTCGGTCAATGGCCATGGCCGCGCACATTGGTCGCACAGCTCATCGATAAACTGGGTGCAGCCCGCCCTGCGGCAATCGGGGTAGACATACTGTTTCCTGAGCCCGACCGCCTTTCCCCCGAATGGCTTGCACCATCGGTGGCCGAAGTCGATCCGCGATTGGCGGCGCGTCTCGCAATGCTGCCGCGCCACGATGCGGTACTGGCCGCGTCGATCAAAGCTGCTCCCGTAGCACTGGGCATTGCAGGGCTAGAGGCCGGCAAGCCTTCCGAGGTTGCCCCGCTGACTCCATCTCTGCAAAGAGGATCCGACGCGCGAGCGGCTCTGCGCCACTATGCTTCTACGCTTCGCAGTCTCCCGGAAATCGACACGGCCGCGAGAGGACACGGACTACTCAGCGCCGATACCGAGGCGGGCGTGGTCCGGCGCGTGCCGCTCGTCGCGCTTGTCGGGGTGACCCCAGTGCTACCTTTGAGCCTAGAGACTCTTCGTTTGGCGAGTGGCGAACCGCTCTTCTTCGTGCAAGGCGGCGTGGCCGGGGTTGAAGCCGTGGGAATCGGCGACTTGGTCGTCCCCACTCAATCTGACGGACGCCTGTGGGTCCACTACACCCCACACGATGCAAGTCGCTTCGTCTCGGCGGCGGATGTGCTCGGCGACAAGGCAGACCCCGCTCAACTCGAGGGCAAGCTCGTGCTCGTCGGCGTCACCGGGCTTGGTCTGATCGATTACCAGTCCACGCCGCTTGGCGAGCGCATGCCCGGGATCGAGATTCATGCGCAGGTCCTTGAGAACGTTTTTGACGGCGCACTGTTGGTGCGCCCGCGCTGGGCAACCTGGGTCGAAGGATTGGCCCTTTTCGTCATGGGGTTGGTGGTCGTGTGTTCCGTGCCTCGACTCTCGCCGGGACGTTCGACGGTCCTGCTCCTTTTATCACTGATAACGCTGGGTGCGGCTGGCTTCGGCGCATACCGGGTGGCGGGGCTGCTGCTCGACGCTTCGGTTCCCGGCGCCGCGATCGTCTTCCTGTTCGCTGCGATGCTTGTCGAGACGCTCGCGGAGGCCAACGCGCAGAAAAAATTGCTGCAGGAGCGCCTGCAACGCGAACGCGAGTCTGCCGCTCGGCTCGCCGGTGAGCTTGACGCGGCGCGACGCATCCAGATCGGTAGTCTCCCGCGGCCCGAGTCGGCGTTCCCTTCAGAACATCGCTTCGAGATTTCTGCAGCCATGGAGCCGGCGCGCGAAGTAGGAGGGGATCTATACGATTTCTTCATGCTCGATGCCGAGCACTTATTCTTTCTCGTAGGCGATGTATCCGGGAAGGGCTTGCCTGCCAGTATCTTCATGGCGGTCAGCAAAGCTCTGTGCAAAAGCACTGCCCTTCGACGCGGGCGTCGGGTCGATGAATTGCTACATGAGGCCAACGCGGAAATTGCGCGGGAGAATCCCGAGTTCTTGTTCGTAACCGTTTTTGCCGGCGTGCTCGACGTTCTGAGCGGTCGCCTGGAGTATTGCAGCGCCGGACATGAACCGCCTTTCGTTCTGGCTGCCGATGGCGAGATCGCCAGGCTTGAGGAGGGCGGCGGGCCGCCGTTATGCGTGCTCGAAGAATTTTCCTACGTTGCCGCCGAGCACGAGATGAGCCGAGGAGGAATTGTATGTGTTGTATCCGACGGGGTAACCGAAGCAATGAATCCGGCGGGGGAGCTTTACGGTGCCGTCCGGTTGCGCGAGGCACTCGAGCGCGGCCGGAACACTGAAAATCCCGCAGCCCTCGTCAATGCGATCCGTGCGGATATCTCGCAATTTGTCGACGGAGCGGAAGCTGCAGACGACCTGACGCTCCTGGTGCTGCGCTGGAACGGGCCTAGCGCACGTTGATTTCGACTCGCCGATTCCGCGGCTCGGAAACCCCTTCGACTGCGGGGATCAAAGGCTCGCGCCTGCCGCGGCCAGCGGTCAGGATCCGCTCAGCCGGAATACCCATTCCGGCCAGGATCGACTTAACGCGCTCGGCCCGCTGAAGAGAAAGCGCATCATTGGAAGGGTCCGGGCCGACCAGATCGGTATGGCCAATGACGGTAATGTCCGGCGCCTCCCTGCGCGCCATCTCCGCGAGCAAACGCCTGACTTCCTGCTTCGATTCCTCGGTAAATTCGTCGTTGCCACTCTCGAAGTAGAGGATAAAGGAGATCGGGCGCGACGGCTGGGCTGCGAGTGCGCTGCCAAAAACCTCCTTTACCTCGCTCTGGCTTGCAATGCCGCGCTGCATACCGCCTTCGGGCGTCGTCCGGGCGGCGGCGTACGCGGTATTGAGCACAGCCTTACCCTTCTGGCCTTGGACAACGACTGTTCCGACTTTGCCCTCCTTGTCCGGCAAAAGCACGATCAAGTCTTGGCTCGGTGTGGCGCAGCTCCCCAGGACCCATGACGCGATCAGCGCAGCGCAGTGCCGGCGCATGAAGTGCCTTAGGGCCTTAGTCGCTGGAGCGAACGAGGAACTCGGTTCCGCGCACCCCGAGTATCGAAGAAGGAGTCTTCACTTTCATTGCATCGGGAGACTGCTTGGCTATTTTTCCAGACACCACCGAAAGAGTTCCCCTGCGGAGAGAGGATTCGAAAGCACCTTCGTGCGTAGTCGAGTTGAACGCGTATCGCTCGATGGCTAGCACGCTGTTGGGGCCGACTGACAAAAGCGAATTGTCCACGAAGGCGATACCGGCCGATCCGTCCGCCCCGGTCACCACGGTGTCGGTTGCCTGCAGATGCGTTCCTACGCGTGCCGGGATGCGCTGGCCGCTGCGCTCGAGATACACAGAACCCCTGGCGACTCTGAACTGCGCTATATCACTACCCCAGCTTGCGATCGGCACAATGCTGCACGCGCAAACAACGAGAAACCGACGAATGACGATCAAACGAGTCGATTGCATTACAACCCCCCAATAATTGGCCTGCCTTTGCAACTGCGGAGGTGGCCAGCGCCTGCGAGGCCGCTTTGTTCCTATCTATAATAGCTTAAACAGCCTTTTCCCGGCTCATCCCGTCGATGGCTAACGCCCCGCTTGCCCGGTTCCCGGCCAGGATGGACTCCATGGTCGAAATCCGAACCTTTGTTGAGGACGCGTGTACCACCGCCGGGATAGGCCGGGAAGACTGCCTGAAGGTCCTCCTTATCGTCGAGGAACTATTCACGAATACGGTCACCCACGGCTATTGCGAAGAGAGCGAATCCCCGGTGTGGATCGCATTTGATCCCCGTGACACGGGATTTATTTTGCGCTATGAGGACGCGGCCCCGCCGCACAATCCGTTCGGCGAATTTCGTCCCATGGATACGGGCGTCCTCGTTGCTCAGCAACCGGTGGGCGGTCTCGGCTTGAAATTGATCAGGTCGCTCGCGAGGGACGCGAGCTACAGCCGAGAAGGCGAGCGCAACTGTATCCGGCTTACGTTCGCCACAAGTCCGAGCGATTGACTGCGCTTGCCAACCCCTCGGGCTTGGAGTAACTTTGCCCGAGCAACGTAGGGGTCCTGACCGAGAAAATTCTGCCTGGCCGGGTGAGAGTAAACCCTTCGAACCTGATGCGGATAATGCCGCCGCAGGGAAGCGTTGAATGGTCCATCTCTTCGCTCCCCTTCGGTTCTTGCACGAGGAGCGCCATGAACGCCAATCCGAAGTTCCTAGCCCGGACCGCGCGCGTCGATGATGCGGCGGTCAAACCCATGCCGAACTCGCGAAAAGTTTACGTCGAAGGCTCGCGCAGCGACCTGCTTGTACCGATGCGCGAGATCGTTCAGTCCGACACGCCGGCTTCGTTCGGCGCGGAGAAAAATCCTCCGATTTTAGTCTATGACACCTCCGGCCCCTACACGGATCCGCGGGCCAAGATCGACATTCGCGCTGGCCTAGCACCGGTGCGCGCGCAGTGGATCGAAGAGCGCGCCGATACGGAAGAATTGCCCGGCCCGACTTCGAGGTACGGCCTCGAGCGCCTCGTTGATCCAAAGCTTGGGGAAATGCGCTTTAGCCTGAAAAGGAAGCCGCGCCGGGCGAAGTCGGGTCGCAACGTGACCCAGATGCACTATGCGAAAAGGGGCATCGTCACCCCGGAAATGGAATATATCGCGGTCCGGGAGAACCAGCGATGCGACGCGCTCCCGGAATCGATCACCCGACAGCACCGAGGCGAGTCGTTCGGGGCGTCACTGCAGAAATTCATCACTCCGGAATTCGTGCGCGATGAAGTGGCTCGCGGCCGCGCCATCATTCCGGCGAACATCAATCATCCAGAAACCGAACCGATGATCATCGGCCGTAATTTCCTGGTGAAGATTAACGCCAACATCGGCAACTCGGCCATCAGTTCCGGCATCGCCGAGGAAGTCGAGAAAATGACCTGGGCGATACGCTGGGGCGGCGACACGGTCATGGATCTCTCCACGGGCAAGCACATTCACGAAACGCGCGAATGGATCATCCGCAACGCTCCGGTGCCGATAGGCACGGTGCCGATCTACCAGGCGCTGGAAAAGGTGGACGGAAAGGCCGAAGAGCTGACCTGGGAAATTTTTCGGGATACGCTGATAGAGCAAGCCGAGCAGGGCGTGGACTACTTCACCATTCACGCAGGCGTGCGGCTGCCATTCATTCCGATGACCGCGAAGCGCATGACTGGGATCGTCTCGCGCGGTGGCTCGATCATGGCGAAGTGGTGCCTAGCGCACCACGAGGAGAGTTTTCTCTATACGCATTTTGAAGACATCTGCGAGATCATGGCTGCGTACGACGTATCGTTCTCGCTTGGCGACGGCCTGCGTCCCGGCTCGATCTACGATGCGAACGACGACGCGCAGATCGCGGAACTCAGGACGCTCGGCGAATTGACTGATACCGCCTGGAAGCATGATTGCCAAGCGATGATCGAGGGCCCGGGGCACGTGCCCATGCAGCTCATCCGCGAGAACATGGACCTGCAGCTCAAATACTGCAAGGAAGCGCCGTTCTATACGCTGGGACCGCTCACCACCGACATCGCCCCCGGCTACGACCACATCACTAGCGCGATCGGCGCGGCGATGATCGGTTGGTATGGTACGGCCATGCTGTGTTACGTGACGCCCAAGGAGCACCTCGGACTGCCGGACAAGGACGACGTCAAGGACGGTATCATGGCGTACAAGATCGCGGCGCATGCCGCCGACCTCGCCAAGGGGCATCCCGGCGCGCAGATCCGAGACAACGCACTTTCGAAGGCGCGTTTCGAATTCCGCTGGGAGGACCAGTTCAATCTCGGCCTCGACCCGGACAAGGCAAAGCAGTTCCACGACGAGACCTTGCCCCAGGAAGGAGCGAAGCTCGCGCATTTCTGCTCGATGTGCGGGCCTCATTTCTGCTCGATGAAGATCACTCAAGATGTACGCGAGTACGCGGAGAAACACGGTCTTTCAGAGCGGGATGCATTGAAGAAGGGCATGGAGGAGAAGGCGGTGGAGTTCGTCAGAAAAGGCGCGGCGGTCTATCAAAAGGCCTGACTGAGATATCGTCACGAGACAGGCTCATCACACTTCTGACGGTTTCCGTTAGAATTTCGAGGCGGCAGTTCCTGCCGCCTTTTATTTTCTGGAGACGCCGTGGAATTCGCGCTACTCGCAAAGGCTTTCGTCCTCGGCGTCGTGGAAGGGCTGACCGAGTTTCTGCCGATCTCGTCAACCGGACACCTGATTCTCGTCGGCGAGCTGCTTGGCTTCACCGATGAGAAGGCGAAGGTATTCGAGATCGTGATCCAGACCGGCGCGATGTTCGCGGTCGTCTGGGAATACCGTGCGCGATTCGGGCGTGTATTGGCGGGCCTTATCACCGATCGCGCGGCGCAGCGTTTCGCGCTCAATCTCCTAGTCGCTTTCACTCCTGCAGCGGTGTTAGGCCTCGCGTTCGGCAAGCTGATCAAGACCTATCTTTTCCACGCCGTGCCCGTTGCGCTCGCGTTCATCGCCGGAGCGTTCATCATTCTTTGGGTGGAAAGACGTCGACGCGCCGCCGTGATTCAAAACGTGGACGAAATGACCTGGAAAGACGCGTTGAAAGTCGGCATTGCGCAGGCGTTCGCGCTGATCCCCGGTACTTCGCGTTCGGGAGCGACCATCATCGGCGGGATGTTGTTCGGACTTTCGCGGCGCACCGCGACGGAGTTTTCCTTTTTCCTGGCCGTGCCGACGCTCGTGGCAGCCGGCGCATACGATTTCTGGAAGAACCGCGCGCTCTTCGCTTCGGGCGATGTGGGGATGTTCGCGGTCGGCTCGATCGCGGCGTTCGTGTCCGCTTTCCTTTGCGTACGTTGGCTGCTGCGCTACATCGCCGCGCACGACTTCACGCCGTTCGCATGGTACCGGATCGCTTTCGGCGCAGCGGTACTCGTTACGGCCTACACGGGAATCGTCAATTGGTCGGCGGGATAGAGGCGATCGGGCCCTCCTTTAGGTCAGCCTTGGATCCAGGGTAAGCCCGCGAATCGCCAACCGCCGACCGTACCGCGATGGCCCTGCGGATCCTTCTCGCCTTCGAATCCCTCGAGCACGTTGTAGGAGTTGGGATAGCCGGCTTGCGTTGCCGCTACGGCGGCGTGGTGCGAGCGCGCCCCGGAGCGGCACAAGAATATTACCGGTGCTTCCCTTTTCGCGACCCGCGCCTGGAGCTGCTCAACGAACCGCGGATTGCGCTCGCCACTCGGGTAGGTGTTCCATTCGATCAATACCGACTCAGGAATATGACCGACATAGTCCCACTCGGCCTGGGTGCGCACGTCGACCAATCTTGCGTCCGGGACATTTTGAATCACCGCGTGGGCTTCACGCGGCAGCAATGCTCCGGCGTAAGGTAGGTTCATCGCCTTAGCTCGCTCTTGGGCCTGGGCGAGGATGCCCTCAACGGAATCTTTCTTCATGATGGAATTCAGCGGTAACGGGATATGCATAGTTTAGCTCCAGGCGAAGCCGTCGGAGTTGATTCGCACTGACGCGGTGCGCATAATGGCTGCTTTGCGCCGGTTTGGTGCGCCAGCCCCTAAAATCGCGTCGAGTGCTCGCTTTTGACACAATGGCCTGCCTTTTTTGCGCCGGATGGCATGGAATCTGCAGAGATTCCCTCGATCTAGCGCTTGTTTCCCTTCCTAACTCACCAACAATCCGAACCCTGAGGAGATCCTGCAATGGCAATGTCTGCCAATGACGTCATGAAATTGATCAAGGACAAGGAGGTCAAGTTCGTGGACCTGCGCTTCACCGACACCCGCGGCAAGGAGCAACACGTCTCCGTGCCGGTCAAGGCGTTCACCATGGACAAGTTCGAGAGCGGACATTTCTTCGACGGTTCCTCGATCGCGGGGTGGAAGAGCATCGAGGCCTCGGACATGCTGTTGATGCCCGATCCAGACAGTGCGCGAATGGACCCTTTTACGGATGAGCCGGTGCTCAACATCACCTGCGATTGCGTCGAACCCACCGATGGAAAAGGCTACGACCGCGACCCGCGCACCATCGCTAAACGCGCCGAGGCCTACCTGAAATCGAGCGGTTTGGGCGACACCGCGTATTTCGGTCCCGAGCCCGAATTCTTCATTTTCGACTCGGTGACCTGGAATGTGGACATGTCCGGTTGTTTCTGCAAGATCAAATCCGAGGAAGCGCCGTGGTCCTCCGGGGAGGAGTACGAGGGCGGCAACATGGGTCACCGTGCCCCGATAAAAGGCGGCTATTTTCCAGTGCCGCCGACGGACACGCTGCAGGATATTAGGAACGCCATGGTGCTCGCAATGGAGCAGCAGGGCGTTGAGTGCGAAGTGCATCATCACGAAGTGGGTGCGATGGGCCAGAACGAAATCGGTACTAAGTTCAACAGCCTGGTGAAACGCGCCGACTGGATGCAGATTCTGAAATACACGGTCTGGAACGTTGCCCATTCCTATGGGAAAACCGCGACCTTCATGCCCAAGCCCGTCGTAGGCGATAACGGCTCGGGGATGCACGTCCATCAGTCGGTGTGGAAAGAGGGCAAGAACTTGTTTCAGGGTGACGGCTACTCGGGGCTGTCCGACTTCGCCCTGTACTACATCGGCGGCATCATCAAGCACGCAAAAGCCTTGAACGCGATTACCAATCCGGGTACCAATTCGTACAAGCGCCTGGTGCCGGGGTTCGAGGCACCGATCAACCTCGCTTACTCGTCGCGCAACCGTTCCGCCGCCTGCCGCATCCCGCTCGTCACCAACCCCAAGGCGCGCCGGGTAGAAGTGCGCTTTCCGGACCCGACGACCAATTCTTATCTCGCTTTTGCGGCGATGCTGATGGCCGGACTGGACGGAGTGCAGAACAAGATTCACCCTGGCGACCCGATCGACAAAAACATGTACGACTTGCCGCCGGCCCAGGCAAAAAAGGTCCAGCAGGTGTGCTCGTCACTCGAAATGGCCCTGGAATGCCTCAACAAGGACCGCGACTTTCTGACCAGGGGCGGGGTGTTCTCCGACGACATGCTTGACGCCTACTGTTCCCTGAAGCATGAGGAGCTCACGCGCTTTCGCATGACGACCCACCCGGTCGAGTTCGACATGTACTACAGCTCGTAAAAGGCGCAAACCCAAGGGCCCCATGGGGCCGGGCCGGGATTCCAATCCAAATAAGGGGAGGACGGAGTACCCGAAGTCGGGTGTTTCGTCCTTTTTTCATTTGAAATCAGGGTTGTTTTGGCCTACACTTAAAGCTCCCACTAGGGTCCGGGGGGGTGATGGCACTGAACAAGCGATTGATCGGCTGGGTTTTTCTCGCGTTGGTGACGCCCTGGGGCCGCGCTCAGAGCGAAGTGTACAAGTGCCCCGATGCGAGCGGGCGTCCGACTTACACCAATGTCAAACGCGACACGGTGGGCAAGAACTGCACATTGGTGAGCAAGGAAGTGTCCGTCGTTCCTGCCCAGGTCCCCACGCGCGCGGTGCAATCTTCAGCCGTAACGGACCCTGCTTGGGCGCGCAACGAGAACCGCCGCAGGATTCTCGAGTCAGAGCTTCAAAACGAGCAGCAACTACTCGCCGATGCCCGGCAGAAGCTGACCGAGCAGGAAGGAACTCGCGACGGCGACGAGCGCAACTACGCTCGCGTGCTCGAGCGACTGAAGCCGTACCAGGAAGCGGTCAGCCAGCACACAAAGAACATCGAGCAGCTTCGCAGCGAGCTCGGACGCCTCAAATAGGAGCGACTCGCGCCGCTCTTACGAATCGGGTGACCTGGCCCGGGCGGGGTCCTGCTTTTTTGGCGCTGCACGGCGCACGCGCGTGGCGCCATGGCCGCCCCGTTCCCAGAAACGGGTCGCACCCATGAGTCCGGCAGTCTCGCCGGGCTTGGACTGGCTCGCCACCGCCGTGGTCCTTTTGGATCGGGCCCTTCATGTAAGGTACCTGAACCCTGCGGCGGAAACCTTGTTCGCGGCTAGCCGTAAGAGCGTCCTCGACCAAGCTTTTCCAGGACTTTTTGCAGAGTCGGGTTCCCTAGCGGCTCTGTTGCATCAAGCGATTCGCGAAGAGCGCGGCTTTGCTGATCAGGACTTGATCCTCGTTCCAACGGGCCAGGAACCCCTGCATCTTGACTGCATTGTTACGCCGGTCGAGCTGCCGCAAGCCGCGCTGCTGCTCGAGCTGCGGCCGATAGACCAGAGGCTACGCATCGAACGAGAAGAGCAGCGCATGACGCAGCACCGGGCAAATCGCGAGCTGATCCGCAACCTGGCTCACGAAATCAAGAATCCGCTGGGAGGTTTGCGCGGGTCTGCTCAACTCCTCGAACGCGAGCTCGACCGGCCGAGCCTGCGCGAATACACCCGGGTGATCATCAAGGAGGCCGACCGTCTGCAGGCCCTCATGGACCGGCTTCTTACACCGCATCGTCCTCCGAATCAGGTGCCGATGAACATCCATGAAGTATGCGAACGAGTGCGCAGCCTCATTCTTGCGGAGTTTCCCGAAGGCATACGCGTAACACGCGATTACGACGTCGGTCTACCTGAGTTTCGCGGGGATCCTGAGCAACTCATCCAAGCTGTGCTCAACATCGCGCGGAACGCCGCGCAGGCGATACTGGGAGCCGGTGCCGCGGCGGGGCTCCAAAACCCGGGCGAAATCGTCCTGCGCACCCGAGTTGCCCGCCAAGTGACGCTCGCCCGGCGCTTTCACAGGCTGGCATTAGAATTGCAAGTGGTAGACAACGGGCCGGGCGTTCCAGCGGAAATCCGCGACCAGATTTTCTATCCGCTGGTATCCGGCCGTGAAGGTGGAACCGGGCTCGGCTTGACGCTCGCGCAGACTTTCGTGCAGCAGCACCACGGGGTGGTGGAATGCGACAGTCAGCCGGGAAGAACCAGCTTCCGCATCGTGCTACCGCTTCGCTGAAAGACGATGATGAGACCTGTCTGGGTCATCGATGACGACCGCTCCATCCGTTGGGTGTTCGAGAAGGCCCTTGCACGCGAAGGCATTCCCTTCAAAACCTTTGCTCAGGCGACTGAGGCGATGGAGGCGCTCGAGGCGGCCGGCGCTCCGCAGGTGCTCGTTTCGGATATCCGCATGCCCGGCACCTCGGGCTTGGAGCTGCTGCAAACTCTAAAGCAGCGTTTCCCCGATCTTCCGGTCATCGTCATGACGGCGTACTCCGATTTGGAGTCGGCGGTGGCCGCGTTCCAGGGGGGCGCGTTCGAATATCTGCCAAAGCCTTTCGATGTTGACCAGGCGGTCGAGCTCATACGCCGGGCACTGGGCGAGAGCGCGCGGGAGGGCGAAGCCGCGGAGTCGTTGCCCGAGACACCGGACATCCTCGGGCAGGCGCAGTCGATGCAGGAGGTATTCCGCGCAGTCGGGCGCTTGTCGCAATCGAGCGCCACGGTCCTGATCACTGGCGAGTCCGGAACGGGGAAGGAACTCGTGGCGCGGGCGTTGCATCGCCATAGCCCGCGCGCAGACAAGCCATTCATCGCAATAAACACTGCGGCAATGCCAAAGGACCTTCTGGAATCGGAGCTGTTCGGACACGAGCGCGGTGCCTTCACGGGAGCACAGGCATTGCGGCGGGGTCGCTTCGAGCAGGCCGAAGGCGGCACCTTGTTCCTGGATGAGATCGGCGACATGCCGGCCGAGCTGCAAACACGCTTGCTGCGCGTATTGTCTGACGGAACTTTCTATCGGGTTGGCGGCCATCAGCCGATTCGCGCGAGTGTCCGCGTCATCGCAGCGACGAATCAAGACCTCGAAGCGCGGGTTCGCGAAGGCCTGTTCCGCGAGGATCTATATCACCGGCTGAACGTAATCCGGCTACGCCTTCCCTCGCTGCGCGAACGCCGCGAAGACATTCCGCTGCTTGCGCGACACTTCCTGGCAAAATCGGCTCGGGAGCTCGGCGTGGAGCCCAAGCGTCTGTCGGATTCGGCGATGGCCCGCCTCTCAGCCCAGAATCTCGCCGGAAACGTCCGTCAGCTCGAAAATGTGTGCCACTGGCTCACCGTGATGTCACCCACGCAGATCATCGAAGTCGGCGATTTTCCGCAGGATCTCCGCGAGGATGCCGCAACGCCCTCGGGCGAGTGGCTCGCGGCGCTCGCACGCGAAGCGGATCGCAGACTGGTAAACGGGGAAACGAACATCATGGAGGAACTCTCGAAGAGCTTCGAAAAAACGCTGATCGCGAAGGCCCTCGCGCATACGGGCGGCCGACGCATCGAGGCGGCGGGCCGGCTCGGCATCGGTCGCAATACGATCACCCGCAAGATCGATGAGCTGGGTATCGGAGATGGGACGCTGACCGACGCGGAATAGTCGAAGATACCGTTCGGCGAGCCATTTTGAAGACGTGAATCATGAGGCTAGAATGGTTCGGCGCAGTACTTTGGGGAACACGGCGACGTGGCATCTTCGCTTGACTCTCTAACGCCAACTCTTCCGGCAGGGGTTGAAATCCGTGCGCCCGCCCTGTCCGGGGCGGAACGGGTTCTGACACCAGCGGCCTTGAGCTTCGTCGCCAAGCTGCATCGCGCCTTCGAATCGCGCCGCCAGGACCTGCTTGCACGGCGCGCGGCGCGCCAGGGGCAATTTGACGCCGGCGAATTCCCCGATTTCATTCCGGAAACCGCGCCGCTTCGCGCCAAGGAATGGACGATCGCACCGCAGCCGAAAGACTTACTGGACCGTCGCGTCGAGATCACGGGGCCGACCGATCGCAAAATGGTGATCAACGCGCTCAACTCGGGTGCCTCCACTTTCATGGCGGACTTCGAGGACGCCAACTGCCCGACCTGGGCCAACATGATCGAAGGCCAGGCAAACCTGTACGATGCCGTGCGCGGGAGCATCAGTTTCGTACAAGAGGGAAAGTCGTACCGCTTGAAGAACAGGGTAGCAGTTCTGATTCCGCGCCCGCGCGGCTGGCATCTGGACGAAAAACATCTCCTCGTGGACGGAAAACCTGTTTCGGGAGCCCTATTCGACTTTGCGCTGTATTTCTTTCACAACGCCAAAGAGCTGCTTTCACGCGGCGCGGGGCCGTATTTCTACCTTCCGAAGATGGAGTCGCACCTCGAGGCCCGGCTTTGGAACGACATTTTCAAGCTCGCCCAGAGAGAATTAGGCGTGCCGCAGGAATCGATCAAGGCCACCGCGCTGATCGAGACAGTAGTTGCCGCGTTCGAAATGGACGAGATCCTGTGGGAGTTGCGCGAGCACTCCGCCGGTCTCAACATCGGTCGATGGGACTATATCTTTTCCTGTATCAAGAAGTTCCGCGCGAACCGCGGGTTTTGCCTCGCCGACCGCGCGCAGGTAACGATGACCGCGCCGTTCATGCGGGCCTACGCGCTGCTCCTCGTGAAGACGTGCCATCGCCGCGGCGCCCCGGCGATGGGCGGAATGGCCGCGCAGATCCCGATCAAGAATGATCCCGCGGCCAACGAAGCTGCGCTCGAGAAGGTTCGCGCCGACAAGCTGCGTGAAGTGACCGATGGCTGCGATGGAACTTGGGTTGCACATCCGGGGCTGGTGCCGATCGCTAGAGCTGTATTCGATGAGCACATGCCCCAACCCAACCAGTACGAGAAGCAACGGCCGGATGTAATCGTCGCCGCTAGGGACCTGCTCGACTTCCGGCCGGAAGGACCGATCACCGAAGCCGGTCTGCGTAACAATATCTCAGTCGGTATCCAGTACTTGGGGGCTTGGCTTGCGGGTAACGGTTGCGTACCCGTATTCAATCTGATGGAGGATGCAGCCACCGCAGAAATCTCGCGCTCCCAGATCTGGCAGTGGATGCGTTCGTCCAAAGGGAAACTGGACGACGGCCGCAAAGTCACCCGAGAGCTGTTCGGAAGGTTACTCGCCGAAGAATTGCCTAAAGTGAAGACCTACCTCGGTGACGAAGCATGGAATGCGGGCAAGTACGAGGAAGGCGCGAAGCTCTTCGACCGCATCACGACTGACGATCGCTATGTCGAGTTTCTTACCTTGCCGGCTTACGACTACGTCGACTGACTTATCGCTGCGGCAATCCGCTCGTGTGTCAGCGGGAGATCGCGCATGCGCAAACCGAGCGCATGCGCCACCGCATTGGCGATTGCCGCCGCCGTTGGGCCTTGCGCGGCTTCGCCCGCGCCGACGGCGGGCAGCTCGGGTCGGTCGATTAACTCGACTTCTACGACCGGTGCCTCGCTGAATTTCAGGATGGGGTAATCCTCCCAGCCGAGGCTCGCGATGCCACGTGCACCTAGCTTCACCTGTTCCTTGAGCGTCCAGCTGGTCGACTGAATTGCGCCACCCTCGATCTGATTGATCACGCCGTCTGGGTTGATAACGAGCCCGACGTCGACAGCGAGGATCAACCGCTCGACGCGCACATCATGGCCGACCTCTACCTCGGCCACTGCAGCGCAATAAGCGCCCAGGTTCTTGTACCTCGCGAATCCGATACCGTGGCCGCGGCCTTCGGCGGGTTTCCAGCGGTCCCATTCGGCGCGCCACGCAGCTGCTTCTATGACGGCGCGACCACGCGGATCCTTAAGGTGCCGCAGGCGGAAAGCAATCGGGTCAATCCCTGCAGTCTGAGCGAGTTCGTCCATGAAGGATTCGATCGCAAACACGTTGGCGTACGCACCCAGCGAACGCAGCGCCGAGGTCCGCACCGGCATTTCGCGTACGTAGTGGTTGACGACGCGCTGGCTCGGAAAATCGTATATCGGAACTGCGTTGCGGTCCGCTGCGCCTGCGGGGAGCGGCATGTTGATCGCCGAGGGCCGCTTATGCGGCCTCGCCAGGTGCCAGGCTGCCAGGAGCGCCGGATCGTCCGCTCGGCCGGGCCTGCTGCTGTGACCATTGCTCCAAAGTTCGTGCTCCCAATCGACGATACCGCCGTGGGCGTCGAGTGCCGCACGCAAGCTCAGGGCCATGGCCGGGCCGCAGGGAGCCCACGCGAATTCGTCGTCTCGCATCCACTGCACCTGGACCGGACGACCGCGTGCCGCTCGCGCGAGCAGGGCCGCGTCAAGCGCGGCGTCGTCGGCGCCGTTGTGACCGTAGCAACCCGCGCCTTCGGCGTGCCGCACGACGATCGCGTCCTCGCGCATCCCCAGAGCCAGCGCAAGGTCTCGGCGCAGATTGAAAATTCCCTGGCTGTGGGTCCACACCGCGAGTTTGCCGTCATCGATCTGGGCGATAGCGCAGGACGGACCGATTGAGGCGTGCGATAGGAAGGGTTTCGTATAGGACGCTTCGAGCGCCCTCGTTGCGCGGGATCTCGCGTCGGCGTTTTCCTTCTCGCTGATGACGCGGTGCTCGGCCGCGTGCTCTTTGAGCCATGTATGCACGTCCCGGGGCGGCGGGTCGGCCTCTCGCCAGGACGCTGCCAGCCGAAGGGCGCGTTGAGCCGAGATCGCCACATCCTCGCGCTCGGCAAGGACGCCGACAAAGCCGCCGTCGCGCACGATCGCAGCGAGCCCCGGCATCGATTTGACCTTGCTGTCATCGAGTGAGATGAGCCCCGCGAAATTGTGCGGCGGACGGACTACGCGGCCGTAGAGCATCCCCGGCAACGCCATGTCCTGGATGAAACGGGGGCGACCGGCAATCTTGTCTGGAAGGTCACGCCGCGGCGCCGGCTTGCCGACCACGCGGTAATCGCGCGGCGATCTCAATGCCGCTGTCTCTTCGACGTCGCGGTCAAACAATGCATCGTCCGCGCATTCCCAGAAGCTCGTGCTCCGGCCGGCAGCGTGAACAGAACCGTCCTCCACCCGCAAGTCGCCACCCGACACGCCGAGGCGCGCCGTTGCGCGCTCGAGGAGCAACGTGCGGGCCTGCGCGCAGGCTCGGCGTAGTGCGACACCGGAATCCTGGATCGAGAGGCTGCCCGAAGTGACGCCCTCGTCGGGGCTCAATGCAGTATCGGCAGGGACCATGCGGATGCGCTCGACTGCAATTCCGAGCTCCTCCGCCGCGATCTGCGCAAGGGCAGTCAGGATACCCTGGCCGATTTCGACTTTACCGCTGTAGATCGAAACCGTGCCGTCGCGGTGGACATGCAGCCACTGCGAAAGTCTCGGGTTTTTCTCGAGGCTTGCGGGCCGCTTGAGTCGGGTTTCGGCAACGGTGTTCAAGGCGCTATTCCCGAGCCGCGCGCAGCACTGCGCGCACCATTCGGTTATGCGATCCGCAGCGGCACAAGTTGCGGTCGAGCGCCTCGCGAACTTCGCGCTCCGTCGGTCTGAGATTTTTCGCCAGGAGCGCCGCGGCACTGATCAGGATGCCGCTCGTGCAATACCCGCATTGGGCTGCCTGCTCGGCGAGAAAGGCGTTGTGCAGAGGATGCAACTCGCGGCCTTTGCTCAAGCCTTCAACGGTGGTAATTATTTTGCCCGCGACGGACCACAGAGGAGTGTCGCATGCGGGGGCCGGATGGCCGTCGATCAGGACGAAGCATGCGCCGCACTGGCCGTTGCCGCAGCCGAAGCGCGTACCTTTCAGCCCGAGGTCGTTGCGGAGTGCGTAGAGAAGCGGCGTATCCGGACTCGCCTCGAGCTCGGATTCGTTACCATTGACGGTGAGCCGGAAGTGCTCGGCCACGGGTTTCCCGGGTTCCTCGGCAACTGCGTACTTTGGCGCGCGTGCGCTAGTCGACCTTCGCTCCAGAGAATTTCACGACCTTCGCCCACTTCTGGATGTCCCGCTCCAAGAATTTCCCGAACTCCGTGGGCGTCATGCGCATCGGGACTGCGCCTTGCTTGGCCCAGGCTTCCTTCACGTCTGGCAAGTTGGCGATTTTCTGGATCTCGGAATTCAGACTGTCGACGATCGGTTTCGGGGTCGCAGTTGGCGCCATCATCCCCAGCCAGATCACCGCGTCGTAACCCGGCAAGCCGGCTTCGTCCAGAGTCGGCACGCCCGGCGTGATGGAGGAGCGAATCTTTCCGGAGGTGGCGATGGCGCGAACCTTGCCCGACTGCGCGAGCGACGCCATGGTCGTAATCGCGTCGAACATCATCTGCACGTCGCCCGCGAGGACGCTGGTACGCGCTTCGGCGCTTCCCTTATGCGGCACGTGTACCACGTCGATTCCGGCCATCGCCTTGAACAGCTCGCCCGCCATGTGATAGGGCGTGCCCGGCCCGGAGGACGCGTAATTGAGAGCTCCCGGCCTCGATTCGGCGAGCGCGATGAGCTCCTTCAGGTTGTTCGCCGGTACCGAGGGGTGAACGACGAGAAGGAGGTCGGAATAGTTGATCGGCGAGATCGGCGCAAGGTCCCGCATCAGGCTGTAGGGCTTCTTCGTGAACAGCGATTCGTTTACCGTGTGTGTGTTCGACATCATGAGGAGCGTGTATCCGTCGGGGGCGGATTTCGCCACCGCGTCGGTGCCGATGATCGCGCCGGCGCCAGGCCGGTTCTCGATTACAAAGGGTTGTCCAAGAGTCTTCTGAACACGGTCGCCGATAAAGCGCGCATAGATGTCCGCCGGCCCACCCGCGGAATAGGGAACGACGATCCTCACCGGTTTCGTCGGGTAGACGGTCTGCGCCAGCACGCCGGTCGCGACGCAAGCCGTCGCAACCGAACCGGCGATTTGACGCAGCGACTTGTTGAAAGCCATGGTTCCTTTCCTCCTGACTCAGATGCCGCGATTTAAGCGAATTTGACTCGCTGCCCGGGAAGAGCCTGCGCCCCCGATCTATCGGGCGCTGGCATCGCCCGCGGGCTGCGCACCAGCGCTCGCGCCCTGCTGAGGCTGCGCCGACGACGCGGGATTCATCTTTCGCAGCGCTTCGATCGGCGCAGGCGGCACAGAAGACGGATAGCCCGCCGAGTCGAGCAGCCCGTTGAGGAGGCCTTCATGAAATCCGGTTTGCACTTGCGTGCCGACGACCAGCAACGGCAGGTCGTTCTTGCCGGACAGCCTCTTCACCTCATCGGCGTCCTTCTGAGTGACAACGCTCGCTTCCGTGAAGGGTACCGCGCGCTTGACGAGCAATGCGCGAGCCTGGTCGCAGGGGGAGCCGCAATTCGGGAGGGTGTACAGAGTTACGGGAAAGTTCTTCGCCGCTACCTGGGTCGCGTAAGGCAGATTGGAGACATCGGCTCCGCCACCGCGAAAACTCTTTCGTTGTACGTTTCTCGCGTTCGGTGGCGGGGGTGTTTGCGTGTAGTGGACCCTACCGTCCTGATCGACCCAGCGATAAGCCTGCCCGAAGGCGTCGGCGCAGAGAGCCGAGAGGATCGCTGCAGCAACGAGCAGTATGCGCATGCGGTAAAGCTCCTCAAGGCGCGATCATACCATTGTGACGCAGCAGGGCATCGATTCTCGGCTCCCGGCCTCGAAAAGCCGTGAACGATTCGAGCGCAGGTCGGCTGCCGCCGACGGCGAGAATCTCCTCGCGGAATCGCGTCCCAGTGCGGGAGTCGAGCACGCCGTTTTGTTCGAACAGGCTGTATGCGTCGGCCGAAAGCACCTCGGCCCACTTGTAGCTGTAGTAACCGGCTGCGTAAGCTCCCGAAAAGACATGCGAGAAGTTGTTGAGGAAGCGGTTGTACTCCGGCGGGATCGCCACGGCGACTTTCGCCCTGATTTCGCGCAGCAGCTGCAGCGGCGTCTTCGCTCCCGCTGGGTCGTAATCATGGTGTAAATGCATATCGACCAGCGCGAACTCGATCTGCCGCACAGTCTGCATGCCGCTTTGGAAATTCTTCGCTGCCAGCATCTTGTCGAACAAGCTGCGCGGTAAAGCCTCTCGACTTTCGACATGAGCAGTCATGCGGGCGAGAACGCTCCATTCCCAGCAGAAGTTCTCCATGAACTGGGAAGGCAGCTCGACGGCATCCCACTCGACACCGCGTATTCCGGACACGCCCAGATCGTCGACTCGCGAGAGCAGATGGTGCAAGCCATGACCGAATTCGTGGAACAAGGTCATGACTTCGTCGTGCGTGAATAGCACGGGCTTGGTCCCGACCGGTGCTGGAAAATTGCAGATGAGATGGGCAACCGGAGTCCGGAAGCCGCCGGGGATCCGCTGCCGCGTGATCACCTCGTCCATCCACGCCCCGGCGCGCTTGGTCTCACGCGAGTACAGATCCAGATAAAACTGACCGATGAGGCTTTCGTCCGAGTCGGCGATCCGGAAAAAACGCACGTCCGGATGCCAGGTCTCGGCCACATCGGGGAAAATGCGAATGCCATAGAGGGTTTCGACAAGCCGGAACATGCCTTCCAGGACCTGCGGTTCCGGGAAATATCGCTTCACTTCTTGATCGGAAAACGCGTAGCGTTTTGCGCGCAGTTTTTCCGATGCAAACGCGATATCCCAAGCCTGCAGCTCCTGGATTCCGAGCTCCGTGCGTGCGAACTCCTCCAGCTCAGCGTAATCCCTGCGTGCTTGAGGCAGCGCTCTCGAGGCGAGGTCATTGAGGAAGTCGAGCGCAGCCTCGGGTGACTCGGCCATTTTCGGGACGAGCGAAAATTCCGCGAAACTCTCATAACCGAGCAGTCGCGCCTTCTCTTGTCGCAGGCGAAGCTCGCGAACGATGATCGAGGTGTTGTCGAGTTCCGCATCTCCGAGTTCGCTCGCCCGTGTGACGTGCGCGCGGTACAGATTTTCCCGCAGGCCGCGATTCTCGGCGTATTGCATCAGAGGTCCGTACGACGGCGCTTGCAAGGTGAACTTCCACCCCTCCTGGCCACCCCGACGCGCGGCCTGTTTGGCGGCTTCGAGCACATCGTCGGGGACGCCGAGCAGCTCTCCACGGTCGGTGATCAGCGCCGAGAAGGCATTAGTTGCGTCGAGCAGATTCTCGGAAAACTTGGTTTCGAGCGCAGCAAGTTCTTCCTGGATTTCGCCAAAGCGCCGCTTGTTCCGAGGCTCCAGTTCGGCTCCTCCCAGACGATAGTCGCGCAAGTCGTTCTCGACGATCTTGCGCTGAGCTTGAGACAGCGCCTCAAATCCCGGTAAGGCGCGCAACGCCTTGAACTTTTCATAGAGCTGAAGGTTTTGGGCGAGCTCGGTGCGGTACCGCGTGATTTTCGGCAGATTGGCGTTGTAGGCATCGCGGATCGCGGCGCTGTCGTCCACCGCGTGCAGGTGAGCGACCACGCCCCAGGCGCGCCATAGGCGTTCATTGGCGTCTTCCAGCGGTTCGGCAAACCCCTTCCAGGACGCTTCAGCGCCCTCCGCTGTGAGCTGGGCAATCAGGGCGCGGTTTTCGGCGAGCAACTGATCGATCGCGGAGACGACGTGCTCCGGCCGGACCGATCTGTAGCGGGGCAAGCCCGAGAAATCGAGCAGCGGATTGACGATGTTTTTCAGGTATAACTCCTAATTTTCTCCGGTTGAGGCCACGGATTTCGCGCCACAGTCTCAGGAACTGCCGCCACCGGCGGAAGCCCGCTCGGCGGACATCACGGTGTTCTCGAGCAACATTGCGATCGTCATGGGGCCCACTCCGCCGGGCACCGGCGTGACGCACGAGGCGGTTCCGAGCACGCTCTGAAAATCCACATCCCCGGTGAGTTTGCCGTCCGCAAGCCGGGTGATACCGACGTCGATGACGACGGCCCCGGGCTTCACCATGCCGGCTGTGACGAGCTTGGGTCTGCCCGCCGCCACCACGAGAATGTCCGCTTGCCCGGTCATCGCTCTCAGATCGGGGGTTCTGGAGTTGCAAATGGTGACCGTGGCGCCCTTTTGCAAGAGCAGCAGTGCCAGCGGTTTACCGACGACGTTGCTGCGGCCGACCACGACGGCGTGCCGGCCCTGCACGCCGATTTCCTCGTGCTCGATCAGCTTCATGACTCCGAGGGGCGTACAGGGCACGAAGCGAGGATTGCCGATTGCGAGCAGGCCCATATTGGTGGGATGGAATCCGTCTACGTCCTTCGCCGGGGCCAGGGCGTCGACCACCCGTGCCGCTGAAAGTCCACTAGGCAACGGGAGCTGTACGAGGATGCCGTGGATACGAGTGTCGCTGTTCAGGGTCCGGATGCGCCCGAGGAGCGTCGATTCATCCGCATCGGCCGGCAATTCGATGTGCTCCGAATAGAGCCCCACTTCGTCACAGGCCTTCATCTTGTTCCGCACATAGATTCTCGAAGCCGGGTGGTTTCCGACTTGCACCACCGCGAGACCGGGGCGCACTCCCAACGCCGCAAGCGCGGCGACACGCCGAATCAGCTCGGCGCGCAACTCCCGCGCAATGGCGTTGCCGTCAATGATGCGGGTCTGCACGGGCGAGAATCGGCGCGGCGAGCACGGAAGGCGCGCATTCTAGCATCCGCAGTTCCCCGGCTTGGGCTGGAGCCAGCTGGCGCGATCTCTTTGATTGCACGAAGCGTGTTTTCGTATAATGCGAAATGCTCTTTTATATTAGCGGTGCAATTGATCCTGTAGGCTGGCAGGGTAAGCTGCAAGCGACTGTCCGCAAGTCTCACACTCCCGACCATACCTTCGCGCAGAGAGGGAAACGTCATGTCCGCGCTGCCTGAATTCCCCGCCGCCAGCGATCCCGACGCCCTGGAAACCCAGGAATGGCTCGATGCGCTCGAGGCCGTTCTCGAACGCGAGGGCCCTGAGCGCGCCCACTATCTGCTGGAGAAGCTCGTCGACAAGGCACGCCGTTCGGGGGCCTACATCCCCTTCTCGCTCAATACGGCCTACCTCAACACGATCCCGGTGCACATGGAGGAGCGCTCGCCCGGGGATCATGCCTTGGAGGAACGCATTCGCTCGTTCTGCCGCTGGAATGCGATGGTGATGGTGGCGAAAGCCAACAAGTCGGACGACGAGCTGGGCGGTCACATCGCGAGCTTCGCCTCGGTCGGAACGCTGTTCGGCATCGGTTTCAATCACTTCTGGCACGCGCCGCACGAAGGGCACGGGGGAGATCTCGTCTACTTCCAGGGACACTCGTCGCCCGGCATCTACGCGCGCGCATTCTTGGAGGGTCGGCTCACCGAAACGCAGCTCCTGAATTTTCGTCGCGAGGTGGATGGCCAGGGCATCTCTTCCTATCCCCACCCGTGGCTCATGCCCGATTTCTGGCAGTTTCCCACCGTTTCGATGGGGCTAGGGCCGATTCAGGGTATCTACATGGCGAGGTTCCTGAAATATCTGCAGGCGCGCGGGCTCGCAGGTACGGAGAACCGGAAGGTGTGGGTGTTCTGCGGCGACGGCGAGATGGATGAACCGGAATCGCTCGGCGCGATCGGCCTCGCGGCGCGTGAGAGGCTCGACAATCTGGTTTTCATAGTCAACTGCAACCTGCAGCGCCTCGACGGTCCGGTGCGCGGCAACGGCAAGATCATCCAGGAGCTCGAAGCCGATTTTCGCGGGGCGGGCTGGAATGTCATCAAGCTCATTTGGGGCTCGTATTGGGATCCTCTGTTCGCGCGCGATCTCGAAGGTCGACTGCTTCGCGTCATGGAGGACACGGTCGACGGCGAGTATCAGAACTACAAGGCGAACGACGGCGCCTTCGTTCGCAAGCACTTCTTCGGCAAGGACCCGAAACTGCTCGAGATGGTATCGCGCATGACCGACGAGGACATCTGGCGCCTGAACCGGGGCGGGCACGACCCTCACAAGATCTATGCGGCCTACGCGGCGGCGGTGAAGCACAGGGACGAGCCTACGGTGATCTTGGCCAAGACCATCAAGGGCTACGGCCTGGGCAAGCAAGGCCAGGCAAAGAATCCGACCCACCAGCTGAAGAAGATGGACCTCGCAACCATCCGCGAGATGCGCGACCGCTTCAACGTGCCGATCCCGGACGACAAGCTCGAGGAATTGCCGCTCTACAAGCCCAAGGACGATGATCCGATCATGGTGTATCTGCAGGAGCGCAGGAAGGCGCTCGGCGGCTACCTGCCCCAGCGCCGCCGCAAGGCGGACAGCGTTCCCGCCGCGCCGGCTCTCTCGGTGTTCGATCAACAGTTGAAGGGGTCGGAAGGCCGCGAGATCTCCACCACCATGGCGTTCGTGCGCATGCTGACGGCGCTCGTGCGAGACAAGAACATCGGTAGGCACATCGTCCCGATCGTTCCGGACGAAGCGCGCACTTTCGGCATGGAAGGCATGTTCCGGCAGCTCGCGATCTATTCCTCGGAAGGACAGAAGTACGAACCGGTCGACCGCGAGCAGGTGATGTACTACCGCGAAGACAAGGCGGGCCAGATTCTCGAAGAAGGCATCAACGAGGCTGGCGCATTCTCGTCCTGGATAGCGGCGGCGACCTCATACAGCCATTCGAATCTTGTCATGGTGCCGTTCTACATCTTCTACTCGATGTTCGGCATGCAGCGCATCGGGGACCTTGCGTGGGCGGCGGGGGACCAGCGCGCGCGGGGGTTTCTTCTCGGTGCCACGGCCGGCCGCACGACTCTGAACGGCGAGGGGTTGCAGCACGAGGACGGACACAGCCATTTGCTCTCCTCGGTCATTCCCAATTGCATTTCGTATGATCCGACCTTTGCGTATGAGCTTGCCGTGATCGTGCAGGACGGCCTGCGTCGGATGGTCACGCAGCAGGAAGACGTGTTCTATTACGTCACGGTGATGAACGAAAACTACGAGCATCCGGCAATGCCGGCGGGTGCGGAACAAGCGATTTTGAAGGGCATGTACCTCTTTCGGGAAGGCTCGAAGAAGCAAAAGCGGGTGCAGCTGCTGGGCTCGGGGACGATCTTGCGCGAAGTCATTGCCGCCGGCGAGCTGCTCGAGGCCGACTGGGGCGTGGCTGCGCATATCTGGAGCACTCCCAGCTTCACGGAGCTGCGCCGCGAAGGGCTTGCGGTCGAGCGTTGGAACATGCTGCATCCGGAAACGAAGCCCGGGGTCCCGTACGTGACCCAGTGCCTCGAGAAACGTGAAGGTCCCGTGATCGCCGCGACCGACTATATCAAGACCTTTGCCGACCAGATTCGACCGTTCATCCCGAGAGACCGCGTCTACCGAGCGCTTGGCACGGACGGTTACGGCCGCTCGGATTCCCGCGCCAAGTTGCGCCACTTCTTCGAAGTGAATCGTTACTTCGTGACGGTCGCGGCGCTCAAGGCGCTCGCCGATCAGGGCGAAATCAAGCCCAAGGTCGTTTCCGACGCAATCAAGAAATACGGAATCGATCCGGAAAAACCCGGTCCAGTGACCGTCTGATCGAGCGCGCGCCGGAAGCATCGGCGGGGCCCGCCCCACGGCACTCCAATCGCGAACTGAGCAAGCATGGGAACCCCTAGGGAAGTCTTCGTACCCGACATCGGCGACTTCAAGAACGTCGATGTAATCGAGGTGCTCGTCAAACCGGGCGATGCAGTGCAGCCGGAACAGTCGCTGATCACCGTGGAATCGGACAAGGCGACGATGGAGATTCCGTCGCCGGCTGCCGGTGTGGTGAAGGACTTGCGGGTCAAGACCGGCGACAAGGTTTCACAGGGCAGTCCCATCCTCATCCTCGAAGAGACAGAAAGTGCTGCGGCGGCGCCGGCGAAGCCGGTCC
This sequence comes from Betaproteobacteria bacterium, assembly GCA_005881575.1. Taxonomy (GTDB): domain Bacteria; phylum Pseudomonadota; class Gammaproteobacteria; order Burkholderiales; family SG8-39; genus VBDM01. The sequence goes on from VBCA01000017.1 coordinate 47,729, forward strand.
CGAAACCTACAGACGCGCCCAAGGGAAAGCTCGCCCCGGTGCTTGCAGCCGTCCCGTCACCGGCCCCCGCCGCCCCCACAGTGGGCCGCGCCGAATCGATCTCCAATGCGTCTGCGCCGGGTCCTGGAGGGACGCCGCACGCGAGCCCCTCGGTGCGCAAGTTCGCGCGCGAGCTGGGCGTCGACCTCATTCGGGTCAAGGGCTCGGGCCCGAAAGGACGCATCACGCAGGCGGATGTCCAGGAGTTCGTGAAGGGAGTGATGAGGGGTGCGCCCGCCGCCGCCGCCGCGGTCGCCGCGCGCGGCGGACTCGTTCTGGATCTGCCCGAGTGGCCGCAGGTGGATTTCGCGAAGTTCGGCCCGATCGAAACCAAACCGCTGTCGCGAATCAGGAAGCTTTCCGGGGGGTTCCTGCACCGCAACTGGATCTCGATCCCGCATGTCACTCAGCACGACGAGGCCGACATCACCGAGCTCGAGGCGTTCCGCAAGGAGAACGCGCAGGTCGCGGAAAAAGGAGGCTTCAAACTCACCATGCTCGCGTTCCTGGTGAAAGCTTCGGTGAACGCGTTGAAGGAGTTTCCGGACTTTAACGCATCCCTTGACAAGACTGGCGAGAACCTGATCGTCAAGAAGTACTATCACATCGGAGTTGCGGTCGATACGCCCGACGGCCTACTGGTGCCAGTGATCCGCGACGCTGACCGCAAGGGTGTTTTCGATTTGGCGAAGGAGCTGGCTGAAATTTCCAAGGCAGCGCGCGAGAAAAAACTCAAGCCCGACAGCATGCGCGGCGGCACCTTCAGCATCTCCAGCCTTGGCGGCATCGGTGGCACGGCGTTCACGCCCATCATCAACGCACCCGAAGTTGCGATTCTCGGTGTGGCGAGATCGCAGATGCGGCCGGTGTACAAGGACGGGACTTTCGCTCCGCGGCTGATGCTGCCCCTGTCGCTCGCCTACGACCACCGCGTCATCGACGGTGCCGCCGGCGCGCGCTTCACGACCTATCTGGCCTCAGTCCTCTCCGACATCCGCCGCACCCTTTTATGAGGACGGCGTGGCGCAGATGATCGAAGTCAAGGTACCGGATATCGGGGATTTCAAGGACATCGACGTCATTGAAGTACTGGTGAAACCCGGTGACCGTGTAGCCAAGGAAACCTCCCTCATCACGCTCGAGTCCGACAAGGCGACGATGGAAATTCCGTCCACGGACGCCGGCGTCGTCAAGGAGCTGTGGGTCAAGGTCGGGGACAAGGTCTCTCAGGGGTCGGTCATCGCCTTGCTCGAGGCGGAGAGTGCGGTGGTGGCGCCGTCCGCGCCGCGTCCGGCCGCCCCTGCGGCATCGACGATTTCCGCACCTGCCGCAACCAAGGCCTACGGCGGCGCAGCCGACATGACTTGTGACATGCTGGTGCTGGGTTCCGGTCCTGGCGGTTATTCGGCCGCCTTCCGCGCCGCCGACCTCGGCTTGAACAGCATTCTGGTCGAACGTTATCCGACGCTCGGCGGCGTCTGCCTGAATGTCGGCTGCATCCCGTCGAAAGCGCTCCTGCACGTCGCTGCGGTCATGGACGAGGCAAAGCATCTGTCGGAGCACGGCATCGGCTTCGGCGAGCCGAGGGTGGATCTCGACGCGTTGCGCGCGTGGAAGAACAAGGTAGTGGGCAAGCTGACCGGAGGGCTTACGGGCATGGCGCGCTCGCGCAAAGTGACGGTGCTGCAGGGTACCGGGGCCTTCCTAGGGCCGAACCATCTTGCCGTAGAAGCGAAGGACGGGCGCAAGGTCGTCGCATTCAGAAACGCGATCATCGCAGCGGGCTCGCAATCGGCGAAGGTCCCCTTTATTCCGGAGGACCCGCGAATCGTCGACTCGACCGCGGCGCTTGAGCTGCGGCAACGGCCGAAGCGCCTGCTCGTGATTGGAGGCGGCATCATCGGCCTGGAAATGGGCACGGTATATTCCACCCTCGGCGCCCGGCTGGATGTGGTCGAGGTGCTCGATGGCCTGATGTCCGGGGTAGACCGGGACCTGGTCAAGGTATGGCAGACGTTCAACGCGCGCCGCTTCGACAACGTCATGCTGAAGACCAGGACCGCCAAGGTCGAAGCCGTGAAGGAAGGACTGAGGGTGTCTTTCGAAGGCGAGAACGCCTCGGCAAAGCCGCAGCTCTACGACATGATCCTGGTTTCCGTGGGCCGGACTCCCAACGGCAGGAAGATCGGGGCCGACGCCGCCGGCGTAGCGGTGAACGAGCGCGGCTTCATCCCCGTGGACGCGCAAATGCGCACCAACATCCCGCACATCTACGCGATCGGCGATATCGCCAGGCTGCCGATGCTCGCGCATAAGGCGGTGCACGAAGGTCACGTCGCAGCGGAAGCTGCTGCGGGGCAGAAATCCTACTTCGACGCGCGCGTGATTCCCTCGGTAGCGTATACCGATCCTGAGATCGCCTGGGCGGGACTAACCGAGGAGGAAGCGAAAAACCAGGGAGTCAAATTCGGGGTTGCCAAATTTCCCTGGGCAGCTTCGGGACGCGCCATCGCCAACGGCCGCGACGAGGGCTTCAGCAAGCTGATCTTTTCGGAGGAGTCGCAGCGCCTCATCGGCGGAGCCATCGTCGGAGCTGGAGCGGGCGATCTCATCAGCGAGATTGCGCTCGCCGTCGAAATGGGCGCCGACGCCGTCGATATCGGCAAGACCATACATCCGCATCCGACGACGAGCGAATCGGTTGGAATGGCGGCAGAGCTGTATGAGGGCGTGTGCACCGATCTGCCACCGTCGAAACGGCGATGACCCAGGACGAGCTCAAGCAGGCAGTCGCCCGCGAGGCGATCAAGCACGTGGTGGAGGACGCCGTGATCGGCGTCGGCACAGGGTCCACCGCCAGTCTTTTCATCGACGAGCTTGCCAGAATGAAGAATCGCATTGCCGGCGCGGTCGCGAGCTCGGAAGGGTCCGCTGAGCGGCTCAAGGGTCGCGGCATTCGCGTCTTGGATCTCAACAGCGTCAACGAGCTGCCGGTCTATATCGACGGTGCGGACGAAATCACCGAGCACCTCGCCATGATCAAGGGCGGGGGCGGCGCGCTCACCCGAGAGAAAATCGTCGCCGCGGTGGCGAAGAAGTTCGTTTGCATCGCGGACGAGTCGAAGCTCGTTCCGGTGCTTGGCAAATTTCCGCTGCCGGTCGAAGTGATTGCGATGGCACGCGCCTATGTGGCGCGCCAGATGGTGAGGCTCGGCGGACAGCCCAAGCTTCGCCAAGGCATTACCACCGATAACGGCAACATCATCCTCGACGTGTGGGGGCTCTCGATCCTCAATCCGGTCGAGCTGGAAACGGCGCTCAACAATATCGCCGGCGTCGTCACCAACGGATTGTTCGCCCGGCGCCGAGCCGATGTGCTCCTGCTCGGAACCAAGACGGGCGTGAGAACGATCGCCCGGAAATAGAGCGCCTACTTGTCCGGTGGCACGTAGCCGGAAGCCACGTCGGCTCCGGATCCGAAGAAATGCTTCTCCATCTGCTCGGCGAGATATTTCCGCGCACGCGGGTCGGCGAGGTTCAGCTTGTTCTCGTTGATGAGCATGGTCTGATGCTTGATCCAGGCCTGCCAGGCTTCCTTGGAGACATTCTCGTAAATGCGCTTGCCGAGCTCGCCCGGGTAAGGGGGTAAGTCCAGCCCTTCCGCGTCGCGGCCGAGCTTGATGCATTTCACCATCCTTGTCATTTTCGCAACCTCGATTCTGTTATCAGGTCGATTTTAAGTCCGCTTTACCAAAATTTTCGAGCGCCGCTGGTAGTTATACAGTGCTTTCCTTTCCCCCGGCAGAGCGGCGATATCCGCTTCGGCGAACCCGCGCTCTATGAACCAGTGGGTCGCCCGCGTCGTGAGCACGAACAGCTTCTTCAGCTTGGAGGCTCGCGCCTGTGTCTCGACATGGTTCAGCAGGCGTTCGCCGTAGCCTGCGTCCCTGTAATCGGGCCGCACCGCGAGGCAGGCAAGCTCGCCGGCGCGGGCGTCCGGGAACGGGTAGAGTGCCGCGCAGCCGACGACCACCCCGTCGTGCTCGATCAACGAAAAGCGCCCGATCTCGCGTTCGAGCAGTTCGCGCCCGCGGCGCACGAGCGTCCCGTCTTCCTCGAGCGGCTCGATCAGCTTGAGAATGCCCCCCGCATCGTCGATCTCGGCCGGGCGTAGCTTCACCACCTTGTCGGATGTGATCATGGTGCCCGAACCTTCATGGGTGAACAATTCGATCAGCAGAGCGCCGGGGACCGTCCGGCTGATGATATGGGCGCGTTGCATTCCCCCGCGCACGGCCTCGACGGCGTGTGCGAGGTAAAGCCGCGTATCGTCGGACAGACGGTTGCTGCGTGCGAGCAGCCCCGCTGCCTCCTCCGCCGTGAGCTCTGGCAGCAACTCGCCCTCCTTGTCCTGTACGGGCGCATCGGAGAAGAAGATCAGCTTTTCGGCGTGGATCGCCGTCGCCGTTGCCACCGCTACGTCTTCCATGGCGAGGTTGAAGACCTCGCCCGTGGGCGAATAGCCGACGGGCGACACGATCGCGATGTTGCCGGCGTCCAGACACCCCGCGATCGCCTGCGCATCGACCTTGCGCACCGAGCCGGTGTACTGGAAGTCGATGCCGTCGTGCACGCCCATCGGCTGCGCCGTGATGAAATTTCCCGAGACGCTGTTGATCGCGGCGCCCGCCATGGGCGAGTTGGGAAGGCCCAGGGACAGCAACGCGTCGATCTCCACACGCAACAAGCCGACAGCCTCTTTCACACATTCGAGCGCAACGGGATCCGTGATGCGCAACCCCTTCGCATAGCGCGAGCGGAGCTTGCGGCGCTTGAGTTGCGCCTCGATCTGCGGGCGTGAGCCGTGCACCAGTACCACGCGTATGCCGGTGCTATGAAGTAGGCTGATGTCGTGTGCGAGGTCGACGAACCTGCGCTCCGCGAATATCTCTCCGCCAAACGCAAGTACGAAGGTCTTTCCGCGGAACGCGTGGAAATACGGGGCAACAGAGCGAACCCAGCTGACGAACTGGGTGGGATGGGACGGCATGGTTGCGTTGTTCTTAAGGAACCCCGATTCTAGCCAGTTGCCCCCGCTAGATACAGCGCGCCCGGCATGCAGAGACTAACAATCGCCCCACAGCGCCTGCATCGCTGCGATCGCTGCGAGCGGCGCGGTCTCAGTGCGAAGCACCCGCGGCCCGAAGCGGACCGCAACGAACCCTCTCCTTTCCGCGCGCTGCCGCTCCTCGGGCGCGAGCCCTCCTTCCGGTCCGACCAGCAAAGTCACCTTGCCCGGCGGTTCAAGCCGTTTCAAGTCTCGATCGGCATCGGGCGCAAGAAGCAGCCGCAATCCGTCGGCGGCCGCCTGACCAAGAAACCCATCGAAGTCGATGATCGCTGCGACCTCCGGTACGTGGTTGCGTCCGCATTGCTCGCAGGCGGCAATCACGACGTTGCGCCAGTGGGCGACGCGCCTGTCGGCGCGATCGCTCGAGAGTCTCATTACGGAGCGCTCGCTCGCGATGGGCACTATCCTGGAGACGCCAAGCTCGGTGGATTTCTGCAAGGTAGCGTCCATCCGATCTCCGCTCGATACGCACTGAGCGAGCGCGATGACCAGAGGCGACTCGCGCTCCGACGTCTGTCTCGATATCACATGGGCACGCGCATCGCGGCGGGAAACCCGCGTCAGCTCGGCGGAGAATTCCCCGCCCTCTCCGTTGAACAAGACGACCGCGTCGCCGCGGCGCAGGCGCAGGACCGCACAATGACGCGCCACCCGCTCCGGCAAATCGATCTCGGCACCGAGGGAAAGCTGCATCGGTGCAAAAAACCGCGGGACGCAAGCTGGAAGAGCTTTCATGCCGCGATTTTATCCAAGGCGGACCCCGGCCTTGACTTTCTCTGTAACCCCATGATTTCAAGGAAACTACGGCTTTTTTCGCCGTGGCGCTGTTATAATCCGGGCAATAAGAATAGCTCTGGGGAGAACGGCTTACGTAGGAGACCGGCCGCACCAATTGCTCTCGTTGCGCTGCCGCCCAGGAGGGAATGGGCGGCTCAAGACTGCGACGATATCGAGCACCCTTGCTTGCACCCAGCCTGCGCTTGCTCCAAGAGTTGCGATTTTTTTAAGCGGCCGCACGATGATCTGGAAAGGAAGCCAAAAATGAAGCTTTGTCGTTACGGCAGGAACGGGTTCGAAAAACCGGGCGTCATCGACGCGCAAGGACAGTTGCGCGATTTGTCAGGGGTCCTCTCCAACATCGACCAGGAAACGATTTCCTCTAAAGGTTTGACGAAGCTGCGCAAGATTCGTCCAGAATCGCTGCCCTTGGTGCGCGGCAACCCGCGCTTCGGCGTGCCGTACACGGGCATCTCCAAATTCGTTGCCATCGGCCTGAATTACGTCGATCACGCGCACGAAGCGGGTCTGCAAATACCCGCCGAGCCGGTAGTTTTCATTAAGGCGACGACGTGCATCAGCGGCCCGAACGATGATATCCAGCAGCCGCGCAATTCCACCAAGCTCGATTACGAGGTCGAGATTGCGATCGTGATCGGGACGCGCGCCGAATATGTACCGGAGGACGAGGCTCTGGCCCACGTCGCCGGCTACACGATCGTGAATGACGTATCCGAGCGTGCCTTCCAGCTGCAGTCCTCCCAGTGGGACAAAGGCAAAGGATGTGACACCTTCGGACCGATCGGACCATGGCTCGTCACGACCGACGAGATCACCAATCCCCAGGTGCTCGACGTCTGGCTCGACGTCAACGGCGAACGCCGGCAATCCTCCAATACCAAGAACATGATCTTCTCCTGTGCGAAGCTCGTCTCGTACGTGAGCAACTACATGACGCTGCTCCCGGGTGACATCATTACCACCGGAACACCGGCCGGGGTGGCGCTGGGCATGAAGCCGACCCAGGCGTGGCTGAAGCCGGGTGACGTGGTCACCCTTGGCATCAAGGGACTCGGTGAACAGCGGCAAAAAGTGATTCCTTACACGGGAAAATAAGCAAGCCTTCCCGTTTTGTTGAACGGCCTCAGCGTAGTGCACGGGCGCGGCCGAAGGGCTTGCTTGCCGTGTGAAAGTCAAGAGTGTAGATTCGTTTGCGGGGGGATATAGCGCGAGCTTTCCCCCTTTTGCTTTTTATCGGAGGCGGGCATGAGAGTGATCGTTCTCGGCGCCGGTGTCATAGGCACGACGAGCGCGTGGTATCTCGCGCAGAGCGGCCACGAGGTCATGGTGGTGGACCGTCAGCCCGAACCTGCGCTTGAGACGAGTTTTGCAAATGGCGGGCAGATTTCGGTCAGCCACTCCGAACCCTGGGCCAACCCGACCGCTCCGTTGACGATCTTGAAGTGGTTCGGGCGCGAGGACGCCCCGCTGCTCTTTCGGCCGCGCGCCGACCTCGCCCAATGGCTTTGGGGCGTGCGCTTCCTCTTTGAATGTTTGCCGGGCCGGACCCGTCGCAACACCGATTCCGCTTTCACACTCGCGCTGTACAGCCGCGAGCAACTGCGTCAACTGCGCCGCGATACCGGCATCCGCTACGATTTTGATACCCGGGGCATCCTGCACCTGTACGAGGACGGTGACGAATTCGAGCACGCGAGGAAACAGGCCGGGCTGCTCAGGGCTCGCGGCCTTGACATCGAAATCAAGACGCCCGAAGGGTGCCTCGCGATCGAGCCGGCGCTCAAACATTCCATAGCACGGGTCGTGGGGGGAGCCTACGCGGCTTCCGATGAATGCGGCGACGCGCAGGTTTTTACTCGAGCCTTGTCCGATCTTTGTGGGGCGCACGGCGTGAGTTTCCGGTTCAATGTAAGCGTGAAGCGCCTCGAAGCCGCGCGGGGAGCGATCGAGCGCGTGGTCATAGACGGCGAAAAAGGAATCGAGGAGTCTCTGCGCGCTGAAGCTTACGTTGTTGCGCTGGGAAGCTATAGCCCGCTCCTGCTCGCGCCGATCGGCGTCTCGATACCGGTGTACCCCGTGAAGGGCTATTCCGTTACCTTGCCCCTTGAGCCCGGTGACGAAGCCCCGCAAATGAGCCTAACCGATCACGCGCGCAAGATCGTGATCTCGCGACTGGGCGATCGCTTGCGCGTGGCAGGCACCGCGGAGTTGAACGGCTACGACACCGAGATGAACGAGCCCCGCTGTGCGGCGCTCGTCAAGCGCTGCTTCGAATGGTTTCCGAACGCGGGACGTCCGGAGCGCGCGCAGTTCTGGACGGGACTGCGACCGGCCACCCCCAACAATCTTCCGCTGATTGGACGTTCGAAGTACTCCAACCTTTTTCTCAATACAGGGCACGGCACGCTCGGGTGGACGCTTGCGTGCGGCTCGGGTCGAGCCCTTGCCGACATCGTGAGCGGCCGAAAACCGGAGCCCGAGTTCGGTTTCCTCGGGTTCGAGACCAAAACGAAAAGGGCAACTCTCTCGGTTACCCCGCACCCAACCGGCTGACGCCTGCGTCTACTTCACCCCGCCCGCGGCGCGCTTTTTCGTCGCCACGAGCCGGGGCTTGGGTACGGCGTCCACGGTGAGCTCGCGCACGAAATTCGGCAACGCGAACAGCGCCTGATGAGCGGCGCCGTTGTAGTACTGCAGATGGCTGAGACCGCGGTTGCCGATTCGTATATCGATCTCCCCGCTATTGACGGCGGCGACGTCTGTGGAATCCGAGCACGCGCACATCGACCACAGGCAGCCGTACAAGGGAATGAACATCGTGTACGGCCGGGCGATCTTGAACATCTTGGCCAGACGTCCATAGAGCATCTTCACCCGGTCGGGGCGCGACCAGGGGGAGCCCATGTGCAAGGTGAGCACGCCGCCTGCGGCAAGCGCCCGCTTGCAGTCGCGGAAAAACGCCTCCTCGTAGAGTGCGGTGGCGGGGCCGATGGGGTCGGGCAAATCAAGGGCGATGTAGTCGAACTTTTCCTTAGTCTCCGCGAGGTATTTCAGCCCGTCCTCGATCAGCAGCTTGAGTTTCGGATTGTCGAATACGCCGCGGTGAATCGCACCGAAGTGCTCCTTGGCGATCTCGACCACCTTCCCGTCCAGCTCGACCATGACGAGCTGCTCGATCGACGGGTGCTTGAGGGCTTCTTCCGCCGCGCCGCCATCTCCCCCTCCGATCACAAGGACCCGCTTGGGCGAAGGGTGGGCGGTGAGTGCAGGGTGGGTCAGGGTCTCGTGGTAGACAAATTCCTCGCGCTCGGAGGTCATGAAGCACCCGTCCAAGCGAAACAGCTTTCCAAATTGGGGCGTCTCGTGGATTTCGAGGTCCTGGAAACGTGTCTTCGAGGACTCGATCAGCTTGGAGGACCGCAGGAAGAATCCGTAATCCCCGTTCAGCGCTTCGTACATGAGGCGCTTGTCGCGCGGCACATCGTGCTGCACGTGTTCCTCAGGGCGAAATAGCTCCATCAGATCGGTTACGACCTGGCGCGCCTTGGCGCTGTTGTCCTGGGTGTAATTGCACACGTAGACGTCGACGGTGACGCTCTGGAGTTCTGGCCAGGTATGGATGGCGAGATGTGACTCCGCCAGCACCACCGTGCCCGTGACTCCGCCACCGTCGAACTCGTGGAACAGGTCACCGAGTATCGTGAGACCGGCCCTGTTGATGGAGTCGTGACAAAAACGACGCAGCCCGGCTGCGTCAGTCAAATACCGTGCATCCCCCCCGCAACGGTACAGATTCGCAACAATGTGCAGTCCGTCCAATTTGCATAAATCCCCACGATCGTTGATAACCGAGATGCCGAACTACGATGCAAGCATCTCCCCTTTTGCCGCATCGATCAGCCTGCGAGCGATGCTGATTCTAGCAGGCAATCGCGGCAAATTTTCAAGATTTTTCACGTTGAACCACTTCGCGTCTTCGATTTCCGCTCCGTCGACGCGAATTTCGCCGCTGCAATAATCCGCGAAGAACGCGATCATGAGCGAATGCGGGAACGGCCACGGCTGGCTGGCGAAATAGCGCACGTTACGCACCTTGATCCCGACCTCTTCATATACCTCGCGCTCCAAGCACTGCTCCAGGGTCTCACCCGGTTCGACGAAACCAGCCAAGGCGCTATACATATCCTTGGGGAACCGCGGCGAGCGCGCCAAGAGAAGCTCCTTTCCACGCCGCACCAACCCCATCACTGCGGGCGCGAGCCTGGGATACGCCACCAGCCCGCAACCCGGGCACTCTCGGCTGCGCTCGCTTGTCCGCGCGGCCGTTGTCCTCCCGCATGCACCGCAGTACTGGTGCGTGCGGTCCCAATCGACGATCTGCAGCGCCCGTCCGGCGAGCGCAAACTGCGCTTCATCGAGCACACCGAATAGGGCCCGCAACCCTTGCCAGATCCATCCTTGCGGCGCCACGGCATCTGCCGCAAGCTCGGCCGAGAAACAATGCAGCTCGCCGAGAACCCCAAGATATTGTATTCGTTGGGGCATCATACCCAAAGTATTGGGGTGATTGCAATGGGGAAGTGTGGCCGCGCCCGGCCCAGCGGCGACGAGCAGCTCGGCGCCGCGGAAAACGAACCAGAGCGCACCCTCGCGCAGGTCAACGGGAGGCTGAATGGCTGGCGCGTAGGCCGCCGGCCACTGGAAAGGTATGCTCACACTGTGGGGCGTGCCGGAAAGGGTGCCCCAGGGGCGGATCAGACTCGGCGCAGCCGCCGGATCAGGCTGGAGGTATCCCAGCGGCCGCCGCCCATCTTGGAGACCTCGTCGTAGAAGCCGGCGATCGTCTGGGTGACCGGGAGCTCAGCGCCAATCTCCCGTGCCGTCTCGGAGCAGATACGCAGATCTTTTCTCATCCAGTCCACCGCGAAGCCGAAGTCGAACTTGTCCTCGACCATAGTCTTGCCGCGATTCTCCATTTGCCAGGACTGCGCGGCGCCCTTCGAGATCACGTCGAGCACCAGTTTCGCGTCGAGGCCGGCCCGGATGGCGAAGTTGAGGCCTTCGGACAGGCCTTGCACGAGGCCCGCAATGCAAATTTGGTTGACCATCTTGGCGAGTTGACCGGATCCCGAGCCTCCCATCAGCGTCACCGCCTTGGCGAAATGTGCGACGACCGGTTTCGCTCTCTCGAAGGCAGCAGCATTGCCCCCCACCATGACGGTGAGCTGCCCGTTTTCGGCGCCCGCCTGACCTCCGGAAACCGGCGCATCGAGGAAATCGAAACCGCGCTTTTTTGCCTCGGTGGCGAGCTCTCGCGCCACTTTCGCCGAGGCGGTCGTATGGTCGACGAAGATCGCGCCCTTGGTCATCTTCTGAAAAGCGCCGTTCTGCCCCAGTGTGACTTCGCGCAAGTCCGGGTCGTCGCCGACGCAGGAGAACACGATCTCTGCCCCTTCGGCGGCCTTGGCCGGCGTGTCCGCGAGGCGCCCCTCGTGCTTGCCGACCCAGGCTTCGGCCTTTGCGCGGCTACGGTTGTACACGGTGACCTCGTGGCCGCCTTTGGTCACGAGGTGTCCGGCCATGGGAAAACCCATCACGCCGAGCCCGATGAATGCGAGTTTACTCACTGCTCCTCCGTTGCGGTTTTTCTCGCCAAGCGAGCGAGATTCGCCGATAATTATAAGGTTTCCACCTACCCTCCTGAATTCTCCGAGTAAATGAGCCAGGACCTGACCAACGCGATTCGTGCGTTGGCCATGGACGCCGTGCAGGCGGCAAATTCCGGTCACCCTGGAATGCCCATGGGAATGGCCGAAATCGCGCTGGCGCTGTGGGGCAGGCACCTGCGGCACAACCCGGCAAACCCGCAGTGGCCAGACCGCGATCGCTTCGTGCTGTCCAACGGCCACGGCTCGATGCTGCTGTATGCGCTCCTTCACCTAACGGGCTACGACCTGTCGATGGACGAGCTGCGACGTTTTCGACAGTTGCATTCGAAGACACCGGGCCACCCCGAGTACGGGCTTGCCCCGGGCGTGGAGACCACCACCGGCCCCTTGGGACAGGGCTTGGCGAACTCGGTCGGGATGGCGATCGCCGAACGCATCCTCGCTGCCGAGTTCAACCGCCCGGGCTTCGACATCATCGACCACCGTACCTACGTTTCGGTCGGCGACGGCTGCCTGATGGAGGGAATCTCGCACGAGGCCTGCTCGCTCGCCGGGGCGCTAGCCTTGGGCAAGTTGATCGCCCTCTACGACGACAACAAAATCTCCATTGACGGCGAGGTGAAGGATTGGTTCCGAGACGATACGCCCAAGCGCTTCGAAGCCTACGGCTGGCACGTGATCTCCAACATCGACGGCCACGACGTCGAATCGGTTGACCGCGCGATCGGAGCGGCGAAGGCGGTGGCGGACAAACCGAGCCTCATCTGCTGCAAGACCGTGATCGGCAAGGGAGCTCCCAAGCGCGCCGGGACGGCCAAGGCGCACGGGGAGGCGCTCGGGGCCGAGGAGATCGCGGCGACGCGCGCGGCGATCGGCTGGCGCTACCCGCCGTTCGAGATTCCTCGGGAAATCTACGACGGCTGGGACGCGAAAAAACGCGGCGCAGCGCTCGAGCGCGCCTGGAATGACAAGTTCGCTGCGTACCAGAAGGCGCATCCGGAACTCGCGCGCGAATTCCGCCGCCGCGTCGCCGGCGAGCTGCCGGCAAACTGGAGTGCCCACTGTCAGGTGCTGCTCGAAAAGATCATCGCCGGGACCGAATCCATCGCCACTCGCAAAGCCTCGCAGAACGCGATCGAGGGCCTCAGCCCGGTGCTGCCCGAGTTGGTCGGCGGCTCGGCCGATCTGACCGGCTCCAACCTCACCCTGTGGTCCGGCTCCAAGTCCGTCGGGCGCGAGGGGGGCGGCAACTACATTTATTACGGCGTGCGCGAATTTGGCATGAGCGCAGTCATGAACGGCCTGGCGCTGCACGGCGGGATCATTCCTTACGGCGGCACCTTTCTCACGTTCTCGGACTACTCCAGAAACGCGCTGCGCATGGCGGCGCTGATGAAGATCCGCTCGATCTTCGTCTTCACCCATGACTCGATCGGTCTGGGCGAGGACGGCCCCACGCACCAGTCGGTCGAGCACGCTTCGGCTCTGCGCCTGATCCCGGGCATGGACGTCTGGCGACCTTGCGATCCGGTCGAAGCGGCACTGGCCTGGATGGGGGCAATCGAGCGAAAAGATGGGCCGACGTCGCTATTGTTCACGCGGCAGAACGTACCGTTTCAAAAGCGCGACGCTCATACGGTCTCGGCAATCCGCCGCGGCGGCTACGTTCTTTCGGATGCACACGAACCCGAGGCGATCATCCTCGCCACCGGATCGGAAGTGCAGCTGGCTCTGGGCGCGAAGCAAAAGCTGGCCGGGGAGGGCGTTTCGGTTCGGGTTGTGTCGATGCCCTGCACATCGATTTTCGACCGCCAGCCGCCGATGTACAAGGACGTCGTGCTGATTCCCACGCTGCCCAAGGTCGCCGTCGAAGCCGGTGTCAGCGACTACTGGCGCAAGTACGTCGGGCTCGAAGGCGCGGTGGTCGGGATCGAGCGCTACGGCGAGTCGGCGCCCGGCTCGAAACTGTTCGAGTACTTCGGTTTCACCGTGGACAATGTGGTGAAGGCCGTGAAAAGCGTATTGAAGTAAAGGAAATCCGAAGGAGCCTTGCATGATCATTCGAGTCGCCATCAACGGTTACGGCCGCATCGGCCGCAACATCCTGCGCGCCTACTATGAAGGCGGGAAAAAGCACGACCTGCAATTCGTCGCCATCAACGACCTCGGCAATGCGCAGACCAACGCGCATCTGACGCGCTACGACACCACGCACGGAAAATTCCCCGGAACGATCGCCGTGGAAGGCGAATCGATGGTCGTGAACGGCGACCGCATCCAGGTGTGTGCGAAGCGCAACCCGGCCGAGCTGCCTTGGAAGGACCTGAAGGTGGACGCGGTGCTCGAATGCACCGGGCTTTTCACCAGCAAGGAAAAGGCCTCGTCGCATCTGGCGGCCGGGGCGAAGAAGGTGGTGATTTCGGCGCCGGGCGAGAAGGATGTCGACCGCACCATCGTCGTCGGTGTGAACGACAAGACGCTGAAGGCCTCCGATACCGTGATTTCAAACGGCTCGTGCACCACGAACTGTCTCGCACCGCTGGTGAAGGCGGTTGACGACCGCATCGGCGTGGTTTCCGGCCTCATGACTACGGTCCACGCCTACACCAACGACCAGGTGCTGATCGACGTCTACCACAAGGATCTGCGCCGCGCGCGGTCGGCGACGCACAACATGATCCCGGCGAGCTCCGGCGCCGCGGCGGCGATCGGTTTGGTATTGCCGCACCTCAACGGTAAGCTCGACGGGTTCGCGTTCCGCGTGCCGACTATCAATGTGTCGATCGTGGACCTGAGCTTCGTGGCGAAGAGGCCGACGACGGTGAAGGAAGTCAACGACGCGGCGAGGCAGGCATCGCAAACGGATCTCAAGGGCATCCTCGAGTACAACAGCGAGCCGCTTGTGTCCTCGGACTTCAACCATAACGTGGCGAGCAGCGTGTTCGATGCTACCCTGACCCGGGTGTCGAACGGTACGCTGGTGAAAGTCTGTTCTTGGTACGACAACGAATGGGGTTTCAGCAATCGGATGCTGGACGCGACGGTCGCGTTGATGAACGCGAAGTAGTCGATGCGCGTGCTGAGGATGTCGGAGGTGGACCTGCGCGGCAAGCGCGTGCTGGTCCGCGTCGACTTCAACGTTCCCATTCAGAACGGCAAAATCGCCGACGACACGCGCATCCGCGCGGCGGTCCCGGGAATCCGCGAGGCGCTTGCGCAACGCGCGCGCTTGATGGTCGTGTCACACCTCGGTCGGCCGACCGAGGGCGAGTTCAGCGAGAAGGAGTCCCTCGCCCCGGTCGCAAGACACCTGTCCGGATTGCTCGGCGAGGACGTGCCGCTCAGGCGCGACTGGTTGGACGGGGTTTCAGTCGAACCCGGCAGGGCGGTGATGTTGGAGAACTGCCGGTTCAACAAGGGGGAGAAAAAGGACGACGATACGCTGGCGAAACGGATGGCGGCGTTGTGCGACGTTTACGTCAACGATGCTTTCGGCACGGCGCACCGCGCCGAAGCGAGCACTCACGGCATCGCGAAGTACGCGCCGCTGGCTTGCGTCGGGCCCTTGATGGCGGCGGAGATCGAGGCGCTGTCCAAGGCGCTCGAGCGCCCAGTACGTCCGTTGGTGGCGATCGTCGCCGGGGCGAAAGTCTCGACCAAGCTTGCGGTCCTCGGCGCCCTCGCGGAAAAGGTCGACCGGCTGATCCCGGGCGGAGGTATTGCCAATACCTTCATGCTCGCGGCCGGCATGAAAGTTGGCAAGTCTCTGACCGAGTCTGAGCTCGTCGGCGAGGCGAAGAAAATCGCAGCGAGCCTGCGCGACAGAGGCAGCGAGGTGCCGTTGCCGGTGGACGTGGTCTGCGCGAAAGAAGTCTCGGTAACGGCCAAGGCGGTGATCAAGCCTGCGGGCGAGATTGACGAGGACGACATGATTCTCGATATCGGCCCGCGTACCGCTGCGGCGTTCGCAAAACGGCTCTCCGAGGCAGGCACTATCGTCTGGAACGGCCCGCTCGGCGTGTACGAATTCGATCAATTCGGACAGGGAACGAAGGCGATCGCCGAAGCGATTGCCGGATCGGGTGCTTATTCGCTCGCCGGCGGCGGCGAGACGCTAGCCGCTATCGCGAAATACGGAGTCGCCGAGGGGATTTCCTACATCTCGACAGGCGGCGGAGCTTTCCTGGAGTTCCTCGAGGGCAAGAAACTGCCCGCGATCGAGGTGCTGGAGCAGCGTGGCAGGCCCTAAGATTTGGCCCCGCGGGTCTCGATCCCAGCGGCGCGTGCAAGCTCGCGATGGACCCGGCCCACGCGCTCGACTTCGCCCTTGGCGGCGAAGCGCTCGTAGAAGCCCTCCGACTTGAACGCCTTCACCTGATCGCGCCAGGGGGCAAGCCGCTCTTCCCAGCGCTTGACGCGGCCTTCGGCGGGCTCACCGTCCTCGCGAGCGAGGTCGGCGCACACCCGCAGCATGGCTTTTAGAGTCACCGGCTTGGTGGCCATGTAGTTGCTGTGGCCCCAGGCCTCGCCCCAGACGCGCTCGGCCGCCTTGAAAAAGTCGCGCACCATGCCGTAGTAGTTCGGCACCTGGGTACGGCTGCCTCCGGCCAGCTGGATCTTGCGCCAGTCGCGGTTGACCCAGCGGTGCAGTTCGTTGAACAGCTCCGCCTGTAGGATCCACTTGTCCTGAGCGCTGCGCCCGCCGAGGCGGTTGATGCGGTAGCGCAAGGGGCTGTCCCCCTCGCTGTAGAGGCTGCCGACCAGACGCGAGGCAAACTTGCGGTGGGGCTCGGCCCAGGACACGCGCTCGTACAAGTCGATCAAGTGGCTCTTGTTGATGCGCGTGGGTGTGGAATTGATGATGACGAACATCTCCGTGGCGAAGTCCTCGCTCCTGCCGTCGAAAATCACGCACGGTACATTGATGGTTTTCGCGTCGTCCGGGCGCTCCTCCAGGTAGAAGCGTAGCGCCGCAAGACGGTGTTGGCCGTCGATGATGAGGAACTTGGACTGTGGCTCGGTCAGCTGGCCGATCCCGTCGGTGCCCCCCACGGATTGGAAGCGCAGTTTTTCCGGAGTAAACAACAATACCGTTCCCGGGATCGGCGGCTGGGTGATCGCTGTCTCATAGAAATTCTTGAGCTGGCGCACCTTAGCCCGGGACAGGGTTCTCTGAAAGGCGCGGTCGGTGCGCTCGATTTTGGCGATGAACTGGGCGATCTCGTCGTCTTGGGAGACGCGCCCCGGGGTGATCTCCTCGCCTTCGCCGTAAAAGCGGCTGATAAAACGGACCTTGGCGAGCAGCTCGGGAGCGCGGACGCTGCCGAAGTAGAAGATGCCATCCTTCTGGCGAATCTGCGTGGCAAGCACGGTGTCCTCCCTAGTAAGTATGGCTCAGCCGCTGGCGCAGACCGGAAATATAGCCGAAACCGGGCGCTCACTGCGAAAAACCGGGTTCGGGGCCTGTCCCCGGCCAAGTCACGCCGGAGCCGCTCCTTGAGCGGTTACGGTGCATTTGCGCCTTCCCGGCGGGAAGTCGCCTCATACGCATCTGGTAAAGTAGAACGGTTTTCCCGGAGGGTCAATGAGCAGGAGCACCAAGATTGTCGCCACACTCGGCCCGGCGTCCAACGACCCTCAGACGCTCGAGCGGATGTTCCTCGCGGGAGTGGACGTCGTGCGCATGAACTTCTCGCACGGCACCGCCGCGGACCACGAGCGGCGCGCGGAATTGGTGCGCGAGGCCTGCCGCAAAACCGGCCGCACGGTCGGCATCATGGGCGATCTGCAGGGTCCGAAGATCCGGATCGGCAAATTCAAGGACGGCAAAGTCGTTCTGAATCCCGGGGACGCCTTCGTGCTCGATGCCGACTGCGGGCTTGGAGTCGACGGCCGAGTCGGTCTGGATTACAAGGAGCTGCCGCGCGACGTGCGGGCCGGCGACGTGCTGCTTCTCGACGACGGCAAGATCGTATTCGAGGTCGAAAAGGTCGTGGGCAACGAAGTGCACTGCCGCGTCCGTCACGGGGGAGTGCTCTCCAACAACAAGGGCATCAACCGCCTCGGAGGCGGCCTCACCGCCCCTGCGCTTTCCCCGAAAGACATGGAGGACATTCGCACCGCGGCGAAAATCAAGGTGGATTACCTCGCCGTTTCCTTCCCCAAGTCGAGCGCCGATATGCACAGGGCAAGGCAGCTCCTGCAAGCCGCGGGCGGCGAGGCTTTCCTCATCGCCAAGATCGAGCGCGCCGAAGCCGTCGAGCCGAAAGCGCTCATCGACATCATGTCGGCCTGCGAGGGCATCATGGTGGCACGCGGGGATTTGGCGGTCGAAGTCGGCGATGCCTCGGTCCCGGCCCTGCAAAAACGAATGATTCGGCTTGCGCGCGAGCAGAACAAGCTCACCATCACCGCCACGCAGATGATGGAGTCGATGATTTCGAGCCCGGTGCCCACGCGCGCGGAGGTGTCGGACGTCGCCAATGCCGTGCTCGACGGGACCGACGCGGTGATGCTGTCCGCGGAAACCGCAAGCGGCAAGTACCCGGTCGAGACCATCGCCTCGATGAGCCGCATCTGCGCAGTCGCGGAAGACTCGGCCCAGGTGACGCTCGACCGCGACTTCCTCGATCGCGTCTTTACGCGGGTGGACCAGTCGATCGCCATGGCGGCGCTTTTCACCGCCTATCATCTCAAGGTGAAAGCGATCGCCGCGCTCACCGAGTCGGGGTCGACTGCGCTGTGGATGTCGCGCATCAACTGCGGCGTTCCGATCTACGCGCTCACCTCGCAGACCGTAACGCGTTACCGTTGCGCGTTGTTTCGCGACACGTATCCGCTGATGGTCAAGTACGTCGGGGACGACCGTGAGGAGCTACTCGAGGAGGCCGAAAACGTCTTGGTGAGGAACGGGGTGGTACAAAAGGGGGACCTCATCGTGCTCACCATCGGCGAGCCGATCGGCAAGGCTGGCGGGACCAACACCATGAAGATCGTCCAAGTCGGGGAGCACCGGAAGGGTTGATCTCGCAGGGCCGCCCTGTTTGGCGGCGCCGGGCCGGGAAGGTAAAATTACCAACTTCCGGGTTTCCCTTCCCCATCCGGCAACAGGACTGTCTCATGGACCGAAATCTCCTTTCCAAAACCGCCGCGGCCATGGTCGCAAGAGGCAAAGGGCTGCTCGCAGCCGACGAGTCCAGCGGCACGTGCGAGAAGCGATTCAAGTCGGTGGGAGTCGAGTGCACGGAGGCCAACCGCCGTGCCTACCGCGATTTGCTGTTCACGACGAAAGGCATCGAGGAATTCGTAAGCGGGGTGATCCTGTTCGACGAAACCCTCCGCCAAAGCACGGTGTCGGGCAACGAGCCGTTCCCGAGATACCTCGAGAAAAAAGGTGTCATCCCCGGCATCAAGGTGGACAAGGGCACGCACGACCTCGCGCTCTCTCCCGGAGAAAAGGTGACCGAGGGACTCGACGGCCTGCGCGGCCGGCTCGAGGACTATTTCGGGCTCGGTGCGCGCTTTGCCAAGTGGCGCGCGGTGATCACGATCGGTCCCGGGATCCCGAGCCACGCCTGCATCTACGCCAACGCGCACGCGCTGGCGCGCTACTCGGCGCTGTGCCAGGAGGCGTCCATCGTGCCCATCGTCGAGCCCGAGGTGCTGCTCGACGGCGATCACACGATCGAGCGCTGCTACGAGGCCACCGAGGCAACGCTCTCTGCGGTATTCGCGGCCCTGCGCGCTCACAACGTGTCGTTCGAGCATACCGTTCTCAAGGCTTCGATGGTCGTCTCGGGCAAGGACTGTCCGAAGCAGGCCGGAGTCGAGCGCGTGGCGGAGGAAACGATGCGCTGCCTGAAGCGCACCGTTCCCGCGGCCCTGCCCGGTGTCGTGTTTCTCTCGGGCGGTCAAAGCGATGAGGCCGCGACGGCGCACCTCAACGAAATGGCGAGAATGCCGGGGCTGCCTTGGCCGCTCACGTTCTCCTACAGCCGAGCGCTGCAGAATCCGTGCCTGAAGTCTTGGCGCGGCCAGTCGGGCAACGTCGCAGCCGCTCAGCGGGCGTTCCATCACCGGGCCCGCATGAACGGACTCGCGGCTCAAGGAAAATACCGTCCGGAGCTTGAGAAACAGGCAGCATAGGGAATGGCTTTCCCGCTCTACGAGTCGAATCTGAAGAGCCTGAAGCTGCTCGGCCGGGGCAAAGTCCGCGACATGTATGCAGTGGACGGCGACCGCTTGCTCATCGTCACCAGCGATCGGCTTTCGGCCTTCGATGTCGTGCTTCCCGATCCGATACCCGACAAGGGACGTGTGCTGAACGAAATGTCCAATTTCTGGTTCAGAAGGCTGGGACACATCGTGCCCAACCATCTCGACGTCGCCGCGCCCGAGTCGGTGGTGAAGGGCGGCGACGACGCGGCGCAGGTCAAAGGCCGCGCGGTGGTCGTGAAAAGACTCAAGCCGCTGCCGGTCGAGGCGGTGGTGCGCGGTTATCTCATCGGCTCGGGCTGGAAGGACTACCAGAAGACTGGCGCAGTTTGCGGCATTCGGCTGCCCGCGGGTCTGAAGCAGGCGGACAAGCTGCCGGAGGTGATTTTCACGCCGGCCACCAAGGCAGAAGCCGGCGCTCACGACCAGAACATATCGTACGAGCGGACTGAAAAGCTGATCGGCAAGACGCTTGCGGCCAAAGTGCGCGATGTGAGCCTGCGCCTATACCGCGAAGCGGCAGACTACGCCCGCGGGCGTGGCATCATCATCGCCGACACCAAGTTCGAGTTCGGGACGGATGAGAAGGGGAATCTGGTGCTGATCGACGAGGCGCTCACCGCGGATTCCTCGCGCTTCTGGCCCGCGGACCGGTACCAACCCGGTTCGAGCCCCCCGTCATTCGACAAGCAATACGTGCGCGACTACCTGGAAACCCTGGATTGGAACAAGACACCGCCTGCGCCACGGCTCCCGGCGGAAGTGATCGCGAAGACTTCCGACAAGTACCGCGAAGCCCTTCGCCGTCTGACCGGGCACCCATTGGGAGGATGAAAATGGCTAGCCGCCCGCCGCTTGTCGGCATCGTCATGGGAAGCGCGAGCGATTGGGAGGTGATGCGCGAGGCGGCAAAGCAGCTCACCGATTTTTCTGTGCTCTACGAAGCCAAGGTACTTTCCGCGCACCGCTCGCCTGACGCGCTCACCGAATGGGTCGAACAGCTCGGTGCCAAAGGCGCCTGCTGTTTCATCGCGGGTGCCGGAGGTGCGGCGCACCTGGCCGGCGTGATCGCGGCAAAAACGACGCTCCCCGTGCTCGGGGTGCCGATGCCCTCCAAGTATCTGCATGGATTGGATTCATTGCTGTCGATCGTACAGATGCCCAAAGGAATCCCGGTGGCGACTTTTGCCATCGGTGAGGCGGGCGCCGCCAACGCGGGACTGTTTGCCGTCGCGATGCTTGCCCAGGGAGACGCGAAACTCGCCAAACTTCTCGCGCAGTTCCGCGCGGGCCAGGCCGAAGCGATAAAGAACGCCAAGCTGCCGGGTTGACACGGGCTCCGTCCCGCTTTTTCCTTGCCTGCGAAAGTCGACGCGCTCCAATCCGTTCCGGTTCGGGATGCAGTGGCGATACTGCGACGCGGCGGCTTGGTTGCCTTTCCCACGGAGACCGTCTACGGACTGGGCGCCGACGCGTCCAATCCCGACGCGGTAGCGCGAATCTACCAGGTCAAGGGCCGTCCCGCGGGGCATCCTGTCATCGTCCATATCGGCGACATCGGGCAGTTGGCTCGCTGGGCGCGCGATGTTCCCGAGGCTGCGACCAAACTCGCAACGCACTTTTGGCCGGGGCCGCTGACCCTGGTGCTGAGGCGTGCGCCAAACGTCGATAGTCAGCTCAGCGGCGGCCAGGATACGATCGGCCTCCGCGTCCCCGGGCATCCGGTCGCTCTTCAGCTTCTCAGGGAATTTGGCGGAGGCATAGCTGCCCCGTCGGCCAACCGGTTCGGCCGGATCAGCCCGACGACGGCGGAGCATGTGCGAAGCGATCTGGCGAGCGAAGTCGAACTGATCCTGGATGGAGGCGCGTGCGAGATCGGCATCGAATCCACGATCGTGGATCTCTCTCGCGGCAGGCCCGTGCTCCTTCGGCCCGGCCGAATCGCTGCGGGGGATATCGCTGCTCAGCTCGGCGTCGCGCCCTTGGCGCGCGATTCAGCTGCCCCGCGCGCGCCCGGGGAACTCGCGGCACACTACGCGCCCCGGCAACCCCTTCGGCTCATCGCATCGGACCGATGGGAGCGAAGCGTACAGGGCAGTTCGCGTGGGCGAGGCGTGCTGTCATTCCGTTCCGCTCCGGAGGGGGACATGAGCGCGATGTGGATCGAAGGGCCGAGGGAGCCGTGGCGATACGGGCACGACCTTTACGCGAACCTGCGCGCGCTCGATTCGTCCGGCTGCGATCGAATTCTGGTAGAGGGGCCCCCCGATACGCTCGAATGGGCCGCGATCCGGGACCGACTCACTCGCGCAGGCTCGGTCTGAAATGCAAGCTTGTCACGATGCCTCTGCGAGTCGGGTTCTTGATCTGCGCGGCGTTGAGGAAGAAAGGAATTGCGGCTAAAATTATCGTGGCGTGGGGTTGTAGCTCAGCTGGGAGAGCGTCGCGTTCGCAATGCGAAGGTCGGGAGTTCGATCCTCCTCAACTCCACCACCGCCCGCGGATTTGACGTATTGTGGGTCTAGCCCACCTCATGGACGCATGCCCACGCCCCTCAAACTCCTGATTCTCGAAGACAACACCTTCGACGCCGAGCTCGAAGTAGGGAGGCTTCAAGCCGCCGGCTATGACTGCGACTGGAAGCAAGTGCAGACGCGGGAGGAATTCGAGGCTTGCCTCGATCGCCCGGAGTTCGAGTTGATCCTCGCCGACTATAACCTTCCGGATTTCGACGGGCTGAGCGCGCTAAGCCTGCTGAGGGAGCGCGGACTGGAAATTCCCTTCGTTCTCATCTCCGGCACGCTCGGAGAGGAACGCGCCATCGAGAGCCTCAAAGCGGGCGCCACTGACTACGTGATGAAGGAAAGGCTCGAGCGCCTTGCGCCGGTTGTCACGCGCGCCTTGAATGACCGCCTTGAGCGAGCCAATCGCAGCGCCGCGCAACAGGCGCTGCGGGACGCCCACCGCAGGTTGCAGGCGCTTTCGGTGCGACTCCTCCAGGTGGAGGAAACCGAGCGTCGCCGCATAGCGCGCGAATTGCACGACGGTATCGGGCAGCTGCTCACTGCGGTCAAATTGCGCCTCGCGGGCCTCAATCCGTCCTCAGCGGACTACGGCTCTCGCCGGGGCGAATGCGTTGCGGCGATCGACGATGCGCTCGAGCAAGTGCGTCGCGTGTCGCGCGACCTGAGACCCTCACAACTGGATGATCTCGGTCTATTGGCGGCGTTGCGCTCGCACCTCGACCAGCAGGCAAGCAGCGCCGGATTCAAGCCGAATTTCACGCATGAGGGGGTACCCCAGCGTCTCGCTGCTGAGATCGAGACCACGTGCTTTCGCATCGCGCAGGAGGCCCTTACCAATATTGTGCGCCACGCACAGGCGAGCGAAGTTTGGGTTACGCTCGCCGGCACGGAGGAGGAATTGCGTTTGGAAGTGCGCGACAACGGTCGGGGTTTCGATGTCGCGGCCGCGCGGCTGCGTGCGACGGCGGGCAGCAGCATGGGGCTGCTGAGCATGGAAGAACGCGCTACGCTTGCGGGGGGGCGGCTCGCGATCGACTCGGCTCTCTCGCGGGAGACGCGGTTGAGCCTTACGCTCCCTCTGGTGCCGGCCGGCGCGGAACAAGCATGATCCCGGTGCGCGTCCTTCTCGCCGATGATCACGCGTTGGTGCGCGCTGGAATACGCGCGCTCCTGGAGAGTCTGGAAGGGGTCACGGTCGTGGCCGAAGCAGGCACCGGCAGCGAGGTGCTTGAGCTTGCGCGCAAGCATCACCCGGATGTCGTACTGCTTGACATTTCCATGCCTGGACTCGGAGGACTCGAAGCAAGCGCTCTGCTCAAGCAAGAGCTTCCGGAGGTGCGAGTGGTAATGCTCTCCATGCACGCCAACGAGGAATACGTGCTGCAGGCGCTGCGCGCGGGAGCTTCAGGCTACATGCTCAAGGATTCCGCGACCGCTGAACTGGAGCTCGCTCTACAAGCGGTGATACAAGGCGAAACCTATCTCAGCCCGCGCATATCAAAACAGATGGTGGAAGGCTACGTGCAGCGGGTCGGGGGCGAGCAGCCCAAGTCCGACAACCTTACGCCGCGGCAGCGCCAAGTCCTGCAGCTCATCGCCGGGGGTCACAGCACCAAGGAAATCGCCTATCGCCTCGAGCTTTCCGTGAAGACCGTGGAAACCCATCGTGCTCAGCTGATGGATCGCTTGCAGATCCGCGATATCGCCGGTCTGGTGAAGTACGCAATCCGCAACGGCCTCGTCACCACCGCAAAATAATAGGCTTTTAAATCAAGAGATTTTCTCGCAACCCCGGCCTGCTCTTAAGGTATTTAGCGTGCCTTGCTCAGGGCTGGCCCGATAGGCTCATCCTCCGTCTCGCTCTAAGGTGTCGGGTATCGCCCACAGGCGGTTCGCCGCGCGCGCCTAAAGCGGCACGCCGCCTGCTCGCGTCCGAGAGGGGGAGACGTTGAAGCGCATCAGGGTCATGGTCGTCGACGACAGCTTGCCATTCGCAAGCGCGGTCGGGCAGTTTCTTGGACGGGTGATCGACTTGAAGCGCGAGGTCGTAGACGCGCGCAGGCACGGGCTATTCCATGCCGCCTGAGGACGGCCCGCTCGGCCTTTCCACGAGCGAGACTGGGTCACAGTCGAGCGTCCTCCTGCTCGACGACGACGAGAGGGATCTGACGCTGCTCGAAGAGATCCTGCGCCCCGACGGATTCCGGGTGCTGAAGACGACCGATCCGACCCGCGCCTTCGAGCTCCTCGCGAGTCATCCGGTCAGGATCGTGATTTCCGATCAAAACATGCCGGGGCTCACCGGGGTGGAGTTCCTGAGCCAGGTGAGAAAGCTCTATCCCGAGGTGATAAGAATAGTCTTTACCAACTCACAGGATCCCAAGGTGTTCGCCGACGCCGTCAGCAAAGCCGCCATTCACAAGTTCATCATGAAACACTGGCACGGCGAGCGGTTGCGCGCGGAGGTGCGAGAGGCGTCTCGTCGTTATCGTCCGAAAAACGGGACGCTCCCCTCATCCGCAAAATAGAGTCGCTGCTAGACGCTCAATTTCATCGGCAGGATGACCATCTGCATGCCGCGCAGATGGAAGCGGCGCTGCAGCGCCATCGCCGCCTGATTGTGCAGTATCTGCGTCAACCAGTTGTCCTCGTCGAAAATGAGCTTGCTCGTGAAGAAAATGGCGTTGGGGAACTCGCCCAGGACGCGTTCGGCGAGCCTCGTGAATTCATCGATCGGATCGGTGCCGAAGGATAGGTATGACTTCGCTGCCCATCCCTTGCTGTTGCAGAAGTTGACGAAGTAGGAAAGCGAGGCCTTCGCCTCCACCTTCATCGCTTCGAGGTCCTCGCGCCCGCCAAAGCTCTGCGCGTCCACGGTGCGCGCGTTGACGAAAATGAAGTTCCTGAAGTGGTCCGGGAACATCCGCTGCACCCAGAGCAAGGCATGCAGCCCCCCGCCGCGCGAGGAGCCTACCAGAAACACCGCGGTGGGCCGACTGGGGTCAGGCTTGGGCGGATTGGCGACGCTGCCGAAGGGAATGCCAGAAAAGTCGGCGTCGATTTTCTTCAACTGCGCCTTGGTCCATTCGTAGTGGTTGCGTATGGTCACGCATACCGCAATGATCGCGGCGATGATGAGAACTGCCAGCCATCCGCCTTCAAGGAACTTCTCGGCGAGCAGCATGAGCAGAATGCCCGCACACACCAGGAACCCCGCCGCGGACAGCGCGAGCCTACCGAGCCAGTTTCGCCCCGCTCGCAGGCGGGCCCAGTACAGGCACAGGCCGAAGAGCGACACTGCGAAGGTCAGGAACACGCTCAGGCTGTATAGAACGACTAGCGTCGAAACGCTGCCGGCTGTCCACAAAAGGATGATGAGCGATCCGAGCCCCATGACGAGGATGCCGTTCTGGGTGACGAGCCGTGTCGACAAATAGCGGAACTGGTGCGGCACCCAGGAATCGGCGGCCATGTTGGAGAGCACTGCCGGACCGCCGAGGAAACCGGTGTTGGCGGCGACGAAGAGAAGCCCTGCTTCGAGTGCGAGCACGACCAGCAACGCAATCCCGCTGTCGCGGGTTTCCCAGCCGAAGCTGTCTATGATCGCTCCAAAGGCCACCGCGTTGAGCGTCCGTCCTTCCACTGGACGCGCGCCCCACAGCAGGTACAGCAGGATGATCCCGCCGGCGGTGAAGGCGAGCGACAGCGCCATGTAGAGCATGGTGACCTTGCCAGTGTGCACTCGCGGCTCCGCGAGCACGTTGACGTTGTTCGACACCGCTTCGATCCCGGTGTAGGTGCCGCCTCCCTGGGAATAGGCGAGCAGGAGCAGCGCCGCGACGCCTGTCCAGCCGAGCTGCGCCGAAAGTTCCGAGGTTCCACGCCAGACATCGGGCACCAGAGTCGGCAGCACCGTCGCATGGGAGAGCACGCCGTACACGATCAGGAACGCGTGCGTGAGAATGAAACCGACAAAGATCGGCAGCAGGACCGTGATCGCTTCCCTCATCCCACGCAGGTTGAGCAGCACGAGCCCCACGATGAACGCGACTTCGGTTGCAAGCTTGTATGGTTGGAAGGGGAGGGGAAACAGCGAGAACAGGGCATCGACCCCGCTCGCGATCGAAATCGAGACGGTGAGCACGTAATCGAGAATGAGCGCGGCGCCCGAGACGAGGCCCGCATAGGGGCCGATCAAGCGCGTGGCGACCCGGTAGCCGCCCCCGCCCGTGGGAAACAGCTCGATGACCTGGTTGTAGGCGAGCGCGATGATGAACACGGTCGCTGCCGTGGCGAGCGCGAGGTAAAGGCCCAGATCCGTATGCTCGCCCAGCGCGCGAAAAGCCTCTTCGGGACCATAGCAGGAGGAGGATATCCCGTCCGCTCCAAGCCCCACCCAGGCGAAAAAGGCGACGAGCGCGATATGCCTTCGCGTCTTCGTATCCAAGGGGTCGAGCGGCTTGCCGAACAACTTCTGTCGCAGCTTGGCAAGCGCTCTCATGCGCCGGTTGCCTTGCCCGAAGCGATGGCCTTTTCGAGGCGGCGCGCGAACACGGTCATTTCCTTCGCCGCCTGCCGGTCACCCTTGGCCTGAGCGACCTCGATGCCTTTGCGGTAGGCCGCGAGCGCCTCGTCGCCCCGTCCATGTTCGGCGAGCGCTTTCCCGAGGAGTTTCCACGCTGCGGAATATGCCGGGTCTTTTTCGACTGCCGCATTGAGGTGCGCGATGGCGGGTCCGAATTCGGCGCACTTCAGGTACTCGCTCCCGAGAGAAAAACGCAAGAGCGCGCCGTCCCTGGGCGTGCCCACGAGCTTCAAGAGATTGACCATCTGCTGCGAAGTCATCGGGGATACCGGGATGCTGGCGCCGCCCAGCCGAGCGCGGATATTATAACCGCTCGCTCCCGCTGACTTCATACTCAACATGACACGATCCACCGTTTCCACTTCGAACGCGCCAGCTGCGATCGGCACATATTCCCAGGCGGTGCGCGCCGGTGGCACGCTCTATCTTTCCGGCCAGATCGGGCTGGACCCGACAACCGGGCAGCTCGTCGATGGAATCGAGAACCAGATCCATCGCGTTTTCGCCAACCTGAAGGCCGTTTCCGAGGCCGGAGGCGGGTCGCTCGCGGACGCGGTCAAGCTCACCGTCTATCTGACCGACTTGTCGCATTTCGCCCGCGTCAACGAGATCATGGCTCGATATTTCGAGAAGCCGTATCCGGCGCGCGCCGCAGTCGGCGTTGCGGCTCTCCCGCGCGGCGCGCTGGTCGAAGCGGATGCGATCCTCGTGTTACAGGGTTGACACCGGGATCGAGGGATCAGTCGTGCGGAAGGCTTCGGCTCGATCCTCGAGCAGCCGGACGGTTGCCGCGAAGCTCAGCAAACTAGGTATTCGTCGCGACTTGGATCTCGTGCTGCACCTGCCTTTGCGTTACGAGGACGAGACACGCGTCACGCCGATCGCAAACGCGCCTCCCGGCCTGGCCGTCCAGGTGGAAGGCACGGTGCGCTCGACCGAGATCGTGTACCGCCCGAAGCGCCAGCTGGTCTCACGGATCGAGGATTCCACGGGCGAACTGGTGCTGCGCTTTTTCAATTTCTACGCGAGCCAGGCAAAAGCGCTCGCTGAAGGCGCAACGGTGCGCGCTTTCGGCGAAGTGCGCACGGGGTTCTTCGGCGGCGAGATGGTCCATCCGCGCTTTCGCGTTCTGCTCGGGTCGACGCCGCTGCCGCAGGCTCTGACGCCCATCTATCCGACTACCGCCGGGCTTGGGCAGGGATCGCTGCGGAAGATGATCGAAGCGGCACTCGCACGCGCCCCGCTCGATGACACGCTGGCCGAGGGTGTTTCGAAGGCGCTCGGGCTGTGCGGATTCCGCGAGGCGGTCGACTCGCTACATCACCCGCGTCCTGGGGCCGATGAAGCCGGGCTCAGCGCCCGCACCTCTCCCGCGTGGCGGCGCATGAAATTTGACGAGTTGCTCGCGCAGCAGATCTCGATGCGTAAGTACTATCGCGAGCGAAAAGCCCGCGCGGCACCGCCGCTTCTGCGGCCGGACAAGGAGCGTTGCCACACTGCGGTTCTGGTCGAGCGACTGCCGTTTCGTTTGACTCGTGCGCAGCAACGGGTGTGGAAAGAAATCGAAGGAGATCTTGCGCAGCCGCATCCGATGCACCGGCTGTTGCAGGGAGACGTCGGCAGCGGCAAGACCGTCATTGCCGTGCTCGCCGCGCTACGCGCCGTCGAGAACGGCCTGCAGGCGGCAGTCATGGCGCCGACGGAAATTCTCGCCGAGCAACATTTCCGCAAGTTCAGCGAGTGGCTCGGCCCCCTGGGGCTGGAAGCGGCGTGGCTCACCGGAAGCCAGACGAGGAAGGAGCGGGAATCCACGCTCGCCGCCGTTGCCTCGGGAAAAACGCCGGTCGCAATCGGTACCCATGCGCTGTTCCAGGAACACGTGCAGTTCCGCTCGCTCGGCCTCGCCGTGGTCGACGAGCAGCATCGCTTCGGCGTTGCGCAGCGCCTCGCCCTGCGAAGGAAAGGGGCCGAATCGCATCAGCTTATGATGAGCGCGACGCCGATTCCGCGCACGCTCTCGATGAGCTACTACGCTGATCTGGATGTATCGGTCATCGACGAGCTGCCCCCGGGTAGAAAACCCATTGTCACCAAACTTGCAGACAGTTCGCGCCGCGTGGAAGTCGTGGGGCGCATCCGCGAGTCCTGTGCCGCGGGAAGGCAGGCGTACTGGGTATGCCCATTGATAGAGGAGTCGGAGCAGCTGCAGTTGCAGACCGCGCTCGAGACATACGCCACGCTGAAGGCGGAGTTTCCCGAGCTCGAGGTGGGACTGATTCACGGGCGCTTGAAACCGGCGCAGAAGGCGCAGACGATGGCCGCGTTCCTCGCCGGCAGCATCAAGCTGCTGGTGGCGACGACCGTGATCGAAGTAGGCGTGGATGTCCCCAATGCTTCGCTCATGGTGATAGAGCATGCGGAACGCTTCGGACTTGCCCAGCTGCACCAGTTGCGCGGGCGCGTGGGCCGGGGGGCGGAGGAGTCGGTGTGCGTGCTCCTCTACCAGAAACCCTTGGGTGAGGCGGCTCGCAGCCGGTTGCGCGTGATCTTCGAGAATTCCGACGGCTTCGTCATTGCCCGCGAGGACCTGATGCTGCGCGGGCCTGGCGAATACCTGGGGGCGCGCCAGAGCGGGGCGCCTTTGTTGCGCTTCGCCGATCTAGAAAAAGACAGCGATCTGGTCGAGGCGGCGCGCGGGACCGCGGAGGTGCTCCTGCGCGATAGTCCCGAGGCCGCAGAAAGGCACCTCGAGCGCTGGCTAGGTGGGCGCGCCGATTTTTTAAGGGCCTGAAGCCGGCGGGCTACAATGCGCTCGCGATGAATCTCGCCGCTCTCGCCGCCAGGCTGACGCTGTACGAGCGCCTGATGCGGCTCGACAAACCGATCGGCACGCTCCTGTTGCTGTGGCCTACGCTGTGGGCGTTGTGGCTCGCGAGTAACGGCAAGCCGGAGGGGCGGATCGTGTGGATCTTCGCGCTGGGGACCCTCCTCATGCGCTCGGCCGGCTGCGTGATGAACGACCTCGCCGACTGGCGCTATGACGCTCACGTAGAGCGCACGCGAAATCGACCGCTCGCCACGGGAATGGTGAGCCGACGCGAAGCCTGGATTCTCGCCTCTGTGCTGACACTCGCCTCCTTCGGGCTGGTGCTGTCGCTCAACCGGCTGACGGTGCTTCTCTCATTTGCCGCGCTTGGCCTCGCGGCGACCTATCCCCTGACCAAACGATTCCTGGCGATTCCCCAGGCCTATCTTGGAATCGCGTTCGGGTTCGGCATTCCGATGGGGTACGCCGCAATCCTCGAGACCATCCCGTCCGAAGGCGGGTGGCTGCTCCTTGCCAACATCTTCTGGGCGATCGCCTACGATACGGAATATGCTATGGTGGATCGCGACGACGATTTGCGTATCGGCATCAAAACGGCCGCGATCACCCTCGGCCGATACGATGTGCTTGCGGTAATGGTCTGCTACGGCGTGACGCTCGCGCTGCTCGCAGTCATCGGCCTGCACCGCGGGCTGGGTCTCGTCTACTATCTGGGTCTCGCCGCTGCGGCCGCGGTCATGACCCATCACTATCGCCTCATCCGCGGTCGCGACCGAGAAGCCTGCTTCAAGGCTTTTAACCAGAACAACTGGATCGGCGCGATCTTTTTTGTCGGAATTTTTGCCGACTTTGCAATTGGGCGGGGAATCCCGTGGACCTGAATCTCGCTCGACGGTGCCGACACGGCAACGATCGCCTAGAGAAATGAGATACCGGGACCTGCGCGATTTTCTGTCGCTGCTCGAGCGCGCGGGCGAGCTGAGGAGGGTGCGCGCCGAGGTCGATCCGAAACTCGAAATGACCGAGGTCTGTGACCGCGCGCTCAAGGCGGGCGGCCCGGCCCTGCTGTTCGAAAAGCCCAAGGGCCACGTGATCCCAGTGCTCGGCAACCTGTTTGGCACGACGCGCCGCGTTGCCCTCGCCATGGGTGGGGAGATAGGCGCGGACCCGCGCGAGACGCTGCGCGATGTCGGAAAGCTCCTCGCGTTCCTCAGGGAACCGGAGCCGCCCAAGGGATTTCGCGATGTGCTCGAGCGCTGGATTCCGATCGGAAGACAGGTGATGCACATGGCCCCGAAGGAAGTTTCGGGCGCTCCGTGCCAGCAAGTGGTTTGGGAGGGAAAGGACGCGGACCTTGCGCGCCTCCCGATCCAGACGTGCTGGCCCGACGACGCAGGGCCCCTCATTACGTGGGGATTGACGGTGACGCGCGGGCCGCACAAGGCGCGCCTGAACCTCGGCATATACCGCCAGCAGCTCATCGCTCCGGACAAGCTCATCATGAGATGGCTTCCCCACCGTGGTGGCGCGATCGACTTTCGCGAACATTGCGAAGAGCGTCCGGTCGACCCCTTTCCGGTGGCGGTAGCGCTCGGGGCCGATCCCGCTACGATTCTCGGCGCGGTTACGCCGGTCCCCGATACGCTCTCGGAGTATCAGTTCGCCGGGCTGCTGCGCGGCTCGCGCACCGAGCTAGCAAACTGTCTCGGCTCGGATCTGCAGGTGCCGGCGTCGAGCGAGATCGTGCTTGAGGGCAGCATTCAGCCGGGAGAGACGGCGGTCGAAGGTCCGTTTGGAGATCACACGGGCTATTACAACGAGAAGGAAAGCTTTCCCGTGTTTACGGTCGAACGCGTCACCATGCGCCGCGAGCCGATCTACCACTCGACCTACACAGGCAAGCCCCCCGACGAGCCAGCCGTACTGGGCGCCGCGTTGAACGAAGTATTCGTGCCGATCCTGCAGAAGCAGTTCCCCGAGATCGAGGACTTTTACCTGCCGCCGGAGGCGTGTTCCTATCGGCTTGCCGTGGTGAGCATGAAAAAGCAGTACCCGGGACACGCCAAGCGGGTGATGTTCGGAATCTGGAGCGCATTGCGGCAGTTCATGTATACCAAATTCATAATCGCGACCGACGATGACGTGGATATTCGCGAGTGGAAGGAGGTCGTATGGGCGTTGAGTACGCGCGTGGACCCCGGCCGCGACGTGCTCATCGTCGAAAATACGCCCATCGACTATCTGGATTTTGCGAGCCCGGTCGCGGGGCTCGGATCGAAGATGGGAATCGACGCAACCAACAAATGGGCCGCGGAAACTTCGCGCGTCTGGGGTCGGCCGATCACAATGCGCTCCGAAGTGAAGGGACGCATCGACCTGCTCTGGAAAGAACTCGGCCTGTAGGAGACCGAAGAGAAAGGACCTGGAAAGCGTTTTTTAGAACAGCCGCCCTCAGAATTTGAAGATGAGGTTGGCCGAGGCCATCTTCGCGTTAGCGCGGCCGACACAGGGTTGGGTCGAGCAGTCGCCGACCGTGCCGAAGTTCTCGTACTCGAGGCGTATGCCGTTCTCGCCCCCGAAAAAATATTGCGCGCCGAAGCCGGTGATGAAGCTCGTTCCGCTTACCTGCCGGCCGTCACTGCTCGCGCCGTTGACAAAACCACTGTTGTAAAAAGTCAATCTCGCTTGGGAAAAGAATGCTCCAAATCGCCCGTAAACGGAGAGGTTCCTGGTCAAAGGAACCGTTGGTATCGCCGAGAACCCCACGCCCGTCACCTTGTAGACGGCATCCTGCGTGACCGTCCCGTCGTTGTACTTGTAGTGAAATTTACCGACTGTCGCGTAGCTCACCTCGGCCGCCCAGTTTCTGTTGATCTGGTAGCCCAAGAACCCCTGGAAACCCCCGTCGAATTCCTTCTTGGATTCAGTGCACGGTCCTCGAGGGCTGCAGGTGGGGGATCCTCCAAAACTGAAATCCGCCGGATAAAATTGAACGCGTGAGTAACCTGCCCCCACTCCGGCGTACCAGTAGGTGTTCTGGGCGTGGGCCGAGGGCACGCCCGACAGCAGCAATGCCGCGACTGCGCAACACAGAGCAGGGTGTTTCATCGGGCAGGCCCCTTTCTCCCTCTTGAGTGCTCAAAAACCAGTCTGAAAATCGAGTCTTAGCGGCACCGCCGCACTGTAATCCAATGGGGAAACTTGTGTCAAGCCAAGAGTTTGGCAAATCTATGTAATCCAACTTCTGCACAATGCGGGTTTATTGCCGGAATTTGGATACTTATCGCCGCGGTCAACTGCGGCGGCTACGCGCAGAGAAATATTGGACGGTGTTTCTTGATTATCTGACGGGCACCTCGAGCACCACGCCAGCTTCGAATGAACGGCGGCTGCGGAAAGAGATCGGTGCGTGCCGACGCGGGCGGGACTTGAAATTTGCCGGCCTCGCCCGTATGATTAGCACTCGCTGGAGATGAGTGCTAAAACATGGTTTCCCCTATTTATTCATGGCCACATCGCCAGTTAGTGGCTGCTAACACGTTCAATGTTAAGGAGAACATCCGATGATGACCAAGATTCGACCCTTGCACGACCGCGTCGTAGTGAAGCGCCTCGATGCGGAAAACAAATCTGCAGGCGGGATTGTGATCCCTGACACCGCCGGAGAGAAACCGGATCAGGGCGAGGTCGTTGCGATCGGCAAAGGCAAGATCCTCGAGGACGGCAAAGTGCGCCCGCTCGACGTCAAAGTCGGCGACCGCATCCTGTTCGGAAAATACTCCGGCCAGGCAGTGAAGGTCGAGGGCACCGAGTATCTGGTGATGCGCGAAGACGACATCATGGGCGTCGTCGCGAAGTAAATTCATCGATTTCAATTCAGGAGTAAACAATGCCTGCTAAAGACGTACGTTTTCACGAATCAGCGCGGCACAAGCTGCTCGCCGGGGTGAATATCCTCGCCGACGCAGTCAAGGTGACCCTCGGCCCCAAGGGCCGCAATGTGGTACTGGAGCGATCCTTCGGTGCGCCCACCGTGACCAAGGACGGCGTGTCGGTTGCCAAGGAAATCGAGCTGAAGGACAAATTCGAGAACATGGGCGCGCAGATGGTGAAGGAAGTCGCCTCGAAAACTTCGGATGTCGCGGGGGACGGCACGACCACCGCAACCGTGCTCGCTCAATCGATCGTGAGAGAGGGTATGAAGTTCGTGGCCTCGGGAATGAACCCGATGGACCTGAAGCGCGGGATCGACAAGGCGGTCATCATGGTCGTCGAGGAGCTGAAGAAGCTCTCCA
>VBCA01000053.1 GCA_005881575.1 Betaproteobacteria bacterium
GTGAGGCCGCCGGCGATGTTTCCCTTGGTCGGCTGCGAATCCATGAGGTCGCTCGTCTTATGGCGCTCGATCACTTCCTGGTAGCGATTGAACATGAACATGAACTTGTCGCGCACCTCGGGCGTTCTGCAACGCGCCGCCACGAGCTGCTCGCCGCCGGTGAGCTCGGTGGTTTCGCCGAAAACGAGCGTCACCCCGTGTTCGTAGAGCTTGTCGAAGGCGTTTCCCACGCAAGGGTTCGCGCCTATCCCGGATGTGGTGTCCGATTCTCCGCACTTGGTCGACACCCACAGATCCTTGAGCGGCCGCTCCTCGCGGCGCAATTCCGAAGCCCACTGCATGTAATCCTTCGCGGCCTTGGAAGCGCGGCGGACAGTCTCCATGTCGCCGTGGCCTTCGATTCCGAAGCAGGACACCGGTTTTCCCGCCGCGGCGATGCCGTCGGCGACGCGTTTCGCCCAGCCGTCCTCGATGCCGATCACTACCGCCGCGGCGACATTGGGATTGGACCCTGTGCCGATCAGCGTCTTGAAATGCAGCTCGAGATCTGCGCCGAATTGCAGCCGCCCATAGGGGTGGGGAATCGCGAGCGTTCCCTTGATATTGTTCGCCACCGCTTCGCACGCCGCGTTGGAGAGATCGTCGACGGGCAGGACGAGAACGTGGTTTCGTACGCCGACGCGACCGTCGTCGCGCTTGTATCCCCGGAATGTCGCCTTGCTCAGATCCATGCTCCGACCTCAAACGAACCGTTGATGGGCTCTCACCAGCGCTTGGTCTTGATGTTGTGCACGTGGGCGTGCTCGCCCACCTTGATGGGCGCGATCGTGCGACCGATGTCCACGCCGTATTTGATCACTGTTTCGCCGCTCTTGAGTTCGCGGATCGCGACCTTGTGCCCCATGGGAACGTCGCTCTGAGCGCGCGCCTTGATCTCCCTGTCCTGGTCCATGATCCAGCCGGTCAGCTCCTGCCCCGCCTTCACGCCCTCGACGACGACCACTCCGACGGAGTCGTTCTCATCGTGCACCACGAAATGAATCATGGGATCGGTCAGCGGCAGAGCAGGTTGCCCGCATCCGGATCAACCGGACGCGTGCAATCCTGGGTGTTGATCTTGCGCGTCGGATCGGGTTCGGGTGCCCGGACCGAGGTCTTGCCGTCCGGGCCGAGCCGGTAGTAGTGCACGCCGTCGGCAAGCATCACCCCGACGATGATCGCGTTGCCGAGCGGCGAGCCGCTGGCCACGCTCGCTTGGGAGGTCGTGTTCATGCCCTGAGCGGAGGCGCGTTCCCCGGCCGAATAGCGGACCGCGCAGCCCGCCAGCGCGACCGTGACGATGATGCAAGCCGCCGAAATCCCCCGCATAGGTCGAAAATTAGCACGCGCCCGGGCGTTTCGCCATATTCGCGGGGCTCGCTGCTAGAATTGTTTCCTGAAGCGGAGGTTGCGCTATGAACAAGCCCGTTGAATCCCTGCCGGCGGAGAAGCTCGAATACCTCAAGCGCCGCACCGACAAGTACTTCAGCAAATCGCGGCAAACCGTCGAGAAGTTCGGCGACCGGACGGTCACCTACGGCGTGTTCCTGCGCCGCGGCGTGATCTGCGCCGTCAACCCCGCCATCGACGTCCTGCGCAGCTACTATTCCGCGAAGGCAGAGCCGCTGAGGGTTACGCGCCTGTACGAGGAAGGCGCGTTCGTGCCCGACCAGAAGGCGCTCTTCACGTACACCGGCTCGTTCGCGGCCCTGGTCGAGCTCGAGACGCTCATACTGCAGCGCGTCGGCGTCGCGTGCGTCTCCGCGTACAACGCCTACAAGATGGCGATGAACCTGAAGAAGGTTGCGTTCATCGACATGCACGCGCGGCACTCGCCGGGAGACGACCTTTCGCTGCTCGCGGCGTACGGCGCCTCGGTCGGGAGCCGAATGGCGAAACTCGGCGGCGCGATCGGCTTCATCGGTTCCTCGCAGGACCTTACCGCTCACTTCTACGGCCACGACAAGGGCATCGGCACCATGCCGCACGGCATCATCGGCTACGCGGGCTCGACCCTGCGCGCGGCGCAGATGTATGTCGAAACCCATCCGCAGGATAATCTCACGGTGCTGATCGATTACTACGGACGCGAGTATTCCGACGCCCTCGACATCTGCCGCTGGTGGTACAACGAACACCTGCCGGGGGACGAGACGGGCGCACGAGCGCTTGCTCTGCGCATCGACACCCACGGCGAGCGCTACGCGGAGGGCCTCGACTACGAAAAATCGACCGAGATCGTGGTCAACTGGCTGCACGTACCGAACGAGTACGAAGCGGTGCGCTACGTGATGGGCGAGGAAGCGTTCGACGCCGACAGCCTGAACATCGTCAAGGACCGCGTGCGCAAAGTGCTGTTCGGCACTGGCGTCTCCGTCGCCGCTGTCATCCAACTGCGCCAGACGCTCGATGCGAACGGTTTCAACGCCTGCAAGATCGTGGGCTCATCGGGATTCAATCTGTTCAAGTGCAAGATGTTCGCCAACAGCAGGGCTCCGCTCGACGTGATCGGCACCGGCTCCTTCATCCCGGAGAACTTCAACGACACTTTCGCGACGGCGGATATCTTCATGTACGACGGAAAGCCCGGCATCAAGCTCGGCCGCGAGAAGTTGTTCCAGGGGCTGAAGCCGTAGCTCCATGTTGTTTCCGACGACGCTCGTCGGCAGCTACCCGCAGCCGGAGTGGCTGATCGACCGCAAGAAGCTCGCCGGGCGCTTTCCGCCGCGCGTGCGTGCGAGAGAGCTGTGGCGAATCCCCGATGCGCATCTCGCCGAAGCGCAGGACGACGCGACGCTGCTCGCGATCCGCGCCCAAGAGGAAGCGGGCCTGGACATCGTCACCGACGGCGAGATCCGGCGCGAGAGCTACTCCAACCGTTTCGCCACCGCGCTCGAAGGGGTGGACATCGACAATCCCGGCACGGCCCTCGACCGCTCGGGACACCCCAACCCGGTACCGCGCATCGTCGGAAAGATTCGCAGGAAGCACGCGGTAGAGATCGAGGATCTGAAGTTCCTGCGGGCCCACACGAAGAAGGCGGTCAAGATGACCGTGCCCGGTCCTTTCACCATGAGCCAGCAGGCGCAGAACGAGTACTACCGGTCCGAGGAAGAAGCGTCCATGGATTACGCGGTCGCGGTGAACGAAGAAATTCGGGATCTGTTCGCCGCCGGTGCCGACATCGTGCAAATCGACGAGCCCTACATGCAGGCGAGGCCGGAAAAGGCGCGTCGGTACGGCCTTGCGGCGCTCGACCGAGCGCTCGAAGGCATCGCCGGAACCACCGCGGTGCACATCTGTTTCGGATACGCCGCCGTCATCCACGCGAGGCCCTCCGGCTACTCGTTCCTCGGCGAGCTTGCGGGCTGCAACTGCCGTCAGGTCTCGATCGAGACTGCGCAGTCCGATCTCGACTGTTCGGTGCTCGAGTCCCTGCCCGGCAAAACGATCATCCTCGGCGTGATCGACTTGAACGACGTGACGGTGGAGACGCCGGAAAAGGTCGCCGCGCGTATCCGCCGCGCCCTGCCCTTCGTCGCGCCCGAGCGCATCGTCGTCGCGCCCGACTGCGGGATGAAGTACTTGCCGCGCGAGGTGGCGTTCGGGAAAATGAAAGCGATGGTCGAGGGCGCGAAGCTCATGCGCGCCGAGCTCGGCCGGAGCCGATAGCGAGGACGACGACATGCTTGCGGTGATATTCGAGGTCATTCCGGCTGCGGGCCGGAAAGAGCAATATCTGGAGCTCGCCGCGCAACTGCGGCCGGAGCTCGAGAAAATCGACGGCTTCATCTCCGTCGAGCGCTTCGCGAGCCTTACGGACGAAAGCAAGCTGCTGTCCCTGTCGTTCTGGCGCGACGAGGAAGCCGTGCGGCGCTGGCGCAACCTTGCGCGCCACCGCGAGGCGCAGGCGCGCGGGCGCTCAGGCGTGTTTGCCGATTACCGCCTGCGCATCGCGAGCGTTGTTCGCGACTACGGCATGACCGACAGGGACGAAGCCCCTAGGGACAGCCGCTCGGCCCATCCCGTCTAAGGGCTTCCGCCCGGTGAGCGCGCGGCCTCTGGCATGAGTCCTGCGTGCCTTGTGTGGCAGAAGGCGTAACGGCGCTGAGAAGCGCTACAAAGCGT
This sequence comes from Betaproteobacteria bacterium, assembly GCA_005881575.1. Classification (GTDB taxonomy): domain Bacteria; phylum Pseudomonadota; class Gammaproteobacteria; order Burkholderiales; family SG8-39; genus VBDM01. The sequence continues at coordinate 4,168 of VBCA01000053.1, forward strand.
AGCGGCTTTTCTACTTACCTGGCTTAATAACCAAAGACATACAACTGCTAGTAAATTCGCAGAATTAATATTATGATGTATCATATTGGACATCAAGAAGTAATTGGGTAGCCTCGCCCAAAATCTGGGAGTCTGTTTCAAAGTTCCATGACCCAGTCTCCGGATTCGGAGAGTATCGCGGGTTCCAATAACCGCCTCTCCTAGCAGCCGGTTATTGGCGGGAGAAATCATGAACAAGCTCGCTGCATCGATTATCGGAAGCTTTCTCGTCGCGGGCGCGCTCGTCCTAGCGAGCTGCTCGAACGACACGACGACGACCGGATCGGGGACCCCACCCATATTCGGCGGCAATAACGCTGGCCCCGGAACCGGCCCTGGGCCCGCCCCCGGCCCCAGCGGCACGCGGGTTCAGGTGCTGGCGAGCAGCCCGCAAATGCCCTCGTCCGGAACGGTGACGGTAGACCTGACTGCGATTGTCGTCGATGCCAACGGGCAGGCGGTCTCCGGAACTGCGGTAGTCCTTTCAACGGGCGCCGATCCCTCCGCGTTCATCAGCAACATCAGCGGCAGCGGGGTATCCGACACAAACGGCGCCGTCACGGCCAAGCTCAATCTCGGGTCCAACAAATCAAACCGTTTTATCTCAGTCACCGCTTCCGCTGTAGGCGCCACCGCGGCCACGGGCGTCGATGTCACTGGCACGGCCATCACCGTGAGCGGCAGCAGTTCCCTCGCGTTGGGCTCCAATACGACGCTGACCTTCAGTCTCAAGGATTCGGCGGGAGTTGCCTTGCCGGGCTTTACGATGACCCTCACTTCGGCGACCGGAAACTCGATTTCTCCGGCGACAGGCACCACCAACTCGGCGGGCCAAGTCAGCGCCGTCGTCACGGCCAGTGTGGGCGGCAACGATACCATCACCGCCACGGCGGCCGGGGCGAGCAAAACACAGGCGCTGACCGTCAGCAGTGCGGGTTTTGCGTTCACCACACCGGCGCCGTCGGTGGAGATACCTCTGAATACACCGACAGCGATCTCGGTTCACTGGACCACTGGCGGAGCGCCCGTCGTGGGTCAACCCGTAACGTTTGCCACCAGCCGCGGCACGATCGCCGGTAGCCCGTCGACCACAGACGGCGCAGGCGACACACCGGGCACGTCGATTTCATCCACCTCCGCAGGTAATGCCACCATCAGCGCCTCGGGCCCGGGCGGCACCCCGGCGGCCACTCTCAACATTACCTTCGTTGCCACTACCGCCAGCAGTATCGCGGCCCAGGCCGTTCCAGGCACGATCGGGACCACCACCGGTGTGGGATCTCAAACCAACAACAGGTCAACGATTTCGGTGGTAGTGCGCGACGCGACCAACAATCTAGTCAAGAACGCGGGCGTAAACTTTACCGTCACGGCTGATCCCACTGGAGGCTCTCTCAATGCGGCGAGGGCGATAACCGATGTCAACGGCGGCGCCTCGGTGACCTACACGGCAGGCACTGTCAGCAGCCCGCAAAATGGCGTGCAAATCCAGGCCACAGTGACTGACATCAGTGGCGTTGCCGTGGCTCCGGGCATAACCGACACTGCGACGTTGACTGTCAGCGGACAGTCGCTTCTGGTGCGCCTGGGTACCGATAACCTGGTGCAGCCAGTGACGACTCCTCCGGTCTACAAAAAGACATGGGCCGCGGTCGTGACCGATGCCACGGGCAACGCGGTCGCAAACGCGACGGTGATTTTCGCCCTGCGCCCCGGCAGGTATCTCAAGGGTCAGTACGACGTGTTTAATACCACGGCCGGCGTATGGACACGATCAGTACCACCGACGCTCTGTGCCAATGAAGACCTCAATTTCAACGGCAATCTCGATGCGGGTGAAGATGTCAACGGAAATGGTTCGCTCGAACCTGGGGGTGTGGCCACTGTAAACCCCAGTGCTGTCACGGACGCGAGCGGCATCGCCACTGCGGTCATCACGTATCCGAAGGATCATGCGACCTGGGCTGAATATAGCCTTGAAGCCCGCACCAGCGTCAACAGCAACGATCCGCCTACTGTCGCTACATTCATTCTAGTGGGTTTGGCGAGCGACTACACCGACAAGAACGTGGCGCCGCCGGGTCAATTCAGCCCCTATGGGGTAGCCACCGTGTGCACCGATCCGAATTAAGGCGGCAGGTTGTAGGGTTGGTTTTCGTCATCTGAGCGGCGGCTCGACCTTCTCAGGTCGAGCGCAGCCGCTCGAATCCCGCCTCGAGATCCGCGATCAGGTCCTCGACGTTCTCCAGGCCCGCGTGGATCCGGAAGCACGGCCCCTTGTGCGGCCACTTAGTCGCCGTGCGCGTCTCGCGCGGATCGAAGGGCACGATCAGGCTCTCGAACCCGCCCCAGGACGAGCCGATTCCGTAGAGTTCCAGACCGTCGATCATCGCGCCGAGCGCGCGCTCGGTGATGCCTTCCTTGAGCACCACGCCGAAAAGACCGCAGGCGCCCGTAAAATCGCGCTTCCAGATCGCGTGTCCCGGATCTCCGGGGAGCGCCGGGTGGAGCACGCGTTCGACCTCGGGCTGGCGAGCGATCCATTCGGCTAGCGCGACACCGGCCTTCCAGTGCTGTTTCAGGCGCACCGCGAGCGTGCGCAGGCCCCTCTGACCCAGATAGACGTCGTCCGGACCGGCCGTCTGCCCGAGCTCGTGGGTCGAGCGCCTCAGCCTCGGCCAGGCTTCCTTCGTGCAGGTGATCGCCCCGAGCATGGCGTCGGAGTGACCGACGATGTATTTGGTCGCCGCCTGCACCGAAACGTCCACGCCGTGCGCAAACGGCTTGAAGTAGAGGGGCGTCCCCCAGGTGTTGTCGGCGATGACGGTGATGCCGCGGCGGTGCGCGGCTTCCGCAATCGCCGGTACATCCTGCACCTCGAAAGTGAGCGAGCCGGGCGATTCGAGATAGATCACCCGGGTTTCGGGCCGGATGAGCGACTCGATGGAGGACCCCGCGAGCGGATCGAAAAACGTCGTGCTCACGCCAAAGCGCTTGAGAAATCCAGTCGCAAAGTTGCGCGTGGGGCCGTAGACGGTGTCGCTCATCAGCAGCTGATCTCCGGCGGACAGGAACGCGAGCAAGGCTCCGGCGCAGGCGGCGAGTCCCGAGGGGTAAACGACCGTGCGGTGCCCTCCCTCGAGCGCCGCGATCGCCTCCTGGAGCGCCTCGATCGTCGGTGTGCCGAAGCGCCCGTAGTAGGTGCCCGGTTGTTCCAGAATCCAGTTCTGGCGCCTGCGGCGGAACTCGGCCACGTTTTCCGAGAGGATCGTCGAGGCGTGGAACACCGGCGGGTTCACCGCGCCGTGATGCCGCTCGGGGTGGAGTCCGGAATGGACGACGGTTGTCTCTTCGCGCATGGAGTTCCTTCCTGATTGGACTAGAACGCAAAGCGGTTATTCTGACAGCAACGGGACTGACAGTAGCCTCCACGTACAATTACTGTGTTCATCAAGGGATCGTCCTCGTCGTGACTTCGGCCGTTTCCCGCATCGCCAAAGGCGTGGTCAGGCTCGCCTGGCCGGTGCTCGTCGCGCAGCTGGCGGTGATCGCGAGCGGCGTGCTCGACACGGTGATGGCGGGCCGCTACAGCGCGGTGGACCTTGCCGCGGTCGGGATCGGAGCCAGCGTCTATTTCAGCGTCTTCATCGGATTGATGGGGGTGGTGCAGGCGCTCTCACCGATTGCGGCGCAGCTCTTCGGGGGAAGGCAGTTCGAAAGAATCGGCGAGCAGACGCGCCAGACCCTCTGGCTTGCGCTCGGCCTCGGCGTGCTCGGAGTCCTGCTGCTCGCGTTTCCCGAACCGTTCCTGCGGCTCTCGAGTGCGCCGCCGGAGGTCGAGGCGCGCACGCGAGCTTACCTTCAGGGCATCGCCTGGGCGCTCCCGGCGATGCTGCTTTTTCGCGTTTTTTTCGCGCTCACCACCGCGGTGTCCCGGCCGCGCGCGGTCATGGCGATCAACCTCGTCTATTTCGCCGCCAAGATTCCGCTCAACGCCCTGTTCATTTACGGGGCGCTGGGCGCGCCCGAGCTCGGCGGTCCGGGCTGCGCGGTCGCAACCGCGATCGCGAGCTGGCTGATCTTCGCGCTCGCCTGGATCTATTGCGCGAAGCACCCGTTCTACGCGCCGTTTCGCATCTTCAGCCGCTGGTCCTGGCCCGACTTGCCCACCCTCTGGAGCCACCTGAAGCTCGGAGTACCCATCGGGCTCGCGTTTTTCGTCGAGGTGACTTCGTTCACTTTCATGGCGCTTTTCCTCGCGCGGCTCGGCGCGGCCACTTCCGCCGGACACCAGATCGCGTCGAACGTCACCGCCGTCCTCTACATGTTCGGGCTCGCGATCGGAAACGCAACCGCGGTGCTCACAGCGCAGGCGATCGGCGCGGGCAATCCGCGCGAGGCGCGGCGTACGGGGCTTACCGGCATGGGGATGATGTTCGCCATTTCCGCCTGCGGCGGCGTAGCGATCTTCCTTGGCGCGCATCAGATCGTATTGCTGTACACCCGCGACCCCGCGGTGCAGGCGATCGCGATTCCTCTCCTCGCCTACATCGCTTTTTTCCAGCTCTTCGACACCTCGCAGGTGGTGATCGTCAACGCCCTGCGCGGCTACAAGATCGCCTTCATTCCCATGCTCGTCTATACCGTCGCGCTCTGGGGGATCGGATTGGGAGGGGGTTATGCGCTGGGACTCGGGCGGGTCGAAGCCGCGACTGCGCTCGGGCTTGCGACACCCATGGGCGCCGCCGGATTCTGGCTTGCGGGCGTCGCCAGCCTCGTCGTCGCGGCAACGATCCTGTTTGCCTACTTCATGCACGTGAGCCGCCGGCACGCGGCGGGGACGATCTGACTCGCCCGCATTGCGAGAGCTCTCCCTTTCCACTATATTTCCGGCGCCTGTGCCCGCTCCGTAAAAACAAGGAAACCATCATGATCCGCGCGCTCGCCGTCCTCGCTCTCGCGATTTTCAGCGCAAACCCTTGGGCACAGGCGTATCCGAACAAACCCATCCGCCTCGTGGTCGGGTTCACGCCCGGGGGAGTCTCCGACGTGCTCGCGCGAGCCCTCAGTGCCAGGCTGTCGCAGAATCTCGGCCAGCAAGTCGTCGTCGACAACCGCCCCGGCGCCGGCACCACGATCGCCTCCGAGATCGTCGCCAGGTCGGCCCCCGACGGCTACACGCTGTACTTCTGCGATGCCACCACGCATGCGATCAACGCGAGCCTGTACGGCAAGCTCCCTTACGATAGCGTCAAGGATTTCACGTTCATCAGTCTGGTGGCCTCGACGCCGCTTTTGCTCGTCGTCAATCCGGCGCTGCCCGCAAAGACGGTGCCCGAGCTGATCGCGCTGGCGAAAGCGAGAGCCGGGCAGCTCAACTACGCCTCTTCCGGCACCGGTACCATCGTCCATCTGGCGGGCGAGACCTTCAAATCGATGGCGGGCGTCGATCTGCTGCACGTGCCCTACAAGGGCAGCGCGCCGGCGACCGTGGCGGTGATCGCGGGCGATGTCGCCTTTATTTTTTCGACCATGCCTGCGGCGCTGCCGCATGTGAAGAGCGGAAAGCTCCGCGCGCTCGCCGTGACCACGCCTGCGCGAGTCGCGGCAGTGCAGGACATTCCGACAATCGCCGAAGCGGCCCTGCCCGGGTTCGATCTGGTGCTCTACAGCGGAGTGGTTGGCCCGGCGGGCATGCCGAAGGAGGTCGTCGAGCGGTTGAACGGCGAGCTTGTCAAAGTCGTCAATTCCCCCGAGATCACGGAGTTTTTCGCGGCTCAGGGTGCGACGCCCATCGCAAGCACCCCCGAGCAGTTCGCCGCCCATATGCGCTCTGACATCGTGAAGCTGGGCAAAATGGTCAAGGCTTCAGGCGCGAAAGCCGATTGACCGGAGGGCGCGTGGCCAAGAATTTTCTTCCGAGGCATTCCCGCTACGACTACGTGCCGATCACCGAGCGCAAGGACTATTCCTGGCCGGGCGGCAAGCGCCTCGCTTTCTGCATCACCACCAACCTAGAGTGCTTCGCCTTCGGCGCGGGGCTCGGGCACGACAACGCCAAGACAGGCGAACCCCAAACGCAGCGGAACTACTCCTGGCGCGACTACGGAAACCGCGTCGGCATCTGGCGCCTGTTCGACCTCGCCGAAGAGCTCGGGCTGCCGCTCGCGCACAACACCAACAGCCTGCTCTACGACTACGCGCCGCAGATCTTCGCGCGAATCCGCGCAAGGGGCGACGAGATCGTCGCCCACGGACGCACGAATTCCGAAAACCTGCGCGGCCTCTGGGAACCCGACGAAGAACGCATCATTCGCGAAGCCACCGAGACCTTTGTCCGCAACGAGAAGAAGCGTCCGACGGGATGGATGGGCGCCGGCGCGTATGAGACTTCGGTGACGCCCGACCTCTTGAAGGAGGTCGGCTACACCTATTTCATGGACTGGCCCTGCGACGACCAGCCGATCTGGATGCGAACGCGCTCCGGGCCGATCCTCTCGGTGCCGTACCCGGTCGAGATCAACGATTCACCGATGATCGTGCACCGGAAGCACGGCGCGCGCGAATTCTGCGACATGGTGGTGGACCAGTTCGACGAGATGCTGGAGCAGTGCGCGAAACATCCGCTCGTGTGCAACATCTCCATCCATCCCTACGTGTTCGGCCAGCCCTTCCGGCTGCGGCCGCTGCGCGCGGCGCTCGAACATTGCGTCGAGCACAGGTTTCGGGAACGAGTCTGGTGGACGCGACCGGGCGAGATCGCCGAGTTCTGCAGTTCCATTCAGCCGGGAATCATTCCCGGCAGCTGAGAGATCCCCACGGGCGCCGCGAGCGCCGCCGAATCAGTGCGACGGGGCTGCCGGTTTGTTCGGCTGCGGCTGCGCCCCCCCTTGGGAGGCCCCTGCCGGCTTGCTTGGCTGCGGCTGCGCGCCTGTTTGCGAAGTCCATGCCGGCTTGCTTGGCAGCGGCTGTGCAGCCGCCTGGGCCGGAGCAGGCGCGGCCGGGGTCGCGGTGGAGCTGCGGCCCTGATCGGCTGCGCGCGCGGCGCCGGCGCTTTTCGTCTCGGGGAGCGCTGCAATGTCGCCGGAGAGCTCGCCGCCCTCCTCGATCGCGACTTTTCCGTATCGGACCTTGCCCGACAATTTTCCCGTGGCGCGAATGATCAATTGCTTTCGCGCGGTCAGCTCGCCCTCGAAACGCCCTCGGATTTCGGCGACGTCGATCCCGGCCTTGCCCACGAAAACGCCGTGCTCGGCAATCTGGATGACGCGGCTGTCCATCGAAGCCTCCACGCGACCTTCGACCACCAGCGTGTCGCAATCGGTGATCTCGGCGCCCTTCAGCTTGATGTCCGGACCGACTATCAGCTTGCTCACGGTTTCACCGCTTGGTCGGGGAGATTCCGTACCACCGCGCAAGTCCGCTTTCGGACTTTCGATCGCAAAGCCTTCCGCCTTTTCGGGTTCGTCACCGGCTGCGCTCAACGCTTCCTGCAGGCGGTTGTACGGCGACTGCAAGCGCGTAGATTGCGGGACATCTCTCTTGCGAAAATTGTCCAGCATGGATGCTCCTCTCGAACGGTACCGCTCATTCACGGGCGAAAATCCGCGACCTAAAGCATTTACCTTTAGCAATGCGCATGCCAGACGCAGCTCACGTGCAAAATCATGCAATTGCCGTACGCGGTCGCACGAGGGGCAGGCGACTGTCGTCGCTCCCGAGCGACGCGCCTTCGAGCGAGGTTCTTAAGCGGCTGTTTACAATGGGAGTGATACGTCGTGCAAAAGCGACGGCCATGACGCCGACGGTCAAGGCCGATGCTTCGGAAGACCGCTTTCGCTCCGCGCCGAATCAGGGCCGGATGAACCTCAGCACGAATTCGTCTACCGGCACCTGGGGCCGAAATACGATCGAGTCACGCGGATCCTCGCGATGGCGCAGGAAATCGCCTTCCGCCGCGAGCCTGAATCCCGCCGCCTCGATTTCCCGCCGCAACGTCGCCTCTTCGATGCGATGCAGGGATTTCGCGACGCTCGTGCCTGCACCCGCCAGAGCCGAATGGTCGGCGATCACCAACGCGCCCCCGGGTTTGAGGGCCCCGAACAGCGCGCGATTCATCTTCGCGCGATCGACGCTCATGAACGCCGTGTCATGATAGGCGAAAAAGAAGGTGATCAGGTCGAGATCGTTCACGCCCGGTGGAACCGGATCGTCATAGTCTCGCAGCACGCGCACGACGTTCCGCATCGCAGGCGTTTTCGCACGCTCGTCGAAGCGCTCCTTCGCTCTCGGGGAGACGCCCGGCGAGTCCTGGGCATAGACCGTCCCACCGGAACCGACCGCTCGGGCGAGCAGCTCGGTCGAATAGCCTGCGCCCGCTCCCATGTCGAGCACCCTCATGCCTGGCCGCGCGCCCGTGAACGCGAGCAACAGCTCCGGATTTCTTCTCTGATCGGTCTGACGGTCGGCCTCGGATCGGTCGGCGCTCGCCACGATCGCGCGGTAGTCGGTATTTTCGTTCTTGCCCACGCCCGCGCAAGCTGCAAGCGACGCTGCGCCGGCAAGAACGACCGCGCTGATGAGCAATTCAGAGTCCACGTTCGCCTTTCTGCCGCCCGTTCAGCGGCCCTTGAACTTCGGTCGGCGCTTCTCGTTGAAGGCGCGAAGGCCTTCCCTGCGGTCTTCGGTTCCGACGAGCCGGTTGTAGGCCTCGACTTCGAGCCTCATCGCGGAAGCGAGGTCCATCTGAAGGCCTTGACGGATCGCGTGCTTCGCCTGCCGCACGGACAGCGGCGCATGAGAGGCGATGCGTCCTGCCGCCTCGAGCGTGTCCTCGCGCACTTTTCCGGCCTCGCAGAGCTTGTTGACGACGCCCCAGGCGAGCGCTTCTTCGGCCGAGAATGGACGCGCCGCGAGGATCAATTCCTTCGCGCGCCGTTCGCCGACCGCGCGCGGCAGCGTTTGCGTTCCGCCTCCGCCCGGCATGATGCCGAGCGATACTTCGGTCAGAGCAAATTTCGCTGTCCGCGACGCGTAAGCAAAATCGCAAAGTAGAACGAGCTCGAGGCCGCCCCCGTACGCGGCCCCGTTGACGGCGGCTATCACCGGGATCGGGCAATCGCGGACCGCACGGAACATGCGCTCGAACACCTCGTGCTGCGAGCGCCATTGTTCGTCGCTGAGCGATTCGCGCTCCTTCAGATCGGCGCCGGCGCAAAAGGCCCTGTCGCCGGCGCCCGTGACGACAACGCATCGGCATGGCTGTTCGTCCTGGAAGCGCTCGAAAAGTTCACACAGTTCGAGCGCCGCTCCGGTGTTGAAGGCATTGGCGACCTCGGGGCGATCGAGCGTCACCAGCAATACATCGCCGGATTGTTCTTCGATCCGCAGCGCCTCGCGATCCCCATTCATGCTTGCCGCGTCCGGCCCCGCTCCCGGCCCGATGCGTCTTAGTTCGCCGGCTTCACGCCGTCCTTGCTCACCGAGACGCCCCCGGCCGACAAGGTTCCGTCGGCGGCAACCTGCGCAGCAATGACCACATAGGCTCCCGGCACCAGCATCGAGGCGTCGCCCGGCAACGCCGTGAAAATAGGAGCGCTCTGCGGGACGTGCACCTTCTGCGTGCCGCCTTTGTATTCCAGCGTCAAGTCGCGGCCACTGGAGGCCGCCACCATGCCTGACACCGTGGCGTTGGTCATGAGCGAGCCCGGCTCCAGGTCCCAAGGCATGTGGCCTTCGGGCACCTGGCCGCGACGGTCCGGGGTAAATACCTGAACCGAAATCGCTTCGAGAGTTCCGTCGGCGCGCTTCCTCGATGCCGGGCCCACGAAGTCGCCGGGCTTGATGTCCGCCAACGTGAGCGCCTTGGCGTAGCGAACTCCGAACTTGGGCGCGAGGTTGATTTTCAGGTCCTTGCCGTCGCGCGACTTCACCGAAAGGACATTGCCGTCGAGCGCGGTGATGGTGCCGCGCACGAACATGCGCGTTTGCGCCTGCGCGACGGCGCCCGAGAGCGCGAGCGCGCCGGCTGACAGCAAGACTGCCATTTTCTTCATGATTATGATTCCTCCTTGAGTGATCCGTCCGGGCCAACCCGGCAGGCCGATGGTAAACGCGATCCAGCGCACTTCCATTCCGGAGCGCTGCGACTATTCTGACAGATTCCGCCCCCGAGGCCCCTAGAGCTTGAGCAGGCGGCGCGCGTTCGCTTCGACGATCTTGCGCTTCGCCTCGGCATCGAGGGCAGGGTGATCGGCGACGACCTTCACCGGTTGCTCGTACGCAATGGGAAAACAATAGTCGCTCCCCATCAGGATTCGGTCGGCTCCGATCACCTTGACCAGATATTCGAGCACGTGATCGGAGTAGCCGACCGTGTCGTAGTAGAAGCGGCGCAGGTACTCGAGCGGCGCGTGCTTGACGTGCTTCAGGTCGGCGCGCTTTTCCCACCCCCGGTTGAGCCGGCCCACGAGCCACGGAAAAGCGCCGCCCGCGTGGGGAAGGCAGACGACGAGCTTGGGAAACCGGTCGAGCACGCCCCCGAATATGAGGTGCGCCGCGGCGATCGCCGACTCGAAAGGGTTACCGAGCAGGTTGGTGAGGTAGTAAGCAGCCAGACGCTGGTGCCCGATCACCTCGACCGGATGCAGGAAAAGCGGCAGGCCGCTCGCCTCGATGCGCTCATAGACAGGCAGGAATGAAGCGTCGGACAGGTCTTTTCCGCGAATCTGGGTGGCGATATAGAAGCCGCGTATGCCCGGAAGCTTCGGGGCGCGCTCCACTTCCTTCACCGCCAGCGCGGCCTCGTGCATCGGTAGCGTCGCGAGCCCCACGAGCCGCTTCGGATGCCGCTGGTGCGCCTGCGCGAGCGCGTCGTTGTAGGTCTCGCTGATGCGTCGGGAGAGGTCTCCGTCCGCCCAGTACACCATCGGCTGCGACAGCGACAGCGCATGCACCTCCACGCCCTGCTCGTCCATCGCAGCGAGCCTCGCATCGAGATCCACGAATTTCGGACCTACGGGCCCGGTCATCAGATGGCCGTGCTTGAACTGCGGGCCCTTGCCTTCGACCATCCTGTACTCGAAGCCGTGGCCGGGGCCGTGCTTGGCGATCAGATCGAGGAAGTCTTGCGGAAAATAATGCGCGTGAACGTCGATCGGTGCGTGATGGCTCATCGCGGCTCCGGTGCTCGATTGTACCTTGGCGGAGACCGCCGCACTTATAATGAGCCGCTCGAATTGCGGGAGGGTCAAGGGAATGGAAGAGCGGGTCAGCTTTGTATCGGACGGGTTGAAGCTCGCGGGGATCATTCACCTGCCCGATGCGGGACCGGCGGAGCGGCGTGCCGCGTTTCTGGTGCTGCACGGATTCGGCAGCAACAAGGACGGCGGAGGAGGAACGACGGTGGCGAAAATGCTCGCGGGGCTCGGCTACGCGGCGCTGCGCTTCGACTTCCGCGGCTGCGGCGAGAGCGAGGGCGAGCGCGGCCGCGTCATCTGCATGGAGCAGGTCAAAGACACGAGGAACGCGCTGTCCTTCCTCGCTACCCGTCCGCAGGTCGATCCCGAGCGCATTGCAGTGATCGGGCAGAGCTTTGGCGCCGCGGTCGCCGTATACACGGCGGGGGTCGACCGCAGGGTCGCCGCCTGCGTCTCCTCGGGCGGCTGGGGCGACGGCGCGAAGAAATTCCGCAAGCAGCACGCCTCCCCCCGGGCCTGGAAGAAATTCACCGCGATGATGAGAGAGGGGAAGCGCCGCAAGCGCGCAGGCAAACCGATGAGTGTGCCGCGCTACGACATCGTTCCCATCCCGCCGCGACTGCGCGGCAACCTCGCACCGGGGTCGATCATGGAATTCCCGTTCGAGGTGGTGGAGACCATGTACGCGTTCAACGCGAACGACGTCGTCGGGAGGATCGCGCCGCGGCCTTTGCTTCTGCTTCATTCGGCGAACGACTCGGTGACGCCGACGGAGCAGTCGGTCGAGCTCTTCGAGCGCGCGGGCAAGCCGACCGACCTCCACCTCATAGCCGACGTCGATCATTTCATGTTTGCAGAGGGAAACACGCTGGTGGTCAACCTCGTGCGCAATTGGCTAGCCAAATACTTTCCTCCCCAGGTCTGATCCGGCCATGAGCAAGACGCAATCGCGCGCCGCTCAAGCGCCGCTGACCGCCCCGGCCGAGGGGCTCAAGCGCTTCGCGACGGACGTCTTCGTGCGAGCCGGAATGCCCGAAGCCGATGCGGCAGTCGTCGCCGATGTCCTCGTCTGGGCAAATCTCAGGGGCGTGGATACGCACGGCGTCACGAGGATCCCGCGCTACGTCGATCTGATCGAAACCGGCGACATGAATGCCAGGCCCGCGATCGCGATCCGCAACGAGACGCCCGCCTCGGTCCTGATCGAAGCCGATCGCGCGGCCGGGCCGGTTGCAATGATGCGGGGGACAACAGCGGCGGTGCGCAAGGCCCGGGACGCAGGCGTGGGACTCGCGCTCGTCCGGGCGACCACGCACGCCGCCGCGCTCGGCTACTACACGCTCGCCGCCGCCCGCGAGGGCATGGCGGCGATCGCGCTCGCCGCGTCCTGGCCCAATGTCGTCTATCACGGCACGCGCGCGGCGGGCGTGTCCACCAGCCCCGTCTCGATCGCGGTCCCGGGAACGGAGCCCGTCGTGCTCGACATGGCGACGAGCGTCGTTTCGATGGGAAAGCTGAACCAGGCTAAAAGAGCGGGCGAACCGATACCGGAGGGCTGGGCGCTCGACAAGGACGGCAACCCCACGACCGACCCCCAAGCCGCCCAGATTCCATTGCCGATGGCCGGCCCCAAGGGCTCGGGCCTGTCTCTCATGATCGAATGCATCACGAGCCTCGTCGCGGCGAACCCGCTGCTCGCCGAGTCCCTGGAGGGCACCCCCGAAGGGCGCCGGCATCGCCAGAACGGCTTCGTCATGGCGATCGACCTGGCGCAATTCGGCGATCCCGAGAGTTTCCGGCGCGAAGTCGACCGTCTGGTGAAAGCGCTGAAATCCCTGCCCGTCGATCCGGAGGTGGGGGAAATTCTCATGCCCGGCGAGCGCGGCCGCCGGACATTCGAGAGCCGCAGCCGCAACGGCATTCCGATTCCGCGCGCTGTCTACGACGAGCTCCAGGCGCTGGCGGACCGGGTCGGCGTGGCGATGTTCCCGTCGTCGCGTTGATATACTTCACCGAAGGCGCGCCCATGGCGAAAAAATCCAAAATCAGCTCGGCCCCGGAAGCGAAGCACCGCGACGCGAACACCGCTCCGAAGCGCGGCTACCCCGACCTCCACGAGCATCTGGAAGCCCTCGAGCGCGAGGGGCTCCTCATCACTGTCGATCGCCCGATCGACAAGGATACCGAAATGCATCCCCTGGTGCGCTGGCAATTCCGCGGCGGCATCGAGGAGCCGGACAGAAAAGCGTTCCTGTTCACCCGAGTGACCGACGCCAAGCACCGCAAGTACGAGATTCCGGTCGTGGTCGGAGCACTCGCGGCGAGCCGCGAAATCTACCGCATCGGGATGGGCTGTGCGCTGGATGGAATCAACGAGACGTGGAACCGCGCGATCGCAAAGCCGATCGCGCCGCGAATCGTCGAAGACGCTCCCTGCCACGAAGTCGTCATCCAGGGCTCCGATCTCGACAAGCCCGGAATGGGTCTCGACGGCCTTCCCATTCCCATCTCGACGCCGGGCTGGGACATCGCCCCGTTCACTACTCTTTCGCAGTACATCACCAAGGATCCCGATACCGGCGTGCAGAACATGGGCATCTACCGCGGACAGGTGAAGGCGCCGCGGCGGCTCGGGATGAATCCGTCGCTCGAGCTGCGGCCGGGGATCTACACCCACTGGGAGAAGATGAAGGCGCGCGGCGAGAAGCTGCCCGCCGCAGTGATCCTCGGCGCGCCGCCGTGCGTGGCGTTTACCTCGGCGCAGAAAGTGCCCGAGGCGCTGGACGAGCTGCACGTGGCCGGAGGGCTCGTCGGCACGCCGATCAACGTCGTAAGGGCGAAGACGGTCAACCTGCTCGTCCCGGCCGAAGCGGAGATCGTCGTCGAAGGGTATATCGACACCGAGTATCTCGAGCCCGAGGCACCGTTCGGAGAGTCGCATGGGCACGTCAACCTCCAGGAGTACAACGCCTTCATGGAGGTGACCTGCATTACGCGGCGCAAGAACGCGATCCTCACCTCGATCATCTCGCAGGTAACCCCGAGCGAGTCGAGCCTCATCAAGCGCGTCGCGCTCGAGCCCCTGTTTACCCATCACCTGAGAAATACGCTCGGCATCCAGGGCGTCAAGCGCGTCTCGATGCACGAGCCCCTCACGAATCTGCGCAAGGTGGTCGTGCTCATCATGGACCGCAAGGCGCCGAGGACCGAGATCTGGCGCGCGCTCTACGGCGCCGCCGCCTGGAACCGCGCAGCGGGCAAGTACGTGGTTGCCGTAAACGAAGACATCGAACCGGACAACGCGGACGCACTGCTCTGGGCCATGTCCTACCGCGCGAATCCGGCACTCGACCTCCAGATCCTCCATCATCGCGACCAGGGGCACGGCCCGAGGAGCAAGCGAAACGACGGCGAAGACGCTTCGGTGCTGATCGACGCGACGATGAAGGAGGATTTCCCCCCGATCTCGCTGCCCAAGCGCGAGTACATGGAGCGCGCGAAGGCGATCTGGGAGGAGCTGGGCCTGCCGAAGCTCAAGCCCGAGTCGCCGTGGTTCGGCTACACGCTCGGCGAATGGCCCGACGAGCTGGAGCGCGCGGCGGAGCTTGCCGTGAAAGGCGACTACTTCGAGACCGGGAAGCTCCTCGCCAAGCGCCGCCGCAAGGACGTGAGGATGAACACCGAGGTTCGCGATTTGCAGGAGCCGAAAAAAATATCCTGATCGGCGAATATAAAAAATCCGCGCCGACTTCTCATCGGCGCGGATCATCGGTATCGCCCTGGTTATAGCGACCGCAGGAAGTTGAGAAGATCCTGCTTCTGGCCTTCCAACAGGACGTTGTAGAGGCTTATCACGAGGTTCGCTTCAGAGGCCGTCCCGAAAAAAACGTTTCCGCTCTGATGCGCCTCGATCGCCTCAATGAGGTTCGAGGTCCTTCCGTCGTGGAGGAAGAATACCCGCTTCCCCAGCCCCCAGAGCGGGGCGCTGCGGAACTCCCTCGGCCCCGCTCGGCCCTGACTCACGCCATCGGCCAAGCCTATCCCCATGTCGTGGAGCAACAAGTCGGAGAAGAGATTCACGGTTTGATTGCCAAGCGCGGCGACCGTCGAATTGCCCGTGTAGAGAGTAGGCGTATGGCAAAGCGCGCACCCGATTTGGCTGAACAGAGTCATGCCTCTTGCGATGGACGCGGCCCCTCCGGGCGTATCGGGAGAGGGCGCCGGTGGCGCGAGGAAACGCATGAAGAAGGCGAACTTCTCGATCGCGCTGATTGTCTCCTGAGGCGTCGCGCCGGTGGTGTTGGTAACGGTGTTCGGGCCCGGCGTAAACTGGCAGGTCGGTGTTTCATCCCGTTCGGTCTGAAACAGTTCGTTCGTGATCCCCATCTCCACGTTGTACGCCTCGCCCGAGAACAAGAGCAGCGACTTGTTCTGAGCCTTCCACCCGAACCGCGTGAGCGTGCCGTCATTGCCGTTCCTGTTGACTCGGCCCGAGATCCCGAACAGCCTCTTTGTAGACGCGTTCGCCACCCGGTTCGCGACGATCGCCGAATCCGGAATCTCCTCGATCAGACCCGCACCGTATGTCGGCGTCGGAATCCGGAAGATGACGTTGCGGTTCGCAAGCTCCTGCTCGAAAGCCGGCTGCCCGAGCACGCAGCCGGGCGCGTCGTCCCGTCCGGTGATGGTGAACAGAGCGTGGACACCGCCGTCAGGCGTCCCGTCGGGATTCCTCACGAACCTCGCCTCGCGCACCGGCCCGTTCGCCGTGATGAACGACGGAACGGTGTTGGTTGCGTTCATCTTGTTCGCGAAAGCCACCTGAGGATTCACGAAGGGGCTCGTCCCACCGACTTCGGGCTGCAGATGACAACCGCTACAACTGTCCAGGTTCATCCGCGGGCCGAGGCCCTCGCTGGTGCCATCCGGCTCTGCGAAATCTCCTAGGCCGGCCTCGAAAAATTTCCCCTCGGAATCGCTCAACCCCGCGATCGGGCCGCCGACCCCTGAGGGTCCGACACGAACGCCGGGATCGATGGCCAGAAAACCGAACGAGGAGGCAATCTCAATTTGGAAAAACAGGAAGCAAACTCCTGCTGACGCCAAAACCAACGGAGCGACAAACTTGCTTTTCATAACCGCATCTCCTTCAACCAGCAATATGGGTCCCCCCCGAGTAGGCTCGGCGCCCAGCGGTTGAGAGATTTATGCTTCTTGGGTGCTGCGGATTATTATTTTGAGGGGACTACCGCCGCGGACGGCTTGCCATTTCGGCAAGCACAGAAAACGCCCGCAACCCGGCCAGAATACCGACGAAAATTCTTTGAAACAAGCACTGACTCTCTGCATATGCCCAAAATTGCCGGTCGGAGAAAAAGGAGATACGACGGCGAGAAGGCTTCCGTCCCCGTCGATGCGGAGATGAAAGAAGACTCCGCGCCGATCTCGCAGCCCAAACTCGGGATAGGTGCCGTTGCAACCGCTGGGGGCGCCCGCTAGAGTGACGAGCTGCAGCCTCCAACCTCGACAAAGCCACGATGCTGTTCCAGACTCCGTCGATCACCGAGCGAGAAGCGGAAGTCGTCGGCGAGATCGAGACTATCCGCAGGCAGTTGAATCTGCCCAGGCTGCGGGAGTGGCCCGGATTGCCGTGGCGGGCCATCCACGACCGCATCCTGCAAGCTTCGAAGAATCCCGCGGTGGGCAATGCGTTCTTCGAGAATGCGGGCGCTGAGGATGATGAGCCGCGCGCCGAGAACTCCGATGCCTGGTCGGCAGCGCCCGGCTATCACGCCGCGCTCAGCTTCGTGCTTCAGTTGGCCGACGCTCCGGACTTCGCGATCGACGAGGGGACCATTCGCGCCCTGCACTACATGATGGCGGGCCACGACCCCCGGAACGCGGCGGGCCGCTGGCGGCGAGGTTCCATATCGGTCAGGGAAGATTCCTCCGGCAAGGCCATGTACAGAGCTCCTCACGCCAAATTCATTTCCGCGCTGATGGCAGAGCTGATCGCATCGCTGAACTCGAGGGACGAAGTCCCGGTGTTCGTCCGAGCCGCCATGGCTCACCTGAATCTCGCGGCGATCCACCCCTTTCGCGACGGCAACGGGCGCATGGCGCGGGCCCTGCAAACCTTCGTCCTCGCGCGCGACGGCATCTCCGCGCCGCCGTTCGCGAGCATCGACGAATACCTGAGCGTGAACACCGGCGAGTACTACAGGATTCTCGATGAAGTAGATGAAGGCGCCTGGCAGCCGGAACGGGACGCGCGCCCGTGGGTCCGCTTCTGCCTCACCGCGCACTGGCTCCAGGCGAGGACTTTGCTGAAACGGACCGAGGAGTACGACCGCTTGTGGGAGGAGCTCGAGCGCGAGGTCAAGCATTGCGGCTTGGCCGAGCGGACGACCTTTGCCCTCGCCGAGGCTGCGATCGGCGGCAGCCTGACGGCAGCCCTGCATCAGTCGACGGCCGGCGTTTCCGCGCGCGAAGCCGGCGACGATCTCGAGCGCCTGGTGGAGGCAGGCCTTCTCGTTGCAACGAGCGACAAGGGCGGCCGCTGCTATCTCGCCGCCGATGCGGTGAAGGCGATCCGGGCGCGAACGCTCGATCCGCAGATCCCGGAACGGGACCCGTTTGCCGCGTAGGACCGTGTGGCAACGCGGGCGACGTTTTCTTATCTGCTTCCCAGACGCTTCAGGTATTTGAGGAGGTCCTGCAGTTCCGACTCGGAGAGTACCCAGCGGGGCATCGAGGAGTCGAGTTGTTGTCCGGACGAGTCCAGGCCCTGAGTGATGGCGCGCGCGAGCAGAGCATCCGTGTAAGCGGCGCGCGCCTTGTTCCAAGGCGGGGAGGCGGGCAGCGGCCGGGTCAGCGTCCCGTCAGTGATATCGGCCATGACGATATTGCCTTCCCTGCCGCCTTTGCCGTCCGCGCCGTGGCAGTTCGCGCAGAAGATGCCGCTGGCAGGCAGGGCGCGCTCGCCCGCCGTCAGCAGCCGGAAATAGAGCAGCCGCCCCGCAGCGCCGCGGCCGGTCGTATAGATGATTTTGCCGCGCGCTTCGTCCGCAGTCAGATTCTCGATCCTGCCGTCCGCCCGAGTCGGCGTGGACATCGCAATGCCCGCGAAAAAAAGCGCGCAGGCCACCGTCCGAAACGGACGGAAGAGGTTTCCTCCCGTGCGTTTTCGATTGAGAGCGCGTTCAGACCTAGTGGTGCTCGTGATCGTGCACCACCGGACCCGTACGCCCGGCACCCGACGCCTTGCGGGACTTCGCCTCCGCGATGCGCTCGCGGTCCTTCTGCCGGTTCTGTGGCCAGTCGGCGAACAGGATGCATTCGCTGACCCACGTCGGCTCCGCCAAGCCCGGTACGGCTCCCCAGAGCATGAGGGGCTCGTTTCCGTAGCGGAGGTTCCCGGTGTGAAAGTCCTTGTTCTTGTCCATTTCCTGGTTGGCCCACCTGAACCCCAAGCGACGGCGCAACTGCTCGATGTCGTCCGGGTTCCCGGTGAGAAATTTCCAGCCTGCCCCCACGCCGAACGTCTTGGCGTACGCGTTCAGGACTTCGGGTGTGTCCTGCTTCGGGTCGAGCGTGATCGAATACATGAAAAGATCGCGCCCGACGCGGTCGGCGAGCAGCTTCTGCACCTGCACGAGATTCGCCGTCGTGAGCGGGCAGGTCGCTTTGCAGGTCGAGTACATCATGTTTAGGGTCACGAACTTGTCTTTGATGAGGTCGTCGTAAAAGCGGACCTGTTCGCCTTCGTGCGTGGTGAGTACTAGATTGGGAAAACTCCGCCGCCGGATCAGCTCGCGAGGCGGCAATGGCGCCGCGCGGCCTTCCCGCTGCAAAGGCGGCAGTCCGACCACCCCGACCGCCGCCGCGGCGCCCGCCATTCCCAGCCATGCTCTCCTGGACATCTTGATCATGGTATGTCTCCTTTCGCCGCCACGAGCTACGGCCGGGGGTTGGTGTCGCCGCCGGTATCGACGATCTCCCAGTGCGCCATCATGGCGTGGTCCTCGTGCACGACGTTGTGGCAGTGGATCGGATATCTGCCGTGGAAGTCGCGGAAGCGGAAGTAGACCACGTGGGTATCGTTCGACTCGAGCCTCGCCACGTCCTTGCGGCCTTTCTGGACGAGCGGAGAAGTCGCAGGCGCCCGACCGTTGATCGAAAGGGTCTGGAATTCCTCGAAGTGGATATGGACCGGATGGTGCCAGCTAAAGCCCTCGTTCTGTATCGTCCACTTCTCGTTGGAATTCTTCAGGACCTGGAAGCGAATGTCGTCGCAGGCGAAAATCTTCCCGTTGATCTCCCAGTCGCCCCGGTTCTGGAACACGAAGGTGCGCTCGACCCGCACCGGATCGGTCGTGTTCGGGAAACCGTAGAACGCCGTGATGTTGGCCGGGTTCTGGCTGTTGTCATTCACCACCGGACCGTCGACGACGATCTTCAAGATCAGATCGCCCTGCCCCGCTGCAAACAGCCCGCCGCTCGGCCCCTGTCCGTCGTTCTGTATCAGCCGATTCTCGATGTAGAACGTCTTCCCCGCCTTCCCGGTGAAGTCGACGATCACATCCACGCGTTCTGAAACGGCGACGCGCGAACTCGAGACCTGATACGGCTTGTCGGTAAGATTGCCGTCGGTCGAGATCTGCCAGAACGTGTTGTTGGCGCCGAGGTTGGTCAGATCGGTCAGGAAGAACTGGTAGAAGCGCGACGGCCCGGTGTTCAGCCAGCGGAAGCGATACCGCCGCGGGCTGACGTGCAGGACCGGCTGGACCTTGCCGTTTACGAGGAACCTGTCGCCCAGGATGCCGTCCAGGTTGAACAGATCGAAGAAGAGCTGGCCGGTGCTCGGGTCGATCACCTTGTCGTTGAACACCATGGGGATATCGAACTGCGGGAAGCTCGGCAGATGGAACCCGGTCAGCTCGTCGCCGGTATCCTTATCGTTGAAGAGCAGATACATCCCCGCCAGGCCCTTGTAGGTGTTCTGAGAGGTGAAATCGACGCGGTGATCGTGATACCAGAGCGTGTGCAACGCCTCCCGGATATCGCCCGTGCCCGGATGCGTGGAGTTGATCCCGGCGTAGACGTTCGGGTAGTGCTGATCGTAGAACTGACCGATCTCGAAGAAGTTGCAGGGATTCCCGTCGCTCTCCGAGGGCGTGTGCCCGTTGTGCAGGTGGGTCGTCACCGAAGGCTTGCCGAATCCGCCGTTCTGTCCCTCCGGCGGCAGCCGGTTGTAGTTGCGCACCAGGATAGGCACGTTGTAATGCTCGACGTACAGCGGTCCCGGCACGTTGATCGGATTGTTCTGCTCGGGCGTGCCGATCGCGAAGCCCCACAGGTTCTGCGGATCGATCGTAGGATCGGAAGTGATGCTGAGCGCCCCCGCCTTCTGGGTGATGCCGTAGAACTTCTGCGGCGGAAACTGCGTGAAGGCCTGGTGCGCAATCGTGCGGCCTTCGCCCGCGGCCGTGTTCGGGGCCACCGTCGGCGCCGGGCTCAGCGCGGTCGGCGTCTGGATCCGCCAAGTCCCGTCGCGCGGCGTCGGCAGCAAGTCCAGAAACGGCTGGATCGGGGGGCTGACTACGCAAAGACTGGACCCGCGGCTCCCGCAGGATTGACTCGAACTTCTAGCCACTCCCGTTATAGTTCCGTTCGCGTCAACAGTCGTTGCAGTAGTTTGACCAAAGGCGCGGCTCACGCTGAGGCCGTCGACGAGAACGCCCGCGCTCGTCATGAGCCCCAGCTTGAGCAGATCGCGCCGGCTGATGCCGCCCTTGATCAGCTCTTTCCGATTTTTCAGCACATCCAATTGACGCTTGGTCAGACGATATTTGAGCAGATGCATTTGGTTCTCCTCTTCATTTTCCGCAAATTAAAGTTATCTCCCACGAGCGGCGTCCCGCCCCTCCACGTACGAAAGCACGGCGGCCACTTCGTCCGAGCTGAGGCGCAGATTGGGCATGCGGGCGTACTGGTATTTTTCGAAGAGAGCGACGGCGATCGGATCACCCTCGGCGAGCATCTTGTCGGGAGCCGTGATGTAACGGACGAGCCAGGAGCGGTCCCGCCGCGCGGTCACGCCCGCGAGGTCCGGTCCCATCTTGTCGCCTTGCCCGACGCTGTGGCAGACGCTGCACTGGCTTTGAAAGAAGTATTCTCCCTTGTCGAGCACGAGCGGACGCGCCTCTGCATAGCTCTTCCGCGGCGCCGTATCCTTCCAACCTAGGAAGTTCCCGATCGTCGTGGCGAGAAACTGCGGGTTGTCCACGGCGGAGTTGCGCATCCACAGGCCGGCGGGCTCGTTGCCGACCATGAGGCTGGCGCTATGTCCGTCCTTGCTGACCGAGTCGCGCACCCGGGATAACCCCAGCTTCTTGGTCGCGAGCCTGATGTCTTCCTCCTTCCCGGTGAGGAAAAGCCACCCCGGCCCGACGCCGTACTTCTCCGCATAGGCCTTGAGCACTTTCGGCGTGTCCCGCTTGGGATCGATGGTGATCGAGTAGAAGAAGATTTCCTTTCCCATGCGTTCGCCGAGAAGCCGTTGCAACTGCGCGAGCCGCGCGGTCTCGAGCGGGCACTCGTCCTTGCAACTGGTGTAGATGACGTTGATCGCGACGGACTTGCCCTTGAGCAGATCGTCGTAGAGACGAACGGTAGCGCCGTCCTGCGTGACCAGCGGGACGTTCGGAAAGTAGTCGGCGCCCCACCGATTATCCGCAGACGCAGGGCCACCACGTAGAAAGACCACGGCGCCAGCGAGCAACGCCGCAGTGACGCGCCCCCAATTTCTCCCTTGCATGTTAGTTCGGGAAGCTCGGAGCGGCGACGGAGGCCGTTCCCTTCGTGATCGCTCCGGTATTGGTGTCGAAGCTCAGCGCGAAGCTCACGACCCCCGAGCGCACCGAGGCCAGGCCCGCCGAAGACACGCTCATGGTCGTGCCCCGGGTAAACGGGAAAGTGATTTCGACCGTATCGGCGCTGACGAGCCGTCTGTACACGTTGGTTCCGTTCCCCCCGGCGACATACTTCGCCCCGCTCGACGACCCGGTGCCCGACACGCCGGACAAGTCGAAGGTCAGGATAACGGCCGGTGGAAGATTGAATTTGCTGGTATCCAGCACCAGCTCGCTCGAAACCTGCGCCTGACCCGAGAACTTTACGCTTTCCGGTTGCCCGGTCACGATGCCCGAGACCGGGATGGGAGCGATGGTCGGAGCGAAAGCCGCGCGGGCGGGCGTTCCTGCCCACCAGAGGAGCCCCGACAGAACCAGGGCGAAAAGCGACAGCACGACAGGAGTAACTGACAATCGAAGCGTCTTCATGATTCGTCCCTTCTCGATCGTTCACCTTCGCAAAAATCCCGCTAGATGTTGTTGAGCTGGGTCGGAGCCTGGAACCTCACGCCCTGCGGCGTCGGGATCGGCGTCGGGAGCGGCCTCAGGAACGGGGTTCCGCCGTCGTCGATCTCCCAGCGCAACAGCATCGCGTTGTCCTCGTGCAGGGTGTTGTGGCAGTGCTCCATGAACATCCCGCCGAAGTCCCGGAACTGCATGGTGATCTGGACGCTTCCGTCCGGGCGCAGGCGATAGACGTCCTTGCGCCCCTGCTCCCACGCGGGCACGTTGCTCGCGCTGCCGTTGCGCTTGAGGATCTGCCCTTCCTCGAAGTGGATGTGGACCGGGTGATCCCAGCCGCCGCCGTCGTTCACCAGGTTCCAGATCTCGCGCGTGCCGAACCTCGGCGCCGCCGAGATCCGTCCGAAGTCCGCGTCGAGCTTGTCTCCGCCGTCCGTCCCGATGCCCCAGGGGCCGCGGAACGAAGTGACGGGATCGTTGGTCGTCTGGTTGGCGCCGTCTCCGAACTTGAACGTGCGCGTCCGTGCCACGGGAATCGCCGACAGATCCGGGTTCGGGATCATGACGGAAGGCACCTGGCTCACGTCGGGCTGGGCCGGATCGCGGACGATGCGGAACTCGAGGAACTTCCCCACGCAGGGATCGCTCGAGCTGCCATTGAGCGCCTCGGACAGCGAGAGGGTCGATGACGGCAGCTTGCCGTCCTCGTGCGCGAGCAGGTTCACCATCGTCACGGTTTGCCCGACGCTGTAGCGCGAGAAGTCGATGACGATGTCGTAGCGCTCGGCGATGCCCAGCTCATCGGTCTGAGTGATGGTCACCGGGCTCGGCAGCAGGTTGCCGTCGTTGGCGATCTGGATCATCGGCGAGGCGTCGGACAGCGAGATCTTGAAGAAGCGCGACACGGCGCCGTTCAGGATGCGGAAGCGGTACTTGCGCCGCTCCACCTCGAAGAACGGCCTGTAGACGAGGTTCACCGTCATCACGTCGGCCACGAACCCCGACTCGGTGTCGAAGATGTCGAAAGCGAGCTGGCCGTTCGCATCCCAGGCCTTGTCCGCGAGCATCAGATTGACGTCGTAGTCGAGATTGCCGAAGTCCTTCGCCGTGCCGCTCGGGAGCCGCAGGTTCACGCCGTCGTTGATCGCCTCGTTGCCGCGATCCAGGGCGCTGTAGATGTTGAACATCCCGGCGTCGCCCTTGTACACGTTCTGCGCGGTGAAGCTGAACATGTGATCGTGGAACCAGTGCGTGCTCATGGTCTCTTTCCAATCGCCCGGAACCTTGGTGATGCCGCCCGAGCCGTTGGGGCTCCCGGCCCTCGCATCCGTGGCGCCGGTGTTGATCGAGTTCAGTCCGGCCAGGACGATGGGATAGTGGTAGTCGTAGAACTGGCCGGGGTAGAAGAACGCCCCGGTGAAGCCGTCGTTCTCCGCGCCATGGTGCCCGTTGTGCTCGTGGGTGCTCAAGGTATGGATCCCGAAGCCCCCGTTCTGCCTGATGTCGAACGGCAGCTTGTTGCGATGACGGAAGAGGATGCCCTCGCCATACTTGCCGATAAGCAGCTTGGGCGGCAAGGTGCCGTTGAAGGTCCACAACGCGAGGGACCCCTGGTCCGGCAGGCCCGGGTGGAAGCGCGGATGGAAACCTTGCGTCGGGTCGATGCCGGAATTCAGGCTCGATGGAACACCAGGATCGTAGACCGTGTTTATCTTGGCGCCCTCCGTGCTGACTTCAACCGCGATCTGCGGCGGCATCGTATCGAACTTCTGGTGCGCCCAGATCGGGCCCGGGGGACGCCCCTCGACGGGGCCCGTGTCACCGGGCGACACGCCTTCCAGCCTAGTATCCAGAACCTGCTGGGTGGTATTGGCTTCCTTTGTGGGCGTCGGGTTCAGTACCGCGGGATCAAACGGATTCAGCCGGCGCGGCAACACGTCGAAGCGCGGCATCGGCTGTGTGAATGCCTGGACGCCGAACAGCGGGCTGCGCGGCAGGCCCGTCGGAATACTCGAATCGGCATACGCGCTGCGGACGAAGGGGTTCAGGCCATGTTTCCAGAGCAGCAGTCCACCCGCCGTGAACAAGCCCCACTTGAACAGATCGCGCCGCGTGATCTGCCCGTCGGCGAGCGCCTTGATGATCTCTTGGCGGTTCCTGCGGGCGTTCTCGGCTTCCTTGACCCGAAGTTTCGATGCTTTATTGGAAAGAAACATCAGCTCCTCCTTTTTTTGATTGCCAGACTTGAACCACGGCGCCGTAGCTCGTACGGACTGGGAAAATAAGAGAAGCGCGCTCAACGGAAGCCGCAGAAACTTCCGTCGGCCAGACCTGTGCGATCGCTAGATAGCGCGCACGGTACTAACTTTTTCTTCTGCCTCTCCCAGAAAAACGGGAGCAACTATAAGAAGCAACTAGCACTTCTCGTGCCCGAGTCGAGGGGAACGGTAAGACCTTGAAAAAGCTTGGAATGAAATGCGGCGCCCTGGAATCGTTTCTCAAAAATCAGAAAACACCCCGGAGTTATTCCCAGTTTCGCGAAACGCGAGCCGCCGTCCGCGACAGGGACGAGAAAAAACCCGCGTCGATTTTCATCGACGCGGGTTACAGGCTCGTCTCCCTGTTACAGCGAACGCAGGAAGTTGAGAAGGTCCTGTTTTTTGCTCTCTGGGAGGCGATTGAAATTTCCAATTACGCCGTTTGCCTCCGACCCTGTGCTCGAATGCGCCTGAATCGCCTGCAGCAAGTCGGACGTTCTTCCATCATGCAAGAAAAAAATTCTCTGCCCTAAACCCCACAGCGGGGCGCTCCGAAATTCTCTTGGGCCCGCCTGTCCCTGAGAGACTCCATCGGCCAGCCCGTCACCCATGTCATGGACCAGCACGTCGGAGAACAGATTCGCCGGCTGATTGCGCAGCGCCGCGACCGCGGAATTGCCGGTCGTCAGCGTGGGCGTGTGACAGAGCGCGCAACCGATGCTGCTGAACAAGCTCTTGCCGTTCGCGATGGACGCGGCTCCTCCCGGCGTATCGGGAGAAGGTGTCGGCGGCGCTAGGAAGCGCATGAAGAAACCGAATTTTTCGATGTCGCTTATCGCGTCAAGAGCGGCGGGGGCGGTCGTATCGGTGATGCTGTTCGGAACCGTCGCGAACTGGCAGCTCGGAGTTTCATCCCGCTCGGTCTGAAACAGCTCGTTGGTGATGCCCTGCTCGACGTTGTACGCTTCGCCGGAGAAGAGGAGCAGCGATTTGTTCTGCGCCTTCCATCCGAACCGCGCGATTGTGCCGTCATTGCCGTTGTTGTTGCTTATGCCCGTGACGGTGCGGCCGGTGGCGTCGAAATTCGCGTGGCCCCTGATTCCCAGGGCGCCCTTTTGACTGGCGTTGCTCGACATGTTGGCGAGGATCGTGCTGTCCGGAATCTGCTCGATCAGGCCCGCGCCGAATACCGGCGTGGGGATCCGGAAGATCACGTTGTTGTTCGCGAGCTGCGTCGCGAAATCCGGCTGCGCGAGCGTGCAGCCCGTCGCGCCCGTCCGACCTGTGATGGTGAACAGGTCGTGCACGCCGCCGTCCGCCGTTCCGTCGGGATTCCTCACGAACCTCGCCTCGCGTACCGGCCCGTTCGCGTTGATGAAGGAGGGCACGAAATCGGTTCCGCCGTCCTTGTGGGCGAAGGCCACCTGAGGATTCACAAACGGACTGGTTCCGCCGACCGCCGGCTGCGTATGACAGCCTGAGCATTGGTCGAGATTCATCCTCGGACCCAGGCCCTGGGCAACACCGTCCACTTCCTGGAACGTATCGCGGCTCCTCGTGAAAAACGCGGATTCGGTACCGGTCAATCCGGCTATGGGGCCACCCGCGCCCGGCACCCCGCCGCGCACTCCTGGATCCTGGGCAACGGGCATCGGAGCGGCCACCTGGGACGACACCATCTCGACTTGGAAAAACAGACTGGCAACTGCCGCCGCCAAGGATAGCGGCGCAACAAGCTTGCTTTTCATGGTTGCTTACCCCTTTATCCAGCAATGAGATCCGAGCTCGCTCGGAACCCAGCGCACCAAAAAATTGTCTTTCTTGGGACTGCACTATGCAGAACCTTCCCGGGAGGAAACCTCGGTTACCGGGGAAACTACCGGGGAGAAGCGCCTTCAAACGGAAGCCACAGAAACTTCCGGATGCGAGACCTGGGCATCGCTCGATAGCGCGCACGGTACCTAACTTTTCTTCTGCTTCTCCCAGAATTGCGGGAACTGCTACGAAGGGCCGCAGCACTTCTCGTGCCCGAGGAGAGCGGAAGGCTAAGATCTTGAAAAGCCTTCCGATGGATCGAGCGAGAGTACCACCTGTTCTTAAAAGTCAGAAGGCAACCTGGAGTTTTTCTCAATTCTGCAAAGGCGGGGCACTGATCCGGCGCTCGCCGAGCTTCCGGTAGAGCGAGGCAAGGCTGATCCCCAAGATGCGAGCGGCCTCGCGCTTGTCGAACTGGGTCTGAGCCAGAACCGTCATGATGTGCTCGCGCTCCGACTGCCGATTGAGCTCCCGTAGCGAGTCGTTCCGTGGGACCGACTCGCCGACGACACAGCGGGGCAGGTCGCCAACGGTGAGGATCTCGCAATCGCTCAAGATCATGGCGCTCTCGATGACGTGCTCGAGCTCGCGCACGTTGCCCTTCCAGGGGTAAGCGATGAGCGCGCGCAGAGCGTCGCGATCGATACCCTGCACCTGGCGGCCGAGTTTCAGGTTGAACTCGCGTATGAAATGATCCGCAAGCAGCGGGATGTCCTCCCGATGCTCCCGAAGCGGCGGCAGTGCGATATGGACGACATTCAGGCGATAGAAGAGATCACCGCGGAATCGCCCGGCCTCGACTTCCTTGTCGAGATCCCGGTTGGTGCTTGCGATCACGCGAATATCGATCCGAAGCGGCTTGGTGCTTCCCACTGCCCACACCTGCTTCTCCTCGATCACGCGCAGAAGTTTCACCTGCATATGCACGGGCATCTCGCCGATCTCGTCGAGAAAAACGGTGCCGGGGTCCGCCGCCGCGAAGAGGCCGGGGCTGGCCTGGACGGCGCTGGTGAAGGCGCCCTTCATATGCCCGAAGAGCTCGCTTTCGAGGAGCGACTCCGGGATCGCTCCGCAGTTGATGGGAACGAACGGCTGTCCGCGTCGCGGGCTGGCCGCGTGGATGGCCCGGGCGACCAGCTCCTTGCCGGTGCCGCTCTCGCCGGTGATGAGCACGTTGCTCGCGGCGGGGCCGATCTTGGCGACCTGCGCCCGCACAGCGAGCATGGCTGCGCTCCCACCGAGCAGGCCTCTATCGGGAACCCCGCACTCGACGCTGTGGTGAGGCAGCGCCGATTCCCGAAACGCCGGCCGGTGCCCCAGTAAGCCCTGCACCCGGTGCCGGAGGTCGTCGAACTTGAGCGGCTTCATCACGTAATCGGAGGCACCCTCTCGAAGGGCCTCCACCGCCGTCTCCACTGTGGCGAAGGCGGTGATCAGAACGACCGGCGTCCGCGGTTGGAGTGCGCGCGCCTTGCGCAGCAGGTCCACGCCGCTCAATCCTGGCATGACGATGTCGCTGATGATGAGGTCGAAGCCCTGATCCGCCATGATCGCCAAGGCCTCTTCGCCGCTTCCTGCCGTGCGGACTTCGTGGCCGTCGGTCCGCAAACACCAGGCGAGCGTGTCCTGGATCGCGCGCTCGTCGTCAACAACCAAGATCGAGGTGCTCATACCAATTCCTCCGATACTGAGGGTAGTCGCTCCATCGGCAGAACCACCGTAACCGTGGAGCCGACGCCCGGTTCGCTTGCGACCAACAGATCCCCCCCGTGCTGCCGGACGATCTCGTGGCTCACGAAAAGGCCCAGGCCGAGATGCCTTTCGTTGTCCTTGGTGGAGTGAAATGGGTCGAAGAGCCGGCGCATTTCCTCGGCCGTCATTCCACATCCGGTATCATCGAAAATCACGCGGATCGCGCCGCCGGTGCGGGCGGCGCGGATGGTCAGATTGCCGCCGGAGTCCGCTGCGTTGAGAATAAGATTGAGAAAGACCTGGACGAGATGGTCGGGAGCGACCCGCACCGCAGGCAGTGCCGGATCCACGGCCCTGTCCATCTTCATGCGCCGTACGGCGGGGTTGTGCCGGGCGAGATTCACGGCGGTGTCCACCAGGTTCCCGACGCTCGCCTCGCGCAGCGTCGCCGGCGCGGGGCGGGTGAGCCGCGTGAGGTCCTGCACGATCCGGCTGATCCGTTCGACGTGGACTTCGATGCTTTCGAGGCCTTCACGGATCGCGGGATCGGGGGCGCGCGCCAGGAGAAACTGAGCGAGCGACGAGATGCAAGTCAGCGGGTTCCCCACCTCGTGCGCGACTCCGGCGGCGAGCAGACCCGCGGCAGCCAGCCGCTCCGAACGCACGATCTGCTCGTGCAGCTTTCGAAGGGATGTGACGTCCTTCACCACGGCGAGAACAGCGCTCACCTCGCCAGCCGCGCCGCTCAAGAACGACGCGGAGATGTTCACGACGAGCCGCGCGCCGGTGCCCATCGTCAGCTCGGTCTCGTAGTTCTCCACCCGGCCGGCGCGGAGGAGCCGTGTGCGAAACGTCCGGAAGTCCCGCGAGCCGCAGGCCCAGAGGGCACGGACCGGCCGGCCGATCAGCTCGCCGCCGTCATACCCGAACATGCGCTGCCCACCCTTGCTCACGAACGTGATGCGGCCGAGCTGATCCACCGTCAC
>VBCA01000018.1 GCA_005881575.1 Betaproteobacteria bacterium
GACCGTCTTCCACTGCGATCCGGCACGCTCCCTGGAACAACTCGTTCCGGTCGCGCACTCGGACGATCAGGGCGTTGATGCCGCTCAGAACAGCGTATACGCGGTTGAGGCGCCGGATCTTGTCCTCGGCCTGCTTGCGCTCGGTGATGTCCTCGGCGACGCCGGCAATGCGATATACCCTGCCTTCCGAGTCGGAAACCGGGAATGCTCTGTCGCGGATCCAGCGCGTCGAGGCGTCCGGCCGGACGATCCGGTACTCCTCGTCGTAGTCTCCCCGCGCCTGCTTTGCGATGGCCGCCTCGAGAACCCGCCGCCTATCCTCCGGATGGATGGCTTCGACCCAGTCGCGCGGTGACGCGTAGAGGGCTTGGCAGCTGCGACCCCAGATCTTTTCGTACGCCGCGCTGATGTAGAGCATCTCGCTCTTGAACGGGTCTGTCAGCCAGAACACTTCCGTGATGTTCTCGGTGAGCTGGCGAAAGCGGAACTCGCTTTCGGCCAGCTCCTCCTGCGCCTGTTTCTGCTCGGTCACGTCCTGCAGCGTGCTGAACCATCGCTTTCGTCCTTCGGCGCCGGCCTGGCTCTGCAGCGGCTCGATCACCTGCAGCACGTGAATCCACGCGCCATCGGCGCGCTTCAGCC
This sequence comes from Betaproteobacteria bacterium, assembly GCA_005881575.1. GTDB lineage: Bacteria > Pseudomonadota > Gammaproteobacteria > Burkholderiales > SG8-39 > VBDM01. The sequence continues at coordinate 643 of VBCA01000018.1, forward strand.
GGTACTCGACCTCCTCGCGCGCGCCCTTGCGGCCGGCCTCGATGGCCGTCGAGCGAAACCTTGCGCGATCCTCTGGATGCAAGAGGTCCAGCCATTCGCGCGTGCTGCGGGGCATTTGAGCGGGTTCGACGCCGATCAGCTGCGGGAGCGTGTCGGACCAGCGCTCGAACGATCCGTCCGGCTGTGTGATCACGTGCGCGAGCTTCGCGAGGAGCTGTGCGCGGTGCAGCGCCGCCTCGCTCTCGGCCAGCGCCTGCTGCGCCTTCTTTCGCTCGGTGACGTCGCGCACGATGCCCTGGTTCGTGCCGTCGGACAGGCGACGGACCGATATCTCGACCGGAAAGAACGTGCCGTCTTTGCGCCGCATCGCGCGCTCGAACAATCGGCTCTTGACCTCGCCGAGGTCTGCGATGCGTTGAGCGATTAGCGCCTTCTCCTCCTCTGCGTAGGTGTCGACAGCGTTGAGCCGCAACAGCGCATCCTCCCTGTAACCCAGCATTTCGCAGAACCGCGGGTTGACGAGCTTGAAGTTGCCTTGCGAATCCGTGACGAAGATGCCGTCGGATGCCTGCTCGATGAGCTCGCGAAACTTGACCTCGCTCTCTCGAACCGTCTGCTCGGCCCGCCGGCGCTCCGCGATTTCGACTTGGAGCTGCGCAGCGTGGCGCTGGATCACGTCATAGAGGACGGCGTTCTCGTAGAGCACCGCGAGCTTCGCCGCCATCATTCCCGCGAGGCGCTCGTCTTCCTCGGTGAATTCGCCCTCGCCGCGCTTGTCGGCGAAGGTGAGCCAGCCGTAGACCCGCTCCCTGGAGGCAACGGGAATTCCCAGAAAATTGCGAACCCGGGGATGCCCGGGCGGGAGTTCGTCCGCGCCGATCCGTGCGTTGGCGCTCTGACCGCGAACCTGACCGTGTCCGGCAAGCAGCGCGCCCAGAACACCTTTGCGGCCGGCGTCCCGGTACATGCGCGCTTCGACGCCTTTTGTAAAGACGAACCCGAGCTCCCGCTCCTGCTCGTCCAGCATGCCGACCGCGGCGTATTTCGAATCGATGATGTCGCAGGCCGCGGCAAAGAACAGCTCGACCAGGCGCGCCGGATTGCGCTCGGCCGTCATTTCCATGCCGACTTCGATGATCGCGGAAAGCCTGGACGCGATGCGCTGCAGGCTCATCACGTTCTCGGAGAATCGCTCCGACAATTTCCGCACCTGGTCGCGCTTGTCGCGCAATTTCACGCTGCCCTCGACGATGTCGTCGAACTTCGACTTGACCGACTGCAGTTCATTTACGTATTCGGCAAGCTTGTCGTCGACTCTGTGAGGCTCGCCGGGTTTGCCCGCGCCCTTGATTTCCGCGATGCGCGGTGCGGAAGTTGCGCTCGTCTCCCCGAGCGCCTCGTTCACCGCGGCAAGAATCCTTTCCGGATCGCAGGGCTTCGGCAGGACGATCTGTACGCCGCAGGAGTCGGCCAGCGCCTTGGCCGCCTTCTTTCGCTCGGTGACGTCGCGCACGATGCCCTGGTTCGTGCCGTCGGACAGGCGACGGACCGATATCTCGACCGGAAAGAACGTGCCGTCTTTGCGCCGCATCGCGCGCTCGAACAATCGGCTCTTGACCTCGCCGAGGTCTGCGATGCGTTGAGCGATTAGCGCCTTCTCCTCCTCTGCGTAGGTGTCGACAGCGTTGAGCCGCAACAGCGCATCCTCCCTGTAACCCAGCATTTCGCAGAACCGCGGGTTGACGAGCTTGAAGTTGCCTTGCGAATCCGTGACGAAGATGCCGTCGGATGCCTGCTCGATGAGCTCGCGAAACTTGACCTCGCTCTCTCGAACCGTCTGCTCGGCCCGCCGGCGCTCCGCGATTTCGACTTGGAGCTGCGCAGCGTGGCGCTGGATCACGTCATAGAGGACGGCGTTCTCGTAGAGCACCGCGAGCTTCGCCGCCATCATTCCCGCGAGGCGCACGTCTTCCTCGGTGAATTCGCCCTCGCCGCGCTTGTCGCCGAAGGTGAGCCAGCCGTAGACCCGCTCCCTGGAGGCAACGGGAATTCCCAGAAAATTGCGAACCCGGGGATGCCCGGGCGGGAGTTCGTCCGCGCCGATCCGTGCGTTGGCGCTCTGACCGCGAACCTGACCGTGTCCGGCAAGCAGCGCGCCCAGAACACCTTTGCGGCCGGCGTCCCGGTACATGCGCGCTTCGACGCCTTTTGTAAAGACGAACCCGAGCTCCCGCTCCTGCTCGTCCAGCATGCCGACCGCGGCGTATTTCGAATCGATGATGTCGCAGGCCGCGGCAAAGAACAGCTCGACCAGGCGCGCCGGATTGCGCTCGGCCGTCATTTCCATGCCGACTTCGATGATCGCGGAAAGCCTGGACGCGATGCGCTGCAGGCTCATCACGTTCTCGGAGAATCGCTCCGACAATTTCCGCACCTGGTCGCGCTTGTCGCGCAATTTCACGCTGCCCTCGACGATGTCGTCGAACTTCGACTTGACCGACTGCAGTTCATTTACGTATTCGGCAAGCTTGTCGTCGACTCTGTGAGGCTCGCCGGGTTTGCCCGCGCCCTTGATTTCCGCGATGCGCGGTGCGGAAGTTGCGCTCGTCTCCCCGAGCGCCTCGTTCACCGCGGCAAGAATCCTTTCCGGATCGCAGGGCTTCGGCAGGACGATCTGTACGCCGCAGGAGTCGGCCAGCGCCTTGGCCTGCGGTTCGCTGTAGGTCGCGGTGTAGAAAATGACCGGCATCGGCGCGAGGTCCGGGTCGGCGCGCAGGTGGCGGACGAATTCGTAGCCGTCCATGGTCGGCATCAGGATGTCGGTGATGACCAGGTCGGGTCGTTCGGCGCGCACACGCTCGAGGGCGTCCGCCCCGTTCGCGGCTTCGAGAAGGCGATGGTCGCTGTAGCCGAGCAGCGTCAGCAGGAACTGGCGGTTAGTCGGCCTATCGTCGACGATCAGAATGGTGGCCATGATCCGCTCTGCGCCTTACGTCTACGGCGTGCCCGCGTGTTCCTCTCCGATGCAGAAATAGAACGTCGCCCCTTCGTTGATCGTGCTTTCGGCCCAGACCCTCCCGCCGTGGCGCTCGACCACTCGCCGCACCGTGGCGAGGCCGATACCGGTGCCTGCGAATTCGCTCTGGCGGTGCAGACGCTGAAATACGTTGAACAGCTTTCCCGCGTAGCGCACGTCGAACCCCACGCCGTTGTCGCGCACGAAGAACGCCAGCGTCCCGCCGTCCGCAGGCTGCGTTCCGACCTGGACCTCAGGCTGGGGTTGTCGCGACGAATACTTGAGCGCGTTGGACAGCAGATTGATCCACACGAGCCGCAGCAACTCCGGGTCGCCGCTCACGGCGGGGAGCGCGCCGATTTTCCAGCGCAGGGCCGGGCGCGCCGCTTGCGGCCCGAGCCGGCCCCGCGCCTCCTCGACCAGCCCCGCCATGAGCGGCGACCCGGAGTTGCTGCGATCACCATGTCCAGGTGCTTGACAAATGCGCCATCCGCGCGAAGCCGTCGATGTGCCGCAGCGGCGCGCGCAGGTCGTGAGCGACCGAATAGGAGAACGCCTCCAGCTCGCGATTGGCCGCTTCGAGGTCCGCGGTGCGCTGGGCGACGCGCCGCTCGAGGTTCTCGTTCAGGCGCAGAGTCTCGCCTTCGGCGCGCTTGCGCTGCAGCACCTCGATCTGCAGCCCTGCCGCGTGCCTCTGAATGGCGTCGAAGAGCGTGACGTGCTCGTACAGCGGCCCGAGCATCTCCGCCATCGTGGCCGCGATGCGCTCGTCCTCTTCACTGAAGCGATCTCCGCCCGCTTCGTTGGCAAAATAAATCCAGCCGCAAGCCCGGTCTTTGAAGAGGAGGGGGCCCCCGAGAAATTCGCGAACCGGCGGATGGCCGGACGGGAATCCCTCCAGGGCCTGTGTCGCCGATTTCGCGCCGCGGCGAAAGAACCGGGGCTCGGAAAGGAGCGACGCCGGCAGCCCTTCTCGGGCGCCGCGATCGTAGATGCCCGTGTCGACACCTTTCGTGAAAAGGTGCTTCACGGCGCGCTCCCCTTCGTCCAGCACCCCGATTGCGGCGCAGTCCGAATCGATGATCTTGCAAGTCACGCCGAAAAACTTTTCGACCATGCGCGCCGGATCGCGCTCGGACATCATGTCCATCATGACTTCGATCAGAGTGGCAAGGCGTGACGTGATCCGCTGCAGGTCCGCGACGTCCCCTGAGAATCTTTCCGAAAGAGGCGGCGTCCGCTCGCGTTTCCCGAACGGTGCAGCACGGGGCGTGACGGTGGCCGGCCCGCTCGCGCCGAGCGCACGGTTGACCGCCGCGAGGATTTCCTCCGGGTCGCTCGGCTTTCTGAGCACGGTGTCGACTCCGCAGGCTTTCGCGAGGAGCTGAGCTTCCGGGGTGCTGTAGGTAGCCGTATAGAAGATGACCTGTGTCGAAGCGATATGCGGATCCGCCCTCAGTTGCTGGACGAATTCGTAGCCGTCCATCGTCGGCATGAGGATGTCGGTGATCACCAGGTCGGGACGCTCGGCGCGGGCCAGATCGAGAGCTTCAGCGCCGTCGGCGGCTTCGAGGAGGCGGTGTCCGGTGTAGCCGAGCAGCGTCAGCAGGAACTGGCGGTTCGTCGGGCGGTCGTCGACGATGAGTATCTTTGCCATCGCTGCGCGATCAGGAACCGCCCGGCCGCCGCGGGGCACGCAGTCCCGGCGGCAGGAAACCCTCGACCGTCCCGGCGAAGGTCTCCGGTTCGATCGGCTTGGACAGGTAGCCGTCGAAACCCGCGGACATCACCTGGTTGCGATCACCCGGCATGGAGAGCGCGGTAACCGCGATGACGGGAATCGAGCGCAGCAGGGGATCTTTTTTCAGCTCCCGCACCACTTCGTAGCCGTCCATGATGGGCATCTGCAGATCGCAAATGATCAGATCGGGATGCTCCTTCCGTGCGGACCGGACCCCTTCCTCACCGTCCGTCGCAGTGAGCGTTGTGTATCCCGACGCCTTGAGCAGATACTCCGCCAGTTCCAGATTGGCCTTGTTGTCTTCGATGATCAGAATGCGCGCCGCCATGTTTATCCCTCCGGCAACACCAGCGTAAAGATGCTGCCCTTGCCGTACTCGCTCTTCACCTCGATCCTTCCCTCCAGAGCTTCGGCGAGCTTGCGGCTCAGATGCAGGCCGAGCCCGGTGCCCTCGTAGCGTCGATTGGTTGAATCGTCCACCTGCGTAAAAGCTCCGAAGAGCTTCTTCTGGTCCTCGGGGCGGATCCCGATGCCGGTGTCCTCGACGCTGATCTCGAGCGCTCGGCTTCCGTCTTCCTCGCGCCGCTCGGCCCTGATACGGATGCTGCCGCGCTCGGTGAACTTGATCGCGTTGTTGGCAAGGTTGATGACGATCTGGCTCAGGGCGCGCCGGTCGGTACGCACGGTGAGCCCCTGTGGCACCGTCGCCGTGAGTTCCAGACCCTTCGCCTCCGCCTGCGGGCGTAAGGCCGCGGCGACCTCTTCGATCACTTCCTGGCAGTCGGCGGGGAGTAGGCTCAGCTCCACCTTGCCTGCCTCGATCTTGGCGAGATCGAGCAGGTCGTTGATCAGCGCGAGCAGGTGGTTGGCCCCGGTCTGCACCGTGCGCAGCTGCTTCTCCTGATCGGCGTTCAGCGGCCCGGGGAGCTTCATCAGGAGCGTCCCGGTAAAGCCGATGATCGCATTCAGCGGCGTTCTCAGCTCGTGGCTCATGCTGGCGACGAAGCGGTCTTTTGCCTGCATCGCGTTCGCCAGCTCGACGTTCTTCTCCTGCAGCGTGCTTTCGATGCGCTTGCGATCGGTGATGTCGCGGACGGCGCTGGAGACCAGCGTTCCCTCTTCCGTTTCGAGCGGGCTCAAGCTGATGTCCGCCGGAAACTCGGTGCCGTCCTTGCGCCGGCCATGAAGATCCAGTCCCGCGTGCATGGGGCGGGCCCTCGGACTGGCGAAGAATTCGCCGCGCTGGACTGTATGCTGCCCGCGGTAGTGTTCCGGTAGCAGCACTTCGATCCTCTGTCCGAGCAGCTCGGTACGCGAATAGCCGAAGAGTTTCTCGGCCAAGGAATTGACCAGCACGATGTTGCCATGCTGGTTCACGATGACCATGGCCTCCGGCGCGAATTCGATAAGGTCTTTGAATCTTCGCTCCTGGGAGCGCGCCCGGTTTTCGGCGTCTATCAGCCTGGTCGCGACCGGTTTGACCTGTGAGCGCAACAGCAGCGCTCCGCCCACAGCTAGGAGAACCAGCAGCCCCAGGGCGAGCTCGAGCTGCTCCCGGATCGGACGGAATATCTCGGCCGCGTCGATCTTGACCACCATCCCCAGACCGAGATCGCCGACCGGGCCGTGCGCGGCGACGACGGTTTGCGCCCGGTAGTCTGCAGTGATCACGACGCCGGTCTCGCCGCGTAGCGCGTGCGTCATCGGCAGAGGCTCGCCCGCCTCGTTGAGGAGCGGAGTGGAAAACACCCGCTCGGTAAAGCGCGTCGGAAAGCAATGCAGGCGCTCCGCGCGCCGCTCGCACAGGCCCACTTCGCCTGTTTGGCCTACGCCGGGGACTCTTTGCATGAGGCGGTTCAGCACCGGAAGCGGTTGCTCGGTCAGCACTGCGCCGACCTCTCCCGCGGCGTCGCGCAGCGGGATGCGGTGGCGCAAGAGGAAGCGGCCGTCCCACAGCAGCTCGGGCCGGTCGGGTGTCGCGAGCGTGGCCGCGAGCTGCGGGTTCTGCAACAGGACCCCGCCGCTCGCGACGAGCCTGCCGTCGACGTCGTAGTAGGCGATCCCGCTGAAGCCCTCCTTGACGAAGCTCTCGACTACCGCTCTGACGTTCGCGATGTTCGACCCGTCGTCGCGGCGCGCGCGGATAACGCGCAGATTGCGCAGCACGGCGGGGCGCGTCGCGGCGATGCGTGCGTTGACTTCGCGTAGCTCGATGAGATCCAGCAAGGTTTCGGTGCGGCGCGTCAGCGCCGCGAGCACGTTGTTTTCGACCAGAGTCTGGACCCGCCCCTGGATGATGGCGAAGGTGACGATACCGGCGGCAAGCGCGATCGCGACCAGGATCGTCGCGCCGAGGAACGCGATCCGGTCGTCTTCCCGCGTGAGTAGCCGCACCCGGCCCCACCTGAACCGCTTCCAGGCCGACCACAGGCCCACTGCGAGGAGCAGCAGCCCGATCGCGGTGTGCATCGCAACGCCGGCGAAGACGTATTCGGGGAACAGCAGCGACGCCCTCACCGTGTGGCCCGCCACCCCGAGCACTCCGATCATTCCGACGCCGAGCGGCAGAAGCCGCGCCGCGGCCTCCATCCAGCGCCGGCGTACGCGCGTCGCGAGAAGCAGCGCCGCTGCGCTCATCAGGAACCCGACCGCTGTGCCCACCGACATGCGGCCCGGCTGCCTCCAACTCGAGTCGTACACCCAGGTGTGCAGCGAAGGCCAATCGATGCCGAAGTCCTTCCGCAACAGGTGCTCGGCGAGGACCAGCGCAGCGATGAAGAGGAGCCCCACGCCGAGCACGGTGGTGACGCGCCGGTAGCGGTCCGCGTCGGAAAACGGCACGAGCAGTGCGCCTCCGGCAAGAACGAAGCACAGCGCCGTATTGAATACCATCGGCGTGAACCCCGGCAGCACGCGCACCAGAGGCGAAAGCTGCATCGCCCAGCCGATCATCACCGTCCCGCCGAGGAGCACGAGCAGTGCACCCACGAATCCGGAAAGGGGCACGCGTTTCATCGCCGCCTATTTCTCCGGCAGCACGAGGGTAAACGTGCTCCCTCTGCCGTATTCGCTCTTGAGCACGATCCTTCCTCCCAGCGCTTCGGCGAGCTTCTGGCTCAAGTGCAGCCCGAGCCCGGTGCCTTCCTGGGCTTGTCCCGTCCTCGAAGTCACCTGGCTGAACGCCGTGAACAGCTTTGCCTGGTCTTCGGGACGAATCCCGAGGCCGGTGTCAGCGACACTGATTTCCACGTTGATCTCGAGCGTTCGGCTTCCGCTTTCCTCGCGCCGTTCCGCCTTGAGCCGCACGCTGCCGCGCTCGGTGAACTTGATCGCGTTGTTGGTGAGGTTGATGACGATCTGGCTCAACGCGCGCCGGTCGGTGCGCACGGTGAGCCCCAGCGGCACCGCCACCGTGAATTCCAGGCCCTTGGATTCGGCATGCTGGCGCAAGGACGCGGCCACCTCGTCGATCACTTCCCTGCAATCGGTGGGGACGAGCTTCAGGTCCACTTTACCCGACTCGATCTTGGCGAGATCGAGCAGGTCGTTGATCAGCGCAAGCAGGTGCTTTGCCCCCGTCTGCACCGTGCGCAGCTGCTTCTCCTGGTCGGCGTTGAGCGGTCCGGGGAGCTTCATCAGCAGCGTCCCGGTAAAGCCAATGATGGCGTTCAGTGGCGTGCGCAGCTCGTGGCTCATGCTGGCGAGAAAACGGTCCTTGGCCTGCATCGCGTTCGCGAGCTCCACGTTCTTCTCCTGCAGCGCGCTCTCGATGCTCTTGCGATCGGTGATGTCGCGGATCGCGCTTGAAACCAGCGTCCCTTCCTCGGTTTCGAGCGGACTCAGGCTGATCTCGATCGGAAACTCGCTGCCGTCCTTGCGCCGGCCGTAGAGCTCCAGGCCGACGCCCATCGGGCGCACCCTCGGGTCGGCGAAGAAGCCGTTACGGCGGTCGGGATGTTTCTCCTTATAGCGGTCCGGCAGGAGCAGCTCGATTTTCTGGCCGAGCAGGTCGGCGCGCGAGAAGCCGAAGAGCTTCTCGGCCTGGGAGTTGACGAGAACGATGTTTCCCTGGCGGTTGACGATGATGATCGCGTCGGGAGCGGACTCGAGCAGGCCCCGGAATTTTTGCTCCGCCTTCTTGCGTTCGCCGATGTCGCGGATCGCGCTCATCACGAGCGTGCCTTCCTCGGTCTTCAGCGGGCTCAAGCTGATTTCTACGGGAAACTCCGTGCCGTCCTTGCGCACGCCGTAGAGCTCCAGGCCCATCCCCATTGTGCGGGTCCGCGGCTGGATGAAATAGTTGGAGCGATGGCTGATATGCGCGTTCCGGAAGCGCTGCGGCAGCAGCATCTCGATCGGCTTGCCTTTGAGCTCTCCGCTCGAGTACCCGAACAGATTCTCGGCTTGGGAGTTCGAGTACACGACGCGTCCCGTGAGATTGATCATCACGATGCCGTCGGGCATGGATTCCAGGAGATCGCGGAACCGCGCCTCGACCAGTTTGGCATCGCGCATCACCCTCTGGTGAGTGATGTCCTTCTCGCTCGAGAGAACGAACTCTACTTTCCCCTGAGCATCGCGCGCCGCCCTGGAGGAGATATCGACGTAGACGGGTGAGCCGTCCTTCCTGCGGCGGACGGATTCATAGGCGGAGAATCCGGTTTCGAGCGCTTCACGAAGGATCTTGCGCTCTTCCTCGACGCGATCCGGAGGGACGATGAGTTCGTTGACCGCGCGTCCTACGGCTTCAGCGCGGGTGTACCCGAACAAAACTTCCGCGCCATTGCTCCAGTACAACACCGCCCCGTCCCGGCTCGTCGCGATCACCGCGTCGGGAGATTCGTCGAGGAGTAGCTTGCCGAAATCAGTTTTCGTGCCGTCCCCTGGAAGTCGGGCTATGCTATGTCTTGTCGCCCTCGGTAAGCTATTTCAGGTCTGCGCGTAGCGTCTGTCGGGTACCGCACATAGGCCCGTTTCACGGAGAATAGATAAGCCAAGGCGAGGCCCCTAGACAACTGTAAGGTTTCCCTCCTACGACCGCCGCCTTTTGCGCCGTGCCTCGCCTTTTCCCGCCTCAGGGCCGAGGAGCGCGGTGATGTCGTCGAACGGCAGCGGTTTGCTGAAGAGGTATCCCTGCATCTGGTCGCAGCCGAGACGATCCAATTCCTCGGCCTGTTCCTCCGCATCGACGCCTTCGGCGACGACTTTGAGCCGCAGCGAATGAGCCATCGAGATGATGGTCGAGACGAGCGTCATGATGGCCGGGTCTTTCAGCATCGTGATGATGAACGAGCGGTCGATCTTGAGCGAGTGTACCGGGAGCTTGGCCAGGTACCCGAGCGAGGAATAGCCGGTGCCGAAGTCATCGATCGCGATGCTCACTCCGAGCACCCGCACCGCTTCCAGCTTTTTCATGTTCGCCTCGATGTCTTCCATGACGAGGCTCTCCGTGATCTCGAGATCGATCCCGGGCGGGACCGATCCGGCCTTGATCGCCTCCTCGACGGTGGCGACGAAATCGCGTTTGCGCAGCTGGACGGAAGATACGTTTACCGATACGCGCGGCGCGGGCAGGCCCTGCTCCGTCCATGTGCGATGGTCCACCACGGCCCGGCGCAGCGCCCAGGCTCCGACTTCCAGGATCAGCCCCGTTTCCTCGAGCAAGGGAATGAATTGCATGGGCGGCACGAGACCCAGCTCGGGGCTTTGCCAGCGGATCAGGGCTTCCACGCTGTCGATGCGCCGGGTGGCCGTATCGACCTTGGGCTGGTAGTGCAGCACGAATTCCTCTTTTTCCAGCGCCTGCCGGAGCTTGTTCTCCAGCGCGAGCTTCTCGCCGATCCTTTCGGTCATCTGCTGCGTATGGAACAGATACCGTTCTCCGGCTGCCTTCGCCTTCTTCAAGGCCGCCTCGGCATTCTGGAACAGGGTGTCCGCGTCGGCGCCGTCGTTGGGAAATAGCGCAATGCCGGCCTTGGCGGAGACCCTGAGCTCGCTGCCGCTCACCGTGTAAGGCGGACCGAAGCACTCAGCAAGCCACTGCTCGATGAGCCGCGCGACTTCGTTCTCGGAGCTCACGCCCGTGCGCACGATCGCGAAGCGGTCGGCGCTGATCCGCGCCATCCGGATCGGGCCCGCGTGGCCCTCGATGCGCTCGGCGACCTGCCTGAGCAGCTCGTCGCCCGCCTGCCTGCCGAGGGAGTCGTTGATGATCTTGAACCGGTCGACGTCCACCACGGCGACGGCAAGCCCGCTTTTTTCGCTTTGGGCCGCGCTCACGTATTGAACGAGACGCTCGTGGAACAGGGTGCGGTTGGCGAGGCCGGTGAGCGAGTCGTAGTAGGCGAGGTAATCGAGCTTCTCCCCTTTCGCGATGTGGTCGAGCGCGAACGAGATGTCGCCGGCGAGCTCGAGAAGCAGCTTCATCTCCTCGTCGTCGAAGAATCCCGTCTCGCTAGCGTAAAGCGCGAGCACGCCTATGCCCTCGTTTCCGATGATGAGAGGCAGGAAGGCCAGCGAATTGATGCCGCGCTCCTTGCACTGCTCCTTCATCTGGGTGCGCGGATCGTTCTGTATGTCGTTCGCGATCACGGCCTTCTTTTCCTCGATGGCGCTTCCCGACATTCCCCGTCCTACGGCGCGGCTCTGGCTCATGGAAAGGGGAGCCGAGGCGAGGAACTCCTCTGCCTCGCCGCCCCAGGCGACCGGCTTCACCCGCTTGGTTTCGCGGTCCACGACGCCGATCCATGCCATCGGAAACTGGCCGGCCTCGATCGCGATCCGGCACGCTCCCCGGAAGAGCTCTTCGCGATCGCTCACGCGCACGATGAGTGCGTTGATCCCGCTGAGCACCGCATACACCCGGTGCAAGCGGTGGATCCTTGCCTCCGCTTCCTTGCGTGCGGAGATGTCGCGGATGATCCCCTGAACATTGTCGTTGCCGAGAAGTTTGATGCTGACTTCGGCCGGAAAACAGGTGCCGTCCCTGCGCCGGATCATTCGTTCGTACAGACTCGTTTTTCTCTCGCGGACCTCTGCTCGGTGTTGCGCCCGTTTCTCCCTTTCGTCCTCGGGGTAGGTTGCCTCGCTGTGTAGCCGCAGAACCTCATCTCGGCTGTAGCCCAGCATCTCGCAATACCGGGAGTTCGCGAGGATGAAATGTCCCTCCTTGTCGGTGACGAAGATGCCGTCCGACGCCTGCTCGATGAGTTCTCGGTATTTCACCTCGCTTTCGCGCAAAGCCGCTTCCGCGGCCCTGCGCGCCCGCCGCACCTCGGCCTCGCGCAGCTCGCGCTTGAGCGCGGGCAGGAGCCGCGCGAGATTGTTCTTCATGACATAGTCGTCGGCGCCCGCTTTCATCATGTCGACGGCGACGTTCTCGCCGATCGTGCCCGAGATGAAAACGAACGGGACGTCGCCCCGGGATTCGCGCGCGATCGCGAGCGCCTTGGGCCCGCTGAACTGCGGCATGGAGAAATCCGAGATGACGAGATGGGGCTGGAACCGGTCGAGCTCGCGACGAAACTCCGTTTCGGTCTGCACCCGGAGGCTCTGGAAATCGAGGCCTCCGCGTTTCAGCTCGCGCTGGATCAGCTCAGCGTCGGATTCGCTGTCCTCCGCGAGCAGTATCCTGAGGGGTTCGGCCATGTGCCCTAGTACACCCTCCCAGCCCGGATTGTCAAAGGGACGGGCCTCTAGGGAGGAACCTCGACACATCGTGTCAGGAAAATCCTGACACGCCAATTCGTAAAGAGGGCGGACAATCCTCTAATACGGCAGCCACTGCGGCCGCTTGGCCGAAATCACCCGGGTGTTGACCCCGCACCAGTTCAATCCGCCGAAGAGCCGCCCGTGCTCGATTTTCACGCAGCGATCCATCACCGCCTCGAGTCCCGCTGCCTCGGCCTTCTTCGCCGCTTCGGCGTTCGTCACGCCCAGCTGCTGCCACAGCACTTTCGCGCCGATGGCGATCGCGTCCTCGACGATCGGCATGATGTCTTCGGTTTTTCGGAAGCAATCGACGATGTCCACCTTGACCGGGATGTCGCGCAGCGACTGGTAGCATTTCTGGCCGAGGATGGAGTCGTATCCCGGGTTGACCGGGATCACGGTGTAGCCGTGCTCGAGCATGTATTTCGCCGCGAAGTAGCTCGGCCGGAACCAGTCGCCCGAAAGGCCGACGACCGCGATGACCTCGCTCGTCTTGAGGATGCGGCGCAAGCCGGGAATGTCGTCGACCATGCACGGGATTCTATCGAATCCTGAGGTATAGTTTCGCCTTTCTGGGAAACGGCCGAACGATGGCAGGAATGCTCACCTCGAGGACCGCGGCGCAGATTCTCGTCGATGCGCTGAAAATCCACGGCGTCGATACCGCGTTCTGCGTTCCGGGCGAGAGCTATCTCGCGGTGCTCGACGCCCTCTACGACGCGCGCGAGGCTATCCGCCTGATCGTCGCGCGCCAGGACGGCGGCGCCGCCTACATGGCCGAAGCCTGGGCGAAGGTCACCGGGCGCCCCGGGATCTGCTTCGTCACACGCGGCCCTGGAGCGACCAACGCCTCGATCGGCGTGCACACCGCCCAGCAGGACTCGACGCCGATGATCCTCTTCATCGGCCAGGTGCCGGGCGAGTTCGCCGACCGCGAATCGTTCCAGGAAGTGGACTATCGCCAGATGTTCGGGCCGATGTCGAAGTGGGTCGCGCAGATCGAGCGCGCCGACCGCGTGCACGAGTACGTGAGCCGCGCTTTCCACCTCGCGATGTCGGGCCGTCCGGGGCCGGTGGTGCTCGCGCTGCCCGAGGACATGCTTACGCAAACCGCCGCTGTCGCCGACGTCTCGCCTTACCAGGTCGTGCAGGCGAGCCCGTCTGCCGGTGATCTGGAAAAGCTGCGAGGCTTGCTTGCGGGCGCGAAACGTCCGCTCGTCATACTGGGAGGCGCGGTTTGGACGAGCGAGGCCTGCCGCGACCTGCAGGCGTTCGCGGAGAGTTCAGGCCTCCCGATCGCCTGCTCGTTCCGCTTCCAGGACCTGTTCGACAACCGCCACGGCCATTACGTCGGCGACGTCGGCATCGGCATCAACCCGAAGCTCGCCGAGCGCGTGCGCGGCGCGGATCTGCTGCTCGTGATCGGTGCGCGCCTCGGGGAGATGACCACCGGCGCTTATACGCTCGTCGAACCGCCGCGACCGAAGCAGAAACTGGTGCACGTGCACGCGGGCGCCGAAGAGCTCGGCCGGGTCTACCAGGGCGAGCTGCTGATCAATTCCGGCATGCCGCAGATCGCGGCGGCGCTTAAAGGCGTGAAGCTCGACGGTTCCGCGTGGCGCGCCTGGCGCGAGCAGGCGCGCGCGGACTATCTCGAGTGGACCAAGCCCGCCGCGAACCCGGGCAGGGTTCAGCTCGCCGAGATCGTCGCCTGGCTGCGCGAGCGACTCCCCGAGGACGCGATCATCGCGAACGGCGCGGGAAATTTCGCGGGCTGGATCTCGCGCTTCTACCGCTATCCGGGCCTGCGCACGCAGGTCGCGCCGGCCAACGGCTCGATGGGCTACGGCGTTCCGGCAGGCGTCGCGGCGAAAGTCGCGCATCCGGAGCGCGTCGTCGTCTCGATCAACGGCGACGGCGACTTCCTCATGAACGGGCAGGAGCTCGCCACCGCGGTGCAGTACGGGCTGCCGGTGATATTCGTCGTCGTCAACAACGGGATGTACGGGACGATACGCATGCATCAGGAGCGTGACTACCCTGCGCGCGTCTATGGTACGTCTCTGCAGAACCCGGATTTCGCGGCGCTCGCGCGCGCCTACGGCGCGTATGGCGCGACCGTGGAGGAGACGGCGCAGTTCGCGCCGGCCTTCGAGCGCGCCGCACGCGAGACCGAGTCTTCCGGCAAGCCGGCGCTGATCGAAGTCCGCATCGACCCGCAGGCGATCACGACCTCCACGACGCTCGACGCCATCCGCGCGCGCGCCCTCAAAGGCTGAAGCCGCCCGCCTCCAGCTCATTGCAGGTTGGCGAGATACACCATGTGCGGAGGAACCTCGCCGCGCGGGTAGAACGTGCTCCCGTAGGTTTTCCACAGCCGCCGCCCTTCCTCATGCTCGCCGCCCGCGTACGCGCCGAGCATGGCGGCGCCGAGCAGGTAGCGGCCCCATTCGTCCCCGCCCTGGGCCGGTCCCGCGAGCAGGGCGCGGGCGCGCCCGAGCATCGCATGTGGGTCGCGCGCGGCGATCGCGCCGTACAGCGCGAACCTTTCGCGGACGCTGGACGAGCGGGGCGTGCACTCGAGCCACTTATGCTCGACCCAGAGAGCGCGCCGCTTCTCCGGCGCGAGGTTGGCAAGGGTGATCTCAGCGGCGCGGTGCAGCAGCTCGAGCGCCGTCTTGGGCGGCTCGTCCCCGCACAGCGCGGCGGGGTGCTTCAAGGCGAGGAGGAGGGGGATCGCCGCCGGCTCGCTCGCGCGCAGCGGATCTGCCGAGCGGTCCGCGAGCACGCGCGCGATCTCCAGGGCTCCCGACTGGACCCGCAAGGAGAACGAGGCGACGTAATCGGGGACCGGGTGCTCGAGGTACACCCCGCGTGTTCCGCCGGTCATCTCGAGAATCGGCAGCGGCGCAGCGGCGAGTTCTTGAACCGCCCGCGCCGCGCTTCCGTCGAAACGGCTCCGGGGAGCCTCGATCTGCACGAACGGGTGAAAATCCGAATTGAGCGGCGCACCGAGCGCGGCGAAGAGCGGGCCGATCTGCCCCTTGGTGCCGAGACTGCGCACGGCGATCTCCTCGGAGCGCGTGACGCCGATCCGGCGCAGTTGCTCCATGAACGCCTCCTCCTTCTCGGGCAGCGGGCCCGGGGTCGGCACCCGGCCTTCCGCGACCGCGACGACCAGGACGTCGCCGGGATTCGTTTCGTAGATTTCATAGTCCGCGAAATTTTCGCCGAGCGCCGAAACGATGGAGCCGAGCAGCCGGTCGTTGAATTCGTAAATGTGCAGCCACTGCACGAACAAGCCTCCCGGCGCGAGGTAGCGCTTGGTATCCCGGTAGAACTCGGTGGTGAAGAGGCCGGCGACGCCGTTGACCCAGGGATTGGAGGGTTCGGACGTGATCACATCGTAGAGTTTCCTGTGCCGGGCGAAATAGCTCTTCGCATCCTCGAAGTACACACGGCTGCGCGCGTCGCGGTAGGCGCGGTCGACCCGGGGAGAGAAGGCATGCGCTCCGGCCACCATGGCCGGCTCGATCTCGACGGTATCGATCACTACAGGGCCGCTGTGCGAGAGCGCAACCTCGACGGTCAGGCCCGAACCCCAGCCGATATTGGCGAAAGTCTTCGCATCCGGCTTGACGAGCAAAGGCAGCGCCCCCAGCAAGGTCATGGTGAACTCGTCCTGCGCCGGCGGCTGATTCGCGTCGAGGCGAATCTCCGCGTCCGATTTGCCGTTGGTGGAGATCGACAGGGCGCCCTCCCTGCCTCGAACCGCGACCGATGCCGTCTTGCCGTCGCGGTAGAAGAACACCGGGCCGAACCCGGGCGCGGCCCGGCCGTGGCGGAAGACCCCGGAGGAAAGGCGCTCGGGCTCCAGGATCCCGGCGCGCGCCGTTGCCGTCGCGGCGAGCATGCCGAGGATCACCGCGGCGAACGCATGGATGCGCCGCGATGCCGCCTGCGAGTAGCGCAGCATCCACGTGCCTAGGAGTATGTCGATGGCGGCACCGGCTACCAGCGCGAGCTTGAGCCCGACCGCGGGCATCAGCACGTGCACGGCGAGCAGCACGCCGGCGATGGCGCCGAGGGTGTTCGCGGCGTACACCTGGCCGATGGCGGGCTCGCCGCGCCCGCCGCGCAACAGCACTTGCGTGAAAAGCGGCAAGGTCATTCCGGCCAGGAAAGTCGCGGGCAGCATCACGGCGAACGCCAGAGCGTCGCCGAACAGGTTGAACAGCGGATAGGCGCTGTCGTTGCGCTGGAGCACGCCGAGCGCCCACGCCATCCAGTCGAAGGTCCAGTGGTAGACGAATATCGTGGCGAGCGCGGCGAGGCCCATGAAAACCTGCACCAGGCCCGCGAAACGCACCGGGTCGGCGACCCGGTCGAGGCGACGGCGGATCCACAGGCCGCCGAGCGCGAGACCGGTGATGAATGCCGAGAGCATCAGCTCGAATGCGTGGAACGACGAGCCGAGCACGAGCGAGAGCATCCTGATCCAGACGATCTCGTAGATGAACGAGGCGAGACCGGTGACGAAAGCCGCTGCGAGAAACAAACGAGCGACGAAGCTCCCGGACGGCGCCGAGCCGCCGGAGGGTGCCGCGGCGACGGCGGCAGGCTCGCCCAGGCGTGCAATGGCGAGGACTGCGGCAGCGAGCGCAAGGTTGAGCGCTCCCGCGAACCGCATCGTGCCGGGCATTCCGAGCCAGCCGAGCAGCAGGAACGCGGCGGCGAGCGCTCCGGCGGCCGCGCCGATCGAGTTGGTGAAGTAGAGCATCGCCAGGTGATGGCCGCTCGCCTCGGGCCCGCGGCGGATCACCGCCCCCGAGAGGAGCGGGAAGGTCATGCCGAGCAGCAGGGTCTGCGGCACGATCAGTACTGCGCACAGCGAATACTTGTAGACCTCGACCGCCGACGTGGAACCGAGCGCCGGCAGCACCCGATCGAGCGAAAACTGCGTCAGCAGCAGGAACGATTCGTGGAATATCAGCGCCGCCACGCCGATCGCCGCCTCGATCCAGCCGTAGGCGGCGAGCAGGTTCTTCAATCGCGCGCTCCAGCGGCTCGCGAGCCACGCCCCGAGCGCCATTCCGCCCATGAAAGCGGCGAGCACGAACGACTGGGCGAACGCCGCCGCGCCGAGGAAGAGCTTCAGGTAGTGCGACCAGACCGATTCATAGATGAGCCCGGTAAAGCCCGACAGGGCAAACAGGGCGAACAGGAGCTTGACGTTTCGGTCGGGCATGCTCCCTCCGTGGAGGAGAGGTCAGTGATGCAGAATCTTGGACAGGAATAGCTGTGCGCGTTCCGAGCGCGGCTTTCCGAAAAAGTCGTCCTTCAAGGCGTCCTCGACGATCTCGCCGCGGTCCATGAAGACGACGCGGTGCGCGACCTTCCGGGCAAAACCCATCTCGTGCGTGACCACCATCATGGTCATGCCTTCGCGGGCGAGCTCGACCATGACGTCGAGCACCTCGTTGATCATCTCCGGGTCGAGCGCCGAGGTGGGTTCGTCGAACAGCATCGCGATCGGATCCATGGCGAGCGCGCGGGCGATCGCGACGCGCTGCTGCTGGCCCCCGGAGAGCTGGCCGGGATACTTGTCTTTGTGGGCGGCGAGGCCCACGCGTTCGAGGAGCTTCAAGCCTTTCTGCGTCGCCTCCTCCTGGCTGCGTCCGAGCACCTTCACCTGCGCGAGCGTCAGGTTGCGGGTTACGCTCATGTGCGGGAACAGCTCGAAGTTCTGGAACACCATGCCGATCCTCGAGCGCAGCTTCGGGAGATCCGTCTTCGGGTCGCCGACCGAAATGCCGTCCACCGTGATTTCGCCCTTCTGGAACGGCTCGAGGCCGTTTACGCACTTGATGAGGGTCGATTTTCCGCTCCCGGACGGCCCGCACACGACGACGACCTCGCCTTTTTTCACTTCGGTGGAGCAGTCGGTGAGGACCTGGAAGGCGCCGTACCACTTGCTGACGTTCTTGAGCGAGATCATGGGACTTTACTTGACGATGGCGATGCGTTCCTGGAGCCGCCTGACCAGGGCCGACAGCCCGTACGAGACGACGAAGTACACCACGGCCACGAAGCTGTACATCTCGACCAGGCGGTAATCGCGGTTCGCGACTTTCGCGGCTGCGCCCAAGAAATCCGTGGCGGAGATCACGTACACGAGCGAGGTGTCCTGGAACAGGATGATGGTCTGGGTGAGCAGCACCGGCAGCATGTTGCGGAACGCCTGCGGCAGGACGATCCGCGCCATGGTCTGCCAGTAGTCCAGGCCGAGCGCGTAGCCCGACCACACCTGGCCGCGCGGGATCGACTGGATGCCGGCGCGCATGATTTCGCAATAGTACGCGGCCTCGAACATGGTGAAGGTGATCGCAGCCGACCAGAACGCCCCGACCTTGATCGGGTCCCTCGCCCCGATCACCCAGGCGCCGATGTACGGCACGAGGAAGAAGAACCAGAAGATCACCAGCACCAGGGGGATCGAGCGCATCAGGTTGACGTAGCCGCCTGCGAGCATTGCCACCGGCTTCATGCTGGAGAGCCGCATCATCGCGAGCAGGGTGCCGAAGACGATGCCGCCCGCCATCGCGAGCGCGGTGAGCGTTAGCGTGAAGCTCATCCCCTCCCTGAAGAGGTAGACCCAGGAGCGCTGGATGACGTCGAAATCGAAACCGGAGTCCATCGCTCAATGCCCCGCCTGCGGCGCGCCGGCAACCGCGATCAGGCCGGGCACGCGCACTTTCTTCTCGAGCGCCCGCATCAGCACCACCACGATAAGATTCGTGAGCAGGTAGATCACCGTCGCCGCGGTGAACGCCTCGAACACCCTGAAGCTGAACTCCTGCATCGACCGCGCGCGGCCTGTCAGCTCGAGCAGCCCGATGGTCAGCGCGACCGACGAGTTCTTGATGACGTTCATGAACTCGGAAGTGAGCGGCGGCAGGATGATGCGGAAGGCCTGCGGCAGGATGACGTACCGGTAGGTCTGCGTTTCAGTCAGACCCGTCGCGATGCCGGCCATGCGCTGGCCGCGCGGGAGGGAATTGATCCCGGCGCGGACCTGCTCGGCGACGCGCACCGAGGTGAAGATGCCCAGGCACAGCACGGCGGGGAGGTACGAGCTCCACGGCGGCGGCATCTGCTTGATCCAGTCGCCCAGCCCTTTGGGCAGGAGCTCGGGAACGACGAAGAACCACAGGAACATCTGCACGATGAGCGGGACGTTGCGGAAGATCTCGACGTACAAATTGCCGAGACGCACAACCCACTTCAAGGGCGTGGTGCGCAGCGTTCCGACCAGCGCGCCGATCGCGAGCGCAATCACCCAGGCGGCGAGCGCGGTGGCGAGCGTCCAGCCCAGGCCGACGATGAGGTAGTGGAGATAGGTTCCCGACCCTCCTGGCTCGGTCTCGAGCAGGACCTTCCAGTGCCAGTTGTAGTTCACGCCCCGCCCGCGTGCCTACGGGGACGCTACTTATATGCCGCCGGGTCTCCGGAGTCCGTCGGATTCGCGACCACCTTCTTGAACTGATCGCTCATCGGGATGTTCAAGTTGATGCCCTTCGGCGGAATCGGCTTCTGGAACCACTTCTCGTAGATCGGATTGATCTGCCCGGATTTGTAGAGGTTGGTCATCGCGGCGTTGACCACCTTCTTGAACGCCACATCGTCCTTGCGCAGCATGATGCCGTAGGGCTCGACCGAGAGCGCTTCGGACGAGATGGCGTAGTCGGCGGGGGTGCGCGACTGCGCGGCGAGGCTGTAGAGCAGGATGTCGTCCATGACGAACGCCACCGCGCGGCCGGTCTCGACCATCTGGAAGGCCTCGGGGTGGCCGTTCGCCGAAATGATGTTCATGCCGAGGTTCTGCGCTCCGTTGATCTCGGTGATCTGCTTGATGTTGGTCGTGCCCGCGGTCGAGACGATGGTCTTGCCCTTCAGATCGGGGAGCGAGCGGATGTTCGCGGATTTCTTCGCGATCCAGCGGTTGGCGGTGACGAAATGCGTGATCGTGAACCACACCTGTTCCTGGCGCGCGAGGTTGTTGGTGGTCGAGCCGCACTCGAGGTCGATCGTGCCGTTCGCCATCAGCGGGATGCGGTTCGCGGAAGTGACGAGCTGGTACTTGACGTCGATTCTGGGCATCTTGAGCTCGGATTTCACCGCGTCGACGATCCTGAGGCACAGGTCGACGGCGTAGCCCACCGGCTGCTGCCTGTCGTCGTAGTAGGAGAACGGGATCGAGGCGTCGCGGTGGCCGATGGTGATCGAGCCGCTGTCCTTGATTTTTTTCAGAGTGCCCTCCTGCGCTGCAGCGGGAACGGCGACGGCCAGAGTGAGGGCGGCAAGAATCAGCGTGATCGGTCGGGTCATGTCGGTCTTCTCCTTGTGGGCCGTTCGAGCCGGCGGCTGGATGGGGAGGCTGCACGATTCTACGGGAGTCCCCCGTTCCTTGTCCAAGCGGCGGCGGCCGACCGCGCGACGGCAAAACGCCTCGGGCGGACTAGAATTCGGTCTCTTCCTCCAGAAGGAGCGCGACATGAGTCAGGTGGCGACGCGCATCGAGCACGATCTCCTCGGCGACCGGGCGGTCCCCGCCGACGCCTATTACGGAATCCACACGCTTCGCGCGCTGGAGAACTTTCGCATCACGGATACTGAGATCGCCATCTACCCGGACCTCGTGCGCGCTCTCGCCTGCGTCAAGCAGGCGGCGGCGCTCGCGAACAACGCCCTCGGACTGCTCCCGGACGGCAAGGCCGATGCGATCGTGCGAGCCTGCGAAGAGGTCCGCGAAGGCCGGCTCCTCCATCAGTTCGTGGTGGACGTCATCCAGGGCGGGGCGGGCACCTCGACCAACATGAACGCGAACGAAGTCATCGCCAACCGCGGCCTGGAGCTGCTCGGCCACAAGCGCGGCGAGTACCGGCATCTGCACCCTGTCGAGGACGTCAACATGAGCCAGAGCACCAACGACGTCTATCCGACGGCGGTCAAGGTGGCGCTGCATTTCGCGATCGACCGCCTCGGCGCGTCGATGCAGGAGTTGCGCCGCGCCTTCGACGCCAAGGCGCGGGAGTTCGTCGACGTGCTCAAGATGGGGCGAACGCAGCTCCAGGACGCCGTGCCGATGACGCTCGGCCAGGAACTGTCCACGTATGCCGTGATGCTCGAGGAGGACGAGGAGCGCTTGAAGGAGGCGGCGCTGCTCATCACCGAGATCAACCTCGGAGCGACCGCCATCGGCACCGGCATCAACGCCCACTCCGACTACGCCGCGCTGGTGTGCCAGCGGCTCGCGGAGCTCACCCGCATCCGACTCGTGACGGCGCCGAATCTCGTCGAGGCGACGCAGGACGCGGGCGCGTACGTGCAGCTCTCCGGCGTGCTGAAACGGATCGCGGTGAAGCTTTCCAAGGTCTGCAACGACCTGCGGCTGCTGTCCTCGGGTCCGCGCGCCGGCCTCGGCGAGATCAACCTGCCGCCGGTGCAGGCGGGATCGTCCATCATGCCCGGCAAGGTCAATCCGGTCATCCCGGAGGTCGTGAACCAGATCGCCTTCGAGGTCATCGGCAACGACGTGACCGTGAGCTTCGCCGCGGAAGCGGGGCAGCTGCAACTGAACGCCTTCGAGCCCGTCATCGCCCACAGCCTGTTCAAGAGCCTGATGCATCTCCGGAACGGGTGCGACACCCTGCGCGAGCGCTGCGTGACCGGAATCACCGCGAACCGGGAGCGCATGGCGAAGGCGGTCCGCGAGTCGATCGGCCTCGTCACCGCGCTCAATCCCTATATCGGCTATTCGGCGGCGAGCGAGGTGGCGCGGGAGGCACTTGCCACCGGGAGGACCGTATACGATCTGGTCGTGGAAAAAAAGCTGCTCTCGAAGGAACAGCTCGACGAGATCCTGCGGCCGGAAATCCTGACGCGGCCGGGGCGCCCGCTGCCGCCGTCTGAAGGGAAGAAGGCAAAGCCCTAGGCTAGGCCGCGCGCCTCACTCTTTTTTCCAGCACGTTGCGCAGGGTTCGGCCGGTGAAGCTCGCGTCCAGGGCGGCCACGTCCTCGGGCGTTCCCTGGGCGATGATGCGCCCGCCGCCTTCGCCGCCCTCGGGCCCGAGGTCGATGATCCAGTCGGCGGTCTTGATCACGTCCAGATTGTGCTCGATGACGACCACGGTGTTGCCCGCGTCGCGCAGGCGGTGCAGCACGGAGAGCAGCAGATCGATGTCCTTGAAATGCAAGCCCGTGGTCGGCTCGTCGAGGATGTAGAGCGTGCGTCCGGTGTCGCGCTTGGAGAGTTCGAGCGAGAGCTTCACGCGCTGCGCCTCTCCGCCCGAGAGCGTGGTGGCGGGCTGGCCGAGCTGGATGTAGCCGAGGCCCACTTCGAGCAGGGTCTGGAGCTTGCGCTCCACCGCGGGGACCGCGTTGAAGAACTCGTACGCCGCTTCCACCGTCATCTGCAGGACCTCGTGGATGTTCTTGCCCTTGAACTGCACTTCGAGCGTCTCGCGGTTGTAGCGCTTGCCATGGCAGGTGTCGCAGGGCACGTAGATGTCCGGAAGGAAATGCATCTCGACCTTGATGACCCCGTCGCCCTGGCAGGCTTCGCAGCGCCCGCCTTTCACGTTGAAGGAGAAGCGCCCCGGCCCGTAGCCGCGCTCGCGCGCCATCGGCACGCCCGCGAAAAGCTCGCGGATGGGCGTGAAGAGGGCGGTGTAGGTGGCCGGGTTGGAGCGCGGCGTGCGGCCGATCGGGCTCTGGTCGACGCTCACCGCCTTGTCGAAGAACTCCAGCCCCTTGACCGAATCGTGCGCGGCGGGCTCGTGTGTCGAGCCGTAGAGCTCGCGCGCGACGGCGTGATAGAGCGTGTCGTTGATGAGCGTCGATTTGCCCGAGCCCGAGACGCCGGTGACGCACACGAACAGGCCCACCGGCAGCGCAAGGTCGATATTCTTCAGATTGTTCCCGCGCGCCCCGCGCAGCCTGAAGACCCGCGTCCTGTCGAAACGCCGCCGGTTCTTGGGCACGGCGATCTCGAGCGCGCCGGAGAGGTATTGCCCGGTGAGGGAGGCGGGGTTCCTGCGGATCTGCTCGGGCGAGCCCTCCGCGACCACCTCGCCGCCGTGCTCGCCCGCTCCCGGTCCCATGTCGAGCACATGATCGGCGGAGTTGATCGCCTCTTCGTCGTGCTCGACCACGATGACGGTGTTGCCGATGTCGCGCAAGTGCTTGAGCGTGGCGAGGAGGCGAGCGTTGTCGCGCTGGTGCAGGCCGATCGAGGGTTCGTCGAGCACGTACATGACGCCGGTGAGCCCCGAGCCGATCTGGCTCGCGAGGCGGATACGCTGCGCCTCGCCGCCCGAGAGCGTGTCCGCGGCGCGGTCGAGCGAAAGATAGTCAAGGCCGACGTTGTTGAGGAAGTTGAGCCGCGCGATGATCTCGTTGACGATTTTCTCGGCGATCGCCTGCTTCCCGCCGGATAGCTCGAGCCGGCGGAAGAATTCGAGCGCCTGCTTCATGGGGAAAGCGCTCACCTCGAAAATCGCGCGGCCGTCGATCTTCACGTGCCGCGCCTCCGGGCGAAGGCGCGTTCCCCCGCACGAGGGGCAGGCCTTGGTGTTCAGGTATTTCGCGAGCTCCTCGCGCACGACCAGAGAATCGGTCTCCTTGTAGCGGCGCTCGAGGCTGGGCAGGATGCCTTCGAAGGCGTGCTCCTTCACCAGCGTGCGGCCGCGCTCGCTCAGGTAGGAGAACGGGATCTTTTCCTGCGTGCCGTGGAGCACGAGCGTCTGGACCGGCTCCGGGAGTTTCTCGAACGGCGCCTCGACGTCGAACCGGAAATGCGCGGCGAGGCTCGTGAGCATCTGGAAATAGAACTGGTTGCGCCGGTCCCAGCCCTTGATCGCGCCGCTCGCGAGGGACAGGCCCGGGTGCGCGACCACGCGCCTGGGATCGAAGAACGTGATCGTTCCCAGGCCGTCGCACTCGGGGCAGGCGCCCATGGGGTTGTTGAAGGAGAACAGGCGCGGCTCGAGCTCGGGCAGCGAGTAGTCGCAGACCGGGCAGGCGTAGCGCGCCGAGAACAGGTGCTCGCGGCCCGAATCGAGCTCGAGCACCACGGCGCGGCCGTCGGCGTGCCTGAGCGCCGTTTCGAAGGATTCCGCCAGGCGCTGCTTCGCGTCGGGGCGCACTTTGAGGCGGTCGACGACCACGTCCAGCGAGTGCTTGATGTTCTTGGAGAGCCTGGGGACCGAGTCGATTTCGTGAACCTTGCCGTCGACGCGCAGGCGCGCGAACCCCTGCGCGCGCAGCTCCGCGACCAGCTCGTGCTGCTCGCCCTTGCGGCTCGCGACGATGGGGGCGAGGATCATGAGCTTGGTGTCCTGGGGAAGTGCAAGGGCGTGGTCGACCATCTGCGACACCGACTGCGCCTGCAGGGGCAGCTTGTGCTCCGGGCAGTAAGGTGTCCCGACGCGCGCGTAGAGCAGGCGCAGGTAGTCGTGGATCTCGGTGATGGTGCCCACGGTCGAGCGCGGGTTGTGGCTCGCCGCTTTCTGCTCGATCGAGATCGCGGGCGAGAGCCCCTCGATCAGATCGACGTCGGGCTTTTCCATGAGCTGCAGGAACTGGCGCGCGTAGGCCGAGAGCGATTCGACGTAGCGGCGCTGGCCTTCCGCGTAGAGCGTATCGAAGGCGAGAGAGGATTTTCCGGAGCCCGACAGTCCCGTGATCACGATCAACCGGTTTCTGGGCAGATCGACGTTCAGGTTCTTGAGATTGTGCGTGCGCGCGCCGCGGATGCGAATCTGGTCCATCAAAGCCGTTCCGTGAGAAAAGCCCAACCCGCTACTATACGAAATTCCGCGGCACCTACGCTACCCCCACTGCGGGTGGCCTGGAGAAGAGGACGAGAGTTGCCGCTATACTCTTCCCGCCTCCTACCATGACTTCAGCCGAGCTCTCGGTCGCGTTCTTCCTGCAGATGTTCTTCATTCTGGCGGCTTGCCGGGCGGTCGGCTGGGTGGCGCGGCGCTGCGGCCAGCCGCAGGTCATCGGCGAAATGATCGCGGGCGTGCTCATAGGGCCATCCCTGCTCGGACTGTTCTGGCCCGGGGCTCAACAGTTCGTGTTCCCGCCGGAATCGCTCAAGACGCTCTACGTTTTCGCGCAGCTCGGCATCGGGCTTTACATGTTCCTCGTGGGCGTGGAGTTCGATACCGAGCTCTTCCGCAGCCGCATGCGCAGCGCCTTTTCGGTTTCCCTCGCGGGAATACTGGTCCCTTTCGTCATCGGCACGGCGCTCGCGCTTTGGCTCGTGAAGGTCCCGGGGCTCTTCTCCGAGAAGACGCGCACGTTCGAAGCGATCCTCTTCCTCGGCGCGGCAATCGCCATCACGGCGTTTCCGGTGCTCGCCCGCATCGTCCACGACCGCGGCCTCGCCGGCACGGCGCTCGGCACGCTCGTGCTCGCCGCCGGCGCGATCAACGATGCGGCGGCCTGGTGCGTGTTCGCCGTCGTGCTCGCGAGTTTTGGCGGCGGGACCGTGGTCGCGGTGAAGGCTTTTGCAGGCGGGATCGGCTACGCGCTGCTCATGGTGCTCGCCGGGCGCAAGCTCCTCGCGCCCTTCGGCCGGGCGGCCGAAGCCGAACGCACAATAAGCCCGGGCCTGCTCGGCGTGGTGCTGATGCTCCTCATGCTCGCCGCATGGGCGATGGACGCGGCCGGCATCCACGCCGTTTTCGGCGGCTTCCTGCTCGGCGCGGCGATGCCGCGCGGTCTCCTTGCCCGGGAACTCAAGCGCCAGCTCGAGCCTCTCGCAGTGGTGTTCCTGCTGCCGATGTTCTTCACGTTCTCGGGCCTGAATACGCGACTCGACATGGTGGCGAGCCCCGGGCTCCTTCTCATCGCCGGGGTCGTGCTCGCCGCCTCGATCGTCGCCAAGGCCGTGGCCTGCTGGGCCGCCGCGCGGCTCGCGGGCGAGGACAACCGGACCGCAATGGCGGTGGGCGCGCTGATGAACGCGCGCGGCGTGATGGAGCTCATCATTCTCAACATCGGCTTGCAGAAAGGGATCATCCAGCCGGCGCTGTTTTCCGTCATGGTCTTGATGGCCGTCGTGACCACGCTGATGGCTTCGCCTTTGTTCGAGTGGGTGTACGGCAAGAAGGCCCGCGCCGCCGGCGAGCTGGACGCGCTTTCTTCGAAGGCCTGAAGCGCCGTGCATGTCTCCGCTGTCTTTGTATTCGGAATCGCGATTGTCGCGTTATGGTTGGGAACGGCATGGCGAATGCGCATCCCCGGGTGACTCCGCGGAGCGGATCTTCCCGGTGGGCGCGGGCGCCGATCCGGTCGCGCTGCGCGAAGGACTTTTGCGCCTGCGCGGGGTGCGCGATGCCGTGATCGCGCCCGAACGAGGCGTCGTCCGGTTAACCGTGTATCCTGATTCGTTCGACGCAAACACGGCGAGAAAATTGATCGAGGGGAAAGCTAAATGGCTTCGGTAAACAAAGTGATTCTCGTAGGCAACCTCGGGCGCGATCCCGAGACGCGTTACAACCCGGAGGGCGGGGCGATCACCAACATCTCGGTCGCCACCACGGATACCTGGAAGGACAAGGCGAGCGGAGAAAAGCAGGAACGCACCGAATGGCACCGCGTGGTGTTCTTCAGCCGGCTCGCGGAAATCGCCGGCGAGTACCTCAAGAAGGGCTCGCAGGTCTACATCGAGGGATCCTTGCGCACGCGCAAATGGCAGGACAAGGAGGGCAAGGAACGCACGACTACCGAAATCGTGGCCGACCGCATGCAGATGCTCGGCAGCCGGCAAGGGGCGGGCGACGCGGGCGCCCGGGAAGCGAAGGAGCCTGCGGCAGCGGGCGAGGACAAGGCCTCCAAGAAATCGGCGGGCAAGTTCGACGACATGGAAGACGATATCCCGTTCTAGGAGCTTCCGCGGCGGCACAGCAGCAGGACCTCTCCGACCTCGGCGGTGTCGATCAGGCCCGGCGCAAGCGCCAACGGTTTTTGAAAGCGCACGCCCAAGGGCATCATCACGCGGTTGTAGGTCCACATTGCCAGTTCGCGCTGGTGAATCAGGAACCACATTCCGAGGTCCACCAAGCGCGACGATTTCGGCATCATCCCGAAGGCGGCGCTGCGTTCTATCGCGAAGCCGTGCCGCGCGAGCTTGGACGTCAATTCCGTCGGTTCGTAGCGGTGCCGGTGGCCGACGAAAGCGTCGAACCCCGACCACTGCGCGGGATGCAGCGGCACCGAGGTGATCAGCGCCGCCCCGGACGCCGCCACGCGCGAGAGCTCCGCGAGAGCGCGCTCGTCGTCGTCGACGTGTTCGATCACATCGAAGGCGCAGATGAGGTCGAAACCCGCATTGCCGTAGGGCAGGGCGGTGATGGAGCCCAGGGTCCCTGAGCCGCCGCGCGCGCGCAGTTTTCCCAGCGCCGCCGCGCTTATGTCGACGAACTGCGTATCCTCGATCGGAAGGCGCGGGCGCAATCCGGGCGCCACCTCCAGCCGGCGCTGCGCCGGAGCGAGCAGGGAGCGGACCAGCGGCCAGGTGTTGAAGCGTTCGGGCTCGATCAGGCGCGCGTCGCTCCACAGCGCGTTGTAGAAATGCCGGTTGACTTCGAGCAGCTCGGATTGCGTGCGGGCGGGAATCAGCGAAGTCATGCGCCACGCTAGCACAAGGAGGTGCCCACCGCGCGACTGAGCGCTTATAATGAAACGCCCGGCACATTACGGCCTGATCGCAAATGAATAGCGCCATGAAAAAAGACAACTTGACTGTCCTCAGCGAATTCCTGCACAAGCGCGAAAACATCGATCCCGCTCGAGTGACGCCCGAGGCCTCGCTCGAGGAGCTCAAGGTCGATTCGCTTCTGCTGCTCGAACTGCTGTTCGAATTCGAGGACAGGCTCGGAGTCAAGATGCCGCAGGACATTCCGCGACCCAAGACCGTCGGTGACCTGCTGGGGATCGTGGATAAGGTCACAGCCGGAAACGGCGTCTGAATGACGAGCGCGCGGCGGGTGGCCGTCACCGGCCTGGGTTTGGTCAACCCTTTTGGCGGGGACCTTCCGGACTTCTTCGGCCGGATGCTGCGCGGCGAGTCGGCGATCCGGCTCTACACTCGCGAGGACGACGTGCTCAGGCCGCTTTCGGTCCCGGCGGTCCGCTGCGCCAATTTCGACGCCGAGGCGGCGCTGGGCCGATCGCTCGCCTACACCATGGACCGCTACAGCCAGCTCGGGACCGCTGCCGCGCTTTCGGCATGGCGCGATGCCGGGCTTCCCCGGACCCAGGAAGCGCCGCGCAACGACTGGGGCGTCTCCTGGGGCACGGCGCTGGGTGGCACGCTGACCTTCGAGAGCGGCTATATCGAGATGTTGCGCGGCCGCGAGCGGGTGCCGCCGCTCTCGGTCGTGCTCGGAATGAGCAACGCGGCCGCCTCCCACATATCGATCCAGCTCGGCTTGGGGGCCTCCTCCGCGACCTATTCGGTCGCGTGCGCCTCATCGGCGGTCGCGATCGGCGAGGCCCTGCCGAAGATCCGCTCGGGCGAAGCGACGCTGATGGTCGTGGGCGGGTCCGAAGCGCCCCTTTCCTACGGCGTGGTGCGCGCATGGGAAGCGATGCGCATTCTTGCCCTGGGCGACGAGGCGTCCTCCGTGCGGGCCTGCCGCCCGTTCAGTTCGGATCGGCAGGGCTTGGTGCTCGGGGAAGGGGCGGGCGCGATGATCCTCGAGGACTGGGACCACGCGGTTCGGCGCGGTGCAAGGATTTACGCCGAATTCGCGGGGTGTGGCAGCACTTCCGATCATGATCACCTCGTCCGGCCCAATGTCGATGGACAGACGCGCGCCATGCGCATGGCAATTCGGGATGGCGGCATGACGCCCGACGAAATCGATTACATCAACGCGCATGGCACCGCGACGCGCGAAGGCGATCCGATCGAAATCGCCGCCATTCGCGGCGTTTTCGGATCGCGTTCCCCGGCCGTCGCCGTCAGCGCCACGAAATCGATGCATGCGCACATGCTGGGCGCAACGGGGGTGGTCGAAGCCATCATCACCGTGCTGTCTCTGGCGTCGCAGGAGGCGCCCCCGACCGCGCATCTCGACGATCTGGACGGCGAATGCGCCGGTGTACGCCACATCACCGGCGGGTCTCTGCGCGGCAGCCTGCGTGCGGCGCTGTCGAATTCCTTCGCATTCGGGGGCAGCAACACGGTGCTCGCGTTCCGCGCGGCTCACTGAGCCGGTCGTCGGCGTGAATCAAGAAGGTTTCAGCCGACGGATCGCGAGTACCGGCAGGCGCAGCACGAAGCCGAGGAAAAGACGGATGTGCATCCAGGTGAGCAGCGCATTGTCGCGCCAGTAGTTGAAATGCGACACGCCGCCCTCGTCGGGGTGGAAGTAGCGCACCGGCGCGGGTCTGTTGAGCGGGCGTACCCCCCGCCAGCACATTCGCACCACCGCTTCCGGGTCGAAGTCGAAGCGCCGCATCCAGACCTGCTTCCGCATCACCTCGCGCAGAGGGGCGATCGGGTACACCCTGAAGCCGAACAGCGAATCACCGATTCCCGTCCAGAGCGTTTCGAGGTTGACCCACCAGTTGGATACGCGGCGCCCCTTCACGCGCAGGTTCGGCGCGCTCGCGTCGAACACCGGAACACCCAGCACCATGCACGAAGGCTCGGCCAAGGAAGCCGCCATGAACTCGCCGATCAGCGCAGGGGGGTGCTGCCCGTCCGAATCCATCGTCAGAACGTGCGTGAAACCGGCGCCCTGGGCGAGTTCGATGCCGCGCAGCACGGCCGCGCCCTTGCCCCCGTTCCTCGGCAATACGATCACCTTCAGACCCGCATCGGTTTCGGCGATCTTGCGCAATCCTTCGGCCGTGCCGTCGGTACTGGCATCCACCACGACCCACACCGGGTTCCAGAAACGCCGTGCAGCCTGAACCGTCTCATAGACTCTCGAGCCGGGGTTGTAGCTCGGAATCAGGACAACATGGGTCCGGGAAGCCTCCTTCATCCGGCCCTCATCGCTCCTCGAGCCGAGGCTTCTGCGGCTGCGCCAAGGGCTCGCCGACCGAATCCATGACAATCCGGGAATCGAGCTCGGATGCAAGATAGGCTTCCATTTCCGCAATCGTCTCTCTCAGATTATCTTTGGGCATGAAGCGCCTTCCCAGCCGAACGCGGCAGCAGATCGGCAGTGGCGGTATGCGGTGGAGGGGCCAGCCCTTGGACAGAAAAGGCGAGGTGGTTTCGATCAACACCGTCTGGATGGGAACGCCGGAGCGCTTGGAGACGAGGGCCGCTCCTCCCTTCAGTCGATTGATCGGCGCTCGCGTCGTTCGCGTTCCTTCCGGGAAAAGCAGGAGCTGGCTGCCGGCCTTGAGGTTCTCCACCGCCTGCGCCGCGGCTCCGATAAAGTCGTCGTTGCGTATGTAGCCGGAGAAGCGTGCCGAGGCCCCGTAGATCGGATTGTCGATCAGCTTGGCCTTCATCACGCAGGCCACGTCGGGCAGGCGGGAGAGGACCATCACCGCGTCCAGAAGACTGGGATGGTTGGGCGCGATGATCAAAGGTCCTGCTCCGCGCAAGGCATCCAGCGCGCCGAGATCGAAGCGAATGGCCCCGGTCAGCGTGAACAACCAGAGATAGCAGCGAAATCCCCAGCTGGTGACCCAGCGGCCGACTACCTTCCCCCATTCCTGGGGTAGCAGATAGCCGAGCAATGCCGCAACTGCGGACCATATCAAGCACATCAAGCCGAAGACGAGCAGTCCCGAATAAACGGCCAGGTATCCACAAGCGGCGCGCAGGCAGGACCGCACCATCGACGTTGCAGATCCCTGCAAGAGCATGGCTCTCCGTCCTGTTCGTGAGACAGATTCACCACCCTAACACAGGACGCGGCGGGAATAACTGTCCGTGTTCCGTCGCATTTGCCCGGCAGCCACGGTAAAATCCCGATTTCCCGATTTCGGGATATCGGAGGAACTGCTCTCGTGGACGCCAAGCGGCGCGAAGTGCTGAAGACCGGCGGCGGTGCGCTCGCGCTGGCGGCGGCGGGGATCATCCGGCCCGGCGAGGCGTTCGCGCAGGAATGGAACAAGGCGGCGTTCGAGACGAAGAGCGTCGCAGAGACGGTCAAGGCGCTGGGCGGCGGCGCGTCGACCCCGAGCGGCAGCATCGAGATCACCGCGCCGGACATCGCGGAGAACGGAGCGGTCGTGCCGATCGCCGTGGAGAGCAAGCTCCCCCGGACGCAGGCGATCGCGATCCTGATCGAAAAGAACCCGAACACCTTGTCCGCGGAATTCGAGATTCCGGCCGGCACCGACCCCTTCGTCAGCACCCGCGTCAAGATGGCGGAGACGTCGAACATCTACGCGCTCGTGATCGCGGACGGCAAGTACTTCCACGCGGTGAAGGAAATCAAGGTCACCATAGGTGGATGTGGAGGGTGAGCCGGGGTTTCAGGACATGCGTGCATGTCCTGCCGGCCGCTTTTGCGAAATGCGGCCAGCGGCCTTGCAAGGCCGCTGGCCGGGAGATGATCGAATGCGGCTGGAACGGAAAGGGAGTTGAGGAGTAAAAATGGCAGACCCGATGCGCATCCGCGCCAGCATGACGGGCGACAAAGTCGAGGTGAAGGTGCTGATGGCCCACGAGATGGAAACCGGCCTGCGCAAGGACGCGAGCGGCAATGCCATTCCCGCGCATTTCATCCGGAACGTGACCGTAACGCATGGCGGCAGGACCGTGCTGTCGGCGCAGTGGGGAACCTCGGTGTCGCGCAATCCCTTCCTGCATTTCCGCTTCAAAGGCGGCAAGCCCGGCGAGAAGGTGACGATCAGCTGGCTCGACAACAAGGGCGAGAAAAGAACCGACGAAGCGGTCATCGCCGGCGGTTGAGTTAGCGGAGGAGGAAAGCGATGCGCATCCACCGCGTCCTGGCCGGAGTGGTGACGGCGATGCTGCCGTGTTTTGCGCCGGCTCAGCAGGACACCCTGAAGGAAATCGAGCGCTACCGGCAGCTCCTGCAGGAGAGCAATCCCGCCGAGCTCTACGAGGCGCGCGGCGAGGACCTATGGAAAACCAGACGCGGGCCGAAGAACGCCTCGCTCGAGCGCTGCGACCTGGGCCTTGGACCCGGGGTTGTGAAAGGCGCCTACGTGCGGCTGCCGCGCTATTTCGCCGACACCGACCGCGTGCAGGATGCCGAGTCGCGCCTGGTCACCTGCATGGTGACGCTGCAAGGCTTCACGATCGAGGAAGCGAAGCGCAATCCATTTTCCGGCACGGGCGCGCCCATGATCACAACCGACCCGTTTTCCGGCGTGGGTCAGCGGTCGGTTATGACCGACCTGGTAGCTTGGATCGCCTCCGAGTCGCGCGGCATGACGATCGCCCCGCCGATGTCCCACCCGAAAGAGCGCTTGGCTTATCAAGCCGGCGAAAGGCTTTTCTACTACCGCGCCGGACCGTATGACTTCGGCTGCGTCACCTGCCACGGCGATGAGGGAAAACGGATCCGTTTGCAGAGTCTGCCGAAAATGGACAATGCCAAGGACGCGCAACGCGCATTCGGCACCTGGCCCGGATACCGCGTCTCGGAGGGCGAATTGCGGTCCATGCAATGGCGAATGTGGGAGTGCATCCGGCAGATGCGCTTCCCGGAATTGGAGTTCGCGTCCGATGCGTCGATCGCGCTGATAACGTACCTCGCGAAGAAAGCCGAAGGCGGCACGTTCGTCGCCCCAGCGATCAAGCGATAGGGGGCGAAATGCAGCCGAAAATGATTCTCGCGCTGGGGTTTTCCGGTATCTGTGTCGCAGGCTGCGCGACACGGCCGTCCGATTCGGAGGCGGAGGGCGCGGTGGCCGAGATGATAAAGGCCTCGTTCAAGACGCGTGGGCAGGCTGCGATCGATCGTCTGAAACAGGATGACGCACAGGCGCTCTGCAGCAGGCATAGCGGAGAATTGCCCAAAGGCGCGAGCGAGGAGATCGAAAAAGCGCAACAGGCGACCCTGCGCTACCCGAGTTCGGGAAAGCTCATGGGCGACTGGCGCGAGGGAGAGCGAATCGCGCAAAGCGGCGGCGGCAAGCAGTTCACCGACGACCCGGCTCGTCCCGCCGGCGGCAGCTGCTACAACTGCCATCAGATCTCCAAGCAGGAGCTGTCGTTCGGCACCATCGGCCCGAGCCTCTACCAGTTCGGCAAGCTGCGCGGCGCGAGCGAGGCGATCCAGAAGTACACCTACGGCAAGATCTACAATTCGGAAGCGTCCACGGCGTGCTCCAACATGCCGCGCTTCGGCTACAACGGCGTGCTGACCGAGGAGCAGATCACGCACCTCGTGGCGCTGCTGCTCGACCCGGAGTCTCCCGTCAACAAGTGACGCTGTCGCGTCGCGAATTCCTGCAGGCGCTCGCCGCCGCGGCCGCGGCCGGTCTTCCGCTAGCTTCGCGCCCGCAGGACGAAACTTTCTACGACTTGCCGCGGTTCGGCAACGTATCGCTCTTGCACTTCACCGACTGCCACGCCCAGCTGCTGCCGGCCCATTTCCGCGAGCCGAGCGTCAATCTCGGCGTGGCCGCGAGCGCGAACCGCCCGCCGCACCTGGTCGGTGGGGCGCTGCTGAAGCATTTCCGACTCCGGCCGGGAAGCCGCGAAGCGCACGCCTTCACCCATCTCGACTTCGCGCAGGCGGCGAAGACGTACGGAAAGCTCGGCGGCTTCGCGCACCTTGCAACGCTCGTGAAGAAGGTCCGCGACGAGCGGGGCGCGAGCCTGCTGCTCGACGGCGGCGATACCTGGCAGGGATCGGCGACCTCGCTCTGGACGCGCGGGCAGGACATGATCGAGGCGCAGAAGCTGCTCGGCATCGACATGACGACCGGGCACTGGGAGTTCACTTACGGGGCGGCGCGCGTGAAGGAAGTCGTGGACGGCGATTTCGCCGGGAAGATCGAATTTCTCGCGCAGAACGTCGAGACCAACGATTTCGGCGACCCGGTATTCAAGCCGTACACGATTCGCGAGCTGGCGGGTGTGCCGATCGGGATCATCGGCCAGGCGTTTCCCTACACGCCGATCGCCCATCCGCGCCGGTTCGTCGCCGAATGGAGATTCGGCATCGAGGAAGAGCGTCTCCAGAGACGGGTGAACGAAGTCCGAGGCAAGGGCGCCGGCGTCGTGGCGCTGCTCTCGCACAACGGGATGGACGTCGACCTGAAGCTCGCCTCGCGCGTCACCGGCATCGACGTGATCCTCGGCGGCCACACGCACGACGGCGTGCCCGTGCCGATCGTCGTCGCGAACGCGTCGGGGAAGACGCTGGTGACCAACGCGGGCTCGAACGGCAAGTTCCTCGCCGTCCTCGATCTGGCCGTGAAGGACGGGCGAATCTCGGACTATCGCTACCGGCTGCTTCCCGTGTTCGCCGAGCTCTTGCGGCCGGACGCCGCAATGGCGCGTCTGATCGAGGCGCAGCGCTCGCCGTATGCGGGCAAGCTGTCGGAGCGGCTCGCACTCACCGAAGCGCTGCTCTACCGCCGCGGCAACTTCAACGGCTCGTTCGACCAGCTGATCCTCGATGCGCTGATGGAAGCGAAGGGCGCCCCAATCGCATTTTCGCCCGGCTTCCGCTGGGGCGCGACGCTCCTGCCGGGCGAGGCCGTCACGCTAGAAGACGTCATGAGCCAGACCGCGATCACTTATCCCCATACCGTCGTGACGGAGATGAGCGGGAGCACGATCAAGGCGGTGCTCGAAGACGTTTGCGACAACCTCTTCAACCCCGATCCTTACTATCAGCAGGGCGGCGACATGGTTCGGGTGGGCGGGATGACTTACAGCTGCGAGCCCGGCGCCCAACGGGGCGCGCGCATCGGCGACATGCGCATCGGCGAGCGTCCGATCGAGCCGGGCAAGACCTACAAGGTCGCGAGCTGGGCGTCAGTGGCCGAAGGCGCTCGCGACGAAGGCGAGCCGGCGTGGGATCTGCTCGCTCGGTACCTGCGCGAGAAGAAGATCGTGAGGCCGAGCAAACTCAAGCTGCCGCGCCTGATCGGCGTGAAAGGCAACCGCGGCCTGGCTTGAAAACTCGCCCGAGCGCCCCGATTCTTCCGAATCAAGTGCGCAGGGTATAATTCGACGGCTTGCATTCGGAGGTTTCATGCCGATTTACGAATATCGTTGCTCCTCCTGCGGGTTCCAGAAGGAATACCTGCGGAAGCTCAGCGACCCGGCCCTCAGCGTCTGTCCGGAGTGCGGTCTGCAGACGTTCTCCAAGATGCTGAGCGCGGCGGGATTCCAGCTGAAGGGCAGCGGCTGGTACGCGACCGACTTCAGGAACAGCGGCGTCAAACCGGCGGCGAAGACCGGCGGCACCGACAAGAGCGACACAAAGACCGACGCGAAAGCCGACGCGAAGTCCGACGCGAAAGCCGACGCGAAACCCGACGCGAAAACCGGCGCGAAGTCCGACACGAAACCCGACAAGAAGTCCGAAAGCAAGTCCGAGTCGAAATCCGAAGCCGTCGGCAGCGGGGCAGGCGTTCGTTCCTAGCGTGCAACGCCGCCGGGTAGGAGGCGGCGCGCGATGAAAAAATACCTCATCACCGGGCTCCTGATCTGGATCCCGCTCGCCATCACGATCTGGGTGCTGGAGCTCATCGTGACCACAATGGACCAGTCGCTGCTGCTCCTGCCGCCGCAATATCAGCCCCAGGTCCTGTTCGGCCGGCAGATCCCGGGCCTCGGCGCGCTGCTCACCGTGGTCGTGGTGCTTGTCACCGGATTGCTCGCCTCCAACATCCTCGGCCAGCGGCTGCTTTTGTTTTGGGAGTACTTGCTCGGCCGCATCCCGGTCGTGAAGACCATTTACAGCGGCGTCAAACAGGTGAGCGATACGCTGTTTGCGCCCGGCGGACAGGCGTTCAGCAAGGCGCTGCTCGTGCAGTATCCCCGCGAAGGCAGCTGGACGATCGCCTTCCTCACCGGGCGGCCGGGCGGCGATGTCGCCAATCACCTGCACGGAGACTATGTGAGTGTCTACGTCCCGACCACGCCCAACCCCACTTCGGGTTTCTTCCTGATGATACGCAAGGCCGACGCGATCGAGCTCGACATGAGCGTCGACGAGGCGCTCAAGTACGTCATCTCGATGGGCGTGGTCGCGCCGGATCTGCCGGGCGCAAGAAAGCCGTAGCGGCCCGCAGGACTTGAACGCCCACACCGGCGCGGTAAAATGCCCGCACGCGATTCAATCCTTGTGGGGCAACTCTTCATGCGCTTGAATCAGCTCAAGAGCGTTGGTGTCGCAGGCGCGGCCGCAGCCCTGATCATCGGCTGCGTTGTCGCGCCCGTCGTCAACGTCGCGAACCAGCCCGTCTTGACGAACCGGGCGGCAAGCCTTGACGAGATCGGCAACGCGATCGTGCGCGCCGGGGTGTCTCTCAACATGCAGATGCTGAAGGTGGAGCCGGGCTTGATCACCGCCACGTACACGCCTCGCGGGCCCTCCGCGACAATGGAAATCAGGTACGACACCAAGCAGTACAGCATCACCTACAAGGACAGCCGGGGCCTGAGATACGACGGCGCTGAGATCCACAAGAAATACAACATCTGGGTGCGGAACCTCGACAGTCGCATCCGCACGCAGTTGAGCGCGCTCTAAGGCAGGCTTACATGCCCGCTTCGCCGGAATACCGATGCGACGTGCTGGTCATCGGCGGCGGCCCGGGCGGCTCGACCGTCTCGGCGTTCCTCGCCCAAAAGGGCTGGAACGTCGTGCTGCTCGAAAAGGAGCACCACCCGCGCTTTCACATCGGCGAATCGCTGCTGCCGCTCAATCTGCCCTTGCTCGAGCGCCTCGGCGTGCTCGACCAGGTGGACCAAATCGGGCTGGTCAAGCCCGGCGCCGAATTCAACTACGAGGGCTACGAGCCGGCCGTCTACTATTTCGCCAACGCCATGGACAAGTCCTACCCCTCGGCCTACGAGGTGCGGCGTTCGGAGTTCGACAATTTGCTGCTTCGAAACAGCGCCGCAAAAGGCACGCAGGTGCGCGAGGGAGTCAAGGTCACTGAAGTCGAATTCCGGCGAGGTTCGACCTCGCTGGTGCGCGCGGTCGACGAGCAGGGCCAGGCGCAATGCTGGGAGACGCGCTTCGTGGTGGACGCCTCCGGGCGCGACACCTTCCTCGCCAATCGCTTCAACATTAAAAGCCGCAACCCGGTGCACAGCAGCTCGGCCGTGTTCGGCCATTTCAAGGGCGCGGTGCGTCGCCCCGGGCGCGACGAGGGCAACATCAGCGTCTACTGGTTCGATCACGGCTGGTACTGGATGATCCCGTTGCGCGACGGCGCGATGAGCGTCGGCGCCGTATGCTGGACGTATTACATGAAGACGCGCAAGGTCAGCGTGGATCAGTTCCTGCTCGACACCATCGCGCTGTGCCCGATGATGGCCGAGCGCCTCAAGGACGCGAAGCTGATGGCGCCGGCGCTCGCGACCGGAAATTTCTCGTATCGCGCAACGCGCATGGCCGGCGACGGCTACATCATGGTCGGGGATGCGTACGCGTTCATCGACCCGGTGTTTTCGAGCGGCGTGTTCCTGGCGATGAACAGCGGCGAGCTCGGCGCCGAAGTCGTGGACGAAGCCTTGCGCAACGGCGATGTCTCGGCGCGCAGCCTGCAGCGCTACGAGAGAACCGTGAAGCACGGTCTCAAGACGTTCTCCTGGTTCATCTACCGCATCACCACGCCGGCGCTGCGCAAGATGTTCATGTCGCCGCGCCCGGCTTTCCGTCTGGAGCAAGCGATCCTGTCGCTGCTTGCAGCCGACATCTTCGGTAAAACGCCGATCCGGGGTCCCCTCCTGGTATTCAAGGCGATTTACTACGTCACCTCGATCATCAGCTGGCGCGAGAGCCTGGCGGCCTGGCTGAAGCGCAAACGCGCCCGGCGCACGAAGCTCGATTTTGTCTGGAAAAGCGGTAACTGAAACGGGGGTCGCCTCGATGCATCGCTGGGGTCCTCGGCATGCGCTTGGGGTTCTGCTGCTGCTGTCCTACCCCTTTCTGACGCATGCGGCAGTCGCGACGGGGCTTGCCTATTGGGCGTGGACCGCGTGGCTTTGCATCGCCGCGCTGGTAGTCCTGTCGTTCCCCGGGCCGTGGGGCCTGGCGGGGTTCGCGCTGCTTGCAGCGGCGCCGCTCGTCGCCGATCCGGACGCCTTGTTGAAATTCCCGCCGGTCATCATCAATCTTGCCCTGGCCGTTTGGTTCGGAAGGACGTTGGCGCCGGGTGAGGAGCCGATGATCAGCTGGTTCGCCCGCCTCGCGCGCGGAACGGAACTCCCGCCCGACCTCGCGCGCTACACGCGATGGTCGACGGTCATGTGGACGGCGTTTTTCGTGAGCATGGCGGCCGCGGCCGCTACGCTGGCGGTGCTCGCGTCGCCTCGAACTTGGTCGCTGTTCGCGAACGGAATCGATTATCTTCTTGTGGGCGCGCTGTTCTTCGGCGAGTACGTTTTCCGCCGCGTGCGTTATCCGCATCATTCGCACCGCCCCCTTGCCGACGTGGTGCGGACCGTGGCCCGCTCGGGCAGTCTCGCGCCGCGCCGGACCGCGCGTAAATGAACGCGAAGGCGTCCTGGCTCGACTATCGGGAGCGCGGCAGCCGCGGCGCAACGCGGTTCATGCAGTGGCTCGCTTTGCGCTGCGGCCGACGCGTCGCGCGTTTGTTTCTGGTTCCGATTTGTGCCTACTTCCTGCTTTTTTCGCCGCGTGTACGGAACACTTCGCGCGAGTACCTCGCCCTCGCCCTCGGCCGGCGGCCGAGCTTCACCGATCTGTGGCGGCATTACTTCACCTTCGCCACGACGGTCCTCGATCGCGTGTACTTCATCGCCGGGCAATTCGAGCGGTTCGACATCGAGGTCAGGGGCATCGAGCTCCTGCGCCGGACGCTCGCCAGGGGCCGAGGCTGCCTTCTGCTCGGCGCACACCTGGGGAGCTTCGAGCTGCTGCGCACTCTGGCGCCCGAATATCGGCTTCCGGTCAACGTGGTGATGTACGAAGACAACGCCGCGAACATCGCCGCGGTGCTGAACCCTCTGCTCGATCCGGCGCTGCGCACGCGCGTCATCGTGCCTGGCGAAGTCGACACCATGTTGCGGATCAGCGAATGCCTCGCACGCGGGGAGCTGGTCGGCCTGCTGGGCGATCGCTGCGCCGGCTCGGAAAAGGCTGTGATGTGCCGGTTTTTCGGGCGCGAGGCGGCTTTTCCGCAGGGGCCGCTGCTGCTCGCGCACAGCCTTCGGGTGCCGGTCATGCTGCTCGCCGGACTGTATGAAGGCGGGAGGCGCTACGTCATCCACGTGGAGCCGTTCTGTGACGAGCCGCGGGGGGACCGCGCCGCGCGGGCCGCATGGATCGGCGAATGGGCTCAGCGCTATGCCGAGCGTCTGGAACATTTCTGCCGCACGGCGCCCTACAACTGGTTCAACTTCTATGATTTCTGGAGCAGGTCTCCGCGGTAGCCTCTTGCGCGCGGCGTCCGTGCTGCTCCTCGCCTCGCTTCCGGCCGCGGCGCAGGAGGAGCCCTGGGACTTCGCGCGGCTGATGGCGCAGCTTGCGCAGGTGCAGGCGAGCCGTGCCCGATATTCCGAGGTCAGGCGCGTCGCGGTGCTGCAGAAGCCTCTGCAGCTTTCCGGCACCTTGCTCTATGCGCGTCCTGCGCTGATCGAGAAACGCCAGATCCTGCCCTTCGAGGAAGTGATACGCGTGGACGGCGACCGGCTGACCGTCGAGCGCGAGGGCAAGACCCGCGAGATCATGCTGCAAAACGCACCCCTCATCGCAGGGCTGGTCGAGAGCCTGCGCGCAACGCTCGCCGGCGACGGTTCGGAGCTCGAGCGCCTCTACGCCATCCGGGTGCAAGGCAACCGGCAGCGCTGGACGCTGGCGCTCACGCCGAGGGAGGCCGAGATCGCGGGCGTCGTGAAGAGCATACTCATCGCCGGCTCGGATTCGCGCGTCGCCCGCCTCGAGATCCTGGAGCCGAGCGGAGACGGCTCGGTGATGACCATCCACGAAGAATCCCCGTGAGAGTCCTCGGCCGCACGGCGCTCCTCGCCTGGCTCGCGATCGTCGCGGCGAGCGCCTGGTGGACCGCGCGCCATACGGCCTTCACCAGCGATCTGACCGCCTTCCTCCCGGCCGCCAGCGGCCGCCTGGAGCGGCTCCTCGTCGCGCAGCTGAGCGAAGGCGTAGCCTCCCGCACGATGCTGATCGCGATCGAAGGCGGAGCGCCCCTCGAGCTCGCGCGCCTCTCCCGCGAGCTTGCGCGTGCGCTCGCAGCCGACCGGCGCTTCGACTATGTCATCAACGGCTCCGCGGAATTCACCCAGGCCGCGCGCGAGCTGGGATTGCGGTATCGCTACCTGCTGAGCCCGACCTCGAGTGCCGAGCGCTTCAGCGAGCAATCGCTCCTCCGAGCGCTGCGCGAGAACCTCGAGCGGCTCGCGACGCTCGAGGGCGCGGCGTTCAAGGGGATGCTTGCGCGCGATCCGACGGGCGAGCTGCGCAGCCTGGTCGAGGCCGCGGGTCGCGGCTCGCCAGCCTCGCGGCACGGCGTGTGGTTTTCGGGGGACGGGCGGCGTGCGCTGCTGCTTGCGCAGACCGCGGCCTCGGGAATGGACGCCGTGCGCCAGCAGGAGGCGGCCGATGCCCTGGCGGGCTCGTTTCGAGCCACCGGGGCAGGTCCCGAATATCGCGTGCTGGTCAGCGGGCCGGGCGTGTTTGCCGCGCGCACGCGTGCGGCGATCGAGCACGACATCGGCAGGCTCACGGGCCTCGCGGGCGCGCTCGTCCTCCTGATACTGGTCGTCGTATACCGTTCGCCCGGTCCCGTGGCGCTCTCCGCGCTGCCGGTGCTCACGGGCCTCGTCGTGGGAGTCGCGGCGGTCGGCGTCCTGTTCGGCACGGTGCACGGGATCACGCTCGCCTTCGGGGCGACGCTGATCGGCGAGGCGGTCGACTACCCGTCCTACGTCTTCACGCAGCGCAAAGCCGGCGAATCCGTCCTCGAAGTCCTCGCCCGGGTCTGGCCGACCTTGCGACTTGCCGTGCTCACCACCGTTTTCGGCTCGCTCGCGCTGCTGCTGTCGAGCCTCCAGGGCCTCTCCCAGCTCGGCGTGCTGTCGATGGTCGGCGTGTTCGCGGCGGGCCTGGTCACGCGCTGGGTTCTGCCCGCGCTGGCCCCGGGGCGAGGGGCGCCGCCGCCGCGCGTGCTGCCCTTCAGCCTGGTTCGCGCGGGGCTCGCGATGCGGCGCGCGGCGTGGATCGCCTGGGTGTTGCTCGCCGCAGCGCTCGCTTTCATCGTCGCGCGACACGACCGGATCTGGGACGACGACCTCGCACACCTGAGCCCGCTCCCCGAATCGGAGCGCGAGCTGCACCGGCAGCTGAGCGCCGATCTGCGCGCGCCGGACGTAGGCTATCTTCTGATCGCGACCGCCGCGAGCCGCGAGGCGGTGCTCGAGAAGAGCGAGCAGACGGCGCTCGCTGTGCAGAGCTGGGCGGACGAGGGCATGCTGGAAGGCTTCGACCTCGCGGCGCGCTTTTTGCCGAGCGCGAAGACGCAGGCACTTCGCCGCGCCGCGCTGCCCGAAGCGCGCGACCTGCACCGCTCGCTCGAGCGCGCGCTGCGAGGCTTGCCGTACCGCGCCGACGCGTTCGCGCCGTTCGAGCGCGACGTGGAGGCGGCGCGGCGCGGGCCCCTGCTCACGATCGAAGACCTGCGCGGCACCGGGCTCGACCTCAAGGTGCAGTCGCTGCTCACGGCGCGCGACGGCGAATGGCATGCGCTCATTCCCCTGCGCGGCGTGCGCGACCCGGCGCGACTGCGCTCGCTCGCCGAGCGGCTGCCCGAGGGCGCGCGAGCGAGCTTCCTCGACCTCAAGGTCGAATCGGACCGGCTGATCGGCGGCTACCGCTCTCAAACCCTCGCGCTCGCGGGCCTGGGTGCGCTCGCGATCGCCCTGCTGCTGGTCGTCGGGCTGCGCGACGCGCGCAAGGCGCTGCAGGTCATGATGCCCGTGTACGCGGCGATCGCGATGACGGTCGCCTGCCTCTTGCTGCTCGGGATCGGTGTGTCGCTGTTCCACCTGGTTTCGCTCTTGCTCGTGCTCGGCATCGGTCTCAACTA
Source organism: Betaproteobacteria bacterium (assembly GCA_005881575.1). GTDB lineage: Bacteria > Pseudomonadota > Gammaproteobacteria > Burkholderiales > SG8-39 > VBDM01. The sequence continues at coordinate 43,389 of VBCA01000018.1, forward strand.
CTCGCTGTTTTTCAGCCGGGCGGAACCCGGGACCGACAGCGAGCGGGGCACCTCGCTCGCCTTGTCGGTGTGCTTTCTCACCACGTTCGCCGCGTTCGGGTGCCTTGCGACCTCGCGCATCCCGGTGCTGTCGGCGATCGGGCTCACGGTCACCTTGGGCTGCGCCCTGTCCCTTCTCAACTCGATGATGCTCGGCGCGACCGTGGCGCGCGAACGCGAAGCGCGCTAGGGCCGGCGCCCGATTCCCGCTGGGTTCGGTTTGCTATACTCCGCCCCCCATGCGCACCCACTATTGCGGCAAGCTCTCCGCGGCGCTCCTGGGGCAGACCGTGACACTCGCCGGCTGGGCGCACCGCCGCCGCGACCACGGCGGGGTGATCTTCATCGACCTGCGCGACCGCGAGGGCTTGGCGCAAATCGTCTCGGATCCCGACCGCGAGGCGACTTTCGCGACCGCGGAAAAAATACGCAACGAGTTCGTGCTGAAGGTCACCGGCCTCGTGCGCCGCCGTCCCGAAGGCACCGTGAATCCGAACATCGCCTCGGGCGAGGTCGAGGTGCTCGCGCACGAAATCGAGATCCTCAACGCCTCGCTTGCTCCGCCTTTCCAGCTCGACGACGAAAATCTCTCCGAGACCGTGCGCCTCACGCACCGCGTGATCGACCTGCGCCGCGAGACGATGCAGAAGAACATGATGCTCCGCTACCGGGCGGCGATGGCGGTGAGGAAATATCTCGACGCGCGCGGATTCATCGACATCGAGACGCCGATGCTCACGCGCTCGACGCCCGAGGGGGCGCGCGACTACCTCGTGCCTTCGCGTGTGCACGCGGGCGAGTTCTTCGCGCTGCCGCAATCGCCGCAGCTCTTCAAGCAGCTCCTCATGATCGCGGGATACGACCGCTACTACCAGATCACCCGGTGCTTCCGCGACGAGGACTTGCGCGCCGACCGCCAGCCCGAGTTCACCCAGATCGACTGCGAGACTTCGTTCCTCGACGAGACCGAGATACGCGCGATCTTCGAGGGCTTGATCCGCGTCGTGTTCAAGGAAGTGCTCGGCGTCGCGTTGCCGGATCCGTTCCCGGTGATGAGCTACGCCGAGGCGACGCACGACTACGGCTCGGACAAGCCGGACCTGCGCGTGCCTCTTAAGCTCACCGAACTGACCGAGGTGATGAAGCCGGTGGAGTTCAAGGTGTTCTCGGGACCTGCGAACACGCCCGCGCACCGCGTGGCCGGCCTCTTGATACCGAAGGGCGGCGAGCTTAGTCGCGGCGAGATCGACGCCTACACCGAGTTCGTCGCCATCTACGGGGCAAAAGGCCTCGCCTGGATCAAGTTCAACGACGTCGCCAAGGGCCGCGACGGCCTGCAGTCGCCGATCGTGAAGAACCTGTCGGATGCGGCCCTGCGCGCGGTCGTCGATCGCTCGGGCGCGAAAAACGGCGACCTGATGTTCTTCGGCGCGGGAAAAATCAAGGTGGTCAACGACGCGCTCGGCGCCTTGCGCGTGAAGATCGGCCACGAGAAGGGCTACGCACGAAGCGGCTGGAAGCCTCTCTGGGTGGTGGACTTCCCGATGTTCGAGTACGACGAGGAGGCGAAGCGCTGGAACGCGATGCACCACCCGTTCACCGCGCCCAAGGACGGCCACGAGGATCTTCTCGCGCGCGATCCCGGTGCCGCGCTCGCCAAGGCCTACGACATGGTGCTGAACGGCTCGGAGATCGGCGGGGGCTCGGTGCGCATCCACCGCGAGGAGGTGCAGTCGAAGGTGTTCCGCGCGCTGTCGATCGGGCCCGACGAAGCGAAGCACAAGTTCGGGTTCCTGCTCGAAGCGCTGCAGTACGGCGCGCCGCCGCACGGCGGGATCGCCTTCGGCCTGGACCGCATCGTCGCGATGATGGCCGGCACCGAGTCGATCCGCGACGTCATCGCGTTTCCCAAGACGCAGCGCGCGCAGGACCTGCTCACGCATGCTCCGTCGCCGGTGGACGAGAAGCAGCTGCGCGAGCTGCACATTCGCCTGCGCAAGGCGGAGAGCTAAAGCGCATGAACGCGGAATGGATCAAGGACGCGGCGAAGGCGGGGGTGTTCCAGCTCTCCGCCGATGCGCGCGAGCTCGCCCGCGCGGCGGCCGCGGCGGGAATGATGGTGATCTACGTCGATATCCACCACGCGCACGACAAGGAGGACTTTCTCGACGAGGTGTCGCGGGCGCTGCGCTTTCCCGACAAGCTCAGCGCCGACTGGAGCGCCTTTGCCGGCGGTCTGAAAGACCTGTCGTGGCTTTCCGCGAAGGGCTGGGTGGTTATTCTCGAGAAGTGCAAGCACTTCTGCGGCGGGCACGGGCACGAGGCGACCGAGGCGCTGGACGCCATGGACGCGGCGGCCGAGCACTGGCGCGGACAGGGCAAGCCCTTCTGGACGCTGATCGGCGGGCCGGAGGGCTGGAAATCCGGCTGGCCGGACATGCCTTCTACCTGAGCTGGCGGTCGGCGCGCTCGGCCAGGAAGGAACGCGCGCTCTGCGGCCTGACGCCGAAGCGCAGCGACAGGGTCGCCGCGTGGTAGCTCCAGTTCGCCGTCGGAGCAACTGCATTGCCTGCGATGGGCGAATCGTAGTGCTCCAGTTCCAGCTCCAGGCTCATGCCCGGCTTCAGCGCCCAGGACACGAGCGCCCACAAGCGGTAGGTGGCGGTCCAGCCGCGGATGTCCTCGCCCTGTTTTGCCACGCGCTGCTGGCCCGCGCCCGCGTCGAGAGCGAGCGTGAGCGGCGACAAGCCCTCGTACTCGAGGTAGGTCCCCAGCTCGACCACCTGAACGCGTCGCGGAGCGAAATATCCGGCCGCGGTAGGGTGCGCGTAGCCCAGCTCGCCGTAGAACACTCCGACCTCTTGCGCCGGCCGCCATCGATAGACCGGGCCGAATTGGTAGCCGGAACGGTGATTGACGTCGGTAGCCGAGTCGAGCACGCTGTCCTGGCCGCGCGCGCGCACGCGAAATGGTCCGCTCAGAGGCAGATCGAGGCCGGCCTTGATCTCCGCGAGC
>VBCA01000075.1 GCA_005881575.1 Betaproteobacteria bacterium
CGGGTTCATGCCGTCCTTCCTCTCGGCATCGAGCGCGAAGTCGATCATCATGATCGCGTTCTTCTTCACGATGCCGATCAGGAGAATGATGCCGATCACGGCGATGATGCCGAGGTCGCCGCGCGTGACCATCAGCGCGACGAGCGCCCCCGCGCCGGCGGAGGGCAGCGTCGAGAGGATCGTGAGCGGATGGATGTAGCTCTCGTAGAGCACGCCGAGCACGATGTACATGGTGACGATCGCCGCGAGAATGAGCAGCAGCTCGTTCGCGAGCGACGCCCGGAACGCGAGCGCCGCACCCTGGAAACCGGTGCGCACCGATTCCGGTAGATCGAGCGCCTGCGCCTCGATCGCGCTCACCGCGGCGCCGAGCGAGGCCCCGGGGGCGAGATTGAACGAGATGGTCGCCGCCGGAAACTGGCCAAGGTGATTCACTGCGAGAAGGGCCGGCTTCTCGGTGACCGTGGTGAGCGAGCTCAGGGGCACCTGGGCACCCGAGGACGAGGCGACGTAGATGTCCTTCAGCGCGTCAGGGCCGCGGCGGAATTCCGGCTTCACTTCGAGCACCACGCGGTACTGGCTCGACTGCGTGAAGATGGTCGAGATAAGCCGCTGCCCGAAAGCGTTGTAGAGCGCGATGTCGATCGCCGCCGGCGTGATGCCCAGGCGCCCCGCCGTGTCGCGGTCGATCGAGAGAAACGCCTGCAGGCCCTGGTCCTGCAGATCGCTCGCCACGTCGGCGAGCTGCGGCAGCTGCCGGAGGCGGTCGACCAGGCGGTGCACCCACACGGCGAGCTCGTCCGGATTGGCGTCCTCGACGGTGAGCTGGTACTGGGTGCGGCTCACGCGGTCCTCGATGGTGAGGTCCTGCACCGGCTGCATGTAGAGCGAGATGCCCTGTACCTGTGCGACCCCTCGCTGCAGCCGTTGCATGACCTCGGCGAGGCCGGCGCGCTCGGATTTCGGCTTCAAACTGACGAAGACGCGGCCGTTGTTGAGCGTGGCGTTGACGCCGTCCACGCCGATGAAGGAGGAGACGCTTTCCACGGCGGGGTCCTGCAGGATAGCGCGGGCGAGCGACTGCTGGCGCTCGGCCATCGCCGCGAAGGAGACCGATTGCGGTGCCTCGGAGATTCCCTGGATGACGCCCGTGTCCTGCAGCGGGAAGAAGCCCTTGGAGACGACGACGTAGAGAAAGACGCTCAGCGCGAGCGTGCCGATGAAGACCCACAGCGTCGCCGTCTGCCGGTCGAGCACCCAGTTGAGCATCGCACCGTAGCGCGCGATCATCGCGTCGATGAAGCGCCCCGCCGCGCGGTAGAACCTGCCCTGCTCGGATTCGGGCCGGCGGCGAAGGAACTTCGCGCACATCATCGGGGTCAAGGTGAGCGACACCACCGCCGAGATCAGGATGGCGACCGCGAGCGTGATCGCGAACTCGCGGAACAACCGCCCCACCACCTCGCCCATGAAGAGCAACGGGATCAGCACCGCGATGAGCGAGAAGGTCAGCGAGATGATGGTGAAGCCGATCTGCTCGGCGCCTTTCAGCGCGGCCTGCAGTGGCGGCTCGCCCTCTTCGACATAGCGCGCGATGTTCTCGATCATCACGATGGCATCATCGACCACGAAGCCGGTAGCGATAGTGAGCGCCATCAGCGTGAGGTTGTTGACGCTGAACCCGGCGAGGTACATCACGCCGAAGGTGCCGACCAGAGAGAGCGGCACCGCGATGCTCGGGATGAGGGTGCCCGCGGCGGTGCGCAGAAAAAGGAAAATGACCATCACCACCAGCGCCACCGCCAGCATCAGCTCGAACTGCACGTCCTTGACCGAGGCGCGGATGGTGACGGTGCGGTCGGTAAGCGTGGCGACTTCCACCGAAGCCGGCAGCGAAGCCGTGAGCTGAGGCAGGAGCCCCCTCACGCGATCCACCACCTCGATCACGTTGGCGCCGGGCTGGCGCTGGATGTTGAGGATCACCGCGGGAACCTCGTTCATCCACGCGGCGAGCCGCACGTTCTCCGCGTCCTCGACGATGTCGGCGACGTCCGAGAGGAAGATCGGCGCGCCGTTGCGATACGCGACGACGACCGCGCGGTATTCGGGGGCCGAGCGCAGCTGGTCGTTGGCGTCGATCGTGTAGGCGCGGCTCGGGCCGTCGAAGCTGCCCTTCGCCTGGTTGACGTTGGCGGCGGCGGTCGCGGTGCGCACGTCCTCGAGATTCAGGCCGCTCGCCGCGAGCGCGCGCGGATTTACCTGGACGCGCACCGCCGGCCGCTGGCCGCCGGAGAGCGTCACCAGGCCCACCCCGGAAAGCTGCGAGATCTTCTGTGCAAGGCGCGTATCGACGAGGTTCTGCACCTGCGGCAGCGGCATCGTCTTCGAGCTGATGCCGAGGGTGAGGATAGGCGCGTCGGCCGGATTCACCTTGCTGTAGACGGGCGGCGCGGGCAGGTCCGCGGGGAGGAAATTCGAGGCCGCGTTGATCGCCGCCTGCACTTCCTGCTCGGCTGTATCCAAGCTCAAGTCCAGGCTGAACTGCAGCGTGATCACCGAAGCGCCGCCGGAGCTGGTGGAGGACATCTGCTTGAGACCCGGCATCTGGCCGAGCTGGCGCTCGAGCGGCGCGGTGATCGAAGAGGTCGCGACGTCTGGGCTCGCGCCAGGATAAAAAGTGACGATCTGGATCGTCGGGTAGTCCACCTCGGGCAGAGCCGAAAGCGGCAGCAGCCGGTAGGCGATCGCGCCGGCGAGCAGGATCGCGGCCATCAGCAGCGATGTCGCCACCGGCCGCAGGATGAAGAGGCGCGAGGGGTTCATGCCCCCTCTTTGCGCCGCCGCTTGCCTTCCCCTTTCCCCGGCGCCTTGCCGCTCTTGCCGGGCGCGGCGCTGGCCGCGCGATCGGGAATCTCCACTTTAGCGCCGTCGCGCAGGCGGTCGCTGCCCTCGACGACCACCCGCTCGCCAGGCGCAAGGCCGGATTCGACCGACACGCTGTCCGCTTCAGCGATACCCACATTCACCTTGCGCAATGCGACAGTCTGGTCCTCGTTGATGACGTAGACGAAAGTCCCCTGCCCGCCGCGCACGACCGCCGCCGACGGGACGAGCGTCGCCCCGCGCCGGGTATCGAGCAGCATGCGCACGTTGACGAACTGGTTTGGGAAAAGACCACCGTCCTCGTTTGGAAATTGCGCCTTCAGCTTGACCGTTCCAGTCGCGGGATCGATCTGGTTGTCCACCGTGAGCAGCGCGCCGGTTGCGAGCTTCACTTTCTGCTCGCGGTCGTAAGCCTCGACCGGGAGCTGCTCGCCCGAGCGCAACCGCTTCAGCACGCCGGGCAGATTGTCCTGCGGGATGGTGAACACCACCGTGATCGGCTGCAGCTGCGTGATCACCACGAGGCCGTTCGCGTCGCCCGCGCGCACGACGTTGCCCGGGTCCACCAGACGCAGCCCCAGGCGGCCGCCGACCGGCGCGGTGATGCGCGCGTAGGCGAGCTGCAGGCGCACGTTGTCGACCTGGCCCTGGTCAGCCTTGACCGTGCCCTCGTATTGGCGCACCAGTGCCTCCTGCGTGTCCACCTGCTGCTTGGCGATCGAATCCTGCGCATACAGTGTGCGGTAGCGCTCCAGGTCGATGCGGGCATTGGCGAGCAGCGCCTGGTCGCGCGCCATCTGGCCCTCGAACTGGGCGAGCTGAGCCTGGTAGGGGCGCGGATCGATCTCGGCGAGGAGGTCCCCTTCCTTCACGAGCTGCCCTTCTTTGAACAGGACTCTGATCAGCCCGCCGTCCACCCGGCTGCGCACGGTCACGGTCTTGAGCGGCGTCACCGTGCCGAGGCCGTTCAGATAGATGTTGATGTCGCCTGCCCTCGCCGCCGCCGCGAGTATCGGGGTCGCGCCGCGCCGGCTGGCCGGCCGCTGCTGGATGTCGCCCGGCTGGAGCAAAAAAACGCTCGCCCCGCCCGCCGCGAGCGCGAGCACGGCAAGCCCTGTCCAGGCGAGCCGCCGTGGACGGCGGATAATCGCCGGCTTCTCAGTGAACAGATATCTCATTTCCATTTGTTATTGTGCGCCCATCTTCCACGCATGTTCGATCTGCACCTCGAGCTCGGAATACTTCGGGCGCCACGCGAGCGTCTCGACGGCCCGGGTCGGGTCGGCAACCAATTGCGGCGGATCTCCGGGCCTTCGCGATACCACGTCCGCGGCAATTCGACGCCCGGTTACCCGTCTCGCGGCTTCCAGCACGTTTTTAACGGATGCCCCTCGGCCGGTTCCGAGGTTGAATCTGTCCGATGCCCCCCGCTCTTCCAGGAAACGCAACGCGCTGACGTGTGCGTCGGCAAGATCCGTCACGTGAACGTAATCCCTGACGCAGGTGCCGTCCGGAGTCGGGTAGTCTCCGCCATAAACCGCCACCGACGGGCGCTGCCCAAGCGCGGTGCGAAGAACCAGCGGAATCAGGTGTGTCTCCGGATCATGGTCCTCGCCGATCTCTCCGTCCGGATCCGCACCTGCCGCGTTGAAGTACCGTAGGCAAACTGATTTGATCCCGTGAGCCGCATCGAAATCTTCGAGTATACGCTCCACCATCCGCTTGCTCGCCCCGTAAGGGTTGACGGGGTTCTGCGGATGCGTCTCCTTGATGGGCAGGCTTTGCGGCACGCCGTACGTCGAGCAGGAGCTCGAGAATACGATCCTGTCCACCTCGTGATCGCGCATGGACTCAAGCAGCGTCACGGTTCCGCACAGATTATTGCGATAGTACTTTCCCGGATTTCCCACCGACTCCCCGACGTAGGCGAAGGCGGCGAAATGCATCACCGCCTCGGGCCGGTATTTGCCCAATACCTCGTCGAGGCGGACTTTGTCGAGAATGTCGCCTTTCTCCAGCGGGCCCCAACGGACAGCCCATTCATGCCCGTGGACGAGATTGTCATAGGCAATCGGCGTGTAGCCGGCCGATGCGAGCGCCTTGCACGCGTGGGACCCGACATAGCCGGCGCCGCCCGTAACCAGTACATGTCTCGCCATCGATACGTCCTTCCGCTGACGCCTAAAATCATCATCCCGAAAGTACGAGATCTTTCGCCGCAGGCCGTCGTTCATCCCGAAAGTACGAGATCGTTCGCCGCAGGCCTTCGTTGAGCGCAACGACGGGTTCCCACTGGAGCATTTGCTTGGCCAATGTAATGTCCGGCTGCCGCTGCACGGGGTCGTCGCTCGGCAGCGGTTTGAAGACGATCTCGGATCTGCTGCCCGTGTTTGCGATCACCTTCCGGGCAAGCTCGAGGATGGTGAACTCCTCCGGGTTCC
>VBCA01000076.1 GCA_005881575.1 Betaproteobacteria bacterium
CGAGATGATGTTGCGCACCGCGAACGGCCGGCTCACCGCTGCGGAAGCGCTCGGCCATCGCGAGTTCGTCCTCACGCGCCTGTACGAAAGCGCCTGAGTCCGCGACCTGAAGAAAGCTCCTCTCGGAGGATGACCTGTTCATCGGGCATTTCGCCGTCGCTTTCGCCGCCAAAAGAGTCGTGCCCAAGGCGTCGCTCGGCACCCTCGTTTTCGCTGCGGTGTTCCTCGACGCGGTGTGGCCGGTGCTGGTGCTCTTCGGGATCGAGCGATTCCGCATCGTGGCGGGCTACACAGCGATCAATCCGTTCGAGTTCCTCCATTACCCGTGGTCGCATAGCCTGCTGATGACGGCAGTCTGGGCGGTACTCTTCGCGATCGTCTATCAAACGGTGAAAGGCGATCACGCGGGAGCCACGTGGGTTGGAATCGCCGTCGCCAGCCACTGGGTCCTGGACTGCGTTACCCACCGGCCCGACTTGCCGCTCTATCCCGGCGGAGGCGAGCGGCTGGGCCTCGCTCTGTGGCAGTCGTGGCCGGCGACCTTTGCCGTCGAGGGCTCGATATTCGCGGCCGCCATCGTTCTCTACCTACGGACGACGCGGAGCAGGGATCGCGTCGGCACGATCGCATGGTGGGCGCTGATCGGGCTGCTTCTCGCGCTGTACGTTCCGGCGCCTTGGTCACCGCCGCCGCCGAGCGAGAACACGGTGGCGATCATGGGGCTCATCGCGCTCGCCGTCTTTGTTCCCTGGGCCTACTGGATCGACAGGCACCGCGAGGTCAGCGCAGCCTCTTCCGCAGTCAGAACGTAGAGATCGCGTTAATCCCTACGATCGCGTTTCGCCGCGGAGCCGGCTCGTAGGGCCGGACGGCGTCGCCGACGATCACCGAGCCGACATATTGCCTGTCGAAGAGGTTCTCGATTCGCAGGAACTCGTTGACGCGCCAGTCGCTCGCGCGCTGCTCCAAGACGATCCGCCAGTTCACCACCGAATAGGGAGGGGCCGACTCGGCGTTGGCGTCGGTCGTATAGATGCGATCGCCGTAGCGCAGCTCGAGCGCCGTGCTCAAACCGTAGTTGAGCGGCGCCCATCGCGCTTCCCCGTAGAAGGTGCGCCGCGGGACGCCGGGCAGGGTGTTGCCCGCGCTGCCGCTTGAGAAATCGTCGCGGTAGCGAGCATCGACATAGGCGAGCGCAGCGAGCAGGTCGAGCGTCTCGAGCGTTTTCGCGCTCCAGGACGCTTCGGCGCCGTTGCGCATCGTGCGGCTCGCGTTCTTGAACGTGGTTCGCCCGCCGGATGCTGTATCGACCACGATCTCGTCCTTCGTGTCGATGTGGAAGACCGCGAAAGTGAGCCGCTGGCCGCCCGGGAGGAAGGCTTTCGCGCCGAGCTCCGTGTTGACGCTGGTGCTCGGCTGCAGCGCAAAATTGAGTCCGGTCGTGCCGTCGGAGCGATAGGCGAGCTCGGCGAAAGTCGGCGTCTCGAAGCCTTTGCCGACGTTGCCGTAGAGATTGAGGGTGGGAGAGACCGAGTAGACCAGGCCCGCGACGGGGCTGGTGTTCTTGAAGCGGATCTGGCCGCTGTCGTCGGGATTCGCACCGACGATGAAGTAGTCCTTCGAATCGAACGAAACCTGGGTATGCCGCAGGCCGGTCAGGAGGCTCCAGCGCGGCGCGAATTTCCACTCGGCCTCCGCATAGAGCGCAGCGCTCCTCGCGGTGTCGTCCTCGTCGCGCTGCAGTGGACCCGCCGTGCCGTTGTTGTTGGTGTAGCCCCTGCGCCGCTCTTTCTGGTTGTCGTAATCGCTTCCCACGGTGAGCGCGAGGGGCCGGCCGGCGAGCTCCGTCGCGCGCGACCAGCGCAGGTCGAGCCCGTAATAGTGGCGGTCTAGGTTGACGACACCGCCGGAGGCAAGCGCGCCTGCGCCGCTAAACGCGAGAAACTGCTCGACCTGCCGGTTTCCGCCGTAGGCGGCAAAGCGCAGGCTGTCCGAACCGGAGAGCCGGTGCTCCACCGTCGTGCCGAGCTGGCTCTGGGCGACATTCTTGCGGGTGTTGAACTGAATGACGGAGGGGTTGACCTGTCGCGGGTTCTGGTCCACCTGCGCGCGGCTGAGTCCCGCCGGGTCCTGCGCCGGCTGCCTCACCGCATTGAGGATTAAGGAGAGCCGCGTGTCGTCGCTGAGCGCGAGCCTGAGCTTGGCATTTCCAAGGTCTTTCTCGGCCGCGCTGTGATCGCGGTAGCCGGTGGTCTCCAAGTGGGAAGCGCTGCCGATGTAGTTGAGCGCCCCCGACTCGCCGCCGAACTTCAGAGCGGAGCGGCTGGTTCCGTAGCTCCCGGCCGCGCCGCTCTGCGTGAGCGTGGGTGCGGGCGGACCGTCCTCGGTGAAAATCTGGATGACCCCGCCCGAAGCATTCCCGTAGAGCGTCGAGAAGGGTCCGCGCATCACCTCGATCCGCTCCGCCGCACCCAGATCGAAGTTGGAGGTCTGCCCTTGGCCGTCAGGGGAAGTCGCAGGAATCCCGTCTGCGTAAAGGCGCACGCCGCGCACGCCGAATTGCGCATGCGCGCCGAACCCGCGCGAGGAGATCTGCAGGTCCTGCGAGTAGTTCTGCCGATTCTGTACGACCACGCCGGGCACCCGCGAGAGGCTCTCCGACAGATTGATCATCGGTTTGCCCTCGCGGATGGCATCGGCGTCGATGCGGTCGATCGAGACCGGCAGCTCGAAGCTGTTGCGCTCGCTGCGCGTCGCGGTGACCACGATCGAAGGCGTTCCTGTGGATTCGCCCTGGGCCGGTCCGCTCTGAGCGCCGGCCGGGAGCGTGAACGTCCCCGCGCCTAGGGCGAGCAGGGCTGCGGGACATGAGGCCGTTATTCGGTGCGCCATGGGTTGGTGTGAGTCGCGCCGGGAAGCGAAGCGCGGCTTACTTTTTGTCGGGTTGCGCCCGGGATCGAGCGTGGCTATGATGCCACTACGCCCCGTCGATTGCACCGCGGCGCCCCCTCGAAGACTACAACACCCGGGAAAAGGAGGATATCCCATGTTTTCCGCACCGTTCCGACCCCTTGTCTCTCTCAGCGCCGCGCTCGCCTGTGCGCTGATCGCCAGTGCGGCGCAGGCACAGGCGCCCGCCGCTCCCGCCGCCCCGCCCTCCTGGCAGCAAGGCCGCAACGCCGAGCAGGAGAAATCCACCCTGCACCCGTTCGCGATCGAGGTCACGGGAAAATCCGCGAAGGAACTCCCGCTCGACAAGCTGAAAGTCCCAGAGGGCTTCAAGGTCGAAGTCTGGGCCGAGGGCCTCCCCGGAGCGCGCTCGATGGCGCTCGGCAGCAAAGGCACGGTGTTCGTGGGCACCCGCCAGTTGAAAGACGTCTACGCGGTGGTCGACCGCGGCGGCAAGCGCGAGGTGAAGACCATTCTCAAAGGCCTCGAATCGCCGAACGGGGTCGTCTTCAGCAGGGGCACGCTCTACGTCGCCGAGCGACACCGCATTACGCGCTACGACGGCATCGAGAACCGCCTCGACAACCCGCCGGAAGCCAAGGTCGTGGTCGACGGTCTGGATCCGCAGAACCAGCCCGGCCACTTCTGGAAGTTCCTCGCGCTCGGGCCCGACGGCAAGCTGTATTACAACGTCGGGGCGCCCGGCAACATCGTCATGCCGGCGTACTTCCAGGCGGCGATTTCGCGGGTCGATCCCAGGACCGGGATCGTCGAGAATTACGCCCTGGGCGTGCGCAATTCGGTCGGCTTCGATTGGCACCCGCAGACCAAGCAGCTGTGGTTCACCAATCATGGACGCGACTGGCTGGGCGACGAGTCGCCGAACGACACGCTGCACGTGGCCACGCGCAAGGGCCTGCATTTCGGCTATCCCTTTTGCCACCAGGGCGACACGCTCGACCCCGAGTTCGGCAAGCACCGCTCGTGCTCCGAATTCGCTCCGCCGGCGTTGAAGCTCGGCGCGCATATCGCGCCCATCGGCATGCGCTTCTACACCGGGAAGATGTTTCCGGCGGAATATCAGAACAACATCTTCATCGCCATGCGCGGCTCGTGGAACCGCACCATCAAGCAAGGCTACAACGTCACGCGCGTGAGCTTCGATTCCGACGGCAAGCCGAAGATGGAGCCGTTCCTGACGGGGTTCCTCGTGGACGAGAAGGCCGATCCGCCCATGTGGGGCCGTCCGAACGACGTGATGGTGATGCGCGACGGCTCGCTGCTCGTCTCGGATGACCAGAACGGGATCATCTACCGCGTGAGCTACGGTACGAAGTGAACGGTCACCACGGCGCGGTGGCGATGTTTGCCGCCGCGCTTTCTTTTTTCCCCCCCTGCGCCGCTCCCGCTGCCGAAGAAGTCCCGCAGAGAGCCCAGGCCTGCACCGTCTGTCACGGCCCCGGCGGAAACTCGACCGACCCAGCGGTACCCTCGCTCGCCGGTCAACCGGCGCAATTCATCTCGATGCAGCTTTTCCTTTTTCGCCAAGGCGACCGCAAGGATCCGCAGATGTCGCCGATCGCCGCCAACCTCTCCAACGCGGACATGAACGAGCTTGCCGCGTATTTCACCAGGCAAAGACCCGCGTCCCCGTCGCACCAGAGCGCAAGGGAAAACGCCGCGGCGGGACGTCGACTCGCCGAGCAATATCACTGCGTGCAGTGCCACGGGCCGGCGCTCCTGGGTTTGCAGCACATCCCGCGGCTCGCGGGGCAGCAATTCGCCTATCTGAGAACGCAGTTGCGCGGCTTCAAGGCAAAGATCCGGGCCGATTTCGACGGGAACATGACCTCGGTGGCGGAGCTGCTCTCCGAAAGAGACATCGAAATACTTGCCGACTATCTTTCCGGCCTCACGCCGGCCAGAGATTGATATGCGGGATCCCCTGCGGTTCCGTTGCAACGCGGCAGGCTGAAAACTGTCCAACGACCATGCAAGCGACCCAAGTCGTCGAATTCGAGCACCAGCTTGCCGGCGTTGCGTGCACGGCGCGGGCCTGGGCAAAGGTCCCGGTGACGCCCAGCGCGGAGCAGCGCCGCGACCTGAAAGCGCGCATCAGACGCTTGCTCAAAGAGCGCAGCGCGGTGCTGCTCGCGCACTACTACGTCGAGCCCGATATCCAGGATCTCGCGGAAGAGACCGGCGGCTGCGTGGCGGACTCGCTCGAGATGGCGCGTTTCGGGCGGGCGCAGGCCGCGCCGACGCTGGTGGTCGCGGGCGTGCGCTTCATGGGCGAGACGGCGAAGATCCTCAATCCCGAGAAGCGCGTGCTCATGCCCGACCTCGACGCAAGCTGCTCACTCGATCTGGGTTGTCCGGCCGATGAATTCTCCCGTTTCTGCGACCTGCACCCCGAGCGCACCGTGGTGGTCTATGCGAATACGAGCGCAGCGGTCAAGGCGCGTGCCGGTTGGGTGGTCACCTCCGCAATCGCGCTCGACGTCGTGCGCCACCTGCACGAAGGCGGGGAAAAGATATTGTGGGCGCCCGACCGTCACCTCGGGGCTTACGTGCAGAGCCGGACGGGCGCCGACATGCTGCTGTGGCACGGCGCATGCGTCGTGCACGAAGAATTCAAGGCGCGGGAGCTGGAGGTCCTGAAGAAAGAACATCCGCGGGCAAAGGTGCTCGTTCACCCGGAATCCCCCGCCGAGGTGATCGAGCTCGCCGACGCGGTCGGCTCGACCACGCAGATCATCAATGCCGCGAAGGCGCTCGACGCCGACGAATTCATCGTTGCGACCGACAACGGCATGCTTCACAAGCTGAGGATGCTGATGCCCGAAAAGCGCTTCATCGAGGCGCCCACCGCGGGCGCGAGCGCCACCTGCAAGAGCTGCGCACATTGCCCGTGGATGGCGATGAACGGCCTCGCGAACCTCGCCGAAGCGCTCGAGACCGGCGCGAACGAGATCCACATCGATCCGGAAATCGCTCGCCGCGCGTACCGTCCGATCGATCGCATGCTCGCCTTCGCCGAGGGCCGCAAGGTCAAGGTGCGTGCGTCCGGCGATCTCGCTCGGGACGGCGCGCTCTTCAGGAACGTCGGGCCGGCCTGAAGCGGCTGAATTCAGGGCGTTCCAGAAAATCGGGCGACTGTTCGCGAAGCAGAGGCGCTCCACTTGGCGCGGAAGGGGCGTCCGCGTATATTCCGGGAACCGGACAGGCCGCGGCAGCGGCCGGAAGCGGTTAAGGAACAAAACTTCACAGGAGGGAAATCGATGAAGGTCTTTGCATCAGTCACTCTCGCAGCCGCGCTTGCGCTGGCGGGCGTTGCGCAAGCGCAGGAAAAGTACAGCTTGTCGATCGCCACCGGCGGCACCGGAGGCGTGTATTACCCGCTCGGCGGCGGGATGGCGAACATTCTGTCCAAGTACGTGCCGGGCCTGCAGGCAACGGCCGAGGTGACCGGCGGCTCGATCGACAACCTCAAGCTGATAGCGACCGGCAAGCCCTACATCGCGTTCTCCATGGCGGACGCCGGCCAGGACGCGTACCGCGGCGAGGACAAGTTCAAGGGTACCAAGGTGCCCCTGCGCACCCTGATGGTTCTGTATCCCAATCGCATGCACGTGGTCACGATCGATGGCATCGGCATCACGAAGATGGCGGACTTGAGGGGCAAGCGCGTCTCGACCGGGTCGCCGGGCAGCGCGACAGAGGTGATGGGGTTCCGCGTCATCGAAGCGGCGGGCTTGGACAAGGACCGCGATATGAAGCGCGAGCGACTCGGCGTCGCCGAGTCGGTGAACGCGCTCAAGGACAGAAAGATCGACGCCTTCTTCTGGGTCGGCGGGCTGCCGACTGCGGCGGTGACCGACCTCGCCAACACGCCCGGCATCAAGATCAGGATGATCGACCACGCCGACACCGTCGCCGCGATGAACAGGAAGTACGGCCGGCTCTACATCGAGGACGTCATCCCCAAGGCGACTTACCGGGGCATGGACGCGGACAACAAGCAGGCCACCGTGTGGAACATCCTCGTTGCGCACCAGAACCTGAGCAGCCAGACCGCCTACAACATCGTCAAGACCATCTTCGAGAAGCGCGACGACCTGATCGCCGTGCACAAGGAGGCGGAGAATTTCAGGCTGGAAAACCAGAAGGCCGCCGCTTCGCCGATTCCCTTCCATCCCGGCGCGGTCAAGTATTTTGCGGAGCGGGGCGTAAGAATTCGTTAAAGCCGAGTGCGGCCCGCGCCTTGCGAGGCGCGGGAGCCGCTTGCCGGATCACGGGCTCGAAGCGCAGAATGCTCGCGAGGGGCGAGCTCATTCATGTTGCTCAAAGCGCTGTCGATCGGAGGCTGTTTCATCGTTCTCGCGGGATGTGCCGCGGCGCCCCCTGCGCCCTTGCCAGCGGATCTCTTATGGCAGGATCAAGCCTTTAAGTACGATGCGGCCTTGGTCTCGGTCGGTAAACGCGATCTTTTTCAGCTTGACGCGGGGCTTCTATCGAAGCTGCACGATTCAGGCATTCAAGATTCCAGCGCACAGTATCGTCTGCATTATTTGGTATCGATCCTATTCGGCCCCGAAGCGAAAGATTTTCCTTATTCGGCAGGCCACTCGACGATCGCCGCAGAAACCTGGCGTCGAAAAACCGGTGATTGTCTTTCGCTCACCGTCTTGTCCTATGCTCTCGCAAAGGCTCTGGACATGTCGGTCCAAATGCAGGAAGTGCGCGTACCTGTGGTATTCGACCGACGCGGCAATGTCGAATTTCTCAATCGGCACGTCAATGTACTCGTCAGGGGCGCTGGAGACCTGTACCTCATAGCTGGATCAATGCGATCCGGTGATGTGATCATCGATTTCGAACCCCAAATTGCCTCGCGACGAGAAGGATTGGCCTTGTCGGACGATGGCATTCTTGCGCGCTTTTACAACAACCTCGCGGCGGAATACTTGGCGCAAGACGACCTGACTTTGGCTTACGCTTACTTCAAAGCAGCCGTACTTGCGGACCCGGGCTATTCACCGAGTTATAGTAATTTGGCGCAGCTCTATACGCGCAAAGGCTTCCTTCGGAGCGCAGAACAATTGTTATTGCACGCCATTGCGCTCAGCGATGA
>VBCA01000077.1 GCA_005881575.1 Betaproteobacteria bacterium
GCGTTCAGGATTCGACCTCGTCGGCCATGTGGACGCTCGTCGACAGAAACGGGCAGGAGCGGGTGCGCAAGACCACCGGCCCCACGAAACTGAAGCCGAACGGGATCGACAATATGCGCCTGATCCGCTTCACCTGGCCCGCTGACGTGAAAGGCACAGCAACCGTACTGATCGAAAACAGCTCGGGCGACGACAACATCATGGTGTATCTGCCGGCGCTGAAACAGGTGCGCCGATTGAGCGCCAATAGCCGGCGCGACAGTTTTGTCGGCTCCGACTATTCGTACGGTGACTTGCTGGGTCACCGTCCACAGGAATGGACGAATCGCCTGATAGGAGAAAGCGCCGTCGATGGGATACCGGTCTGGATTGTGCAGAGCATGGCGAACAGTGACGCGGTCCGCGGGCAAAGCGGCTACGCGAAGCGAGTCAATTGGATCGCAAAGGATAGTTTCATCTCCATCAAAGCAGAGGTCTACGACGAACAGGGTGAGCTCTTGAAGGTCTATCACGCGCAGGACATACGGCTGGTCGATGCGGTGCACCGGAAATACGTGCCGATGAAACTCGAGGCGCAGAACGTGCAGACCGGACATCGGACTCTCATCCAGATCAGCGACTACAAAGCCAATCAGAACGTCAGCAACGCGTCCTTTACCGCTCGCTACATGGAACGCGAGCAGTGAAGGCGTTTTGAAGACTACTCCAGCGGCTCGACCTTCACGATCGCCGCGTGGTGGTTGTTGCCCACCCAGAACGCGGGCGGCGTGGCTGAGTTGTCGACGAAGACGCGCCGGATGTTGGTCTGGCTCGGCAAGGGGTACTCGCTGAACTCGCCCGTCTCCAGGTCCATGCGCAGCACGCGGTCGGTGTTCATGCCCGCGGTCCACACCTTGCCTGCCTTGTCGAGGACGACGTCGTAAGGCGCGGTATAGGGCGTGGGGACATTCCACTCCCTGAACTTTTCCGTCTTGGTATCGAACATCCCGATTTTCTCGGCCCGCCACTGCGCGAACCAGACGCGGTCCTGATCGTCCATCCTGCCCCGGCGCGGTCTGGATCGCGCCGTCGGGGTCGGGAAGAGCGTCAGCTTCCCGGTCGCAGCCTCGATCTTGCCGACGTTCTCTCCGCCGAAATCCATGAAGAAGATGTTGTTCTTCGAATCGGCGTAGATGCCGTAGACCGAATGCGGCCCTTTCATGTTCTGGTAAGGTTTCCATGTCTCGAACTTGCCGGTCGTCATGTCCAGGCGGTGCAGGCCCGGAATGCCGGCGTCGTTCAGCCACACCTTGCGGTCCACGGTCCAGCGCTGCGGGCCGACCATCGACTGCTGGGAATTCTCGTTGACGACGCCCTTGGGCAGCGGGAACGCCTGGAACTTCTCGGTCTTCTTGTCGAACTTCACGATGCCCGACTGAAACATGTGCGAGAGCCAGAGGTTGCCTTCCGGATCGACTTCGAGGTCGAGCGTGCCCTTGGGAAAATCGGGCCGCTGCACGGGAATCGCGAACTCGGCGTGCGTCAGCGTCTTCGGATCGAATCTGCCGAGGAATTGCTGGTCGAACTGCGAGTACCAGACGATGCCGTCCCGGTCGACGATCACGTCGTGCGGCATGAGGGGTCTGCGCGGCAGATCGTATTCGGTGATGACGACGCGCGTGCTCTTTCCTTTCACTCGCGGCAGCGTCTTCAGCTCATACGGCCAGGCGCCGGCGCTCTGGTTGAGCGTGGCGAGATACGCCGCCTGCTTGTCGGAGTCGGGGCCGAAGTCGCGCATGGGATCGCGGGCGACCACGCGCACCTGCGGCCGTTCGACATGGCTGTTGTTGGCATAGCCCGCCATGCGCTTCATCACCTGCGTGAAGCCCGCCGCGTCGTGCTTCGATTTCGCGACGCGCTCCAGGGTATGGCAGCCCACGCAGCCGTAGAGAAACTTCTTCTGCTCGGGCGTTCCGGGAAAGCTCGCGATCCATTCGGCGTTGGTCATCTGGGGCGTGATGTCCCGGACCTTGCGCAGCTTCAGGTCGACCGCGACGGGGAGGGCGAGGGTGATCTCCACCGAGCCCGGGCCGTCGAGCTCGTATCCGGTTGCCCGGATCTTCAGCGAATACGAGCCGGATCCGAGCTTCGACGAAGGAAAGGCGAAACGGCCGCGGTCGTCGCTGACGACGCTGACCGTGACCGTCGAACCGGCCTTTTTCGCGCTGACGACCACGCCCTCCATCGCGCCTTCTTCCGCGGAGCTCACGCGCCCGGTCAGAGCGGTAGAGGCCTGGGCCGCGGCCGGTGCCGGGCCGCC
Source organism: Betaproteobacteria bacterium (assembly GCA_005881575.1). Lineage (GTDB taxonomy): Bacteria > Pseudomonadota > Gammaproteobacteria > Burkholderiales > SG8-39 > VBDM01. The sequence goes on from VBCA01000077.1 coordinate 2,300, forward strand.
TCCCACAAAGGCCAGCGCCAGAACGGCAGTTGCAAACAGCTGTCTTTTCACGGACGACTCCCTTGTGGATTCCCTCCGACCAGCCCCGCATTTTAGTCCTATTCGGTTTAGAGTTACGGCTTTCGACGTCCCTCACGGAGCCAACCATGATCGACCTCTACGCCGCCGGCACCTCGAACGGCATGCGCGCGCGCATCGGGCTGGAAGAATGCGGCCTCGCTTACAACTTGCACCCGATCGACCTCACGAAGGGCGAGCAGAAATCGCCCTCGTTCCTCGCCATGAACCCCAACGGACAGATCCCGGTGATCGTCGACAGCGACGGCCCGGGCGGAAAGCCGGTGACGCTTTCGCAGTCGGTCGCGGTGCTGATGTACTGCGCCGAAAAATCGGGAAAGTTCCTGCCGAAGGATCCCGCGGCGCGGCCGGCGTTCTGGCAGGCGCTCGCGAGCGCGGCGAGCGACATGAGCGGCATGATCAACGCGATCTTCACTTTGTCTCGCGCAAAGGATCAGCATGGACCCGCGATCGAAACGTTCAAGTCGATGTGGAACAACTACATGAAGGTCTGGGACGGCAGGCTGGCAAAACAGCGCTACTGTGCCGGCGGCGAGGTGACCGTCGCCGACTTCGCTCTTTACGGCGTGGTCGCGCGCATGAAGGCCGCGCAGCCGGCGCTGCTCGAGGGCTTTGCGAACGTCGCGCGCTGGGCGGATGAAATGTCCGCGCGGCCCGCGGTCCAGCGGGCGATGAAGTTCTGATAAAAAAGGGGAAATCATGAAGGGGTTCAAGACCTGGGCGGCTGCGTCCGCGGGCGCGTCCGCGCTCGCGTTTTCCATCGTGCTGTTCGCGCAGACCGGCTTTCCGCCGCCGCCGCCGAGGGTGAGCCCCGCGGCGGGCGCGATCGACATCCACGTCCACAGCGATCCCGACGCGTTCAACCGCAGCCTCGACGACTTCGAGGTCGCGCGCATCGCCGCGCGCAAGGGCATGCGCGGCATCGTGCTGAAGAACCACGTCGCGCCGACCGCCGACCGCGCGGCGCTCGTGAGCCGCGCCGTGCCGGGCATCGAGATTTGGGGCGGGATCGCACTCAACCGCGCCGTGGGCGGGGTGAACCCGAGCGCGGTCGAATGGTTCCACCGCATGTCGGGCGGCCGCGGCAAGGTGGTGTGGCTGCCGACCTTCGACGCGGACAACCAGCACAAGATCCTCAAGGAGCCCGGCGAAGGGCTCAAGGTCGCGGCGGGCGGCAAGGTGTTTCCGGAGACCGAGGAGGTGCTGAAGATCATCGCCCGCGAGAACCTGTCGCTCGCGACCGGGCACGTCGCGCCCGAAGAGTCGCTCGCGGTGATCAAGCGGGCGAAAGAGCTCGGCGTGAAGAACATCGTCGTCACCCACGCGATGGCCGAGGTCCCGGGGATGACGCTCGATCAAGTGAAGCAGGCGGTCGCGATGGGCGCCTTTATCGAGTACTGCTTCTTGAACGACATCCACGGCCCGCAATCCTACTGGCCGTTCCTGCGCAGCTGGCGGCGCGTGTCGTTCGCCGACATCGCCAAGGTGATCAAGGAAGTCGGCGCCTCGCATTTCATCCTCTCGAGCGACCTCGGGCAGAACGGCACGCCGACGCATGCGGACGGGATGGAGATGATGATCAACGGAATGAAGCGCGAGGGCCTGTCGCAGGCCGACGTCGATCTGATGGTGAAGAGGAACCCGGCGAGGTTCCTCGGCCTGGAGAGCTGAAAACGACTTGGGTCAGCCGACGACCAGGGCCGCGTGCTGGCTCTGGCCTTCGGTCATCCCTCGGGCCTTCATCCAGTCGTAGGCGCGGTTGAAAAGCGCCGGGTCGTAATAGTCGACGTGCTTGTAGTGAACGAAGGCGCGCAGCAGCTCGCGGGGCTGCAATGCGCCCTTCGCGGCCGCGGCGACGTGATGCGCGTACTTGTAGAAGTCGCCGTTGATGAGATCGACGGCCCGGTTTTCGGCGTCGTAGTACGCCTTGCGCTCCTCGGGAGTCAGATCGGCCGCCACCACCTCGCCGCCGCGATAGAACGAGGCCGCGATGATGTGCGCGCCCTCCTTCAGGCCCAGGCTGATGAAGGGTTCCATCACCGCCACCGCACGATAAGTGCGGTCCCTGAGACCCTCCCAGCGCCTGGACGGCAAGCTGCCGTTCTGGATCTTGACGTGCTCGCGCCCCACGGCGCTCTCCAGCATCTGCAGCGTCGTGTAGTGCGAGCCGGTGAGCTCCTGAACGACCACGGGAACGTCGGCGAGGTCGCGCGGGGTCTGCAGCTTCTCGTCGAAAGTCAGGATCGCCTGCGCGGCGACCGCGGCGCGCAGCGCCGCGATGCTGCCGCCGCGCTTGCCGCGCTCGAGGCGATCGATGCTCGCCCACTCGCAGACGTTGTAGCTGTCGGCCGAGCCGCACTCGAACATCTGCTCCTTCAAGCGCGAGAGGACCGGCTTCTCGGCGCTGTCCCTCTCGCGGTCGGCGTAGGTCGCTGAGAAGCTGACGTCCAGCCCCGCCTTCTCGAACAAGCCTTCCTCGATGCCGACGATCACCGGCAGGTCGAACACCGGATTGTTGGGAGCAATCTTTACAACGGGTCGGGTCGCGGAGGCCATGATTTCCCCTTACGGAGCGGATGCAGATAGGATACTACGGCCGAGCCTCGCGGCTCAACCGGTGCCGATGAGCGCAAGCGCGCCGAGCAGCGCAAAGCTCGCCGCCGCGACCCGGTGCATCGTCTTCGCCGGCACCCGCCTGAGAAGGCGCTCGCCGCAGTACACCGCCGGGACGTCGGCGAGCATCATGCCAAGGGTCGTGCCAGCGACCACCGCCGCAATCGAGGCATAGCGCGCGGCCAGGGCGGCGGTGGCGATCTGCGTCTTGTCGCCCATCTCCACGAGGAAAAAGGCGACGAGCGTCGCGGCGAACGCGCCGAGGCGCGCGCTTCGCGGCCTTTCCTTTTCCAGCTTGTCCGGGATCAGCGTCCACGCCCCCATGGCGAGGAACGAGAAGCCCAGGATCCAGCGCAGCGCGTCGCGGCCGAGCACCACGGCGACCTCCGCGCCGAGCCAGGCCGCGAGCGCGTGGTTGGCCAACGTCGCGACCAAAATTCCCAGGATCACCGGAACCGGACGCAGGTAGCGCGCCGCGAGCACCAGCGCGAGGAGCTGCGTCTTGTCGCCGATCTCCGCGAGCGCGACGATTCCGAGCGAAACCAGAAATGCTTCCAGGATTTGCTCCGCGGTCAGCTATCCCTTGTCCGCGAG